>NZ_JCANWX010000011.1:0-172339 GCF_059553375.1 Williamsia sp. z71
CTGAGCTGGGTGTGGTCGCAGAGACCAGAGAGAAGCGACTGTTTACTAAAAACACAGGTCCGTGCGAAGTCGTAAGACGATGTATACGGACTGACGCCTGCCCGGTGCTGGAAGGTTAAGAGGACCGGTTAATCACTTCGGTGGTGAAGCTGAGAATTTAAGCCCCAGTAAACGGCGGTGGTAACTATAACCATCCTAAGGTAGCGAAATTCCTTGTCGGGTAAGTTCCGACCTGCACGAATGGCGTAACGACTTCTCTGCTGTCTCAACCACAGACTCGGCGAAATTGCATTACGAGTAAAGATGCTCGTTACGCGCGGCAGGACGAAAAGACCCCGGGACCTTCACTATAGCTTGGTATTGTTGTTCGGTTCGGTTTGTGTAGGATAGGTGGGAGACTGTGATACATGCACGCCAGTGTGTGTGGAGTCGTTGTTGAAATACCACTCTGATCGTATTGGACATCTAACTTCGGACCATGATCTGGTTCAGGGACAGTGCCTGGTGGGTAGTTTAACTGGGGCGGTTGCCTCCTAAAATGTAACGGAGGCGCCCAAAGGTTCCCTCAGCCTGGTTGGCAATCAGGTGTTGAGTGTAAGTGCACAAGGGAGCTTGACTGTGAGACGTACATGTCGAGCAGGGACGAAAGTCGGGACTAGTGATCCGGCACCGGCAAGTGGAAGCGGTGTCGCTCAACGGATAAAAGGTACCCCGGGGATAACAGGCTGATCTTCCCCAAGAGTCCATATCGACGGGATGGTTTGGCACCTCGATGTCGGCTCGTCGCATCCTGGGGCTGGAGTAGGTCCCAAGGGTTGGGCTGTTCGCCCATTAAAGCGGCACGCGAGCTGGGTTTAGAACGTCGTGAGACAGTTCGGTCTCTATCCGCCGCGCGCGTAAGAAACTTGAGGAAACCTGTCCCTAGTACGAGAGGACCGGGACGGACGAACCTCTGGTGTGCCAGTTGTCCTACCAAGGGCACCGCTGGTTAGCTACGTTCGGAAGGGATAACCGCTGAAAGCATCTAAGCGGGAAGCCTGTTCCAAGATGAGGTTTCTCACCCTCTTAGCAGGGTTAAGGCCCCCTACAGACCATGGGGTAGATAGGCCAGAACTGGAAGCCCGGTAACGGGTGCAGGTGACTGGTACTAATCGGCCGAGGACTTACAACCAAAACAAACAAAGTTTGTCACGCATCCACTGTGCAATATCTGAAACAACACACAAACAAACAAATGATCAGCACTAATCATTGACTTGATTTGTGACGATGGTTGTTTCACATTGTTACGGCGGCTATAGCGGTAGGGAAACGCCCGGTCCCATTCCGAACCCGGAAGCTAAGCCTACCAGCGCCGATGGTACTGCACCCTAATCAGTGTGGGAGAGTAGGACACCGCCGAACACAATTTGCGAATACCCTGTATCCGATTCCAGCAATGGACTCGAATACAGGGTATTTTGCTATGTCCAGGCCATTTCTGAGGTCCTCGACGTTATCTGGGCACAGCCAGGGCGTCTGGTGCGTAGTATCCGACGATATGAGCACCCCTGAGCCTCGGCTGCTGGTGACCACGTCGCGCATGCCGTTCGCGGTCGATGAAATCCGCAAGCTGGGGGCGGCGGACAGGGACGTCACCGCTGCCGACACCTTCAGGGCGTCGCCCGGCAGTCATTCGCGGGGTGCAGCGCGGCACGTCCAGGTGCCGGCGCCAGTGCAGGACACCGCTGCGTTCATCGACGCGGTCGATGCTCTGATCGACAAGCACGAGATCAATTGGCTTCTCCCGATGTTCGAGGAAGTGTTCTACCTCGCCGCGCATCGTGACCGTTTTGAAGGTCGCGCCGAACTGTTCTTCCCGTCGTTCGAGACGTTGGCGAAGGTTCACGACAAAGTGAGCTTCAGTGGGATCTGTGAATCGTTGGGCCTACCGGTGGCGACGTCGATTGTCGCGACATCGAACAGTGAACTCGTCGAGGCGGTGACGCACTGGGACCACTGGTTCGCTCGGGCGGCCTTCGGACGAGGTGGACTTGATGTCATCACCAACTCCGGCCAGCTGGCCGGGGAAGGATCACTCGAGGACATCACGCCCACCCCCGAGGACCCGTGGCTGGTGCAGGAGTACCTACGCGGCGTCGACCGGTGCAGCTGGAGCGTGGTTCATCACGGCGAAGTGGTCTTGCACTCCTGCTACGAGCACGCACTCACCATCGACGGTCGCGGTGGCATCGTCTACGAGTCGGTGGACTCACCGGAATCATTGGAAGCTGCGCAAACCATTGCGCGCGAACTGGATTGGCACGGTCAGATCAGTTTCGACTACCTGATGACAGACGACGGCGTGCACCACATGGTCGAGTGCAACCCGCGCCCGACGGCGGGTTGTACAGTCGCAACGCCGGAGGAGTTCGATGCGGCACTGTTCGGCCCCAGGCCCGACTCCCCGGTCGTGGTCCCGGCCGGACGCAAGCGGGCGATCAAAGCTGCCGCGTTGCGCGATGCGCTGAAACATCCGACCCGTGCGCGTACCGATTTCGCCGCTGTCCGGGGCGCGGCTGATGTCTACGAACAGCCGCACGATCGACTACCGCTGTTGTATTCGGCGTTGTCGTTGCAGCATGTCCTGAAGTACCGCAAGACGTTGGGACTCAGCCGGAACAAGAAGGAAGAACTGATGGCAGCGCAGTTCTTTGATGTGTTGTGGAACGGTTCTGCGATCAATTGATCGGGTGCACGGCCCGTAGCGAAAACGCTGCGGGTCCGGCTCACGAGATCAGATCGGCAACCGGCGCGCTGACCGGCGGGCGACCGCCGTCCACTCTGCCCACAGCGTTATAGTTGCGTCATGCAACACGACAGAAGTGGGGCAGTCGCGCAGGTACACGAAGAACTCGTGTACCTGGTCCGTGAGGTGATGACGGGCGAACGCCCGGCCGAGGGATCGGCCACCTTTGCTCAGCACTCGGTTCTGTCGTACATCGCGCGTCACCCCGGTTGCCGGGCCACCGACATCTCGGATGCATTCGAGGTGCACCGCTCGACGGTGTCACGCCAACTTCGGCAATGCGTCGACGCCGGCTGGATCCTGGTGGCACCGGGTCCGGTGCGGCAGGGACACCCGCTCACCTTGACCGACCTGGGCAGCGACGTTCTCGCCGTCACCGACCGCGAGCGGCTCGAGCAAGTGCAGGACCGCGTCCAGGACTGGTCGACAAGCGACGTCGATGAGTTCGCAACCATGCTTCACCACTTCCGTTCCAAGACCACGCCCGTCCGCACGGGTACCGAGACACCCGGAGATGACCACAGTGCGTGAGTACACGGCTACAGCAAAGTTCACCATCGCCGACGACGACGCCCTGGTGCGAACGGTCTACCGGCACGCCGAGCAGACACCGGACCTGGTGCTGTTCTCCCGTCCCGACGGCGACACCTGGCGCGATGTCACCGCCACCGATTTCGCCGAACTGGTGACCGGCGTCGCGAAGGGACTCATCGCGCGCGGCGTGCAACCGGGGGACCGGGTGGCATTGCTGTCGGCCACCCGCTTCGAGTGGTCCCTCTTCGACTTCGCCATCTGGGCGGCCGGGGCGGTGTCGGTCCCGATCTACGACTCCTCCTCGTTGGATCAGATCCGGTGGATCGTCGAGGATTCCGGTGCGGTGCTGGCGATCGGGGAATCTGCCGTACACACAGCGGCGTTCGCGACCGTCGGTGTCGACGCCCTGGCCATCGATGAGGGTGCGGTCGACACCCTGATCGCCGCCGGCCGCGAGCAGAGTGAGAGCAGCGTCCAGGAGCGCATCGCACAGATCCGCGCCGACGACCTCGCGTCCCTGGTGTACACCTCCGGGACCACCGGTCGCCCGAAAGGCTGTCAGCTCACACATCGGAACTTCCTGTCCGAGGTCCGGGGCATCCTGACGGCCAGCATCGGTACGGTCGCCATCCCCGGCAATCGCATGCTGACGTTCCTGCCGCTGGCGCATGTCCTGGCCCGCGCGGTGTCGCTGGCGATGTTCGAGGCGGGTGGGACGCAGGCGCACTGGTCGGACTTCAGCACCATCGTCGGACAGTTTTCGCGGTTCAAGCCGCACGTCATCCTCGGCGTACCGCGGGTATTCGAAAAGGTCCGTGACTCCGCCGCACAATCCGCAGCCAAGGGTGGTGCGGCCAAGAAGGCGATCTTCGATTTTGCCGAGAACACCGCGGTGCGCTACAGCGAGGCGCTCGACACGGGTAAGCCGTCGTTGTCGCTGCGGTTGCAGCACAAGGTGGCAGATCGGCTGGTGTACTCGAAACTGAAGTCAGCGCTCGGTGGTGAATGCTGGTTGGCCATCTCAGGTGGCGGTGCGCTGATGCCGCGGCTGGGTCATTTCTTCCGCGGTGTGGGTGTGCCGATCTACGAGGGCTACGGCCTGACCGAGTCCACCGCGGCGCACTGCGTGAATGTGCCAGGGGCACAACGGATCGGCAGTGTCGGGCAACCGATGGGCGGCAACAGCGTACGCATCGCCGAGGACGGTGAGATCGAGCTGGCCGGCGGCGTCATCTTCGACGGCTACTGGCACAACGACCAAGCCACCGCCGACGCCTTCGACGACGGCTGGTTCCGCACCGGCGACCTCGGTGCCCTCGACGACGACGGATTCCTGACCATCACCGGCCGCAAGAAGGACCTACTGGTCACCGCCGGCGGCAAGAACGTGTCTCCGGGTCCCCTCGAGGATCGGATGCGCTCGCATCCGCTGGTCTCGCAGGCCGTGGTGGTCGGCGACGGCCGACCGTTCATCGCTGCGTTGCTGACGGTGGACGCGGACGTGCTCGGGCACTGGGGTGCCGAGAACGGCAAGGCCGACGGAGCCACGGCCGCCGAACTCCGCGACGACCCGGAATTGATTGCGGCACTACAACTCGCTGTCGATGACGCGAACTCGACCGTCTCCCATTCGGAGGCCGTCAAGAAGTTCACGATCCTCGTCCGGGACCTGACCGAAGAACATGGCGAGCTCACCGCCACGCTGAAGATCAAACGAAACGTGGTCTCCGAGCGGTTCTCCGCCGAGATCGACGCGCTGTATCGCTGATTGGCGGCCGAGTGACACTGTGGTGGCAAAGGGCCGATCGGCCGGATCATGTCAGGTCAGTGCGGATCTTTGTCGATTCTCGATCGTGCGAGATCTGCCGCGCCTTGGCCCAGTAGCAACCACAGCCCGGTGATGTCGTCGATCAACTGCTCGCGGCTCACCTCTAGATCGTCGTTCACCCACGACAGGATGGTTTGAGCGGTACCGCCGATGACAAAGGCCGGACCGGTCGCAGCCAAGGAGTCGCGTTCGAGTTCCACGTCGTGGACGTGTCGGGCGTGTTCGGTCAGCACCATGGTCAAGCCGGCGATGGCAGCGCTACGTTTGCCCTCCTTGTCTACCGTCGTCGGGACGCCGCCGAGGAGGACCAGCGCTTTTCGCCGGTCCGCTCCCAGCACGTCGACAACGGCTTCCACGGCGGCCCGGGCCTGGTCCTCGAGCGATGATCCCACTGTCGCGAGATGGCTGTTGATGGCGGCGGTGCCGACTTCGGTCGCCACCTCATCGATGGTTGCATCGGCCACCTGATCGAGGTCGGCGAAGCTCTCGTAGAAGTACCGCTTGTTCAATTGCGCTTCGGAGCAGAGGCCGGCGACCGTCGTCGACCGCCAGCGGTTTTCCGCCATGGCGCTCAGGGCCACATCCAGGAGACGGGATCGTCGCTTCGCCACGCGCGCGGACGTGGTCGCACCCGCGTAACTGCGCTCGCCGACATTCGTCACGGGGCCAAGTCTTCCATCTCCACGATTCCGTACCCCTGACGGTGCTCAGATTGGTACCGTTCTGTGCCAGAAGACGAAGCCGGACGATTGCATATCGACTGGAGGATCCTATGACCGAACGGACGCAGACGCCATGACGATGTCGCTGGTGCCGTCGAGAGCGACGATGACCGATACGTTCCAACAGGTCGCGGCGCGCGCGGCGTCCCTGTATCCGTCATCGGTGCAGCCACTTGCCGTTCCGCCGCCGGGTTCTGGACTGCGGCCGGTGATGGGTAACTACGGATTGCCGGTGCTCGGGCACGTGTTCGAAAGCGTCGCGGAGCCTTTGGGATTCGCGCGCCGACGCTATCGCGAATTCGGCCCGGTGTCCTGGACCGGTGCACTCGGATTCAAGATGGCCACCGTGACGGGTCCAGATGCCCTGCAGGAAGTGTGGCTGGACAAGAAGAAGGTCTTCTCGAGCGAAATCGGTTGGCAGCCCATCATCGGCCCGTTCTTTCACCGGGGATTGATGCTTCTCGACTTCGACGAGCACCTCTATCACCGGCGAATCATGCAGCAGGCCTTCACCCGGCCGCGACTCGATGGGTATCTAGCGCTGAGCCGCCCGCTGGTCTCAGAGACGTTGTCCACCTGGACAGTTGGTGACAAGGTTCCGCTGTACGACCGAACGAAAGAGCTGCTGCTGGAGTTGGCGAGTCAGGTGTTCATCGGCGAATCACCCGATGGCGCAACGGCCCGCAAGCTCTCGCATGCCTTCGACGATGCCGTCGTGGGAGGGCAAGCCCTGATCCGACGTGACGGTGTGCCCGGACGGTGGGCACGCGGACTGCGCGGCCGACGATACCTGGAGAACTACTTCCGCACCGCGATACCAGGGCGACGTGACAGTGCCGGTGACGATCTGTTCACCGTGCTGTGCCAGTCGCAGACCGACGAGGGAAGCACCTTCACCGACGAAGACATCACCAACCACATGATCTTCCTGCTGATGGCGGCCCACGACACCAGCACCATCGCGCTGTCGATGCTGATGTATCACCTCGGCAAGGACCAGCCTCTGCAGAGGCGGCTACGCGAGGAAGTGCAGTCGCTCCCGGATGAGGCGTCGATGGACGACCTCAACTCTGCACCCCTGCTCGACGCGGCCTTCAAGGAGTCGCTGCGAATGTACGCGCCGGCCGGGACCCTGTTCCGGCAGGCCACCGATGACACCAGCATTCTGGATTACTTCATTCCGGCCGGTACCGAGATTGCATTGAGCGTACACACCTCGATGCGTCTGGATACCTGGTGGGATCGGCCAGATGAGTTCGACCCCAGTCACTTTGACGATCCAGCCGTTCTCGAGCAGATGCATCGCTACGCCTGGTCGCCCTTCGGTGCCGGGGCACACAAGTGCATCGGAATGTACTTCGCCGGTTCGACCGTCAAAGCCATCCTGCATCGTATGCTGCTGGACTTCGAATGGTCGGTGCCCGCGTCCTACACCCCGCTGATGACCTGGGGGACCGGCCCGACACCGGCCGACGGTTTGCCGGTGCGGCTTCGGCGGCGCCGAGTCGCGCACCCACCTGCCGTCTGATCGATCAGAGTCGAGCCTTGCTGGGCTGGCCCGTGTTACTGGGCTTCGTGCAGGTCAGCGATTGGTCAACCCGCGTTGTCGTAGGTGCGTTCTACCGTGTGCCACGGGGTCATCACCGATGACCAACGGCGCTGGGGAGGGCACCATGGCACGACCAAGTTTCGGTAGGTTTGACGACTTTGATGACGACGATGGCTACGGCGACAACCTCGGTACCGAGAGCAGCGTAGAAGCCGATTGGAGCGCACTTGGCAGTCGGCTGGGTGCACAACTCCGACCGCTCCGTCGCGAGGAGATCGTCGAGGTGGGGCGTACCGACCAGCCTCCGGGCTACCAGCCGTTGTTGAAGTTCACAGTGACCGGGTCGGGGCGTGTGAGATGCGCGATCGACGGGATGCCTCGTGCGAATTTCGCTGATGCTGACAGCTTTTCGGCGTTGCTGGCTCTGTGTGACGCCGTGATCAGACTCGGCTGGCGACAGTTGCGCAGTGGCGCATACATCAACGAGGCCAGCAAACGCGATCTCGACAAGCTCTTGGAGGCTGTCGTACGGTTGCTGCGTGATGAGTTCGAGGTAGAGCATCCTCTCTTCGTCATTGTCCGGAACCCGATTGGATCTCGGCCTCAACCGTCGCGGCCCACTGAGTTATCGGCGCGGAGGATCGGTGATGCAGAGACAGCGTCGCCATCCCTCGGGACGGTTCCACGTGACATGGCACATTTGCGCGAGATGACTCACAAGATCCTGACGGCTCGCTTCGGCGACCGGGTTCAGCTTGAGCAGAACGTCATTGGATTCAGCACCGATGTTGGCCTACATACGAATATCCTGGTCTCGCCGCAGGCGCTGCGTCTTGAGTTCTGCACGGTGTTGTCCCATCAGATCCCGGACATGGACCTACTCGGTGCGGTGATCGCCGAACACTCGTCGCGCTGGCCCGATGTTTCCATCGTCGTCACCAAAGGTCACGTGTTCGCGGTGCGCGCCATGGAGGCCGCGGTCTTCTCTCAAGCCAACTTGCTGGCAGCTCTGGCGGCCTGGCAAGAGTTCTGCAGTGACGGCGCAATCGACATCATCGAGCAACTACAACCTGACCCGTTGGATGACTTCGAATGCTCGCTGTTCAACGAGGTTCCGGAACGGTTGATCGACATGGTCGACCGGTACTCCCGCGGTGATCGATCAGGCCTGACACCGGACGAGATCGCACGCGGGTGCAGAGGCAACACCCCAATGCTGCGCCGGTACGCGCGTATCTGTTCCGACCAGATCGAACGAATGAACCTAGTGGAATTCGCTTCTCGGTCACGAGGAGGAGGTCCAGAAGCTGTTGCGGGATTTCGACGCGAGCGTGAGGCCATCGAGCAGTTCCTGCCGGCACTCGTAGCGGCGATAACCCTTGCTGCACAATATAATGGCGAGCGGGAGGCGGGGCGGTGGAGTTGAGGGGAATCACTGCTAAGTCACGTTTCGGCGTGGCTGGTTCTTCGCAAGAGGGCTGGATCGGGCCGGAACTTGCGCATGAGAAATGGCGTCGTCGTAAGTGACTCCGAAGAGCCACGATCATCTGCTCAGTTTGGGTCGAGCGAACCAACCACTTAGACATCCATGCGCCGGGCCGTTGACCGTCGGTGATGAGCAGGTAGAGTTCGACGGACAAGTCAGAACAGCGGTTCTGATCGGCGCTGTGGGGTGCTAGTGGGTCTCAGTTTGGTGTGGATCCTGAGCTCATGCTCAGAACTGCTGTAAAGCTGGCGGTGTGGCATGCGGATAGCGTGGAATTGTTTAAGGCGGGGCATGCGCGGCTCGGTGTATCCATCGAGTCTGGGTGGGCCGGGAGGTCAGGAGATGCGCTCTCAGTTGTCTTGGACAGTGGCGTAAAACTGCCGGGGATTTGACCAGCGCATCTCTCCGCAGAGGGGTTATCCGGGCCCCAGCAGGGTTCAGCCCAGTCGTAGGAACTGAGCTCGGGGTCGCCGGGCGATCCGTCAAAAGTCAAGATTGTCGAGATTCAGGAGTGAAGTCGAAAAGATCAGGATTTATGCGGCTGTGGGGATCGTCGATGCTGTGGGCGATACCAGTGGCATACGTGGTTTGTGCGGCGGGCTTTACCATTGCAATGGCGATCGGTCTCTTGAATGACAACTCTGCCGATTCGCTTCCGGACTTTTTGGGATCGATTCTCGTAGGCTTCTTCATATGGGGCACGATAATTTTCATCGGCACGTGTTACCTGCTGGTTCCACTGATCGGACTGGTCATTGCTGGGGTGCGATATTTTCTAGCTGCACGACCTTCGCGTCTACGAACGCGGCGACCGTGAGCGGCGCGCTATCAGCTGCCATTGTTCCCCCCTGGACTGCGCCCCACGGCCAGGTTTCACCGCTTCAGAGATTGCATCTGTTGTGTTCAAGAAGGATGGCGTGACTCACGCGACGTGGTAGGTCAGCTGGGGTCAAGGGGGTACATGCAGTGACAGCACGCGAGGTGGCACGAGTTACCTGCGGTCTCGTGCTCGGATTCGTATCTTTCGGTCTCGTGTACCTCAGCATCTTCATGATTCCGGTTCTGTGGGTTGCGGCTCCGCTCGTTGCCGGTCTCGCCTGTGTAGCGCTCGGGTGTTACGGGTACCGGGTGTTCGATGGAGAGTGGGCAGCGGTGGCATACGGTGGCGCAGGATTCGTGGGAGCTGCAGTCTTCGTCCTTCTCTATTTCTGGTGAGACTTGGGCGTAGGGCAAGGTTTACAGGCCGGCTAAGTCTCGATCCCTGTGGTTGGTGTCGTGATCACGACGAGCTGTTCGCTTGTGCTTGTGCGGACGCGGACGATGTCGCTGGTGCCGTCGAGAGCGACGTCGACCGATAATTTTCAACAGGCCGCGGCGCGGGCGGCGTCTCTGTATCCGTCGTCGGTGCAACCACTTGCGGTTCCTCCCGCGGGTTCGGGACTGCGGCCGGTGCTGGGCAACTACGGGTTGCCGGTCTAGTCGCAGGCGGTTGCCGAAGTCACGATGTGGCGCCATGATGGCGCCATGACGAGTGTGCAGATCAAGGATGTGCCGGAGGATGTTCATGCGATCCTTCGGCGTCGCGCCGCTGCGGCTCATCAGTCGCTGCAGGAGTACTTGCTCAGGCACTTGATCGACGAAGCCTCTCGTCCGACTGTCCAAGAGGTCATGGAACGGGCCGGGCAACGTGCAGGTGGGTCGGCAAGTTTTGACGATTCGGTCGGGCTGTTGCAGTCCGAGCGTGGCGAGTAGTCGTGATCGTTGTCGGCGCCAGTGTTCTGGTCACGGCGTTGGCGGACGACAACGTTGACGGTGTACGGGCCCGGTCACGACTGGCGCAGGAGGTCCTGGCGGCGCCGCAGATCCTCGACCTGGAGGTGGTGTCGGTACTGCGTCGACTCACACAGGCGAAGAAAGTGAACCAACAACGTGCGGAAATGGCGCTCGCCGATCTGATCGATCTTCCGATCCGGCGCAGTGACCATATGCCGCTCCTGAGGCGTTGTTGGCAGCTTCGCGAGAATCTCACGACGTACGACGCTGCCTATGTTGCCTTGGCCGAGGCTCTGGACGTGATTCTGGTGACCGCCGACAGACGCCTCGCGGAGGCTCCGGGCATCCGCTGTGCTGTCGAGGTGCTCGGGACGGGGTAGCAGTTGCGGTCTATCCATCGAGTTGAGTGACAGGCCGCGTGGCTTTCAAACATTCTCCGACTCAGGGCAATCCGGCCCGGATGAACTCGGTGGAGTTCAGCCTCGACGAGCGCCTTCAGCGGGTGCATGTACCGCGAGTCGGTCGATCTGCTCGTGCTTCTTGATGAGGTCCAACCACACCGACCGATCGGACAGCGTCAGTGCGTTTGCCTGCTTCCAGGACCTCCACGGGTCGCCAATGGTGTTGAGGTTGAACAAGACCGCGTCGGTGGGGCCGGTGGACAGGGCCTCAGTCAACTCGCCGGACAGGGGCGGCCAGTCGTCGCCGGCGTCGTCATACAGCCGCTCAACGGTGCTCGACGATGGCCACTGCCGAAATATCTCGATGAGTGCGGCGTCGGGGAGTTCTGCAGTGACGGAGCGATCGACATCATCGAGCAACTCCACTCCGACGTGGAGAATGTGTTTGAATGCTCCTTGGTTCGTTGCTCCACCCCACGGCCGGATTTACATCACGGCCTCCTGCGTCGTACGTCAGGGTTCGTCGATTGTGCATGGGGTGCTGGAGAATACGGAGAAGTAGACGCTATCGGGCAGCTCTCTCGCTGAGATACCAATTCTGACGCCGCGGTCGTCTTTGTAGACTTTCTCCTCTGGGTACAACGACATTGGACCTCGCGGTTGAAGTCGATAGCCAGATTCGGCGAGAGCCTCGATACGATCGACGGCTTCCGCGATCTGCTCGGGGCGCGCCAGAAGCTCAGATGCCCGGACGCTCCAGGGAGGGCCCTCCCCGATAGCGTTCTTGTGGTAATTGCTGCACGGGGTCAGCGAGGCGTTCTGAGGTGCAATGGCGGTGGTGCCGGGGAAGATCAACCGAACGTTGTCGGTGACGATGGTGCGGGCCTCGGCTTCGGATGTAATTGACGCGTCGCTCTCTGCGTCATTCTCGTCGGCAGACGAGCAACCTGTCAGCAGGAGCACGGTGGCGACCAAGCATAGTCTGGCCGAGCTGTACTTCAGTCGGCGCAGCCTGCTCTCATTCGACAACGCGGAAGTCCCCGCTTCAAGTCGGCGGAATGCGCTGTAGCATCGTATCTTTCGGTCGGCTGGCGTGGTCATTCTGCGCGCCACTGGAGGCCGCAGATCAGCTCCTGCCGCAGCCGGGCAGGCGCGTGCCGGCTCAATACCATCGTTTCCTCAGATTGTTGCTCGACCTCACGGCCGTGATTGACACCACGGTCCCTGCGTCGTACGTCACGGTTCGTCAATAGTGCAGGGGGTGCTGGAGAAGACGGAGAAATAGACGCTGTCGGGGAGCTTGGTAGCCGTGATGCCTATCGTGACGCCGCGCTTGTCTTCGTAGGCCTTCTCTTCTGGGAGTGTCGGCAGTGGTCCATGCGGCCGAAGGCGATAGCCCGATTCAGCGAGAGCGTCAAGACGTCGGATCGCTTCTGAGACCTGGTCCGGTCCAGTCAGCGATTGAGATGCTTCGGCGCCCCACGGTGGACGCTCCCCGATGGCGTTCTTGTGGTAGTTGCCGCAGGGCGTCAATGTGGCATTCTGCGGCGTGATGGTCGCGATTCCCGGGAACATCAACCTAACGTTGTCGGTCACGATGGTGCGGGCCTCAGCTTCCGATTCGATTGCGGTCTTGTTGGCCTCGTTGCCATGGGATTGTGAACAGCCTGCAGATAGCGCGGCAGTGACAATCGCGAAAACTGTTATCGAAAGGCCGCGGCGCAGTTGCGAGGTGATGGTGTTACGTGACATCGATTGTCGGTCCCAACTCTGGATTGTCGGTCACGCGGGGGGCGGGCGATGAGATAGTTCACGGACACGAGGTCCGCAACGTGCTCAACCGGCTGTCCATCGCGCGTTGTCCATTGCGCGTTGGACTTGGTCAAGCGCGCCGTCGAGGTTCGCTGCGTTGGCGACGGAAGTGGTGGCTGCTTTTCCTAACCCGCCGAGATCCCAGCCTCTCAGCTGACCGATGGTTGGTCCACTAGCGAGGGACCCGGTTGTTCAGTGCACCAGCGGATTTGCATCGGTGGTGCTGGTGCATACGAGCCCTTGGCGATTTCATCAAAATCGATACCGAACTCGGGAGGTGGCTGCGGGACAGCCCCGGGGCGGCCGCCACAGTAGGTGGTGGTGTCGGTTTTGGTGCCATAAGTGTGCCCCCCAAATCTCTGGCCGGCATCGCCGGCCACATCACGTCGCGGTCCCCACCGCGCGTTCACTATATCTGGAAGTCCGGCACTCGATCGGATCCACGATTCGGTGGACGACTGGGCGTCGTCGCACCCAGAACTGTCGGTACTCGGCGCTATCTTGTCATCAGAGATCGGTTGAGGGGAGGCCACTGTGGACGAATCGGACAAGACATCGGACGTGCAGGAGTGGTTGGGCATGACGACGTGGATCGTCGAGTCGCTCGCCGACAAACCGGTCGGTTTCATCTTCGAGATGGGTCCGAGCGGCTACGTCTATCACGATGATGACGAGGACGAAGACGAAGACGACGTTGCATGTGTTCAGGTCCAGATGCTGGCCGGCGGCGTGATGATGCTTCGACGTTCGCGGTCGGTGCTCGGCCACTTGTTGATCGCCGACTACTCGTCCGACAAGCTGCCCCTGAACCGTTGGCTCTTCAACGACAACTTCGATGACTGCACTGACGGCTACATCTTCATTCGTGACCCGGAACTCGTCGCCGACGCCTGCGTCACCTGGTTCCGCGACAATTGCGGAACGCGCTCACCCAACGACCTCGGCTGCGAATACCGCTACCCGGACGGGCTTTTGCCGCCGGCGGGGGACTAGCGCCGCGTTTTCGGAGACCGCAGGGGTTCTATCTGCATCGGATAGTTGTTTGAGATTGCTCGGCGTGCAAGGAGCGCTATGGAAATATTGATGCTCGCGCTGTGCAGGGCCACAGTCACATTGCCGCCGCGGCTGATTGCGCGGATGGCCGTCACCGCTAGCCCGTTGCTTCAGCCGTGGCGCGCGCTGGTGCCTCGACCCGATCTGACGGACCAACAAGCTTGGGAGTGCCTCTGGCGGGATGATGCATTGATCAAATCGGCGCTGAAGATTCCGGGGAAGTGGACAGCCAACGCGACATCGGACCGACTCGCCGACACGGTGGCACTGTATCTAGCGCGTCCAGACGTGCCGGCGGGCCGTATCTCACTCCTCCGCACACGACTCGACTCGGACCAGCTACGTCGAATTGATCTGCTGCGCAGAGTGACTGGACTGGACGGTAGCGACCTGGTCTGCCGTGAGATCGTGGCTGAGCCGCCCCCGGGATCGCTGCGAGGCGAACACGTTGGGAAGCGGGAACTGGCGCTGATCGAACGCTATCGACAGGCGGCGCGCGACGCGGATGAGGAGCGTAAGAATAAGGCGAACAACGTTTTCGAACGTATCCTTAGGAAGGACGGCTTGATCGCGCGAGCCGAGGAGGCCCGGCGATCGGATCGGGTCGATCAGTTGTTGACGCTGAAGGCTTGTCTGTTTGGGCGGGGCTCTGTCGCCGCACGCCCCGAGGATGCGGACTTCGGCACGGCGCAGTATTTGTTGACGCTCGGTCGCACCGCATCGGTGTATCACCACAGCGACCCGGAGTTGGGTCAAGTGCTTTCGGTACTGCGTCCCATCCTGCGGGCATACATCAACCCGGGGTACACGCCACCGAGGAGTTGGGTGTCTGACCGGCTGCTGATCTTCGGGGAGGCAGGCACTGTGCCACTGGGGTATTCGATCGATGGAGAAGAGGGCAACTATCTCGTTTCGCGCTTCGGCTCGAACCTGAACAAGTACGAAGCGCTCGCAAAACTGGCAGCGGCGAACAAAGACGCGCCGCTGCGCGACCTCTGCAATCGGGTAGAGGCGGAGCAGTTGGCGCGTCATCGGTGGATCGTCGAACAGCAACAAGGAGGAATCAACAATGAGTGAAACCAGTCAGAGAACTGAACCGGATTTCGTCGCGATTGCCGACGCGATTGCGGTGGAAGCACACCACGGTCAGACGGATAAGCTCGGCCACGACTACATCGACCATCCGCGGTCGGCGGCACTCGGATTGACCCCCCCCCGAAGGCAATTGCGGTTGCGGCGGCACTGCTGCACGA
Organism: Williamsia sp. z71; assembly: GCF_059553375.1. Taxonomy (NCBI): domain Bacteria; kingdom Bacillati; phylum Actinomycetota; class Actinomycetes; order Mycobacteriales; family Nocardiaceae; genus Williamsia; species Williamsia sp. z71. The sequence goes on from NZ_JCANWX010000011.1 coordinate 15,200, forward strand.
CGTTGCCGAGGACTCCGGGTTCACCACGTCAGACCTCGCGGATCGTGGCGTTCCTACAGACGTGGTTGCTGCGGTGCTGCTGCTCACCCGACGCGACGATGTTGCGGATAACGACTACTTACGCGGCGATCGTCAAAGTTCGGTGGCAATGGCCTGGAACTGACAATGGCACTGGCGGTGAAGCTTGTGGGCCTGGTGGCAGCGCGGGTCCGCTGCGATTTGATCTGCTTGACACGACCCTGCTGTACCGACGTCTCGGAACCCGTCGGAGAAGGAGAGCCGGTGGATTGGTGGCGGGTCCCCGCGCACGCCAGATGGCGTCTACCGCCTCGAATGTTCCATAATTTAACGGCGTCCACGGTTGGGGCCCCGGATTTGTGACATGAGTATTGGGACACGTGTAGACCCAGCACGGTGTTACGAATGGTCGATGTGCCGAAACTGATCGTTTATGAAACGCTGAGGTTTGGGAGTGGACTGCGCCAAGATTGACAGGAGGTACCTCGGCTCGCTCTCCGCTCAGAGTGTCCGGGAGTGAACGAGATCTTCCGATGATTTGGTCTGCTCTGATCTCCCTGTCACTGGCGGCAGGTCTGCGTCGCGGCCGCGACGCGAGGTGCACGCCGTCACGGTCTGCGACACGCACCAAGATTGTGAGACCGATCCGTCGCCAGCACTGACGAGGCAATGTAAGTGCCCCGGGGTGACCCAACGAGTGTCAGGCATGCCAGACCGCCTACATAGAGGTTGGGTTGGACTATCCTCGGACGCTGCTGAGTTGGCCCTCCAAGGAAACTGGGATGTGTAGTTCTATCTCTTTGCCGTCCGGCGACGTGGTTTCGCCGCTGAGGTATGGAGGGGATCACTGAGCTCGCGGTACTGCTCGAACAGGATGTCTTGCCGCTCCAACTCGGTGATATCTATGGACTTGATCCCGAACAGTTTGTCGACGGCTACATCTAATCTTCGGTGCGCTTCGAGTAGCTCCGTCGACATTGTGACTGGATCGTAGAGATCGGCTAGCGATTTGCTGGGCTGCAGCTGACGTACCGAGAGAATTCGTTCGGCCCCTGAAATGATCTGTTTGCGAACATCATTGCTCGTAGGGGGAAGTGGGAACGTGTTCCATGTCAACAGTTTGTTGAATCGAAGATCAGACTTGATCCGTCCTCCGACAGCGCGCTGCCATGCAATAAACATGGCCGAAGACATGATTGCGAAAACGAACCCATCTGCATCGGCGGCGAGAAAATTTGCATCACTACAGATTACGTCCGCGGGGAACCTATCGCTGAGGAAGTACGGGCGATTCTCGCTAACGTGCCGAGGAATGCACAGGTAGGAAGTTGGTGGCTGCGCGATCTGGCGGAACAAGTGGGGCGTTGCCGCTGCTTTTCTGGTCGAAGCAGCCTTGCTGTCGAGGCGGAAATCTCGAACGCCTGCTACTCGTGATCGGAGCAAGGCGCTTTGTTTGAGATCCGCGGTGGCCAGATCTACAAGCCAGAGACAGTGGCGGGGAGTGTTGTGGAGCAGTTCGCGAGCTCCGACATAACGGTGCAAGTACTTCGCAGCGACCGGATCAGCAGCAAATTCTTCGTATTCGTCGGGCTCGACAATAAAGTTACCGCCGTCCGTGGGCTTATTTCCGTACGCAACTTCGCCGAGTTGAAGATTTAGGGGTTTGGTGACCGGATGCACGATCACCGGACGTCCTGTGCCGTGATAAGGCGTTAAATAGGGAGTAATCGCTTTGACCCCCGCTATCTCCTCGGCGGGTGACTCCGGTTTGGCGTAGTCAAAAAGCCGTGGCTGGCTCGGTTTCTTGGCAAACCCGATGATGGTGCAGTGAACCACGGCCTGCCCGGTGGCTTCCGATGTCCATTTGAAAGTTCGGTGGGCGAACTTGATGCGCCAGTTGTCATCAAAGATCGGCTCGAATAATGGCGCAACAGCCTCGCCCTGCGTGATGGAGTTAGTGGTGACGAAGGACCACTGAGCTGTTGTTCCACGCAGGTAACTGAGGGTTTTGGCATGCCAGCCGGTGACGTAGTCGAGAGTGCCGTGGTAGCGATCACCCCATACAGCCTGAAGGTCCGCGGTTTGCTCTTCTGACCGTAGGGAAATGCCTAGCCATGGCGGGTTGCCGAATACATAGACGTCGTCACTGGGGGGTAGGACTCGCCGCCAGTCCACTTGCAAAGCATTGCCGTGGTAGATAGTTGGCGCAATAGCGATGGGTAGGCGGTCGGGCGCGAAGCCGAACTCGATCGCCATCCGCTGATTGGCGAGGTGATCCACCAGAAGCATCGCAGTTTCGGCGATCCGGGCTGGCCACTCGTCGATCTCGATGCCAAAAAAGTGGTCTAGAGTGACCCGAATATCGCTGGTGACGTCAATGCTGAGCTGCGCTCGCTCTACCTTCTTTGTCCGCTCTACGTTCTTCGACGCGTCCGCGAGGTCGAGGTCTCTTCGGCGCTTAAGAATTTCAAGTTCGAGTGCGCGCAGTTCACGGTATGCAACGACGAGGAAGTTTCCGCACCCACATGCTGGGTCCATGAAGCGGCTTCGCGCGAGATCGTTGTGTAGCCGGGTGAGCTGGGCTTTGTTATCCCAAGCTCGATCAAGTCGATCGTGGTATTCATCGAGGAACAGAGGACGGATAGTTTTGAGTATGTTCTCTTCGGTGGTGTAGTGCTCTCCGCCAGCGCGCCGTGAGTCTTTGCTCTTGACTGTCTGGAACATCGACCCGAACACCGCAGGGGAGATGATCGACCAGTCGAACTCGCAGGCGGTGAGCAGCGCGTCTCTGAGGGCTGAGGTCAGGGGTGGGAGTCTCAGCGGTCCGTGGAAGAGACCGCCGTTGATGTAGCGGAACTGTGCGTATGGGCTGTCTGCCGAAAGCTGGCGCCTCGTCTCGTCTGTGTCGAGGACGTCGAATAGGCCTTGCAGGTCCTTGTGAAGCGTGCTTGCGGTGGTGTCTTCGCGCAGGTACCGCTCAAACAGCCCTTCTGGTTTCCACATGTCGGCGTCGTCACCGAAAAGTAGGAACAGCAGCCGGGCAAGGAGCAGTGTGGCGTCATGTTCGCCGACGCCGGCGGTTTCGAGTTCTGTGTAGAGGGTCCCCATGAGGCGGGCGGCTGCGACGGATGCAGTTTCAGCTTCGTGGTCGAAGGCGTCACGCATCTTGTCGAGCAAGGCAACGAGGGTGATGTCCTCGTCGAAGGCGAGCTCGATCGCCTGTAGACGTTGGGCCAAGTGAGTAGAACGATCCCCGACGAGATGTTCGTGCACAAGGAGTTTGGCGTTAGCGCTGCCGAGCTGGGCCCGCCGCGGCCACCGCCATTCTTGCCGATGCTCGTTGCTGAAAATGACGAGCCGTTCGTGGTTGTCCTGGCCGACGAGCACGTCTATTACTCGTTGGATTTTCCGCGATGGCAGGACCGGGCTGTGCCAGATACGTAGGCCCTTGTAGCCGGCGATCTGGGTGAGTGTGAAGGTTTCGTCGTCGACCTCGAGGGTGAGGTTGGGTTGGTCGGGGTTGTTCCAGCCGAGTTCGTCGATGAACAGGGTGCGGAAGTCGCGTGCGTCGACGAGGTCGAGGAGGCGGGTGCTGGTCACGAGCGAACTCCCATGCTGGAAACGATGCGGATCGGGTCTTTGCCGCTGCGAGAGGATATGACGAGCTGACCGTCGCGGTGCAGGGCGGTGATGAGGGCAGTTAGGTCCTCGTCGCTGGACCCGTTACGGACGGCGCGGCGTAGACGGTGGTCGGCGTCCTTGGCCAGGGGGTGCTGGAACAGTTCGTCGAGTGCGGCCTGGGTATCGGCAGCATGGTTGTGCAGGGTTTCCCCAAGTCTCCGCCACAAGGTGCGTCGGACACCCCGTAAACGGCCCGCTGCGACTGAGGGCGTAGCAAGAGGACCTCGGACGAGGTCTACGAGCAGGCTGTCATGGTCGTCAGAGTGTTCGAGCCCGAGCTCTTCCGGGGTGGCCTCGAACGCGCGGAGAACTTCGTGGCCGGTGAGTAACCGGGTCTTCCCATCGACGGTTCCCTGGCCGAATCCGTCCATGCCGGATTCGGTTCGCACGTAACAGACCACACCGTCTCCGCTGTCGGTGAGGCGCCGGGCTCTGGTGGCCGAGATCATGTCTGGTAGCGCCGCGATTTTCGCGGTGAGGTCAGGATCATCTTTTTGGGCCTGGTGCCAGCGCTGGTAGGCGAGGCTAGAGGCATCGACGTCATCGGCAGCGTCCTGGTCGTCGAGATTTCCGTTGTACAGGTCGGCAATAGCCTTGACCTCGGTATCGCCGCCGAAGAATTGCTCATCGGATCCGAACGCTTCGGCGTTGGCGTGTAGGCGGTCGCTGATGCGTTGACGCAGGGAGATGACGTTGTCGACGGACTCGTGGAAGAACGAATACAACAGCACCGTGTCAGCGCGTTGGCCGACACGATCTACACGTCCGGCGCGCTGGATCAGCCGGATGATCGCCCACGGCAGGTCGTAATTGACCACGATATGCGCGTCCTGCAGATTCTGGCCCTCGCTGAGGACATCGGTGGCGATCAAGACCCGCAGCTCGTCTTCTTCTGCGGTGGCCGGTTCGTGACCAGGCATAGTGTTTGATCGGGGGGAGAACCGGTGCGCGAGTTGGGTGGGGTCCTCGCTGTCGCCGGTGGCAACGCCGACCTTGCTGATGCCGACATCGTGCAATGCGGCTCCGATGTATTCGGCGGTGTCCTTGTACTCGGTGAACACCAGAACCTTCTCTTCGAGGTGCTCGGTGCGTAGCAGGGTGATTAGGGCGTCAAGTTTGGAATCCCGGCTTGGTTCCCACTCGCCGTAGGCAACCAGCAGTGACCATATGGCGTTGGTGTCGGTGCGGAGGTCCTCCCGCAGTTTCGGGGAGAAGATCTCCGGACGAATCCACCGCACCCCGGCCGGATTTGCCGCGACTAGCGCCTCGTAGCGGCGGGACGGTTCCTCACTCACCCGGTCCTCGGTGGCGAAGTCGTCGGTGTTCGGATCTTCGTCCTCCCCGAAGGTGTTCTCGGCGATAGTTCCAGTCGGGATCGCCAGCCCGTTGTCGATCGCGTACGAGAACAGTTCATTGCGGGCGACGTGCCGTTTGAGAGACAGTGTGAACGAATGCCCGCAAGAGGAAAGTCTCTTGTAGAAGGTGGTGCGCACGAACCCGGCGACGTTGCCTCGGCCACGGTTGAGGTTGTCGACGAACTCTTGTTCCAGCTCGGCCAGTTTCGCAGACTTCAAGACGTAGCTGCCGAGTTCATAGCGAGGCAGGATCAGCGCGGTCAGAGCATCAAGGGTGGTATCGCTTGCCATGAGTGCGGCCGGATCGCCGGCGCCGAAGGAATGATCGACGGGTCTCGGGATCCGCTGAGGGAACGCGAAACGTTCACCGTTGGAGAACTCGAGGTACTGGCGGCCTTCGGAGTCAGTGAGTGAGTAGTTGTTTTTGATGAACGTGCGCGTGCGCCGCACCAGATGCTCACTCATCAACCGTTTCCAGTCGTCGGGATCCTCTGATCGGCGAAACGCGGCCATGGTGGTCGTTTTGCCGTCGACTTTGTCCGCCAGTCGGGGATCGGAGGCCATCGCATTGACCGGTGAGATTCCGAGATCGTCGTCATCGTCGATGTACAGGGCGAGCTGATTGGCCACGTCCTGGAATCGAATGTTGTAAGGGGTAGCAGTCAGCAGCAGTGCCTTGCTGTCGTTCGCATGGATATAGTCCTGGATCGCCTTGTAGTCGCGGCGGGTGTCGTTGCGCAACGTGTGGGACTCGTCGACGATGACGAACGCATACCGACGCAGGTTGGGCAGGATTGCGTGCGCCATGCTGTACGGGACGACCCGACCGTGCAGGTCGTACGCCTGGAAGTGCTCCTCCCACATAGAGACCAGGTTCTTCGGGCACACCACCAGCGGCATGTAGCCGTGCTCATCACGCAGCATCAATGCCACCGCGATCGCGGTCAATGTCTTACCGAGACCGACAACGTCACCGAGCATGGTCCCGCGTTTAGTCATAATCCGCCGAGCCAGGGTCCGCACCGCGGTGGCCTGGTATTCGAGCAGCTGCTTACTGATCTCGGACGGCACCGAGTACTCAGCCAATCCCTCGCGGACGTCGCGAGAAAGGTCGTAACAGACCTTCAGGAACACCTCGTACGGGCGCCGAGGCTCTTTGCGAACCCATGACTCATCGAGCAGATCGAGCACGTCGGCGGTGACCGGACGGCTGAACTTGTCACTCCAACGATCCCCGAACCAGTTCGCCAAGGTTTCAGCACCGTGGGTGTCGACGACGTCGACGTTGAGCTCGAGGTTATGCGTCAGGCCTGGGGCCGTGAGGTTCGAGGAACCGACGAACCCGGTGATCGGATTGTTCAAATCCTGCCGGTGACAGATATACGTTTTCCCGTGCAGCGGACGGCGGGTGAATACTCTGATTTCCACCGCCCCTTGGGCGAGCAGATCTCGCAACGACTGCAACGCAGCACGATCGGCATTGGTCGGTAGCCCACGCATCAGCTGAGTCCGCAGCTGCTCGAGGAGCTGGGCTTTGCGTTCGCGGGCCACGTTCCTATCCGCGTCGGGGCGCGGGCTGCCATCGACCCCGGCCTGCAGCTCCTCCAGGGTTTCCTGCTGTGGACCGGTCATGACCATCCCGATGAGGATCCGCACCACCGGGCTGGCCGCGCCGGCAGCCACCTTTTCTTTGACCAGCGGATCGAACGTTGCCCAGCCTCGGAGATTGAAATAACCGACCGCCACATCCATCCGATGTGACACTGCCAGCGTCTGTTGAAGATGCGTACCGAGGTCGGATTTGATGTTGTCGAAGATCCTGGTCACTCAGCAGCGCTCCTCATTGGGAAAGGTTCCAGAATAAGTTATACGGGGCTGGCAGAAGCTCCCGAAACGTGACGGAACGCCGAGCACCCTCCTCGGACTCTAGGGCCGTCAACTATGATTGTGCAGCCCGTCACTCGCACTTTGTGAAGAGCGGGTGGACCCATGGGCTGAGCGCGATGGCTGCTTCCGCCTCTGTTGTAGAACCTGAGGTTCTGCATCTGCTGGCGTGCCCTCGCTCGCCAGGAACTGAAGTGATCAAGCGATCGTTGCTTGGGTCATTCAATGGGTTTCCATGTTCCGATTCGTTGGCTGGTGAATTGGCCGTCGCCAGCTTCGATGGTCACCACGATCTGTTGTGCCGAGGACACGAAGTTGTTGTCAATGATCTCACCGGACTTCGTGGTGCGTTCCCAGTACCCGTCGGTGATCAACTGGCCACGCGCCCCGGTGGCTTGGTATGTGGCGGGCGGCATTTGGTTGGGCCCGGTTCCAACAACATGGGTGCCGTTACCGAACCAGTATTCGATGTCCCCGGACCGGACGCGCCTATACGTCTCCTTGATCTGGTCGTCACCGAGCATTTCGATTCCGGTGGAGAGCATCTCAGGACTCCGCGACCGAGAGCATGCTCACACTGTTCATCGGCGTCATGTTCGGTGTGAACGCGGCGCAGGCCGGTGTGGCGCAAGTGTCGGCTCTGATTGCGAAGCAGGTGGCCAAGAAGCTCCCGCAGCAAGCGCTGACCAAGGGCACCATTTACCCGATAGTCAAGAAGGTTGCAACGGTTCTCGGCGTTCAGATGACCAAGCAGATCTTCGCAAAAAGCGCAGCCAAGATCGTTCCGCTGGTGGGGGCAGCGGTCTCGGGGAGTCTCACGTTCGCCACATTCATGCCCATGTCCAAGCGGCTCCGAAAGCACCTCGCGAGCCTGCCGTTGACCAAGCCACGCCATGTGAGCGAGCCAGAGTCGTTCGGGCGCACGGTCATCGCGGAGTAGTCCACGTTTGACCAGGTTCGTGAGGAGCCTCGCCGTCACGAAGTCACGAGTCGGGAGCTGTTGTGCTGTACGCATCGCGATTGGATTGCCACTCGGTTGCTCACCCGACATAACGATCGCTTATCGGAGGCAAGTAGGCCGCGCGGATCTGTCGTTCGTAGCTCGAGGACGGCTATGCGGGCGGTTCGCTGTGTCAAGGGGGTGCTGGTTGTTGTGACGGCTCCGGGAGGGTTCTAGTCAAAGTCGCAACTCCGACTGTCTTCCTGAGGCTAAGGGGCGCGCGATACGTTCGGCCGATGTGCAGCTGGCATGTCCCCAGTAGGTGAGTCCACATCATGTGGCCCGACTATCGGGGACCTGCCAACAGCCGTCCAGTAGGGGCCTGGTCGATGTTCTCGTTGCACAGCCACATTCCGGGATCGGCACGAAATCTGCTCCGCAGATGAGGGCTGAGTTGTCCGGGACTCGACCGCCGGGCTAGCAATTCCGCCACGATCAGCCCAGTTGCTCGCTGTGGAAATCTGCCTGGGATATCGCCGCTCTCGTGGTGCTGTCGTCGGCTATGGCCCTCGAACGGTTGACATGTTTCTGAAGAGGCTGCCTTGCGGCGCAATGCACGCGAAATTGTCAACGGCGCACGCCCCAGGACGCTGGCGATCTGCCGAATGCTGCGTCCAGCGGCGGAAATCGGCGATCTCGACTCGCTCGCCTTGGGGTGAGAAGTGAACACTTACCTCGGGGTCATCAGTCGGTCCAGCGCGGCACGAAAGTGATAGCGTCATCGCCGCGATAGATCTTGCGCCCGCGACCAATTGTTCCCAACGGTTCGGGACCGCGCCGGCCCCTACGGCGGCGGAGTGTTCCACCTGCGGCAAGGAGCTCCATCAACCGACGACGTTTGGCCGATTGTGGACGGTGACCGACCCCTTTCTTCACACGAAGAGACAAAACACCGCCCTCCAGAATTTAAAGAGCGCTGTACGAGCCGGAGGAACCACCCCGGGTTGAATGCCTACTTTGGATCAATACCGCTACGGATACTCCGTGACGGTAACGTCGTGGGTGTCCGTCGTGGAGAACGAACTTACGTATTGAACGACTGCAGTTGACATTTTGGCGCCCGAGACGTGATTCTGTCTCTCTCTGCCTATGCTGGGGATTTGCGCTGATCGAACGACGGAGGATTGAATTGGCAAGTGAGCTAGCCGATTTCTTGGAACCGTCACCGCAATCTTTGGCAGCACAATGGCGATCGATTCTGAACCGCGGCGTCGTCGCGGCGGGGCAGCGTCAGGAGAACTTTGTTCCCTGCGAAGTCGTGCTCTGTCTGTGCGCATCTCTGCTAGTCGACCACCGCAGATTCGGCAGTAGTTCAGCGCATCGTGCTGGGTTTCCGGTACCGGAGCTCGCGCGTTTGTTCCGTCGTCCTGCGACGAGTGTTATCGCGAAGATGGCCAATCTTGACGGTACGAGAAGTCATGGGGGTAAGCATGACCTCCAGGTCGGTTCTGTTCTCCTATCGGATCGACTTGCACTGCAGGTTATCTATCTGAAGATCATCGGTTCTGCACGAAGCCTCGGGATCGGTGTTGCGACGTTGCCGGACTTCCTCGAGCTAGAGGCCGGAGATGAACTCTGGCTTCTCGGACAGGAAGAGCTTGATGACGTCGAGCTCGAGAACTCGGTGGCGGCGGAGGTCGAGAGCCTTGCGACTAAAGAACCGGATCTCCCGGTCGAGGTGACGCAACGACTGTTGACCGCTCGGGCTCGTGTGGGGCAACACCGATTCGCGAAAGGTGTGCTTTCAAATCACTTGAATCGATGCGTATTTTGCGGCCTGAGTGGTCACATTGGGGGTGTGCGCAGAAGGCGGATGCTTACGGCGAGTCACATCAAACCGTGGCGGGACAGCAACAACGACGAACGCCTCGACACTAGGAATGGTCTAACGGCTTGCCCAACCCACGACGTCGCGTTCGATACGGGGCTCCTGACTGTCGACAACCAACTCCGTATTCAGTACTCCAGCGGAGTAGAGGACGATTTTGCAACTGAGTCGCCTCTGCGGGCGGCGCTCGGAAAGCCCCCAGTCTTCGACAAGCTTTTGCTTCCGCCTACCGCCGTGCAGCCCGACTTTGCCTACCTGGATTGGCATCGCGAAAGAGTATTCGTACGGTGGTGAAATGTTCATCAGGCGAGCTTGCGGGGGGTTGCACTTGATGCCGCGGCTATACGATCTGGCTTGTTTTGTGTACAGAAATTCGCGAGTAGCACCGTGAGCCGGAGAGTATTCGACATTCGAGATTGATGGCCACCGGGCCGTGGTTTGAAGCTGTCTGTGATCACTTTGTCTCGGGCGCTTGTGATTTCATCTGTTTGGATGACCTAGCGCGCCGGTGTGGGCAACTCCGGCTGTGAACGCAAAGGTCAACGGCATGGAGAACCTTTTAGCGTGACGGCGGAATCGCCTGAGGGTCAAAGAAACCCGTGTTCGATCGCCATTGTTGTCGCAGCGATGGGCAATGATGCAGTGATGACCGCTGACGCCCATGACGCACTCGTCGCAGCTGTCCAGCGCGCCAAAGCTGGGAACTCTCTGTCGCTGGTGACCGTCACTGTGCCCAGTAGCGGTGCAGGCCGCGACGTGATGAAGCACCTGGCGCGGTGTGGTGGTCTGGCGAATACCCATGTGATGACGGTTGGACAGGCGGTGAAACTCCTCGCAGCGCCGGCGCTCGCGCCACGCACGCCGTTGGACTATCCGCTGCTCGAGGCCTCTGTGCAAAAGGTCCTTGCTGACGAACCGGGGCTCTTCACGGTAGTCGCTAACGAGCCGATCACCGCGCAAGCGATCGCCGGTGCATCGCTGGCTCTGTCTTCTCTCGCGGACCCGACCACCGAGAACTCAACGCGGCTCGTCGACGACATGTTGCGCGTTCATCGACTCGCATCGAGTGCGCATGCGTCCGCTTACTACCTGCCCCACGAGGAGTACGCGGTCGCAGCCGATCGAATAGACAAACTGGGAACCATCATTGTCTTTCAGCCGTGCGAATCCGATCCTGCCGCGGCGAAGTTCTTGCGTGCGATGCAGGTCCGCGGCGAGACGATCGAAATCAACCCAGAAATCACCGGGACCATGGTCGCCCACACCTCTGACTCGGACGACGAAGTGCGGGCCGTCACCCGCATAGTGCGGAAGCACCTGGCCGCGGGCACTCCGGGCCACCGCATCGGTGTCTTTTATGGCGCCGACGATCCGTACCTGCACCTGATACACGAGCATTTCGCAAGCGGAAGGATCGAGTTCACTGGGCCTGACTGCCGTTCGCTCATTGATCGACCACTGGCACGGTCACTACTCGCGCTCCTGCAACTCGACGTTGATCTGATGCCCCGCCGCGAACTGCTGGCGGTCCTCGCAGAGCGATCCCTGAAGCGACCAGTGATCAATGGCAAACCGATCGCGTTGCCGTGGCTTGAAAAGCTGACTCGCAAAACCGTTCCGATCGTTGGCGGCGGTGATTGGGAGCGGCTGACTGACGTCGATCCGTCGAAACGCGAATACGAAGCGGCTATTACCCTTTACAGGTTTGTCGGGCAGCTGCAGGCTGTGCTTCGGCAGATCACGTCAGCGCCCACGTGGTCTGACGTCGCTACCTTGCTGCTCGGGTTTCTCGAGCAATGGTTTGTTCTCTCGTCAAAGGGCGACAACGACCCGACTGCGACTGATGCTGATGCCATTCGACTGATCTGCCAAGAACTCACCCTCTTGGATGGGATCGCGCCAGCGCCGAATGCACCAGGCCTAGTCGACGCTTTAACCGCCCGAATTGATCGCGTCAAGCGTACCATAGGGAAATTCGGCACAGGTGTCTCCGTTGGCCCGATCAGCGCCGGCGTCGGACGGGACCTGGACGTCTGCATCGTCCTTGGGGTGGCCGAAGGAATCGTACCGGCACGTCGGCGTGAAGATCCCCTCCTGCCTGCCGAACTCACTGGACGAAAGCTCGCTGAAGAGATCGACACTCAGCACCGGCAACTGGTGCTTACGCTGGCCGCCGGTAGGGAGCACCGGATAGTCACCTTTCCCCGCGGTAGCTTGCGCGGCGGCGCAGAGAAGGTTCCGTCGCGTTGGCTGCTCCCAACGCTGAAACACCTCGCCGCCAAGCAAATTGATGTGGTCGGTTGGCCGGATCAGACCAAGGGCGTTGAATCGATCGTGGCCGTCGAGTCGTTCGACGTTGCGACCCAGAGGACAGACCTGCGGCTGGGAGCCTCCGCAGGCTCGCCTACTGAATGGCGCCTTCGCTCGCTCGCAGAGGTACCTGCCAAAGATCGACGCGGACTACTGAGTGACACCGTGATCGCCCGGGGCATGGAAATGCGCAGCGACCGGCTCAACGGGCGATTCACGCGTTTCAACGGCAATGTGTCGGCAATCAAGGAATTGGTCACCGTCTTCGATCGGCCAATCGCTCCCACGAGTCTTGAGCAATGGGTCGATAGTCCGTACCGCTTCTTCGTCCGTAATCTGCTGGGAGTCGATGCGCTCAAAGATCCCGACGAAGTTGCCGAACTGGACGCCCTGACACGGGGCAACCTCATCCACGCGGTACTCGAGCATTACATCAAAGCGGTGATTGAGGGCCGAGATGCGACGCTCGACCGTCTTTTGACCACTGCAGACGAGGTGCTCGACGACGCAATCCTGGATGCGCCGGGGTGGTTGCCCCAACTCTGGGACAAGGACCGGGCCATCATCCGCCGCGATTTCGAGACCTGGTTTGAGCACGACACGTCCGACCGCACCGCTGGGTGGGCGCCGATCGGTGTGGAGCGGCAGTTTGGTCGCAGCGACGACACCGATGAGGTCTTCATCGAACTCGACACTGGCCGCCTGACTTTTAGAGGGTCCATCGACCGGATCGATTGTCACGGCGATGGCCGAATCAGGGTGACTGACTACAAGACTGGACAGGCTAGGTTTTCTAGCGGGATAGGGGAAGCGAACCCTACGCTTGGCGGCAAGAAGTTTCAGCTGCCGGTCTATGGACTGTTCGCCGCGACTCAGGCCGAGCAGATCAGTGTTCGCTATTGGTTCGCGACCAGCACCGGAGATTTCAAGGTGATCGAGTACCCGATCACCGAAGCGGTCACAGAGATCTTCCGTACCGACATGTCACTGATCCATAGTGCGGTGACCTCAGGCTATTTTCCGCCTAAGCCCAGTGGCCAGTCGTGGCCTGACGCTCTCGTCGACCTCATCGGTAAGGCCGGCCTTGAGCGCGCCTGGGTGAATCTCGAAGGCACCAGCGAGTTGGCCGACTACATTGCGAAGCACGGAGGCTGAAGATGAGCACGGGAATAAGCACCTCCCTCGTTGACGAAGCGGCACGGCGACGGATCACAGCTGATACCGCAACCTCGCTCTTCGTCGAGGCCGGAGCCGGGAGCGGCAAGACCCACGCACTCGTTCAGCGCATCTGCCAACTGGTACTCGTGGACGGGGTTGAACTCGACAGCATCGCCGCCATCACTTTCACCGAAAAGGCCGCTGCCGAACTCCGCGAACGCGTCCGCGCAGAACTGTCGAAACATGAAACCCCGCGGGCGACGTCGGCGCTGAATCAGGTGGACACGGCGGCTCTGGGCACCCTCCACGCCTTCGCCGCTCGAGTGGTGTCGGAGCACCCGCTGGAAGCGGGTGTACCGCCCCGAATTTCGATGGTTGACGCTATGGGTTCGCAGCTTTCCTTCGAACGACGCTGGCGCCGGATGCGGACCACGCTCTTCTCTGATGAAGCCACTGCGCCCGCCGGCCTCGCTGAGGCAATGCAGATCGTCATTGGCGTTGGCGCGAAGCTCGTCCAGGTCCGCACTCTCGCCGATGCACTCGACCGCAGCTGGGACCGACTCAATCCCGGAGATACCCCGCCGCTCATCGCGGAGCACGCCATTGACGATGTCTTGATGGCTGCCGACGAGGTTGTTGCTTGCCGGCTCCAATGCACGGACCGGGGCGACAAGCTCTTCGCCAAACTCGACGACGTTGAGCAGTGGCGTACACAGATGGCTGCCGGGGCCAGTACTGGAGCGTGGCTCCCGTTGGTTGATAAATGCCCAGGACCTGGCAGCGGCGGGAAGAACGCCAACTGGGGTGGCGGCAACCGTGCCCGCGAGATCAAGGACGCCATCAAGGATCTGAAAAGCCTTGCCGCGCAGATGCGGTTGCGATACGCGTCGACGGCGCTCGAAGTCGTCATCTATCACCTGGCGCGCGCCGTCATCACCGAAGCCCGCGAACGGCAGCGGAGCGGCGAATTGGAGTTCCATGACCTCCTGGTTCATGCGCGCGATGTCCTGGCTGACGAACACGTGCAGCGCGCAGTCCACACGAGGTATCAGCGAGTACTCCTCGACGAGTTCCAGGACACCGATCCACTGCAGCTGGAGATCGCCCGCCGCATCGTCGCCGGTACCGACGAGGCAGGCCGACTCTTCACCGTTGGCGATCCGAAACAATCCATCTATCGTTTCCGCAGAGCAGACATCGTGTCGTACATGGCAGCCAGTGACGCGACACCAGACGGCGACGTCGTCCAGCTGACAACCAATTTCCGTTCCACGACAGGGGTTCTCGAGTGGATCAACGAGGTGTTCAGCGCACTCATTCTTCCCGACCATCACGTGCAGCCGACCTACACTCCGCTGCATCCTGCCCCTGGTCGTCCCTCGTGGACTGCCGAATCTTGGGGGCCTACGCCCTTCCTGTTCGCAGACAACTCAGACGCTCGCGAGGACGAACCTGCGTCGGACACCGAACGAGTGCGGGTCCGTGAGGCTGACGATGTCGCACGGATCATCGAGACTGCCGTAGGCCGCGGCTGGCAGAAGGAGAAGTTTGACGGCGCGGAGTACCAACACTCCCCGGTGAGGCTGAGCGACATCTGCATCCTTGTCCCGTCCCGAGCGGTGCTCGCATACCTGGAGACGTCTCTCGATGCTGCTGGTATCGAATTCCGTTCCGAAGCATCATCTCTGGTCTATTCGACACAAGAAGTGCACGACCTGCTCGTCACCGCGCAAGCGCTGTCGAACACTGCAGACACTGCAGCACTCGTCGCGGCGCTCCGCACCCCGCTGTTCGGGTGCGGGGACGATGACCTACTGCGGTGGAAGGCAGCGGGCGGAAAATGGAACTGGTATTCCGAGGCGCCGACTGGGTTTGAGGACTCTCCGGTTGCCGAAGGTCTCACCTACCTGCGGACGATCTATCGTGACGTTGGCCGGCACACACCTGGTTCGTTACTGAGCACGCTTGCGACCGACCGGCGCGTCTTCGAAGTTTCGATGGATTCGCCGCGTCATCGGGACGTATGGCGGCGGCTGCGGTTTGTCATCGACCAGGCGCACGCCTGGTACGGAGAAGATCGTGGTGGGCTCCGCGACTATCTGGCGTGGGCACAGACGCAGCAGGAAGAAAACGCGCGTGTTGCGGAAGCCGTTCTGCCTGAAATTGGTGTGAACGCAGTCCGCATCATGACGATTCACGCCGCCAAGGGACTGCAATTCCCGATGGTGATCGTCGCTGGTATGAGTGGTGGCTTTCCGACCAGCAAAGCGCCACTAGTCTGGGATGGCGACGGTAAAGCGTCGGCCTACCTGTGCGGGGGAGTGGAGAGCCTTCACTACGATGCGCTGGCCAGTGCCGAAGATCTGCACACTGAGGCAGAGCGAATTCGGCTCCTCTACGTGGCGTGCACGAGAGCCGAGAGCTTGTTGGCAGTATCCGGGTACCGAGGCAAGGGAAAGTGCTGGGGCAAACTCTTCGAACCAGCACTCGAAACCCTGCCCAACGAGATTCCGGAACTGGTCGATCCCGTTCGAGATGACGGAGAGGCCGTCCCATCAGGGTCTGCGACCGAGAGCTGGGAGCAGTGGCTCGTCGCCACCGAGCGTGTGGCGGCGTTCTCGGCACTCCCATCGTCGATCCCCGTGACGGACATCGTGCACGAAAAGCGTTCGGAGGCCGCTAGAATACTGGACGGATACCGCACGGCTCGGCTGCTGACAGACCCGGTCGAAGGCGAGACGGTCGCTGCCGCAGTAGGCTCCACTGAAAGTGGCGCGGCGCTGGGGACGGCCCTGCACACACTGATTGAAGCCGGTGGGCTGATCGTCGATCTCGACGATGCCTTTGACGACCGGGCGCGAACTACGGCACGAGGCGCAGGACTGGCTGATGAAGAGCGGTTCGTGCTGCTGGCTCGCTCCGCGCTGTCGTCGGAACCGGTGCGGCGAGCCGCTGACCGCGAACACTGGCAAGAGATGCCGCTGGGTGGGCTCGCGCCCGGGAGTGACATCGTGGTGGAGGGCATCGTAGACCTCGTTTATCGGGAAGACGGCGGCTCTCTGGTCATCGTTGATTACAAAACCGATGTTGGCGTGTCGGCAGCGACGCTCGAGCAGTACTGGGCGCAATTGGCGATCTACGCAGAACTGCTGCGCGCCGCGGCGAACGAGACCGTGTCTGAACTGGTCCTCGTGTTCTGCCGACCCGGAGATGCTGTTGTGCTGCGCCGGTCCCTCGCCGGCGTTCAAGGTTGAGGAGGTCGTTGTGCCGATAACCCACCCGGAATCGCCGCGTTTCGCCAATGGGGCGGAGCATCGCGTGTGGCAGGAGCTTGATCGTCAGCTCGGCGATGAAGACTTTGTCGTGGTCGGGCAGCGGGTCACTGATCACGACAAAGACCATGAAGCAGATTTCGTTGTTGCTATCGATGGGCTCGGCATTGTCTGCCTGGAGGTCAAGGGCGGCGAAGTTTGGCACGATGGGCTCGACTGGAGACAGAACCGCGGCGGCGTTCACGTGACCATCGACCCAGTAGCCCAGGCGTTTGGCGCGTGTTACGCGCTGCGCGGTTTCGTGGAGGGCGATCATCGGTGGACTCAAGGTCGCGTCCGTTGGGATCACATGATCGTCCTCCCGAACACCGAATTGCCGCCGGATTTCGCGGTGCCAGAGTGCCCGCGGTGGAAAGTGATTGACCGAACGCAGTTAGGAAACATCGCAGGCTCGATCCAATCCGTGTTGCAGCACCGAAGCGCGAATCCCGTACTAGGTGACGACGGTATCGACCAACTCAGACTCGCGCTTGCCGGTAGGGGATTGCCACAACGTGACGTGGTTGCGCGTGCGCTCGAAAACGAGGACGCGTCAGACCTTCTCACCGATCAGCAAGCGGTGATCTTGAATGCGATCAGCCTGCTCAACCGGGTAGAAGTGCGCGGCGGAGCGGGGAGCGGCAAGACGCACCTGGCAGTTGAGCAGGCGCGACGGCTCACCCGTGCCGGCCAGCGAGTCGCGTTGATCTGTTATTCGCACGGACTCGCTTCATACCTCGAAAGACTCCCTGGCGAATGGTCCCGTAGGCAGAGACCCGCGTACGTAGGGGAGTTTCACGCACTCGGTGTGCAGTGGGGTGCCCCAGCGGGGCCTGATGAGTCGGTGAGAACTGAAGAGACGGCCAAGTTTTGGGAGCGCGACCTGCCGCATCAGATGGCGGACCTCGCAGTAGCGCTCCCACCGGGCAAGCGGTTCGACGCGATCGTCATCGACGAGGCACAGGACTTTGCTGACCAGTGGTGGGAGCCGATGCTTGCATGTCTCAAAGACTCCGAAGACGGGGGCATCTTCCTGTTCAGCGATGAAGGGCAACGGGTGTTCGATCGTCAGGGTGCGCCGCCGGTACCGTTGGTGCCGCTTGTCCTTGACCACAACATGCGGAACACACGGCAAATCGCTACGGCGTTCGAGCCGCTTGTCGGGCAACGTATGCGGCTGTTGGGCGGTGATGGTCCTGAGGTGACGTTTGTGGCGTGTTCACCGGGCGAAGCCATCAACTGTGCAGACGATCAGGTCGAACTGCTGATAGACGAGGGCTGGCGGACAGAGGATCTCGCTCTACTGACGACGGGTAGTCGACACCCAGAACAGGGCGAACGGCAGAGCGACGGTAACAAGGCCTACTGGGATACTTTCTGGGACAAAGAGCAGGTCTTCTATGGGCACGTGTTGGGTTTCAAGGGCTTGGAGCGAAGGGCCGTGGTTCTGGCGTTGAACGAGTCACGGCCGCGCGACCGTTCAAGGGAACGCCTGTACGTCGGACTGTCGCGCGCCCGAGATCGTTTGGTGGTGTGCGGGGATCCGGCGTTTCTTCGAGAGGTCGGGGGGAGTGACCTCTCGGCAAAACTTAGAGCGGATATCGAATGACGTTGTGAACCGGGAGTTTAGACGGCGGCGCGTATTGCAACGGCCAAGAGCTTGCCGCCCTGGTGCCACATGGAGTCCGAGATCTACATGTTCTCAGCTACCACGGCTAAAGTGACAGCGATGAGCCAGATCAGTCCCGCGTCACTCAGATTGTGGGAAACCACCCATCTGGAGCGATGCCTGGTCGAGCGCCCGACCGTATCGGTGGGGAGAAAAGAATCGTTGCGACACAGTTCAACAATGGCCCTTCGGCTCTGGGGATTCTGCGGGGGGAACGTCTCGACGTTCTCGGGTCGGTTAGTTCGGGACAGATTGTTGTCTTCGAACCGAAGCGCGGTCTTGATTTCCGAATCCATTCGCAGGCAATTTCGTAAGCGGCGCTGGTGGCCGGCTTCAGCAAAGCCAAGCAAGTGGGTGCGGCAACGCTCTGCGTGGGATAGCGATGAATCTGCATGCGACACTACGTTTACCAGTGGTGTGTTCGGTGGGAGTTTAGTGAGCGAGATAGGGGCAGGATGGCTATTGACCGTGATCGCGGAGTGCGTCGGGCTTCTGTGGGTGAAGTCTTGGCGGAAGATCTATCGATACCGCCCTACCAACGGCCATACAGCTGGAAGCCAACAACTGCAGTTCAACTCCTGGATGACATACGGGCAGCCTTCAGGGGGCGTGAACAAACTGATGTTGCTTCTGGGGTGCGGTCCAACGCGTCTTACGTCCTCGGCGCAGTTATCCTGCACCGAGATGAAGACGCCGAGAAGCTCAACGTCGTCGACGGCCAGCAGCGCCTGCTGACGTTGACGATACTGCTCGACCTGCTAGACCAGACATCCACGCCAAACGGAGTTGATGTAACCCTCTCTGCCAGTGACGACCCAGCGGCGCCTATCGTCGTAGCGCGACAAAGGCTTGCGAGCAAGGTGAGCCTTATGGAGGACGACCCTGGAAAGCTCGCTGCCTTCGTACGAGGGAACTGCCAGTTGATCAGGGTTGAGACGGACGACGCGGACGAAGCGTTTCGGGTATTCGATTCGCAGAACTATCGTGGGAAGGCGCTGCTGCCTCACGACTTGCTGAAGGCGCACCACGTCCGCGAAATGCATGATGAGACGGAAACGATGAAGGCGGCACTCGTGGAGGTCTGGGAGTCGGTGGCCGACAACGAGCTTGATCGACTCTTCTCCACCTATTTGTGGCGGATCAGACAGTGGTCGCGCGGCTTTTCTGCGCCCGTATTCGCATCGAGACACGTCGAAGCCTTCAAGGGGCTCACGATGAGAGATGCCCACGCTCCGTCATCGCGATACCACCTTGCCGCACAAACAGCGGTGCCGCTGCTCGCAGCATGGACAATATTGTCCGACGAAGGTGAGCGAGAAGCGGCTCGAACCCGATTCCAGCTTGACGCGCCGACACCGGCCGGACGGCCGTTCTTCGAAATGGTCACGTTCATGCTCGCCGAGCTGAAGAGGCTGCGACTTGAGGGTTACAGTGAAGAAAGCTGGGATGCCTACGCATCCACCGACCGAACCCTCAGTGAAGAGAAATCTAGGTCGAAATATCGATACGTCTCAGAGCTGTATCTCGCGGCCCTTCTCTACTACACCAACAAGTTTGGTGACTTAGAGATTGCCGAAGCGAAACGCTTCCTATTTCGGTGGGCGTATTCCTTGCGCACAGAGCTCCAGCGTGTTCAGATGGTTTCAATCAACAACCATGCAAAGAACCTTGCTGACGGACAGTCGGCTTTCGTGCTCTTGCGAAACGCGGATAAACCGACAGAACTCCGACGACTTTCGGTGGACGTTAGAGGCAGAGATCAGAATCCAGAACACATGAAGGCGCTACTCGATCTGTTGAAGGGCCTGGGTGGCTGATGCGAACGCAACTTGAAGCAGAGCTGTTTGCTGTGGGAGATTTATTCGCCGACAATCACACTCACTACGAGATCCCGATCTATCAGCGAAACTATGCATGGCGCAATGAACAGATCGATCAACTCGTCGACGATGTCTTGACCGCCGCGCGAGACCAGAATGTGGACGAGTACTTCCTCGGCAACCTGATAGTCGCCCCCAGGCCGCCAACGACAGGCGCAACGTATCTGACATACGAGGTGGTTGACGGTCAGCAGCGGCTCACAACCTTGTTTATGCTGCTGAAGCGGCTTGGCGTTCAGTTTTCAGCGACGCTGACATACGCCTCACGAAGAGCGGCCACCGACGCGTTGGCTCGCCTCTCGACGTCCGAAGATGATGAGGGATCAGGAATCCTGACCGGCTACAAGGTGATCGACCGTAGAGTCACCCTCCTGTCCAATTCGGGCGAAGACTTGAAGACTTTCAAGGAATTCCTCACCGAACGTGTTCGATTTGTGCTCGCAATTCTCCCCGAAGGCACTGATCTCAATAGGTACTTCGAAATCATGAACACGCGCGGTCAGCAGCTGGAGCAGGTAGACATCGTCAAGGCCCGCCTCATGAGCTATCTACGCGCGGATGCTCAGTGCGTCGACGAACAGCGCGCTTGCTTCGCGTGGATCTGGGACGCTTGCGCGGAAATGGACAGCTACCTCCAGATGGCGCTCACACGCGGCAACACAAGTCTGCGCGGCGAGATCTTCGGCGAAGCGTGGGATCAGCTTCGTGTTCGCAACTTCTCCGAACTCGTCAATTTTTGTCCGCAAGGTGAGGGTGAAACAACCATGCGGAGTGAATCAGTTGGCCTGCGGGACGCGCTCGCGATATATGCCCAGGCAGCCGAGAAGCCGGTCGGCGATGACGACGACGAGAGTCGCTTTGAGACTCCGATCAAGTTCCCAAGCTTTCTTCTCCACGTACTCAAGGTAATGCACGATTCCGCAGACGGGGACAACGAACTTGACGGCCATCTTGACGACAGCAAGCTGATCAGGCGCTTCGACGACGAGTTCAAGGGTCTTTCGGAGTACGACCGATCGGACCATGTGAAGAGATTTGCAGAGGCACTAATGCGCTGTAAATTCGTCCTCGACAACTACCTCATCAAACGCGAGTTCACCTCGACGAACGGGGAAGACGGCGCGTGGTCTCTGAAGCGTCTAATCCGCGGCGAGAGTGTCTCCCATCGGGGAAGTGGGTCGAAAGTCACTGCCCGTTTTCCGTCCGCCTTCGCGGTGAGTCGCGAAGAATCGGATGCCGGCCCCAACGATGATGCGACAAGGGACGTGCTCCATCTTCAGTCACTATTGCGCGTGACGTACACGTCGCCGCGCACAATGCACTGGATAACAAGAGTTCTGAGAGAATCTGTGCACGATCTACCTAGGTCGGACGCGGCGGACAAGATCAGAAAGACGCTCCGCTCATACATTCAGCAGCAGGTTTATCTAGGGCTGCCGGGCGAGGAGGGGCCAACCGGCTTTCATATTGAGCGGATCGTCTACACTTATCTGGACTATCTGCTTGCTCGAGGCGCGAGTAGTCGCATGCCAGGCGACCCGGATTTCATTTTCGTGTTCAGGACGTCCGTCGAGCACTTCTTCCCTCAGCATGCCAACACTGACGATGATGGCTGGAATGCGGTCTCGCCTGAGGCCCGTGAGTTGAACATGTTCGGCAACCTTGCCCTCGTCAGCGTGAGCGCTAATTCGAAGTTCAGCAACGCGTTGCCGCGGCATAAGGCTGACAAGGATCTTGTGATCCGTCAGAGCATGAAGCTCCGGTTGATGGCGCACATCGTGAAGACGGCCGACCGATGGGACCCCAAGTCGATTCGGCAGCACGATAAAGAGATGGTTGATCTCCTGCGAGAGGACCTCCGTGCCAATGGCTTTGAAATCTGACGTCCCTATTGCCAGATCGCCGGCGGTCAGTCTTCCTTCTTTGTGGTCATGTACACGGCACGTTCAGAATTGAGCACTTTGGCCGGCCGGTGTGCCTTCGAGATGTCCGAGCCTCGTCCGACGTGTCACGGTAGGGACTCTCGGCGCATTTCGAGATTAGGTGCGAACGGTCGGTTCTCGGGCGATTGCGTTCATGACCACTGGGCCGCCGGCAGCTGTTCCGTCCGGGACCGTGTTTTAGACGGCGTTATATTTTTCTGCGTTGGCAGAATCCGAAATCGAGAGCATGACGTGAACGGGTCCTATTGGTATGCCTGATTCGATCGCCGTGTTTCTACCTGGCCTCATCCAATCGCCTCGACAGAACCACCAACCGCAGCGCGGTACGCAGACTCTTCACCGTCTCCGACCATGCCTTCTCTTCATGCTCACACGCCGCCACTTCTTCTTCGTCCTCATGCTTGAACGCGTCGGATACCGAACTGCGCCCGGCAAATCTCTGGTTCTCGCTCACTTTGATGTACCGAAGGATCGTGTCGCGATCGAAGTCGCAGATGGCTGCGATCTCCTGGGTAGTCAGTGGACCGGCATCGTCGTCATCGAGCTGCAGCAGACACAGCACCCTGCCGGCAGAGCCTCATCGGAATCTTCCACGGTCGAGCTCGCTTTGGGCACTGCTGAAGCAACCCGGCTGGCCCCGTCGCTCAGGGCGTCGAACCACTTGAGCATGGTCGAGCGCAGCACTGCGTCAGTGAAGACGGTCGCATCCATCCGGATCGAGACGCGGACATGTTCGTCGACGAGAAAGAACTTGACATCTGGCCACTTGCGGGAGAACTCCATGAGCGCCTTGGCGCCAGACGCCGGGTCCTGCGGTTCGACAACGAGATTGCTGAACATCTCGATGACCGGATCGCTTCCGTCGACGTGCAGCCACGACGTCACATCATTGACGGTGAAAACGATGTCACCGTCGTCGTCCTTCCTCGGCACGGAGCCCATCATGCGCTCAAGGGCGGCGTCGACGAGACTCTGGACTTGCCACTGGCCGGCCGCCTGAAATCTGATGTGCTGGATGGGTTCAGTCCCGCGCTCCTCAACGAAGAGTAGAAAGGTCGGATGGTGCACCTGCCAAAGTTCCTGCGCTACACCGACCGCGGCCAGAACGACGTGCTCGACGTCATCGCGACTACGTTCGACGACGCACTCGTCTTCGCTGATTGAACCCACTCGAGCTCCATCAGCAGAGACAGTTCACCATCGTCGAGGTCGCGATTTTGACCAAGAAGTGTGGGGCTCACGTGGCACCGCACCTCATCGTCGGCGGTGATCGCGAAGAGAGCGGTCGGGCCACGCCCGTCCAGGGCGCCGTTCGGCGCTGTGACCCGTACCGAGTCGGAGGCCTGCAAACCTGTCAGCCGGGATTGCAGCTCGGCACGGAACGCTGCCCATCCATCGGCAACGGAAGCGTCGAAGTCGAAGATGTTGGACATCGGGCACCCCCCTCTCTGTCGTCTGTGAGGCAAGGTTAGTGAGTGGGTCTGACAATTCCAGTCGGTCGGCCTGTCCGCTCGATCATGCGTTCGAAATAACACGCATGGAAGTAAATGTCCAGCCGCGCAACGGATTTCGATGTCAGACCCTTCCTCTACTTTTTCGTCGTAGATGGCAGTCGACTCCAACTGCTGCCGAGGGAGGGATTGGATCCGTGATGGACACAATGGATGAGGCGGGTGCCCGGACCACCGGGCCGAGATTGAGTGGGCGAGAGGTCGAGGTTCTGCGGACCTGGTTGATCTGTGACAGCAAAGAGGAAGCCGGCCGCTCGCTGTTCATCGGCGCGGCAACGGTCAACACCCACATCTCGCGCATCCGCGGGAAGTACGAGGCCGTCGGCCGGCCCGCCAATACCAAGGCCGCGCTGCTGGCGCGGGCCTTGCAGGACGGCCTGATCACCATTGATGAGCTCTGACTCCTGTGGCTGGTCTGTACGAGTACTACTCCGCCGACGCACCTCGCCTGAGGCGGCGTCCGGTCCTGTCTGTGGTGTCGAGTCCAACGTTCACCTAGAACATGGCTGCCGTGTGCATGGCCGTCGCGTTGGTTGCGACATCGATGGTGCATGTCGGGTGTCTGCTTGTAGGTGCGGTGGCGGCGATCGCTGTCCTGGCGACTGGGGCATGGCTCCGGGAGAGTCTGCCGAACGAACAGGTATGGGACAAAAGGGTATTGGTGGAGGCAGGGCGTCTCGTCGCCTCCCATGAGGTGGCTCAGTGCGGCAAGAAGGATCGCAAGTTTGTGGAGAAGGCGCGCTCCGTAGTTGCGGTGATTACCTCTTCGAAAGCTGCCACCGACGGGTGGTTGGGCGATGTGGATTTCGGGCGGATTTGTTCTGGATCGCCTCGTCGGCAGTGTAAGCGAGTGCGATGCACGAACTGATCGACAAGCTGAAGCCGTCGCGGCGCGCATCAGACAAGCAAGCTGTTGCCAACGGCCGGGAGTGGTTGGATGCCTGGTGGGGAAGCTCGACGAACGGGTTGTCGCTGGAGGAGAAGCGGTCGGGTGGCTGGGTAGGCTGGTTCGTTTGCAGCGTCAAAGTCTATGTGTCAAAAGCGCTCCAGGCGATCAGTGTCTTGCCGGGCTCGCAGTCGGGGACGACGTAGAGATCTGGTTAGTGTCGGCGCGTACTCCGACAACCTCGTCGACGTGGAGATAGCGGATGTGCCAGCAGTGGCGGTCTGAGGCAGGCAAGGACGGACTACGGCGAGGGCGATCCGACCACGTCGCAGACAGGGCCGGTGATGTACCCCTGCTCGCAGCCGTGTTGGGTTTGGATCTCCCCGCTGGTCGGTTCTTCGCCGCACGCGGTGCCACACCGCTCGAAACCGCTGATCACGCCATCGCCATTCTGATCTTGGCTGCCGGTCGGCGGGATGTAGGTATCACAGGAGGGTTCGTATCCGGTGGTTCCGTCCGAGTAGATGGCAGTGCCGGACTGATACAGCGAAAGGTCACCGCACACGAAAGTGACAACTTCTGGCGGAGTTTCAACCGACGGCGGGATCGGCGTCACCGAGCTCTCCGGCGATGGGCCGGGCGAAACCGTTGTCGAGGAGATAGGTGCATTGGCCGGCTGACTCGATACGACTGAAGAGCTGTCTGTCTCCGAGCCTTGAACGGTCGAACTGCAACCAATGACCAGCAGGGCGCAGCCGGTTACGACACCGGCCAGGCGGAGGTGCGACCGCATCATCGTCAGCATTTGGCAGGTCCACCGATCTCGATGGCCGAGAAGCCATGGGGAGTGGGTGTGGTTGCGGGATTTAATGGCTTCACAGGTGTCACCGTATCTTTGGGTTGCGCGTGACCACAGCCGCGCCAGCCTTGCAACCTACAGGCTGAGGTGGGCTAGGAGGTTGACCATTGACATCCACTTCTTCCCGGGGGCGATAATCCAGCCGCCGCGGGCCGCCGAGGCATGCAGCAGGTGGGGGGGTTCGTTTCACTCAAGAATTCCAGGAGCGTCAACTGTGTAATCCCCGCGACGTCCGACGGTGTTACGCCGACCTCTGAGGGTTGCGTCGGCGCCGCATCCGATCATCCAGCTGCGGAGGGCGGGTGGGAGGTGGTCGAATGTCCCCGCCTGCAGAGGCGGCTGATTGAAAATCCTGATTCCGGGTCCGGTAGAGAGACACCGCTGCCTTCGTCAGGACGCAAGCGACGGTCTCATGTGCCCACGTAGTTGTCCGGACACCGTGTCCGTGAAACTGGTCCCCGTGCACGTCGCACCTGGTAGCTTCCGCAGAATGGCACCCACCGTCGCACGCCGTTCCCACTTGCTGCTCAGTGTCCTGGCGGTGATGATTCTCGCCGCGGTGACCGTGCTCGCCGGGGTGGGCAGTGCGTCCGCGGCGCCGGTACCGGCGTTCTACCAACCGCCCGCTGAAGTCTCCGGCACCCCGGGGAGCATTCTTCGGTCCGAACCGTCACCGCTGGCGTTCAGTGCCCCGGCCGACGGTGGAGCCTTCCCCGCGACCGGCACCCGCATCATGTACGCCAGCACCGCCATCAACGGTGCACCGACCGCCGTCACCGGCACCTACTTCGAGCCGGCCATTCCCTGGGCTGAGCCAGGCCCGCGACCGGTCATCGCCGTCGCCGTCGGCACCCACGGTCAAGGCGATCAATGCGCCCCGTCGCGGCTGTTCAACTCCGTCATCCAGTACGGCGGTGGACTCGACGTGATGCTGCAGTACGAGATTGCTGCGATCTACGCGGCGGTCGCACAGGGCATCCCGGTGGTCGTCACCGACTATCAAGGCCTGGGCACTCCTTCTGTGCACGGGTACCTCAACCGGGTGGGCCAGGCCCATGCGGTGCTCGACGCGGCCCGCGCCGCCATCGACCTGAAATCCCTCCCGGGCAACACGCCGGTTGGGATGTGGGGCTACTCGCAGGGCGGGGGAGCGGTCGCCGGAGCCGCCGAACTGCACGCCCAGTACGCGCCCGAACTCAACGTCCGCGGAACATATGCCGGCGCCCCGCCCGTGGACCCATTGAAGACCCTGGCGCTCGCCGAAGGTGGAATCCTCACCGGTGCCGTCGGATACGCGCTCAACGGCGTCTACGCCGACTATCCCGAGGCCCGTCCTGAACTTGACCGGGTGCTCAACAGTGCGGGAAAGTCGCTGTTGCGTGAGACTGCTAACCAGTGTGTTCCGGAAACGCTGGCGCGGTACGCATTCCAGCGGACGAACGCGTGGACGAGTAGTGGCCGTCCCTTGGGTGAGGTGGCCACCGCCAGCCCGGTCCTCAAGCCCATCTTCGACCAGCAGCGTATCGGCACACTGACCCCCGAAGCACCGATTCTCATCGTGGCGTCCGACAATGACGACGTGGTGCCGTGGAGTAGCTCACGCGAAGTCGCTCGCGAATGGTGTGGTCGGGGTGCGACGGTGCAATTCACCACCTTCCCGCTGCCGCCGATACTCCCGGGAACCGCAGCAGGGCATGGCGTCCCGGGGTTCTTCGGTATCCCGACCGCGCTCGGTTGGATGATCGACCGGTTCACGGGGGTACCCCAGCAACGGTGCGTCATCGCCTGACCCGGTCACCGGGAGGCCTTTGAATCGCCGGTTCACCGCCTACTCGGTGGCCGACAAGCTGAATTAATAATCAATTCACGTCGGTGCAACATGGGGCGCGCTTACTGAAAGGGTCATTGTTCACTCTCCAACCGCCCTTGGAGGACAGCCACCATGACTCTGGTAACCGATGCCGATTCGTTGACCGGGAAAAACCTCACCATCGTGCGTGGAGCGTGTCCACACGATTGTCCCGACACCTGCGCCATGCTCTATCACGTCGAAGACGGCAAACTCGTTGATGTCAAAGGGGATAAGGACCACCCGATGACCAGAGGCGGGCTTTGCGTCAAGCTCAAGAACCTCCCCGAGCATCACTACCAGTCCGACCGGTTGATGCACCCGATGCGCCGCGTCGGACCCAAGGGTGCCGGCGAGTTCGAACGCATCACCTGGGACGAAGCACTGGCGGAGATCAAAGAGCGGTGGACATCGATCATCGACGAATTTGGCAGCCAGGCGATCATGCCGCACGCGTATCTCGGGCACCAGGGGGTGCTCAACGGTCTGACGTCGGGTGATGCGTTCTTCAACCGGATGGGCTCGACGGTGGCGGAGAAGACCTACTGTGAGTCCGGCTCGTCCACCGCCTGGCACATGACGGTCGGTGGTACCGGCGGCCTCGACATCGAATCGATGGCCCACTCGAAGTACATCATCGTGTGGGGCATGAACATGACCAGCACGAATCTGCACGGCTGGCCGTTCCTACTCGAAGCCCGCAAGAACAACGGAGCGAAGATCGTCGTCATCGACCCGGTTCGCACACGTACTGCGCGACAGGCCGATTGGCATATACCGATCAAACCCGGTACCGACGGCGCACTCGCCATGGGACTGATCAACGAGATCATCACGGAGGGCCTGACGGACACGGACTACGTCGAGAAGTACACCGTCGGCTACGACGAACTAGCGGAACGTGCGGCGAAGTACACGCCCGACTACGTCGCGGAGATCACCGGAATCCCCGCCGATGACATCCGAACCCTCGCACGCGAATACGCGACCAGTCAGCCCGCTGCGATCCGTCAAGGTGTTGCACTCGAGCGTAGCCGCGGCGGTGGCCAGGCGATTCGTGCGATCACCTGCCTGCCGGCGTTGGTCGGTGCCTGGAGGCATGTTGGTGGCGGCACGATGGAGATGCCGATCTGGGAGTTCCCGACGAAGTTCGACGCCATCTGTATGCCGGAATGGATTCCCGAAGGGACCCGCGTCATCAACGAACTCGACCTCGGTATGGCGCTGACCGGGGAGATGGAACTCGACCCGCCCCTCAAGTCGCTGTTCGTCTACAACTCGAACCCGGTGTCGCAGGGTCCGGCGCAGAACAAGACGATGCAGGGTCTGATGCGCGACGACCTGTTCACCGTCGTCAGCGAACACTTCATCACCGACACCGCCAAGTTCGCCGACATCCTCCTCCCGGCCACCATGCAGGCAGAACAACTCGACATCATGGTCACCTGGGGCCACCTCTACATCTCGCTCAACCAGCCGGCCATCGAAGCGCCGGGGGAGTGCGTGCCCAACGTCGAACTGTTCCGGCGACTCGCGAAAACCATGGGCTTCACGGATTCCTACTGGGACCGCACCGACGAACAAATGCTTATCGATTTCCACGACTGGGACGCACCGGCCCTGGAGGGCATCACGTTCGAAAAGCTCAAAGAGGTTGGCTGGATGCGACTCAACGTCGGAATGCCTGACGTTCGGGCACCGCACGCGGAGGGGAACTTCCCCACACCGTCGGGCAAGTGCGAGTTCAAAGCGAGTCTTGCTGAAGGCGGTAACTTTGTTGTCCCGGTATGGCGTTCGATGTACGAGGGGATGCAACCGGGCGGTTACGTCGATCCGTTACCCGACTACATACCGCCCTTCGAATCAGTCGCGTCGAACCCTGAGCTCGCCGCGAAATACCCACTGAGCATTGTGTCGCCGAAGCCGCACGCGTTCCTCAACAGTCAGTACGGCAATGCCGCGGACAAGCAGGTCGCCCAAGGCGAGCAGCTGGTCTTCATTCACCCGGCCGACGCCGCGGAACGCGGCATCGACGCGGGTGACCTCGTGCGGGTCTTCAACGACCGGGGCATGTTCCAAGGTCCGGCGGCCATGGAACCAAATCTGATGCCGGGTTTGGTGATGGCCAACGTGGGCCACTGGCAGAACAAGTGCTCCGGATCGACGGTGAATTCAATTACCGCGGACAGGCATTCAACTCTGGGCAATGCCGGGGTGTACTCGGACAACCTGGTGGACGTGGAGAAGGTGGACCTGCCGGCAGTGGCGGTATAGCGGGCCAACGGTGGCCTACGTCTCGCAGGCCACCCCGTCACCGTCGCGGTCGAGCTTGCTGCTGTAACCGGGCTGTCCCGCGTAGATCGGAGCTGCGCCGGCAGCGCGCACGGCGGCACAGTTCGCATAGGAGACCGACGGTGCGTCGATGACCGCTGGTGGCGTGTATACCGGCTCCGGAGGCGGCGTGTACGCGGGCGCCGGTGGCGGGGTGTAGGCGGGCGTCGGCGGCGGGGTGTTCGCCGGGCGAACCGCCGCGGGTGTGGAGGTCCTGGGAAGAGGAGTCGCGGTTTCTGTTTTGGCGACAGCGGGAGCCTCTGGCATCGCGGCGCCGCAGGTGCTGAGAACGCGTGCAATCGCGTCTTTCTCGGCCTGCGTGACCCACAGTTGGTATTCGGACTTCACGTCCACCTGTCGGGACACGTACGTACAGCGGTACGCCTTGCTGGGCGGCAACCAGGTGGCGGCGTCGCCGTCGCTCTTCTGCTGGTTGGTCGGGCCGTCGGTGGCCTGCAGGTTGCGCGGATCGTTGGCGAAGTCGATGCGCTGGGCGGGCGTAAGTTGCTGGGCGCCCTTCTGCCACGCATCCGACAACGCGACCACGTGGTCGATCTGGACGGCACTCGAGGTGTCCTGGCCGCGGAGGAAGTTGATCGACGTGGCCGTGTACGGGTCAGCGAGCACGCCGGACTGTACCGCGCACCCACGCGAACCCGCCTTGTAAACAATTTCGGTCAGATCGCGGCGCAGGATGTCGTTGCGGGTGTCGCACCCGTTGCGTCCGCCTTCGACGCTCACGGCATCGGTCCACGCGTCGCCGAATTGGCCTCGGTCGTACCCGGTCTTCGGCGCGCGGCCTTTGACCTCCAGTGCGTTCAGCTTGGTCATCGCCCGGTTGGCCCCGGAAGCGTTGTTCACCTGCGCGACGGGCGTCGCGACCGGGAGCGGCTCCTCGGTGGGGGTGGTGGTGGTCGTCGTCGTGGTTGTTGTGCTCAGGGGAGCGGGTGCCTTGTCGGCGACGGAGGTCGGTTTATCTTCCTCGGTCACCGCGCCGATGGCACCGAACACCACCAGTGCCGCCACCAACCCGCCGGCAATCCACGGCCACTTGCGCTTTTTTGTGCGCTGCGGCGGACCGGACGGTGGGCGGTCCCAGTTGGAGGGCATGGCGAAGGGATCAGGCATGGGGGAGGGGTGGCCTTTCGGGGCGTGCGCCGTCGGAGGGAATCGACGACATTCATACAGATATAGCCACCCGGGCCCTAAGTGTTACAGGGACACACTGGCGTGATTATTGATCACGTGTTCGGGCTGCTCGAAGTGCGCGAAGTTGTTCCGGGTACACATTGAATTCAACTACCGCGGATCGGCATTCAGCTCTGGGCAATGCGATAGCGCTGCGTGTAACTCCTCTGTGCTTTTTCCGGGGTGTCGGGGTCAGCACGCTAATGTCAAGTGCAGCAATGGAAAAGAGAACTGCGTCGCGTCCATCGTTCGGACTACACGTGGAGAATGAGCTGGAGGAAGAATATGTCGGTCAGCCTGGGCAAAGGCGGAAATGTCTCTCTGAGCAAGCAGGCTCCAAACTTGACGGCAGTCGGTGTCGGTCTCGGTTGGGATGTAAGGGACACCTCCGGGGTCGACTTCGACCTGGACGCGAGCGCCCTCGCTGTCGATTCGAACCGGAAGGTGCTGAGCGACTCCTTCTTTGTGTTCTATAACAACCTCACCTCGCCCGATGGTGCGATCGAGCACACCGGGGACAACCGAACAGGGGAGGGCGACGGTGACGATGAGCTGATCAATATTGATCTGCGTGCATTGACGCCGGGAGTGCAGTCGATCGTCTTCCCGGTCACCATCCACGATGCTGCCGCCCTGGGGCAGAACTTTGGGCAGGTCGTGAATGCCTTTATCCGTGTGGTCGACCAGGCGGATGGCCGTGAACTGGCCCGATTCGACCTCAGTGAGGACGCGTCGACGGAAACGGCGATGATATTCGGCGAGATCTATCGCCGGGAGGCTGAGTGGAAATTCCGTGCGATCGGGCAGGGATATGCGTCGGGCCTTGCTGGAATCGCCCGTGAATACGGTGTGAATGTGGGCTGATCGGGCCTATTTGCCAGACTGGTGCGGTGGGTGCGCGATCTGGATGGTTAAATGCGTTGCGAGGCTTACGAGTCGGTGTCATCTGTTTGTATGACAGGCCAATTGGCAGCCGAATTCGATAGCCAGGTAAGGCTGTTGCGGATCGTAAACGTGTCGTACTGGTTGCGTCGCGCATCGGCAATCTACAAATGGGCTGACCTTTGCTTCGGCGGAGCTCTGTCCATACCAGCATTTGAAAGAAGTATTGTGTCAGCACCATTCGACCCGTTCGGATCAGGCAGTAGTGCCGTGCCGAACCCAAGTTCCGTACCCTCTCAACGCGCATTCGGTTCCGCGCGTGGCAACGGTGTACCCCAGCCGGGAGCGATCCAGATCGCAGGCCCGCCCACCGGTTTGCTGATAGCCGCCGGCGTGACTGCAGCGCTGGGTGTGGTCGTCGGGCTCATCGGTCGTTCGGACTGGTTGTCGATCGTTGGATGGGCGTTGTCGGGTCCGATCGCCATCGGGATCTTGGCCGCGTACACGCTGGGTGATACGAAGCGCAGATCCGCGCCGATCTATACCAGCCCTGGCTGGGTGACCGTCGCGTACGGCGCAGTTGTTCTCATCGCTGTCGTCGGAATTGTCATTGGTGCACTGGGTTTCGCGTTCTGGGTAGGTCGGCAATGAGCGTTAAGATCAGAAAAGTAGCACAACTGCTGGCAATGTTCTTCTGTGTCACGGTGATTGCTGTTGTACTGGCGCCGACAGCGAACGCGGATGAGGGCGACGGGGCCACTCAGTTCGGCGCGTGTCTGGCGGCGCAACAGTCCGGGCAGATGCTGCTGATGATCGACGAGTCGACGAGCCTGCAGACGTCCGATCCGGACGCCGCGCGCGTCACGGCGGCGAAGTACCTGACACAGCAACTGGCGCGATTCGCTTCCGATTCCGGGGTGAAGATCGAGGTGGCAGTCTCCGGTTTCGCCGACCAGTACCGCAGCGAACTCGGATGGACTGCGCTTGACGAAGCGTCGTTGCCCGTCGTGGAATCCAGCATTGATCGCTTCCGGGACCGCAACACCGGCGTCGACACCGACTACTGGCTCGCACTGGACGGAGCGCGTCAGCAGTTCTCGGAACCGGCACCCGCCGAGGTCGGAGGCGGCAACTGCCGCGCCGTTGCCTGGTTCTCTGACGGAAAACTCGACTTCACTCCGCGAGGCGGAGTGGACAAGCCATATGCGCCCGGTGTCGACCTCAACGGGCAGGCCGGTGTCGATCAGGCCGTCGCGGCAGCTACCGAGAGCATCTGTCGCTCGGGAGGTTTGGCGGACCAGCTGCGGTCGTCGGGAATCGTCACCTTCGGCATCGGACTCGCGCCGGCGGGTTCCTCGCCGGCGGACTTCGATCTGATGAGTTCGATCGCCACGGGTGAAGCGAAACCCGCGGCATGTGGCGACTTGACGTCTCCGATCCCGGGCGACTTCTATCTCGCCCAGGATATCGATGACCTGCTGTTCGCCTTCGACGCATTCAGCACGCCCGGCCAGGCTCCGCTGGAAAGCGAAGCGACCGTCTGCGCTCGGGTGGTCTGTGAAGCGGGCAAGCACCGATTCGTTCTCGACCGCTCGGTCGGCAACGTCAACGTGTTGGCCACGGCCGATGGTGCGAATCTGGTGCCGAGCCTGGTGTCACCGAAGGGTGATCGGCTGCCGCTCGACAATCGGGCCGGTGGAACAGGCGACCTCGGTGGCGTGAAAGTCGACTACCAGTGGCCGTCGCAGAAGACCGTGTCCTTCGAGATGAGCAATGTGCAAGCGCCGCAATGGCAGGGCGTGTGGGCCTTGGCGTTCGTTGATCCGGCCGGCGATTCGGGGGCCACAAGCAAATCGAACATTCATATCTCGGGTGATCTCGTTCCGTCCTGGGACCGTGATCAGAATGCCGCGCTGCACAGTGACGATGCCGATGTCCCGGTGACGTTCTCCATCGTCGACGGGCAAGACACCAAGATCGATCCCACGGAACTACTGGGCAAGGCGAAGTTGTCGGCGACGCTCGTCGACAAGGACGGGAAGAGCTATCCCGTCGTCTCCGATGTGGATAAGAGCGCGATCTCGAACCCGGTGACGATGGATCTCTCCGGGGTGCCCGCAGGCGGCGCGACCATGCGACTGTCGCTCGCGATCACCACCGCCGACGCCACCGGTGCCAACGGCCAACGGGTGCAGGGCACCCCGCTGACACCGCGGTCCATCGACATCCCGGTGACCATCGATCCACCGCGAGGCTTCCCCGCGGTCGGCAGCACGATCGACTTCGGAACCGTTGAGGGCAAAGGAAACTTCAAGGGTTCGCTGACCGTGACCGGTCCCGGATGCGTCTGGCTGCCGCAAGAACCGGCCGCGAAGGTTGTTGCGGCTCCGGATGGTGTGGACGGACTGACAGTCACCGCATCGGCGACGTCGGCCGACAACTGTGTGACGTTGTCCGAAGGACAGCGGGAGACGTTGCCGGTGACCCTTTCGATTCCGGATGCGGCCAACGGTGTGGTCAACGGATCGGTGCAGGTGATGGTCTCACCTCCGGATGAACCCGAGCGGGCCGTGGCGGTGCAGGTGTCGTTCACCGCGGATCTGCAGAAGCCGTTGAACACCAGCAACTTTCTGATCGCGCTCGTCGTGGCACTGATCCTGGGCCCCGGTGTGCCGCTACTGCTGCTGTACTTGGCGAAGTGGTTCACGGCGCGGGTCCCGGCCAGGTCACTGCGTGCGCAGCAGATTCCGGTCACCGTGAGCGGGGGATCGGTGTTGCGTGACGGACAGCCGTTCGCCATCAGGGATCGCGACCTCGTCGAGTTGGTTCGAGGCTTGGACAAACCTGCTCGTCGCCTTGACCTCGGTGGCATCGAATTGATCACCCGAACCGGTTTGTCGCCGTTGGGTGCGGGGTTTGTCGTCGCCAAGTCCGGTGACCGAGCCGGTG
The DNA here is from genome assembly GCF_059553375.1 of Williamsia sp. z71. Taxonomy (NCBI): domain Bacteria; kingdom Bacillati; phylum Actinomycetota; class Actinomycetes; order Mycobacteriales; family Nocardiaceae; genus Williamsia; species Williamsia sp. z71. Next base: position 49,692 of record NZ_JCANWX010000011.1, read on the forward strand.
CGGGCAGCAAGACACCTGCCATGCATGGCAAGACGCCGAACGCTCGGTTGCCATTGGCGGTGCACAACACATGGTTTGTGCTGCACGACCCGAACGGCCCCGCCGATCGGGCCACCGTGGTGCTCCTCGCCGGTGGTGACGCCGGGCCGCAGCAGGTCAACGCGCTCGTCGAGGACATGGTGAGGCATCTGCCGCGCACTCTCGAAGACCTGCGCTCACGGTCGACGGTGACCACCCCGAGTGGTCCGGCGGCTCCACCTCCGACGGCGACGACGGCGTTCAATCCGTTCGGTGGTTCCGGGTCGCCCTCTGCGTCACCGGCTTCGGGGGATCCATTCGGATCTGCCCCACGACCAGCTGCTGACCCGTTCGGCGGGCAGCAACGGCCGGGTTCGCAGTCGCCGAACCGTCCATCGCTCGAAAAGGGTCCTCCGGGAGCTGCTCCCAGCACTCCTGACGAACCATTCGATCCATTCCGTCGCTGAAGTCGATCAACGCTATGAAGGGCTAGAAGAGTATGAGGAGATTTCTGGTTGTCGGCTGCGGTGGTTCGGGAGGCGCAACGCTGGCCTACATGATGGACCAGTTGCGTTCGGACCTCGCTGCATTCGGCGTCACGCAGATCCCGGCCGGTTGGCAGTTCGTGCACCTCGACGTGCCCACGGCTCCGTCCCCGGGGCCAGACGGACTCGGCAACGTCCGCGACCAGGGTGGCGCTTATGTCGGCACCGGACCGCAGAGCGACAGCTACAAGGTCCTCGACAACGCCATCTCTCAGCGCCTGGCATCGGGCGGTGAGCTGGACGGTTTGGCAACGTGGGCACCGCGCGACCCCAGTTCTATTCACACCCCCTTGAGTACCGGCGCCGGTCAGTATCGCGCGCTCGGCCGGATGATCACGTTGAGCCGGGTCGCGAAGGTGCGGGAAGAGCTGCAGCACAGCTGGGATCGCCTGTTCCGCGTCGAAACCGAAAGCGAGATGCGACGGCTCGACCTCCCCGGTTCGGGTAAGTACGATGCCGGCGAGAGCCCCGTTGTGCTCGTGGTGTCGTCGATGGCCGGCGGTGCCGGAGCTTCCATGGCCCTCGACATCTGCCGGATGCTGACACTGATCCCGGGCGTCGACCCACGTCTCATGGGCGTGTTCATGGTTGCGCCGGACATTTTCGACAGCCTGGATTCGTCGGCGATCACCGGTGTGCGCGCGAATGCGTTGGCCATGCTCGGTGAGATCGTGGCGAGCCAGACCGGTGCCGCCCGTGAACACGATGTCTCGATCCTCCGCGCCCTCGGGCAGCAAAATGGCGAGGGTGAACTGATCCCGTTTGCCCGGGTCTTCCCAGTTGGACGTTATGTGGGTGCTGAGCGCACCCTGTTCGGTGACGGTTCGCCCGAGGCCGTGTACCGCGGTCTGGGTAGGGGACTGTCGGCGTTGATGATGAGTAAGTCTGCGTCGCAACAGTTTGTAGAATGGGACCTGTCCAACGGTGGCGGAACCGCAGGCAATCGCGAGTTCATCGGCTGGGGCAATGGGCAGTGGGACAACCTGCCGTGGGGGTCGTTCGGGTTCGCCAGCTTGAGCATGGGCCGCGATCGGTACGCGGAGTACTCGGCACAACGCCTCGCCCGGAGCAGCGCCGAACGGTTGCTGCGCGGCCATCTGCAACCCGGTAATCCGGCTTCTGACGATGACCAGGCCGCGGCGATCCTGGACAGTCAGTGGTCCAACATCTGCAACGAGCTCGAACTTCCGGTGACTGCCGGCGAAGCAGTTGTCGGGCAGTGGATCACGAACACGGTACTGCCTCGTCAAGATGTCATGAGTCTGTCTGCACACGTGGTGAACACCAATCTGCGCGGCTACATCGACGCCCGCGACGGTTTGAACGCCACTCACTGGGTGTCGAGTGTGCACAACGCGCTCTCCGACCGCCGCCAGTCATTACTGGACGGCAGCCACGAGCAGGCCTACTCGTGGGGTTACCGCTGGCACGTGGCCTTCGCTCAGCGCCTGGAAGCGGTGACCACGAAAGCCATTGCACAGCTTGGCCTCCCGTATGCGACAGCGCTGGTCAAACGGGTCTCGCAGTACATGCAGAACGTGGTCTTGCCGAGCGCGCAAGACCTCGCCAAGTACAGCCCGTCCGATGTCACCGAACTGCCGGCCGAGGTGACCAGCACGCTCAACGGCCTCCGCGGCAACCTCACCAGCACCTCAGAGATCCTGGCCCGCGTCCTCGAGGGAAGCCAGGGAACAATCGAACGCCAGATCTACGCGTCCCTGTCGAACCTCGTGAGCGTCGCCGCCGGCTCAATGGTGGGTGAAGTCTTCGATCCGTTGATCGAGGCACTGAACGAATCCCACATCCTGCTGCGTACGGCCGCCGGGGAGCCGGTTCGCGACGTGGGTCTCGCGCGGCTGCAGACAGACGAATATGCGGCGTGGCCGTCTGACTCGGATGCCTGGGTGTCAGATAGGTTCTCTGAAGCCAACAACGAAGTCATGCTGACCAGTTCAGCCGACTTCAAAGAGCGGTATGAAGTCGATCTGCCGCTGTCCGTCGGTGCCTCAGCTGTGGGGATGCGGCAGTTCAGCGAGGCTGTGGCGGTCGCCACCACCTACGCCATCACCGGCCAATGGGCGACCAACGATGGCAGCCACGCGCCGGCCGAAGATCAGCCGGTGGTAGAGCGGACCGCCGATTGGAAGTCACGGGCGTTCGTGACCGATCCGGCGACCGGTGAATCCCGGATCTCTTCGCCGGCCCGTTTTGACGTGCACGTCCGACCGGCCGAGCTTCTGAACCGGTCTCGCAAGTTCATCGAGAGGACGGGCGAATCGTTCGACCGTTTCTGTCGAGTGTCGTTGCGGGAGTACCTGACCGGTGTCGGAGAGCCGGAGTCCGAGTTGGCTCGGCGCCATCACGATATCGTGGCAAAGTTCGGCGAGGCGATCAACCTGGCCCGACCGCTCGCGAGCGTGAACGAACAGGCCATGCAGGCGATCCACAACACCCAACAGATGAGCTACCGGTTCAAGTTCTCGGCGGTGCCGTTCAAGGGCCTACGCGTGGCAGACGAGCTGGCGTCGGCGCTCAATGAGTACTCACGTATCGACAACAAGACCAAAGACGTGCTGGCCCGGGCACTGACCAACGAGTCGAAGATCAAACGCGTCGACATCTTCGGGTCGTACCCCAACTATTCACCGCTGGCGTTCAACTCCGTCCTCGAACCGGCAGCGCGTCAGTGGTTCGGGGCGTCTGCCTCACAGCGCCAGGCCTTCTGGCGGATGCGCCGCTCGCGGCCGCTCGCCGCCTCGCTGCCGATGCACCCGACCGAACGACGTGCGATGGTCGCCGGATGGACCCTGGGTCGTGTGATCGGCCAGGTCTCGCTGCCACCGGAACCCTACGACGAGGCAGCCCGGGTCTGGGACGGCGAGACGAGCGCCTGGCGGAATTTCCCCAATCCGCTCTTGACACCGCCCTCGCAGTTCACGGCCGAATACGATTGGATGCCGGCAGTTCTCGAGTCGATATTGCTGGCGATGGCCCAGTCCCATGAGCCGCCGGTGATGTCGTCGATGCTGCCGTACCGGGCGCTCCGCCGAATCTACGATTCGTCGGCCGAAGACGAGGTGTCGGGCGTTCACGGCCTGGCGGCTCGGACCCATCTGTCTCGCTGGCTCCGAAGCGGTGACACGGGGACGGGGCTGGCGTCGGCGGTCGAGAACACCGGACCCGGTGTGACCATCGATGAGCGTGCCGAAAGCCTTCGAACCTACCTGCACAACAACCGCGACTTCGCCGGCACGCACTACCTTCCGCCGGGCCCACGTCCGGAACCGGGATTGCCCCCGGCCCCCGGCGGCGGTGTCTTCTCGACCATCACAGTCCGCGACCAGGCCTCGGCCACCCCGATTTTCCGTGACCTGGCTCCGGACGTGTACTGGGCGACCAGTCAGATCATCGACATGATCGACGGATGCGTCGAACAGGCGAAACGGCCGGAATCGTCAGCACCGGTGCAAACGATCGCTCCGACGTCTTCAGTGATGGCGTTCGAAGTTCCCAAGGGAGGGACGTTCTGACATGGCTGCAGTCACTGTCTTCATCGCGCCGCACGGCATCGCAGACGGAATCCTCAGCGCCCTTTGTGATCTCTCCGCCGGAGGGTTGATCGAGCCTTTTGTCTGGGTGACCGAGGCGCCGACGACCGAGGTTGTCGTCAGTGTGTCGGAGGGGCGTGCGTACGACACGACACTCCAACAGGTGTTGTCGACGCAGCGGATCGACGTGCTCCGGATCTGCGTCATTGTTCCACTGGTGGGCATCGTGGCTCCGGCGTCGGCCGGACAAGAGCATCGGATCGCCGATCTGCTCGCGTCCACGTCGGGTGGCGCGCGCATTGTCCGGGTGCGATGCATGATTGCCCGGCCCGGAACCGTTGCCGCACAGTCCCCATCCGTGCTGGACGGATGGCACAACATCCTGGTGGCGCCGGAAGACGCACAGGGCCCTGGGATGGGGCACGTCCAGTTGGAGCCGTCGACAGATCCAGTCGAAATCGGTCGCCATTGCGCACCGGCTGCGGTGGCATTGCTCGGATTGTGGAAGGGCCTGGATCATCGGCCGCTTGACGACGCACCGGTGCTGCCCGGCCAGGTGGTGCGGTTGGCGCGATCGTTCTACCGCAAGCTCGACACCTCCGCGGCGGAGGACTCGCTCCGTGCCCAGGTTCTCGCTCAGGACGGGACGCTGCCACTACCCAGCGATCAACGTTCCACAGTGGTCTACATCCAAGACGTCGGATTGGCTGCTCGGACAATGTCCGATGAGCTGTGGCGCAAGTTCGACCCGGTTCTCCAAGGACCACGCATGCCCTATGTGGCCGAGAGCTCATCCGAGATCGGGGTCTGGGCCGCAATCAAGATGTTCTTCTCGTTCATGGGCGCTGCACTGCGCAATGCCCCTGCCGCCTGGTACGGACGTTTGGTGGACGGGGTCTCGGCCGGAATCGCCTCGACGGTGCATGCCACCATCTTCGGTGCCGCCCCCTCAGCGTACGACGTGGTGGCACGAGGTCGCACCGCGGAAGGTCATCTCGCGGGTTGGACCGAGATCGGTTCGGCATCAGGACAACTGAGCAGTGTCCTGGCCGACCCGACCGAAGGTCGGACGCACAACGCGGCGGTGGACATGTCGACACTCTGGCAGGACTACGCACGGGCAGCTCTCACGTTGGCCGATGGTGGTGCCCGGTCCTCGGATCTGACACCCGTTCAGGTCGGTGCAAATCGTGGAGTTCTCGGCCGGTCTGCGGATGTCGTCCCGGGGCCTGCACAGCGCTTCAACCAACTTCCCGGCATCGTCGCGGCAACTGTCGGAGTCGATGGGGTCGACGCGACCGACGCCCTCGGCATCAAGCAGCTGCGCCAGAAGCTGTCCGTACTGGAGCAGGAGTCCAACCTGGGTCTCGATGCCCGTCGGACTGCCTCTGACATCGACAACTGGCAACGCGAAACCTCAGGAAGCTTCGGCGTACAGGTCGGTCGCCGGCTCGCCGACAGCTTCGAGAACACTTTCCGTGAGGTGCAGCACCTGATGGAGAAGTTGCGAAACAGTCAAACCCTGCCGGAACAAACGACAAGCAGTCATGGGCGGTTCGCGCGGATAATCCAAGTCGGTGCGGTCCTGGCCGTTCTTGTTGCCGCGCTGCTTGTCTGGGGGGTGGTCGACGGACTGCTCGATTGGTGGTTGGCGGCGGTGATCTACGTGGTGCTCCTGCTGCTTTCGACAGCGGTGTGCGGAATCGCCTTCATCAGAAGTCAACGAGACCTGTTCCAGCAACTGAATCGGCGCAAGTCTGTCATCTCCGAACAGGAGGTGGACCGGCAAAATCTTCGTACCGGACTTCGTGATCTGGAACGTCTGTCGCAGGCATACAGCCAATATCTCTCGTGGAGCAGAGCGCTGGGAACGTTTCTCGCACAACCCCTCGGGCCCGATCACGCCGAGAGCCACGCTGATACCAGGATCGCCTGGGGTCTGCCCATGTCGGTCGCCACGGGCTCAGCCCATCCCGTGGCCGAACAGGTCGCCACCACGGCGCACTATGTGCGGCAGGATCTCTTCGGGCTCGGTTGGTTGACCGAATCCTGGGATGGGCTCGTCGGTAACGCCACCCCCGCTGCCGGACGCGCCGAACGCGACATGGAAGCCGAGCTGAGCCGGTTGTGGACCGCCCCCGGCCAGGGGTCGGGATCGCAACTCGATCGCTGGTCGAACGCTCTGTTCAGTGGTCAGATCACCTCCACCGGTGCCGACCTCGTGTGGAATCGTGCTCGCGCGAATCTGATGGGACCGAAATCCGAACTGGTCCAACGCCTGGTGGGGACTGTCGACGTCCCGGGAGTCGGCACTGACCGCGCCGTCAGCATTTCCGACTTCTTGTGTCAGATCGACCGTCCCACTCCGCCCAGCGGGAACTTCGACCGGATGGTCCTGACCGACATGGCCACGACCGCCGGGGCGGCCGAGGTACGCGACGATGTCAGAACTGCGGCACGGAACGGACTCGGGATCATTTGTGCGGCAACGCAACTGTCGGGTGCGTTGTCGATCGACAGTCTGACCCTCGACGCCCGTCGTCGGACGGACATCGAATGGAACGAAGAGGTACCGCAGATGCGTCCGGAACACACTGCACCGGCCGAACCGGTCTCGGAGAGTCGGCGATTCGCGCCTCCGAAGCTGGGCGAGGGATTCGGATTCTGAGATGACGAACATCAAACAACAGAAACGGGAAACCGCACTCCTCGTGTGGGCGGTAGCCGCGGCCGATGGCCACGACGTGCCATCGGAAGAGCAGCTCTCCACGATCGCTGCCAACCCCGAAGCACTGAGCACGTTGGCCACGGAGGGCCCGGTACTCGCGTGGAAGGCGACGATCGAGTACATCCTGCACCAGGTCAGGTTCGGGCTCGATCCGTATGCCGTGGTGCAGAACCTTCCCGGAGAACTCCTGGCGCCGGCAGAGATTGCAGCCCCGCCGCAACACGGTCGCGAACACGTGAGCGTGACGTCGTCCGGTCCTGATGCGATCGATTCGCGGACCGGTGATGCGAGCCGGCCCGCCCCTCTATCCGTGCCCTCTTCGGGTGGTTCCGTGACCGCAGATCCCGTCGAAGCGTTGATGCAGTGGCGTTCGCAGCGAATCGCTGATGGTGTGGAGTCCGCCGGAGCGATCAAAGACGCGACGCTGATCAAACTGGTCAAACACAAATTCGTCTCCGAAGACCAGATCCGTAACAAGCTCCAGGGAGCAGATCCAGCCCTCGCGGCCGAGATGGCCGTGATCTTGGCCGAGTTCTTCCCAGACGAGGCGCTTGCGTCTGGCGGATCGTCGGCACCGGCAGGTGTAGTGGCGCCGGCAACCCCAGTACCCGCTGAACGAACGACCCCGGTCCCGTCCGCGCCCGTCGCGAGTGTGGGCACCGACCCGGCCACAGTTACTCCGGTGGTCGATCGGGGATTGGGGCTGGCGCACAGGGACTTCTGCGAGTTCGAATACGGCGAGAATCCGGTCGAACCCGGTGCGGTGGTGATTGTCAAAGGCCCCGACGGGCATCGCGTGACCTGGGAGCCGTATCTGGCCTCACCCGACGACACCGTGATCTACCGGGTGGTGTCCACCGAAGACGAATTCCCCCACAAGCCCGAAGCCGGCGAGCTTCTGGTTGCCACCACCGAAATCGAATTCGACGACACCCGGTTCTTGGCCTCGGCGGTGCGCACTTTCCAGGTGTGGTGCCACGTCGGCACTGACGTCCGCACTGCAAGATACCAACAGCCGGTGCTCGTTGCACAGGGCGAAGTGGTCAGTCCGGTCGCAGACTTCAACCTGTTCGAAGACGAAGGACGAGTCATTGCGCAGTGGAACGTCTTTCCGGGTACACGGGCGGTCCGCGTCTTCCGGGTGCCGCTGAGCGAAGGTGTTCGAGGATTGAACGATCCCCGCCACCAGATCCTCTCCAACGAACCCAATCTGACCGGATTCGTCGACACGGAGGTCACTCGGGGCGAGCGTTACCTGTACCGCGCGTTGGCAGAAGTGAGTGTGGGCAACAGTGTGCGGCTCGCCAATCCTGTGCAGAAGGACATTGCCGTATCGGTTGTGCTGCAACCTGTCACCGACCTACAGGTGACCCTGAGCGGTGATCGAATCGGGGAGTTCGAACTGCGTTGGTCAACACCGCCGGCGGGGCGAGTTGTGATCTACCGGAGCCCGACCCCGCCGCCGGCAGATCTCGAGTTGTCGGAGATGCCGTATGAAGCCCTCGCACCGCAAGGGCTCGATGATGCCGCTCAGCTGAAGCACCCTGTGGTGGCGGCTGATTCGGTGTCGTCGCGCATGACTGCAGTGCCCTGGCACGGCGGGTGGGATCGCACGTATTTCACACCCGTCACCATCCTGGCCGACCATGCAAAGGTCGGAAAGGTGAGAGTCCAGACGCGCCCGCTGCCGGCCGTCACAGACGCCCGCATCATCGAGCGTTTCGATGCCCAAATCGCTTCGTTCGGATGGCCGCCGGGAGCGCGCAGCGTGCTGGCATATGTCGCCCCACGCACCGTCCCCGCCGAACAAGCCATTGCCGGTCGCCCCGACGAGGAAATCCATCTCCGGCACCATCTCCGTGACGGCGGCCTGACCTTCTCAAAACAATTGCCGGCGGGTTGCATCGTCTATTTGGTTCCGGTGTCGTACTCCGGGGGTGCGCAGATTCGTGGTGAGCACACCGGGATCCCGTACCCTGGCCTCGCTCGCATCAAATACTCATTTTCCGAGGTCCACGCTGACGCGAATGGTCGAGTCGTTGCCATCCAGCTGGAGAGCGACGCCGACTTTGACGCGCCACCTCCATTTGTGATGGTGCACAACCTGAACCGGTTTCCGTTGGGACCTTACGACGGAGTCACCGTTCCCTTGATGTCGCCCCATTCACAGCAACGGGCGTGGCAGCTCGTCGTCGGGCGGTTCATGAAGAGTCAACCGGAGAGCGGGTGGCGTGCCCTTCTGCCCAACCAGCCCGGTTACGTCCGTTTGTTCGCGGACACACGTGGCATGACTGAGTCCGTCGAAGACGGCGGCTTCCCGGTCCGACGCGTTGCCCTCGCCGACCCGCCGTTGGCCTCGCTGCGACTGGATACCCAGGTGGGGCCGGCAACGTGACGCCACGCGCGTTCGACGAGGACGAGCGTCCTGGGATCACGTCGCTTCACAAAACGGGCCGGTACGGGGAACTGATCTACACGTCATTCGACAACGGATCAGGTAGCGGCGGTGGGTGGCAGGTGAAGGACAAGATCGGCAACCTGACACCGGCGGACATCGATGCGATGACAGAACGCATCGTCACCAAGTTCGACGTGGGCTCGCCGCTGCCCCAGTTTCCGACCATTGCGACCATCGAAGGGCGTCCGGCGCGGCTCGCGTACGACGCACTCCCTGATGGTGCCGGCGTCTGTTGGCACACGGTGGATGCAGGTCTCGATGGCTCCGGTCGGCCCGGAAATGTCTTTGCGCACGTCGTACTGGATGATGACTTCGCCGAGCGGCCGTCGCTTCGCCCGATCGAGTTGTGGAACTCGCCGGATTGGCTACGGCCCTATAACGCCCAAGCGGTCCGCGCGACTACGTTGTCCGGCCGTCAGCGCGTTCAGGCCGGCGCACTCATCACCATGGGCAAAGCCGTGGACTTCCTGCTGGAGACGTACCGCGAAGGTGTGATCCAGGTGCTTCTCGATGCGGTCTACGACGCGATGGCGGGTGGGCGGCCCGTGGTCCTGTTGACCGCGACCGCTGACGCTCCTCAATGGATCGGTGCGGTGAGTTACTTCATGTCGCCGGGTACCGCCCGTCGCTTCTCGTGGACAACACATGACAACCCCGAACTCGCGCTCGCCGACGCCCGACGGGGAATGAACCTCATCTGCGTTCCGAAGAACGGCGTCGAACTACCGGCCGCAGACTGGGTCGTCATCGACGCCGACGAAGAAGACCCGCCATTGGGCGCACTGGGTGGCAAAGGTCATACGCCCTCGACATCGGCCTTCGAGGTGCCGGTCTCGCCGTGGTCGTTGCTCGCGCAGGCGGCGCTGGTTGATGCCGACCGTGCGATGCGGGTGATCCGGTTGCAGGACGACATAGCTCGTGAAGTCGGGGATCGCGACCTTTCGCCGGTGTGGCCAATCGCGGTGGCCAGTCGGTTGCTGGGACTCGGTGACGTCGACAGGGAATCCGCGCATGCGGTGACCGACGATCATCCGTCGCACCTCGGTAGCTCCGAGCGGCTTCGCGACCTCGTCGAGAACCTCTACGTCGCGGACGCGCCCACGACCCCCGTCGAAGCGATGGGGCGGCTCGCCCGGATCAGATACGCCGGAGGCAGCCAATCCAGAGCTGCATTGCAACTGGTCAGGTGTGCGCTGGGCTCCGAAGCGTGGCTTGCTGCACCCGACACGAACATCGAGTCGGTGCCGGTGTGCCGCAATGTTGACTTCGGTCGCTTGCACGATCAATTCACGCTATGGCTCAACGCGATGCAGGCCTCGCTGTCGGCAGTGACACCGCCGCCATCGGAATCCGTAGTGCTCTCGGCGTTGCGGGTAGGCGAATTGTTGAATCGGGTGGCCCGCCCGGGACCTGGGCTGGACGCCGCGATGAATGCCCTGTGCGACCTCGTTGAGGTTTCGGGTGTCGAGTTCTTGCGGGCGCGCTCTCGTGCGGGCGCCTTTGCGAAGGCAACCGCGGATATTTCGGGCGCCACGATGTCGTTGGTGCTGCAGCGTGTTGTGGCAACAGTCATTCATGCGCCGCAGGAACTGGACCTGACTGTGTGGCGATGGCTGTTCGGAGACAACGGCATTCAGCCCGGTCTCGGCGCTACCGGATCCATCATGCTCGACCAGCACGTGTGCGAGCTGTTCCCGCTCTATATCGCCGCCCTGTTGGACGATCCTGCCGCGGACCCGGTTTCTCCGCAGCGGAAGGCTGAGCTGGTCTACATCGCTGTCGAGTGTGTGATGGCGTTACGTGGCTACTCGGTGCTCGAACGCTATGAGCGGGTCGCGCGGCTGATCAGGCACCATTCACTGACGACGGTCCAGTTGCTGAACCTCATCGACAGGTATCCGCAGAACGTCCTGCCCGCCCTGGCCTGGCGACGTGTGCTGTACGCACCTGCGTCCGAGGACCTCGATCGTGTGGTCGACTACGTCTGCAATTACCCTCTGGCGCAACCCGATCCTCTTGACGATGCCTCGAAGTTGGTCATCGCGGTAGCCCGTGTCCGATCCGCGTCAGCGTGGGCCGACTTCGAAACGCGCTGGGCACTCACGCTCATGGACAACGAGGTGCAGTTGCTGGTGAGCGAGCTGCACCCAGAAGTCTTCGACCACGCCGACAAAGATGTGTGTGTTCCGTTGGGTGCGCTGTTCATAGCCGCGCAATCACGAGGTCGCACGTGGGCGTCGATCGACGCGCCGGGGGTTGACCGGTTGGCGAAACGGCTTCACTCGTTTCAGCCGGAACTGGTCGAGTGGATCGACCGGCTCGTGGAGCGAGACGTCATCGACATCGCGTGGATAGCCGGTGAATCCGCCAGCTCACAAATGGATTTCGGCACATCGCCGATCGCGTTGTGTGCACGGGTAAACGTCGACCATTCTCCGGTCACCTGGATGGATCGGACGATCGACAAGCAGCTCTCCAATGCCACCTACCGCGGACCGACAACTGTCGAGGACGTACGGGACGCCTTGTGGGATTCCGTGCGTGGCCTCACCGCTGCAGAGGCCGAGCACTTCTTTTCCGAATACCGCACGGCCGGAAAGACGTGGCTGCGCGAGCGTGGACTTCTCGCCCGCGATTCGTCGCGTCCGCGCTTCTCATTGACCAACCGAGAGGATCACACCTGATGGTGACTTACGTACTGGACGGAACCAGTTCCGCGCAGCTGCCGAAGCGGCCGCTGGCCGTCACCATGTCGGTCACCGGCGCCGTGGATGCAGCTGCACTGGTGGCCCGCAGAGACGGCATGATCGACACTTCGGTGATCGCCCACAGTCCAGGGATGTTGATCGTTCCCCGGGTCGATCACGACGTGGTCATTTCTGCGGTGCCTTCGGGAACCCTGTCAACGTTTCCGCAGGGGACCGTTCTGCATGTGGCAGTGGGTCTTGACAGCTCGAACGATTTGGATCCGGACCGGGCCCAGTTGACACCCCGGGACGTGTCAGGACTGAGCGCGCTCGAGTTGGCGGTGATAAGTCCGTCTGGCAGCGAACAGGTTTCGGTGACAACACGCCTGATCCGCCCGGAATTGCCACTGACGCCACTGGCTGCGCGGGCGCGGTCGGCAGCGCGTGGAGCACTCGGAGTCGACCAACTGCCCGCCGGACGCCAGTTGGAGGTTGTGGTCGTGGTGGACGCCAGTTTGTCGATGGCGTCGCTCATCTCGGACGGGAGTGTCGGTGCCGCGATACATATCGCCACGGGAGTCGCGGCGGTCTTGTCGGCGGGTGTGCCGGTGCGCGCGGTCCTTTCGGGTCGGACCGTCACCGAAGTTGCTCTGGAAGGCGACGATTTCACGGCGGCATTCGAATCGGCCGTCGCGTCCACGGGTATGGGAGTCGGTGCCGCGCTCGCAGAACCGGTGGTAGCTCAGGGCGGCGCACAGTTGACGATCGCCGTCACGGACGCGCCGACACAGGTGGCATCACGCGGCTTGAGTACACAGCTGGTGCTCTCGCCGTCACGCGCAGCCTTGACCGATCCCAATTTTGTGGGGGCGGTGTGTCCGCCTCCACTGCCAGGTGAGAACGCTGTCGATCGCCTTCTCGCCGAACCGGCACTGGTCGACGAAGTCGTCGGCCGCTTGTTGGCTGTGTTGAATGTCAGGAGCACCGCGCTGTGAACAAATGCCCACGCTGTTTCAACTTCCTGGGACCTGACTGGTTCGCCTGGACCGAAGCCGAGCCGTCAGTGTCTGAGACGGACGACCGGGCAACCGCTTTCAGCGGTCGAGATGTCCGGATGGGTAAGACCTGTGAATTGCGCAGGCCGCAGGATGCGCCTCCCGAGTGGGTTCCGGACATCGGTTGGGCAGAAGCGGAACTCGGAGGTGGGTCCGTTCTCGACATCTGCCCGATCTGCCATTTTGTGCTGCCGGATATGTGGCGTTGGGGTGTATCGACCTGCCTGGTGATGGCAGGTGCGCGAGCGACCGGGAAGACCGTGTACATCGCGGTCTTGATCAAACAGCTCGAAAAGTACGCCGAGCGGATGAATGTGGTGGTCGAACCGGCCGACGATCAGGTCGCGAAGCACTATGAAAATGTCTATGAGAGGCCGCTGTTCGAACAACGGGGCATCCTCCAGTCAACCCCGTCGTCCTCCACCGAAGGAAGTCCACAACAGGTTCCGTTGATCTTCAGCATCGGCATCTGGAACGGGGTCAAGCGCTACCTGGTCATCCGGGATGTGGCCGGGGAGGACCTCGAGAACAGCGAGGTCGGCGGCTATCCGTGGCAGTTCTTCGGGGCCGCTGACGCGGTGTTGTTCATGTTCGATCCGCTGAAGGTCGACGAGATCAGTGATCAGCTGCAAGACCTCGTGCCCGTCCAGACGAATCGCGGTGGCGACCCCAGAATGGTCCTTCGCAACGTGATGAAGCTGATCGACCGCGGAAGTCCGAAGCTGGCGATCATCCTGTCCAAGTTCGACGCGCTTCAAGCGCTACAGGACGTGCGAGGTAGCGAGTGGGGGCAGATCATGGCCAATGCCGGCGCCTCGTTCTCGCGTGACCCCGGTCTGAAGCTGGGGGTGTACGACGATGCCGACGGCGAGCTCCTCGATGCCGAGGTGAGCAGCTTGCTCCAGAAGCTGGACGCAGGCCCCATGCTCAGGAATCTTGAAAATCCCTACACCAGAGTGCCCTTCACCCACCGATTCTTCGCGGTGTCGGCGCTGGGTGAATCACCCCGAGGCGCAAAGCTTCACGCCAATGGCATAACACCTTTCCGCTGCCTCGATCCGATCCGATGGGTATTGGCGGAGCAAGGCGTGTTGTGAGCCGGCACGAGGTTCACGGAAAATCGCCGGATACAAGGTCGAGGTCGAAATGTACGTAACACCCCCCAAGGTCAAGGACAAGCTTGCCGATAAGTGGGCGAAAGTACTTGCTCCGGTGTTGGGAACCCATGAAGCGGTGTGGGCCTTTGCGCGGGTGACTCGTCTGAGGCCGCAAACGGAAGCCCTCGCGGTGACGAATCAGCGTCTTCTCGGTTTCAAGAGCTACGCGCTGAACGAAGCCAACTTGGTTGTATTCGCTGTTGCTGCCAGCGAAATCGTCAGCGTGAACTTTCCGGAGAAGTTGGGGGCGCCCAGGTTGGTCGTGACCACGAAGACGGGCGATATCAACTTCGGAGATATCCGGAAAGACGAGTTGGAGTACGTCCAGTACTACGTTCGCTACCTGGTAGACGCGAGCCGCAAGACCGCCGGTGCCGGCGGCGAGGGCGCGCGGGCGCCTCTCACCGACACGGAATCAGTTGTCAATGCACATTTGCAGCGTGGTGCGGTACAGGAGTCGGCCCCGGTCGTCGGCGTTCCGCTGGATGAGTTCTGGGCGAGGGCTGTCGGAAACAATTCAGGTCCTGGCGAATTGCCGTCGTTCATCATCAGCAATGGCTCGGCGGGCTTGTTGGTGGCGTTTGAAAACCGGCTGGTCATCGTGAAGGCGCATGCCTTGAACAGGGCTGCGTATGAGTCCCGTGGTGTTGCCTTTCCGTATGCCGACATCTCTGAGCTCGACTACCGGCGAGGGCTCTCAGACGGGGTGTTGGAAGTGCGCACATCGGATTCTGCCGGGGCCGCCCTGGATTCTGTAAGAGGTTGGGACGGATCGGCTCCGAACACGCTGAGGTTGCCGTGGGCCTTGCACGAGCAGGCAGCTCCGTATTTTGACGATCTCCGGCGAAAGGTGGCCGCGGCACAGCGGAGGAAGCCCGTATCGCTCTGGAAGCCGCCGTTGGAACCGCGAATAGTCGATATGCCGGCTGTTGAGACGGCCCCTGCGGAGAGCCTGGTCGTGGAGATCGAGAAGTTGGCCAACTTGTTCAATCAAGGGCTGATCGATGCTGACGAGTTCCGGGAAGCCAAGAGAGCTGTCATCGCGGCACATTCGTGAAGTCCGTGCTCACGGTCTGGCGATTGTGAGCACGGACCTACTCGAGAGGTGCCTAGCAGCTGCTGTTTTCACCGATCTTGACGACCGAGAGAACCGGATCGCCCTCGGTGATCGGCGTACCTGCTTCGGGTGTCTGCCCGACGACGACCCAGTTGCTGTCGATCACCTGATTGCGCCCTTCACCGGTGGCGTCGTCGCTACGCGAGTAGAAGACCCCGTTTTCCTGGATCAGGTCTTGGGCGTCTTGCAGGTTCATGCAGACGACGGCAGGCATGATGCCACCTGCCGCTGTGGTGGTCGTGGTGGTCCTGGTGGTCGGCGCGACCGGTGCAGGCGGGACGACTGCGGGGGTTGAGGCCGGCGCAGGCCTGGCGGTGGTCGTCGGTTCTACGGTGGCCGTGCTGGGCGCGTCGGTGACCGCTGACACCGATGAGCTTGCGGCTGTTGTGGACGTGTCCTTCTCCTCGTCACCTCCGCCGGCAACAGCAGCGATGACAAACAGCACGATCACAGCCCCGATGCCACCAAAGATCCACGGCTTCTTGGACTTCTTCGGCGTTTGGCCGGTTGGATTGCCGTCACCCGGGTTGGCCCATGAGGGCCCTCCGGAGTTCGAACCATTGAATGGAGGTGGGGGAGGTGGTGTGGTCACGAGATCCGTTCTTTCTGTTGTTGATACCGAGTGCATCGGACAGTGATCCGCTTCGAGGAAGCGGGATACGACTCGGAAGGATGGTCAACGTCTCCGGACGCCGAGGATGACGGCCATGGTGAGACGATGTGGTGAGAGCCCCTCGGGCACATCGAGGGTGGAACTGGCCGGCACGTTTCGCGGAACGATCAAGGGCGTCAGCTGGTTATAGTAGCGGCGACCGAAAGCGTTACAGAATTTTTGGGAATCATGTTGGGCTGTAACGGATCACCCGAAAATTCATCTGAACAAATGATTGCGGCCCGGTATGCGGGCAGACTCAAATCCGATCGGGCCGACAGTGCTGTTTGATGAGCTCGGGGATTACAGCTCCGGCCTCTCGCGTTCGAAAACGCTCAGCGAGCTACTGCACTACGGATCGCGTCGGCGAGGCCGGCGTACCCGACTTCGACAGGCTTGACGCGGGTCTGAAGACTGTTGATGGTGACTGATTTCTGTCAACCAACGCGCGGTTGATCGCCGAGGTCGGGGAGACGAGAAACGTCCACTGGTCCAGGTCGAGTGGATCGGCGCGGTCCCGGTCAGTGGTCCCGAAAACGCAGAAGACGTAGACATCTGCCTCGCGACGGCGTGCCTCGGAGTACGAGTTCGTTTCGGCGAACCACGCCGTTGCGGGGCTGACGCTGAACGAGATCGCGGACGGCGACCTCTGTTTCCAAGATTGAAGGTAGGCAGCTGACTTCACCTCGACACGCAAACCGTCCGCCGTCACGAGATCGTAGGCATCCCATTCGCGTCGGACGTCGCCGTCAACACACCCCAGTGCCATCCCGACGATGTACTCGGCGAGTACTCCGCGTGTGGTGTTGCTGAGCAGATCCGACGTGGACCACTCCCAGAAGTCTTGGATCGCTCCAGGTGATGGGTTTCCTCGATGTGTGAACATGGCATCGGGCCGCCGACGACATGCACTCTGGTACTCGCCGGTGAATGCTTGGGCTCGTTCGTTCACCGCCCGAGCATAGGGCAGGCAGCGGCTCGGGGGCTCCCACCGCTAGAACAGGTCACCCTGCAATTCGAAGCACTCTCATGGCAATGATCCGACAGCACCAGCCGACGTCGCACGATGCGGTGTTGTACGGCTTCGACGGTGCGTCGCTCACATTCGGTAGTCGGAAAGCTGCACTCATCTCGCTGACAGCCCCGCCGAATCGCGATAGATGAGGTTTGTCAGCGCAGTCGTTCGAAATGCCGTCGCACGTCGAAGTGGTGCCACTACCGAGTTGAGCCCCGCGCTACGGAGAGTGCGTCGTACTACTCAGAACTGCGATGACCACCCCAGCGATGGTCAGCACCCCGACGACCGATGCCATGATCCACGCCAACCGACGACGGTGTTGCCGGGCAGCGTTGATGCCGACGCCGATGCTGATCAGGATTGCCATGGAGTACAGCGAGATCCCTAGGGTCAAAGCTTCGGGCGAGATCTCCAGGGCGGTGGCGCGTTCAGTCACGGACCCCAGTAGAACATTCGTCCCGACCCGTCTTTCCGGCGAGCCGTCAGTGCGCTGCCGTGGCCTTCTTGCGCTTGGGGATCACATGCATGATCGCCACGATGATGGCGCCGACGACAAGACCGACGACCGCCGACGCGGTGGTCCCGCTGATCCAGGACAGCACGCCGCCGAACCAGCCGTGGACGAGTTCCTCCGCCCAGTGTTCGAGGTGGTGCAGTTGGTCGGCGGGCCAGTGGAAGCCGGCCTCACCGATGTTGATCAGCAGGATGTGCCCGCCGACCCACAGCATCGCCGCGATGCCGACGACCGTCAGCGTGGTCATCAGCTTCGGCATGGCCGAGACGAGTCCGCGGCCGACCCGCTGGCTCAGCGTCGACTTGCGCCCGGCCAACGCCAGACCGACGTCGTCCATCTTCACGATCAGCGCCACCACGCCGTAGACCAGCGCGGTGATCAGGAACGCGACGGCGATGAGGACCAGTAGACGCGTCACGAACGGTTCGTCTTCCACCGAGGACAGCGAGATCACCATGATCTCGGCCGAGAGGATCAAGTCGGTGCGGATGGCGCCGTTGACCATCGTCTTCTCGAACTCCGGGCCGCGTTCGGCGGCCGGCTCTTCGTCAGCACCGTGGTGGCCGGCGAAGGCCTCGTAGACCTTCTCGGCGCCCTCATAACAGAGGAACAGACCACCAGCGATCAGCAGATACGGCAGAGCCGCGGGGAGGAACTGGCTCAGCAGCATGGCCACCGGCAGGATGATCAGCAGCTTGTTGCGGATCGATCCGATCGCGATCTTGCCGACGATGGGCAGCTCGCGGGCCGGGGAGAACCCGTGAACGTAGCGCGGGGTGACCGCAGTGTCGTCGACGACGACACCTGCAGCCTTGACACTTGCTTTACCTGCTGCGGCCGCGACGTCATCCAGGGTCGCCGCAGCGGCCCGGGTGATCGCAGCGACGTCATCCAGCAGTGCGACGAGACCGCCGGCCACAGGTACCTCCTCGGTATGGGTATTCCTTCTCCCGAAGGATACGGCGTCGACGACTGTGGTCGCGGTTTGGCGTATCCGAATCCCCTGCCAGCTGCTGAGGGCGAGGTGCAGAATGTCGCCCGACGAACCCGGCCGCACCCATTTGGCATCAGCGATCCACGTGTTCGCATTACAAAACCAAACGTCCTTTCGTGAGACGGTTTTGTGGATGGCGTTGTGGCAGGAGGGATTCAAGGGCAGAGATACTACTACCGGGTAACCGATCCCGGTGCGCACCAGGTGAGTTCGTAGGTCAGAATGTGGGCATGCGAGTTCATGGCAGGTGGCGCCGGTGACCGATCGCGGTGTTTTGCGGGTGGGTGTGATCGACGACCATGAGTCCGTGGTGGAGGGGTTGCGGGCGATCATCGAGGAGGGCACGGACATGGCCTTCGTCGGTGGCGCGGAGACGGTCGATGAGTTGCTGCAGTCGACCTCCGATATCGGACTGGTGATCCTGGACCTGCGATTATCCGACGGCTCGTCCCCCCATTCGAATGTCACCCGGTTACGCGAAGCCAACATCGAAGCGCTGGTCTACACCTCCGGCGACGAACCGTTCCTGGTGCGGGAAGCCGCTTCGGCGGGTGTGCTCGGGGTGATCCGGAAGTCGGCGCGTAAAGCCGAGATCCAGGAGGCGATCCGGACGGCCGGTGCGGGACGGCAAGTGGCGTCCGTCGATTGGGCTGCCGCGCTGGATTCGGACCCCGGCTTCGTCGACCTGCCGCCCCGGTTGCGGCAGGTACTCGAACTCTATGCGTCGGGGGAGCCGACGGTGCGGGTGGCGAAGGAGACCGGCCTGTCGCCCGAAACGGTCAGCGACTACGTCGACCGGATCCGCAAGAAGTATCGGGACGCGGGACGGCCCGCACCCACCAAAACCGACCTGTACAAACGAGCGATTGAGGACGGATGGCTACCGATTCCGCGCCGCTTCCGGCGGTAGCTGCCGCGCTCGGGGACGAAGCCAAACCCGCCGGACAGCGCATCCTGCAACAGTTCTCACTGTTTGTCGGCGGTGGCTACCTTTTTTATCTCGTGCTGGTGATCCCCAACATCGGGGAGTCCATGGACGTCATGGCCGGGTGGTGGACGGTCACCGCGATCGTGCTGATCTTCGGCTCCGGACTCGCCATGGGAGCCCGCGCGATGCGGAGCAGCGCCCCTGTCCTACGCAGAACCGCGTCGGCGGCAGCGATTGCCTACGTGGTGGCTTTGGCTCTCTGGCCATTGGGCTGGGACGGAGTGCTCTTGGTCAGCGAACGGGGGATGTGGTTCTCCCAATTCAGTGGACTTCCGGCGATCGTCGCCGCAGCGGCGTGGCGGGCGCGGTGGGCGTTTGCCTACCTGGTCGGGGTCACCGTGGTGGTGCAGCTGATCAACCACGAGGTCCGGGTGCCCGAGTTCAACGGCCCGGTGATCCCCGAGATCGCGTGGGCTTTCGCCTTCTGCCTGATCCCGTTCTCCGCCGCGGTGATGGCCATCAGGACCGCCGCGATCCTCGACGCGACGCGTGAATCGGCTTATGCGGCAGCGGCGGAAGCGGCCGCGTCACAGGCCAGAGCATTGGAACGAACCCGGTTTGACGCACTGACCCACGACGGTGTGATGTCGACACTGCTCGGCGCCGCCCGCCAGGGCGCTTCGCAGCGTCTCGCCGAGCAGGCCAAACGCACCCTGGCCGACATGGACGGATTCCATAAACAACCGACGGATGACGACGTCCTTCCGGCCAACGCCGCAGTTGCCCAATTGCGCGGCGCGGTCGTCGATGCCGATCCGACCATCGCAGCGAAGGTCACGAAAAGCGATGACGCCCAGTCATATCCGGTGAATGTGGTGCTGACCATCGCCGCAGCGACCACCGAAGCGGTGCGCAACAGTGTGACCCATGGCGGCCCGGACGCGACCCGAGATGTCGCCGCGCGCTTCGAAGCCGACTCCATCGAGGTGGACGTCTGTGATGACGGCGTCGGATTCGATCTGCGTGCGGTGCCGCCGCAGCGTCTGGGACTTGCGGTCAGTATTCGGGGTCGGATGTCGGTGCTGGACGGCGGTCGTGTCACCGTGGAGTCAAAACCTGGGCACGGCACGCGGATTGCCCTGCACTGGACGCGACCGCAATGATCAGCCGGTCACAAGCGCAGGCACCTCGGGACATCACCGCGATCCTCGGGATGCACACGCCGGCGGCCAAAGGTGTTGTCGCGGTGTACATCGTCGCCATCACCATCGTCGCCATCGAAACCCGGCAGGGAATCAGTTCATTTTGGCCGGTCGCCGTGGGCGTGGTGGTGCTCGCGGCGGGCACCATCGCCCTGATCACCGTGCCGGGAGACCCGCTGCCCATGCCGCTGACCTGGGCCCTGGCCGCGGCCGGACCGATCGCGTCCGCGCTGATGCTCTCGGTGATGCCGGTTCCGTTCGAGGTGCCGCTCCAGGGGTGGACGCACGGCGCGGGCACAACGATTCTGTGTTTCATGGCGGTGCGCGGACGCTGGATCAGCGCCTGGTGGGGGCTGCTCGGGATGGCGCTGGTGTACGGACTCTGGGCCACGTTCACCGACCAGGGTTTCCTGTTCGGTGCCGGGATGGTGGTCATCGACGCCGGGCCACTGGCGATGGCGACGCTGCTGTCGTTCACGCTGCGCCCCAACGGTAAAGCCGTGTTCGCCCTGCGTGATGCCGCCACCGCGCGGATCGCGGCGCTCTCGGCGGCTCGTGCGGCCACCGAAGAACGGGATGCCCGTCTGCGTCAGCTCGACGAGATGGCCAGACCGCTGCTGGAACGCATCGCGACCGCCGAAGAGTTCACCCCGCAAGAGGCGGCCACCTATGAACTCGTCGAGGCGAACCTGCGGGACCGCCTGCGGGCACCCGCACTGACGAGCCCCGAGATCGATGCGGCGGCGCGGCTGGCCCGGGCCCGTGGCGTCGAGGTGATCCTCATCGACGATCACGGGATGGACGCGACGCCCGCCGATATCAGGGAGGTGCTGCGGGCTCGGATCATCGAAACCCTGCGCGATGCTCACGACGGCGAGATCTGTGTGCGGATCCTGCCCCCGGCACGATTGGCGCTGGCCTCGATCTACGTGCATGACCGGGCCGGAACCCGGCGGATCACCTTCGACCACACCGGGGTCGAAGCCCAGACCTAGCGGGGGGGGGGCCAGCGCCGCCGAAGCCCTTTTCGATGCCCCGATTTGTGCGGCCCCCCACTCGGGGGACCCCGCAAGACGCGTCTGGTGCGGCCGTCGTCGACGACATTAATTTCGGGTACACCCCGCCGGTCAATCCGCCGCCGGACACTGAAGATTGGAATCACCCGTGGACACGATCGCAGTTGCCCTACCCGCGACCAGACCGTCCCTGAGCGCGCGCGAGATCGAAGTGCTGCGTGCCTGGCTCGTCTGCGACACCAAAGACGCGGCGGCGCGCACCCTGTTCATCTCCGGCGCCACGGTCAACACCCACATCACGCGGATCCGCGACAAGTACGACGCCGCGGGACGACCGGCGGTGACCAAGGCGATACTGCTCGCGCGTGCCCTCCAGGACGGTCACATCACCGTCGACGAGCTCTGAACGTCAGTCTTTGGTGACCGTGGCGTCCTTGAGCGGGCGCGCGACCTGCTGCGTCCACTTGTACAGCCAGGCGATGACACCGACAAAGGCGAGGACGCCGAGGATCTCGGCCCAGCTGCTGAAGCTGTCGCCGACAACGGCCAGCGGGCTCTCGTCGCCGGTGGCCGCGACGATGCCGGCGAACAGCACACCGAACAGGCTCTCGCCGACGATCAGACCGGTGGCCAGGAGCACGCCCATCCGCTTCTTGCGTTCGACGTTGCCGCCGGTCCTAACGGCCCACCGGTTGTAGATCGTGCCGAGGATGGCACCGATCGGGATGACCAGGGTCAGCGCGATCGGCAGGTACATGCCCATACCGACGGCCAGCGGCGGCAGGCTGAGCTTGCTGGAGGACCGCGACAGGATTTCGTCGACGATGATGACACCGACGCCGATCAGGGCGCCGAGACCGATGAGGTTCCAGTCGAGGTCGCTGCCGAAGACACCTTCGGCCAGGGACGAGATCAGCGCGGCCTGCGGGGCGGCGAGTGCGTCGTCGCCGGCGCCGGGGGCTCCGGCGAAACCGAAGGCCGTGTTCATCAGCCCGAGGATCGGCGGGATGATCGCCGACCCGAACAGCACGCCGATGATCAGCGCGACCTGCTGCTTCCACGGCGTGGCACCCACCAGTTGACCCGTTTTGAGGTCCTGCAGGTTGTCGTTGGAAATGGTGGCGACACCGAACACCACCGCGGTCACGAACAGCGTGAAGGCGATCAGCGCGGTGTTCTGCGCGTCGTCGGCGTCGCCGTAGACCATCTTGATCAGCAACGCGGCGAGGATGGCGACCAGGATGCCGACACCCGAGATCGGGCTGTTGGACGAACCGATGAGGCCGGCCATGTAGCCGCAGACCGCTGCGACCACGAGGCCGATGACGAAGACGAAGATGATGCTGACGGCGATGATGCCGGTGGCGGTGCCGTGCAGGGCGGTGTTGTGGATGAAGTCCCAGAGCAGCAAACCGATCGGAACCAGGGCCACCAGGATCACACCCGCAACCATGGTGATCGGGATGTCCTGCTCGGTCAGGTCGACCTTGTCGCCCTTACGCCGCGCCCGCGCCGAGACCATCGAGTTCTGGATGCCTCGCAGGATCGGGCCGATGATCTTGAGTAGCGTCCAGATCGCGGCGATCGCGATGGCGCCGGCACCGACGAAACGGACGTCGGAGGAGAAGATGCTGCTGACGCCGTCGAGCAGCGACTCACCGGCGGGGAGATTGCCGTTGGTCTGAATGGGGAGCAGGATGCCGAACGAGATGACCAGGCCGACGAGCATGGCGATACCGACGGTGAGTCCCACCAGGTGTCCGACACCGATCAGGGCCAGCGACAGGCTCGCGCCCCACATGGTGCCGCCCGCGCCGACCTTGATGGCACCGGCGAGGGAGCTGCTGATGACCTTCAGCGCCGCGACCAGGGAGAACCCGGCGGCTGCGAGCGCGCCCACCACGATGATCCGCATCCCGCCGCGGTTTTCTTCGACGCCTGCGGTGGAGTCGCCGACCTTCAGCACCTCGGCGGCGGCCACACCTTCGGGATAGGGCAGATCGGATCCCGTCACCAGTGCCCGTCGCAGCGGGATGGAATACATGACCCCGAGGATGCCGCCGATCGCACACAGCGCCACGGTGATCCAGTAGGGAAACCCGGTCCACCAGCCGACCATGATGAGGCCGGGCAACACGAAGATGATGGCCGAGAGGGTGCCTGCCGCCGACGCGATCGTCTGGACGATGTTGTTCTCGACCACGGTGTGGTTGGCGAAATTGCGCAGGATGCTCATCGAGATGACGGCCGCCGGGATGGCGGTGGCGAAGGTGAGTCCGACCTTCAAGCCGAGGTAGACGTTCGCGGCTGTGAATACGAGAGTGATCAGACCACCGAGGATGATCCCTCTCAGCGTCAGCTCGCGCAGACCGGACGACTTCGTACGCGTTGCCGTCACATCATCTGTGGACATTTGCGGCTACCCCTCACACCAAATGGGTTCGTTGATCGATCACCCGCCGCGATCCGACGGTGGTCGTTGACCTTGACACTCTATGTGTCAACGTTATGTCTGATCGTTGCACCCCGCATTCACGGTCGCGGATGTATTTCAGCTCACATGTCGGGTGGGCTGTCACCGATCCGCCGGTTGCGCCGTCTTGGCCGAGATCGGGTCGAACCTGCAGCTGAGACGACCTAGGGATTCGTCGACCACGTCGTTCGCGGATTGGACCACCGAAAGTCTGTTGCAGGAATTCGGTCGATTCGCGGGCGAGCCGCAGCGGGGTGTTCGGTGGCTGGTCCGATTTGGCGCCGTTACATCTCGGGCAGGAGAGGCCGAACGGTCTCCGGGCTGTCGGTGCCCGGCGATACGGTGCGCCCACGAGTCGCCCATGGGGATGGGCGACGACAGCAAGGGGGAAACAATGTCTGCAGGGGTGGAATTTCGTGTCGGTGCGCTCGCGAGCGCGTGCGAACGAGAACTCGGAGATCCGGCGGGATGGATCACGCCGCGTGAATATCCGAAAGCGTTGGCGCTGTGCATCATCGACGCCATCTATTCGACGGGTGCGCGTCATGTGACGGTTGAGAACATCTTTGAGCGGTACGGCATCTACCGGGCCGCGCAGGGCGGTGACATCACGCGTGACGGAGCGCCCGAACTGCTCCGGACGTTTCACGAGTTGGGGGACGCGTCGGAGTGGGCATCCACGATCGGCAATCGAAGGCCGACATCGTCGACGCCCGGTGCGCCGCTGAAAGCGCAGGCGGTCAAAGAGGCAGCGGGCCGATTTGTCGACCTCGGGATCGAGACCACCGCTGACCTGCGCGATGTGGCCGATTCGGATGCTCTCGACGCGGTCAAGAAATCGTGGCTGGCGGTGCCGGGTCAGCGCTCGGGTGTCACCTGGGCGTATGTACTGACGCTCGCAGGAGTCCCTGCCGTGAAGGTCGATCGTGTGATCGTGAACCATGTCGCGCGTGTTCTGGAGATCCCCGTCGACGAGGTGACGCCCGCGGTGGCGAGCGAACTCATCAGAGATGTCGCGATACAGAAGCACTGGAACGTTCTCCATACCGAACACGCGATCTGGCGTCTGGGATCCAAACGTCCGGTACGCGAACCCGTCCTCCCGGTATCGACTGAGTAGCGAGTTGCTCTCGCGCACCGGTCGGTCGTTCGGATCGCTCGGTGCGCGAGGCCGGCTTTTGAGATCTCAAAAGTGATGTGGGGCAAGGGGCTTGTCCGGACAGGAATGACCGGTTTCTGGATACGGATATGAATGGCGAAGTCACGCTTGTCGATTCGTGGTCTCACAGGGGTGAGTCGCAGACTATCCGCGCGGCCGCGGATCGCAAGATCAACGGAGCCAGCAGCTTTGGGCAACAATATTTTTGTTGTGAACAATGCCCCCCGTTCGGGGGGCATTGAAAAGGCTGGCTGGATGTTGTCGGACTGTGCCACTAGCTTTAGTGGGAGACAGGCAGTCAAACCCTCGGCTGTCGAACGAAAGATCGGATCGAAAATGTTCACGATGAATCAGGCGACCGCCGAGATACTGGCCAGGCCGAGCTTGAGTGCGCGGGAGATTGAGGTCCTTCGTGCGTGGCTGCTGTGCGACTCGAAGGATGTCGCTGCCCGCACGCTGTTCATCTCCTCGGCAACCGTGAACACCCATATCGCGCGGATCCGCGACAAATACGACGCGGTCGGTCGATCGGCCACGTCGAAGACCTCGCTGCTCGCACGCGCGCTCCAGGACGGCCTCATCACGGTTGAGGAACTCTGAGTACTGCTTGAAACACCGCCAACTTCGGCCCGCTGAGGACCGACGAAGGGTCATTTACCCTTGTCGGTGCCTCACGGGGTCGAAGTTGGTAACCGTCGTGGCGTGAGAATGGTCGGCTAGCTGTTGTTTTCGTTCTGGTAGATGTCGGGGATGCCGTCGTGGTTGTCGTCGCGCTCTTCTTCTTCCTGAATCCTGCGGTAGTGCCGATTTCGGGCACGCAACAGGATTGATGCGATCAGGGCCGCGCACAGCGATCCGGTCAGCACGCCGATCTTGACGACTTGGTCGCGCTCGGTGCCCAGGCCGAAGGCTAGGTCACCGATGAGTAGCGAGACGGTGAAACCGATGCCGGCGAGGATCGAGATGCCCAAGACGTCGATCCAGCGAACGCTGGCGTCGAGGGAGGCACGCGTGAACGCCGATAGCAGTCGGGTGGTGCCGAAGATGCCGATCGCTTTGCCGAAGACCAGGCCGAAGATGATGCCCAGGGCGATCGGGTCACTCAACGCATCGGTCAGACCGTCGAACCCGCCGATCGCGACGCCGGCGGCAAAGAACGCAAAGATCGGGATCGCGATGCCGGCCGAGATGGGCCGGATCCGGTGTTCGAAGTGCTCGGCCAGACCGATGCCGGCTTCCGGGCCGCCGGCGGCCTTGCTGCGAAGCACGGGAACGGTGAACCCGAGCAGAACACCGGCGACCGTAGCGTGGATCCCGGACTCATGGACGAACACCCAGGTCAGGGTGGCCAGCGGAATGAGCAGCCACCAGGACCGGATTCGTCGCTGCACACAGATCGCGAACAGCACCAGCGGTACCGCGGCGAGCGCGAGCGCGCCGAGATCGATGTCTTCGCTGTAGAAGACTGCGATGACGGTGATGGCGAGCAGGTCGTCGACCACGGCCAGGGTGAGCAGGAACGTCCGCAACGCCACCGGTAGATGCGTGGAGATGACCGCCAGGACGGCCACCGCAAACGCGATGTCCGTCGCGGTGGGAATGGCCCAGCCTTGCGTGGCGCCATCGCCGACGTGGGCGGTGAACGCCACGAAGATGATCGCCGGCACGATCATGCCGCCGACCGCTGCGGCAATCGGGAGGACCGCACGTTTCGGATCGCGGAGGTCGCCGGCGACGAACTCACGTTTGAGCTCGAGGCCGACCACGAAGAAGAAGATCGCGAGCAATCCGTCGGCGGCCCAGGTGGCCAGAGACAAGTCGAGGTGCACGCCCAGGGCGTCGGTGCCGACCCGGAACTCGCTCAGCTCGACGTACGCATCGGACCACGGCGAGTTCGCCCAGATCAGTGCGACCACGGTGGCCACCAGGAGGATTGCCCCACCGATGGTTTCTTTGCGGAGGATGTCGGCGATGCGCGACGCCTCCGCCCATGAGCCGCGGGCAAAGAGTGTCGAGGGGGTTTTTCGATCCTGCGCTGACAACGTTGTGTCCTGTCTAGGGGTCGGAGAAACACGACACGCGCGGACCGTCGAAACAACGGCATCTTGAGCACGCGGCCGACCAGACTTCCCGGCACACCGCCGGTAACTTTACCGTCTCGCGATCAGTGCGGGCCACGTGGCGCCGGAGAATCGGAGGCAATGGCGTGGATCGGCACATAACGCGGCAGACTGTTGCCCATGTCTGAGGAAGATCTGAAGCCGGCTGCGTCCGGCAAGGCGACCACCCAAACCCGGTCGCCGCTGTTCGGTTGGTCGCCGGCCGGGAGCAACGAGGTGGTTGCTCCGACCGAACGGCTGTCGTGGCCGCGCACGGTGGGCATCGGCCTGCAGCACGTGGTGGCCATGTTCGGTGCGACATTCCTCGTTCCGGTACTCACCGGATTCCCGCCGGCGACGACGCTCCTGTTCTCCGGCATCGGCACGATCCTGTTCTTGCTGATCACCCGCAACCAGTTGCCGAGCTACCTCGGTTCGAGTTTTGCGATCATCGCTCCGGTGCTCGCCGCGACGGCCTCGCATGGGCACGGATCCGCGCTGGGCGGCATCGTGATGGTGGGCGCGGTGCTGGTCGTCATCGGCGTGGTGGTGCACTTCGCAGGCACCGGCTGGATCCACGCGTTGATGCCGCCGATCGTGACCGGAACCATCGTCGCGTTGATCGGCCTGAATCTCGCGCCCACGGCCAAGTCGAACTACGAGCAGGATGCGGTCACGGCCACGCTGGTCCTGGTGCTGCTGATTGCCTCGCTGGTGCTGTTCAAGGGACTGCTCGGACGACTCGCCATTTTCACCAGCGTTGTCATCGGCTACCTGTTCGCCCTGGCCCGCGACAAGGTCGACACCGACCCCATCGGAGCCGCCGATTGGGTCGGCCTGCCCGATTTCCAGGCGCCGACGTTCCATCTGTCGGTGCTGCCGATGTTCTTGCCGGTGGTGCTGGTGCTGGTCGTCGAGAACATCGGGCACGTCAAGTCGATCAACACGATGACCGGGATCAACTACGACCACAAGATCGGTCGCGCCTTGGCTGCCGACGGTATCGCCACGGTCTTGGCCGGCAGCGGCGGCGGTTCTGCCACAACGACGTACGCCGAGAACATCGGTGTCATGGCGGCGACCAAGGTGTACTCGACGGCCGCCTACTGGGTGGCCGGCATCGCCGCGGTGCTGCTGGGTATGTCGCCGAAGGTCGGTGCGGTGATCGCATCGGTCCCGCCGGGTGTCCTCGGTGGTGTGACCACCGCGCTCTACGGTCTGGTCGGCATCCTGGGCGTGCACATCTGGGTGACGAACAAGGTGGACTTCTCCAAACCGGTCAACCAGTTCACCGCCGCCATCGCACTCGTGATCGGTATCGCCGACTTCTCGTGGACGATAGGCGATTTGAGCTTCGGTGGCATCGCACTCGGTGCGCTGGCGGCACTCCTGATCTACCACGTCATGCGCGTGGTCGGCGGCTGGCGCGGAACGGTTGTGGTGGACAAGGCGGACGTCGAGTAGACGTGCACTGTCCCGACTGATCGCCCCCTCAAGCTTTTTGAGGGGGCGATCTTTTGTCTGTCACACCAGTTCCGATTTCAGACACAAGGGTGGGGCGCAAGGTTTAAAACATGGTGATTGCAACCCGAAAGCCCAGTGTCGCAAGGCAAATCAAATTCTACCCCTTGACGTCTGGTCCATCGACCGCATAGATTCCTCCTCACCATCCAGAGCGACCGAGAGACTTGGCTCGTCGACGTCGCAGCAACCCCGTCGCAGGACGTGTGGGTGCTACCGCCAAGAACGATGGAGGAACGATTATGGATCGCGCTTCGTGGAGACGTCTGCACGTCGACCTGTGCCGAGCGGGCACCGGCGTCTGTACGTAGGTCTGACCCACCTCACCCACACATTCTTGCCCTATTGGAAGGCCCTTCAGCGATGCTCGCTGCGCGCATACACCGGTGGTCACAGTGACCCAGATAGATATCCGCTCCACGCTCGACGAATCCGCGGCGGTGGACGACGCCGACCTGGTCATCGCGCGGAAGTGGCATCCATGGCGTTGGATCATCGCGATTGCCGCGCTGATCGTTGTCGCCCAGTTCTTGCACGGATTTGCGACCAACCCGGGCTGGGATTGGGGGACGTTCGCGCAGTACTTCACCGCGTCGTCGGTGATGTCTGCGTTGTGGCTGACCATCCAGTTGACGTTCTGGGGATCGCTGTTCGGATTTGCGATCGGCATCGCGCTGGCCGCGGCCAGGCTGTCGAAAAATCCGGTACTGCAGGTGATTGCCTGGTTCTACATCTGGGCGTTTCGTTCGATCCCCTTGATCGTCCAGTTGCTGTTCTGGTTCAACCTCGCGTACCTCTATCAGTCGCTGTCGGTGGGAGTTCCGTTCGGGCCGGGCTTCTTCGAGTTCAATGTCAACAACGTGATCAGTGGTTCGGCTGCGGCCATCATCGGTCTGGCGTTGCACCAGGCGGCGTATTCGGCGGAGATCATCCGGGCCGGGATCATCTCGGTGGATCAGGGTCAGCTCGAAGCCGCTGCCGCACTGGGTATTCCGAAGCGCCGCGAGTTCTTCAAGATCATTCTGCCGCAGGCGATGCGGGGAATCCTTCCGAACGCCGCGAACGAGGTCATCAGCTTGTTCAAGGGCACTTCGATCGTGTCGGTCATGGCAATTGCCGAGTTGTTCTACCAGGTGCAGGTCATCTACGGGCGCAGTGGACGGGTCGTCCCGCTGCTGATGGTTGCCACGGTCTGGTACATCGTCCTGACGTCGATCTTGTCGGTGGTGCAGTTCTACGTGGAGCGGCACTATGCCAAGGGCGCGCTGCGGACCATTCCGTTGACGCCGGTGCAGCAGATCCGAAAGCGGTTCTCCGACATCTCCTTTGCTCCACGCGGGGCGACCCGATGACCGAGGCGATAGAGAATTCGAGGTACGCGGTCGAGGTCAGGGGAGTTCACAAGTCTTTCGGCGACCTGGAGGTGCTCAAGGGCGTCGATCTGGTGGTTCGCCCAGGTGAGGTCACCGCGATCATCGGTCCGTCGGGATCAGGCAAGTCGACGCTGTTGCGTGCCCTCAACCACCTGGAGAAAGTCGATCACGGCACCGTCCGTGTCGATGGTGACCTGGTGGGGTACAAACGCAGGGGAAACAAGCTTCACGAGCTGAGCAACAAGGAGATTCTGCAGCAGCGCTCGCGGATCGGTTTTGTGTTCCAGAACTTCAACCTGTTTCCGCATCTGACCGCCCTGGAGAATGTGATCGAGGCGCCGATCTCGGCACAGAGACGCAAGCGGTCGGACGTCGAGCCCGAGGCAGTGGCTTTGCTCGAGCGCGTCGGCGTCGGTGAGAAGGCGCACGAATACCCACGCAGGCTCTCGGGTGGGCAGCAGCAGCGGGTTGCGATCGCTCGCGCACTTGCACTGCGGCCCAAGGTGATCCTGTTCGACGAGCCGACATCAGCGCTCGATCCCGAACTCGTCGGCGAAGTGCTCGAAGTCATCCGTGGGCTCGCCCGCGACGGTGCGACGCTTGTCATCGTGACCCACGAAGTGGGTTTCGCACGAGAGATCGCCGACACGGTGGTTTTCATGGATGGCGGCGTCATCGTCGAACAGGGAACCCCGACCGAACTCATCGACTCTCCCAAGGAAGAACGCACCAAAGCCTTTCTCGCGCACGTCCTCTGAACCGTCTTCACTCAATCCGACAAGCAAGGAACAATCATGTCCAGAACAAGCCGTCGACTCGCGGTCGTCGCGTCCGCATTTGCCACGCTCGCATTGCTGGTCACCGGGTGCAGCGAACCCGCTGCCGAGTCCGAAGTGGTCACGTCCGACGGACAGAGTTTCGACCTGTCGCCGGAGCAGTCCAGCCGAGTTCGCGTCGACAAGGTCGACGACATCGCGGCCAAGGTGCCCCAAGCGATCCGCGATCGGGGCACGCTGGTCGTGACCGGTGCCGGCGGTACCGCTCCACCGCTGCGGTTCTACGCCACCGACGACAGGACGATCATCGGATCGGAGGTCGACTTCACGTACCTGATCGGCAATATCCTCGGCCTCGACGTTGATCTGAAGGTTGCTGACTGGTCGCAGAACTTCGTCAAGATCGACTCCGGTGAGAACGACCTGTTCATCTCCAATGTCACCGTGACCGAAGAGCGCAAGGACAAGTACGACTTCGCCACGTACCGTTTGGACAACCTCGCCTTCGAAGCGCCCAAGGACAGTGGCTGGAAGGTCGAAGGCCGCAAGGATATTGCGGGCAAGAAGATCGGAGTCGGTTCCGGAACCAATCAGGAACAGCTGCTGGTCGACTGGAACGAACAAAATGTCGCCGAAGGTCTCGCGCCGGCAGAGATCGCGTACTACCAGAACGCATCCGATTACTACCTGGCTCTGGGTTCGGGTCGCATCGACGGATACTTCGGCCCCAACCCGTCGTCGGTCTACCACGCTGCGACCTCGGGCGACACCGAGGTGATCGGCGTGTTCTCCGGTGCGGGTGATGCACTGCAGGGCGAGATCGCGGTTCTGACCAAGAAAGACAACGGCCTCATCGAAGCCATCAACGAGGCGATCAACCACGCTATTGAAGACGGCAGCTATCAGAAGGTCATCGACCGTTGGGGCCTGCAGTCCGAGGCCGTCACCGTCTCGGAGATCAACCCGCCCGGACTTCCACGTACCGAAGGATAGGTCTCCCGATGGAGGGAAGACGAGTGAGTGCACGACCCAGTGGAGCCGGCCGAGCGGCCACCGCCACGGCTGATACTGCACACCTGCAGATCACCACGGTCCATCAGGACGATCCGCTGGCTTCCCCGCTGATCGAGGAGTTGGCTCTCGAGTACAGCTCTCGTTACGGGCGCAGCCCGGGGGAGCAGTACAGCGAACTGCGGGCCTATCCCGCAGAGGAGTTCGCGCCACCGGGGGGTGTGCTGATCGTCGCATTGGCCGACGGTGCCCCGGTCGCCGGTGGTGCGTTCCGTCAGTACGACGCCACCACCGCCGAACTCAAGCGCATCTGGACGGCGTCGGCGTACCGGGGCCGGGGGTACGGCAAGGCAATCGTGGCAGAACTCGAGACGATCGCAACCAGCCGTGGCTATCGCCGAATCTTTTTGACAACCGGATGGAACCAGCCAGAGGCAGTGGCGTTGTATCTCGCTGCC
Organism: Williamsia sp. z71; assembly: GCF_059553375.1. Taxonomy (NCBI): domain Bacteria; kingdom Bacillati; phylum Actinomycetota; class Actinomycetes; order Mycobacteriales; family Nocardiaceae; genus Williamsia; species Williamsia sp. z71. Next base: position 82,199 of record NZ_JCANWX010000011.1, read on the forward strand.
GGTTACACGCCGCTGTACGACACCACACTGCCCTCCGACGAGGTCGGCGTGCATCCGTTCGAGAAGAATCTGGATTCGAAAGAGGTTTGTGCATGAGCGTTTTCGCCCTGGGTATCGAGCTCGATGGGGAGGGACGTCATCCGGCGGCGTGGCGACGGGCATCTCATGCACCTGACGCCTTGCTGACCGGAGAGACCGTGCGACGGAGAGTGGCTGCTGCGGAGAACGCCGGCTTCACGTTGGCGACGTTCGACGACTCGATCGTCGGTGCGACCAGCGAGATCGTCGGTCGCATCGACGCGCCCAACCGGGCGGCCTTCGTGGCCGCGACGACATCGACCATCGGACTTGTACCGCTGATCGGTACGACATACGCCGAACCGTTCCATACGGCTTCACAATTGGCCACTCTCGACTACGCGTCGCGTGGACGGGCCGGGTGGATCGCGGCACCCGTCACCGACAGTGCCGCGTCGAAGGTATGGGGCCGACCCGTGGTGGTGGGCGAGTCAGAACGTGCACGCGAACAGCATGATTCGATCACCGGCGCCCGTGATCTGTGGGACTCCTGGGAGGACGATGCGGTGATCCGTGATTTCGCCTCGGGCCGGTTTCTCGATCGAGACAAGCTGCACTACATCGATTTTCAGGGTGAGAGTTTCTCCGTGAAGGGTCCGGCGATCGTTCCCAGGCCACCGCAGGGACAATTGGTGGTGTTCGGAACCGCGGGCGACGTCGATGTACGCCTGGTCTCGGAGCCTTCCGTCGCCGCGATTGCCACGGCCGCGAGGGCCTGCGACGGGGTTGCCTTTGCCGAACTCGATGTCACCCTCGACACCGCCACCGAATCGGGTGCCGAGCGACTGGAGCATATGAACTCGTACACGCCGGCCCAGGAGTCGCGGCGTCTCCAATTCATCGGCAGTGGAGATGAACTCACCGAACTCCTGACGGAGTTGGCCGGCCATGTCGACGGTGTCAGAATCCATCCGGCCGTCGTCGATGAGGATCTGGTGGTTCTCGCTCGCCACGTGTTGCCGCGCCTGTTCGCCGCCGGCATCAGCCATCGTCCGGTGCCGGGGTCGACATTGCGCGCCAACCTCGGCCTCACCCGTCCTGCAAGTCGCTACCAGAAGGCCTGATACGTCATGACCGTTCTCCGCCCCGATGCCCACGTGCACTTCGGCGTCTTCTTCCAGGGCGTCAACCACACCACCATCTGGTCCGATCCGGCGAGTGCGTCGCAGATCGACTTCGAGAGCTTCCGCCGTGTGATCACCACTGCAGAACGCGGATTGTTCGACGCGTTCTTCCTCGGCGAAGGCCTGCGTTTGCGCGAACAGCAGGGCAAGATCCTCGATCTCGACATCGCCGGACGGCCCGATGCCATCGCGCAACTGGCGGCCCTCGCCGGGATCACGTCGCACATCGGACTCGTTGCGACCCAGAACACCACGTACAACGAGCCGGCGGACCTCGCCCGACGCCTCGCTGGACTCGATATTCTCTCGGGTGGCCGCGCCGGGTGGAATGTGGTGACAACCGACAACGCGTGGACGGGGGAGAACTTCCGGCGCGGCGGGTTCCTCGACCACGAACTGCGGTACGAGCGTGCCGGACAGTTCATCCAGGTCGCGCGAGAGATCTGGGATTCGTGGAATGACCATGCGATCTCCTCGTCTCGGGATGCGGATTCCTGGGCGGCCAAGGATGCAGTCCGTATCGTTCGCCACACGACGTCGCAGTTCGACGTCGAGGTGACCCCGACCCTTCCGCGCAGCGCCCAGGGGCATCCGGTGATCTTCCAGGCCGGTGACTCCCCGACCGGGCGTGACTTCGCGGCCGCCCATGCCGAGGTGATCTTCTCGGCTCACGGAACGCATTTCGATGATGCGCTGGCGTTCGCGACCGACATCCGGGCGCGCCTGCGCAAGGCCGGCCGACCGGACGATGACATCAAGATCCTGCCCGGTACCCAGATCGTGTTGGCGGAGAACGCCTCGGAGGTCGAGGAGAAGGAGCGGTGGGTCCGCGAGGGGCAGTTCACCGGGCAGACGGCGCTCTCGCTTGTCGGGCAGGTGTGGGGCCGTGACCTTTCCGATCGTGATCCCGATGGTCCACTACCTGAGGAGGATCCAGTACCGGCACCTATCTCGGTGACGCGAGGGGCGGCCCGGGACGGTAAGGACCCGATCGTGATCGCCCAGGAATGGCGGGCATTGGCCGAGGCGAAGAATCTGTCGCTGCGGGAGGTGGCCATCGCGACGACGGCGCGCTCCGGATTTGCCGGCACACCAGGACAGGTGGCCGACGAACTGGTCAAGTGGGTTCGCAGTGGTGCGACCGATGGGTTCAACATCTCGCCGTACATCGTGCCGGGCGGGCTCGATGACATCGTCAATTGGTTGGTGCCGGAGCTGCAAGAACGCGGCGCCTATCGGACCGCGTACGACACAGATACCCTGCGCGGGCACTTGGGCCTACGTGAACCACTGACGCGACGCGAGCGCGGTGGCAGCGATATAGGCGCTGCAGGTTGACCCACGCGCCTCCGCCCGATCTTCCCAGATGCTCGGCCTGGCACTGACTTTCGGCGACGATACCGTTGGCCGCAGTCTCGGGTTGCTGTGCGCGGTGGCCGACCGGAGAAGGAGGCGAGCATGAAGTTCTCATGGTTTCTGCCGACCGGAGGTGATGACGAACAACTCGGCGCAGGCTCGCATGGCGTCGGGATTGCGCGCGGCGGTACCGCCACCAGTGGCGTCGCAGGTAAGTCCGGTGCGCATCGCGCCGCAACGTTGGACTACCTGACAGAAGTCGCGCAAACCGTGGACCGCTTGGGGTTTCACGCCGTCCTGACACCGACCGGGGCGCACTGCGAGGATTCGTGGCTCGTGACATCTGCTTTGATCGCCGCCACCGAGCGGTTGAAGTTCCTCGTGGCGTTCCGTCCGGGTGCGGTGGCTCCGGTGCTCTCGGCGCAGATGGTCAGTACGTTCCAACGATTGTCCGGTGGGCGTGCTCTTCTCAACGTGGTTGTCGGCGGCGACGATTCGGAACAGCGTGCGTACGGTGACACGGCGGGCAAGGACGATCGCTACCGTCGGGCACAGGAGTTTCTCGAGATCGCACGAGCGGTCGGGAATGGCGAAGACGTGCGGGTCGACAGTGAGTTCTACACGGTAGAGCGCGACGGCGGCGGGTTCAGTGGGTACGATCCGGTGCCGCTACCGGAGGTGTATCTGGGCGGTTCCTCGGCGGCGGCGATCGAGGTGGCAGCGGCGCAAGCCGACGTATTCCTCACGTGGGGCGAGCCGCCGGCGGAGGTTGCCGAGAAGCTGGCCGTGGTCAAGGCCAGTGCCGCCGAGAAGGGCAGGTCTGTCCGAGGTGGCATCAGATTGCACGTCATCACGCGCGAGAGCGCCGGCGAGGCGTGGGATGCGGCGGAGAACCTCATCGCCGGCTTGGATGACGAGACGATCGAACGTCGGCAAAAAGCTTTGCGGACACTGGGTTCGGTTGGCCAACGCCGCATGCTCGACCTGCACGGTGGCGACCGCTCGAAACTGCTCGTCGCGCCCAACTTGTGGGCCGGGTTCGGCCTCGTGCGCGGGGGAGCCGGCACGGCACTGGTCGGAAGCCACGAGGAGGTGACCGAGCGCATCGAGGAATACCGGGACGTGGGTATCGAGGAGTTCATCTTCTCCGGCTACCCGCATCTGGAAGAGGCAGTGCACTTCGGGACCGGGGTGCTCCCCAGATTCCGCGAGGTCCCCGGCAGCTGAGATGGGCGCGGTTACCGGGTCGCCGCCACGCTCGGCTGATCGAAGTGTGCGCTGACGTCCACGCTGAGCAGTTCGGACGCCTGGAAATCGTTGTGACGAAAGAAGCGGTGCTGCTCGCGCGGAATGTCCCGGTGGCGGCGTCAGTGGTGAACGAGACCTCGGGCCCGAGGAAGCGGACCACGCCCGCACGGGAGAGCGCGAGCAACTGTTCCAGGCGCAGCGGAGGGGGACCGCTGGCGTGGCCTGCACCCATTCGGCCAGCGTGGGGCCGGGGCGCAGGGGCCCGTCGATCGTGGTGGTGTGGTCGGTGAACATCGTGACGTCGGCGGCGATGGAGTTCATCCACAGCAGCGGAGGTTGGCTTTCGCGCCAGATGCGGCCCGCCCCTGGAGGGAACGGGTCGATGACGTGGATGTGAAGGTCGCGGTCGGTGGCGCGGGCCAGCAGACGCTCGAGTACACCGGTTCCGCGTGGGCCGGCGCCGACGATCGCGATGGTCAACGGGCTCATGTGTCCTCTTCGTGGGTGTTTGGCGCACGGTCGAGGGTCAATGTCCGACGGTGGGGCGATCCATCGGGTGCTCGCCGATCCGAGCAACCTGGTATCCGCGGAACTGCGTACCGCCGGGTTCGAGGTGCGCACCGTTCGTGACGCCGGGCACGTCGTTCATCTGGACGACTTGGCAGGGTTCTTGGAGGCGCTGGATCTCGCTCGATTCGATGTGCCGGTGTCGACATGAGCGAACGCAGACGCCTGTGAAGACCGTCACCGGGGAGGTGGCATCGAGCTCGGAGCGCGGTTCGCGGAGGACGTCTTCACATCACGTTCCGCGAGAATCTGGAGTTGCCGGCTCTGCCGCCTCATGAAGCGACATGGATCTGACTCCGGCAAACCCGCCGTCGCCGAACACCACAGCCGAACAACACAATCGGACTCGGTCAGTCCGGCCGGAGTGCATCCACGTCGGAGGACGTGGTCCTGGCCTTGCGCCGGGTGCGATCGCCGGGCAACACCACCGCACGCAGACCGGACCGCAGGGCCTCTTTGGTGCAGGCCCATCCGTCGGCCTCGTGGATGCAGGCACGGGCCTCGTCGACGTCGCCGCGTTCGGCGGCGTCGTCTGCGGCGCGACGCCAGGAGATCGTCTCGTCGGTGCTGATCCGGAGGTACCGCAGGATCGCATCGCGGTCGTAGTCGCAGATCTCGGCGACCTCGTGGGGAGCGAGGACACCCGTTCCGTCCGGGTCGAGGTGCAGCAGCACCATCAGTGCCGGCGGTAGGCCGTCGTTGTGGTCGGCTGAATCAAGGGCGGCGCCCGTGACGTCACCGGTGACTCCGGCACACGCGATTTCGCGGGCGATCACGCCGGCGCCGATCCGCATGAACTTGAACCAGGCATGCATGGCGTCCTCGACAACCGAGGGCGTGAACACTTCCGCGTCGATGCTGATCTGGGCGACGGCGTGATTGTGGGAGATGACGAAGTCGACCTCGGGCCAGTGCGGGCCATGGATGTCGAAGACCGCGCGCACGTGCGGGTTCGTGTCGATGTCCGGCGCGAGCATCGTGAACAGGTCGACGTAGGACTCGGTGGTCCGCACCCGCAGCCACGAGGTGAGACCGCCGAGGGTGAAGGTGATGTCGCCGTCGTGATCTTTGGTGATGGGGTCGCAGGTCACCTGGGCCAGGACACCCTCGACCAGGGCCTGCAGGTGGGCCGGGCCGCTGGGCCGGACCGAGACGTCTGCCGGGGGTGCGCCGTCGTCGTTGCCCGGGACGGGTCGGTCGAAGAATGCGGGGTGCACCACCTGCCAGTGGTCACGGATCACCGCGGTGGCCTCGGCGGCGAGCCGGTCGACGTGGCGGCGACCGACCGACAGCGTGAACTCGCCCGAGTTCAGTGCCCGCCAGCCGCGTTCGAGCAGGGCTTGGGGAGCCGCGCTCTGGTCAGGCCAGAGGTACTTCGGGAACTCCGACGACAGTCCGCAACGGATCCGTCCGGCGCCGGTGACAGTGAAGGTCAACGCCTGCGCATGTTCTTCGAACGGGGTGTCGGGTCGGTCCAGGACGTAGTGGTCACCCTGCTTCAAATCGGCCAGGGTGTCGGCCAGCGATAGCCGGAACTGCGCCCACGAATCATCCATCGAACTGTCGAAGTCGAACGGATCGGTCATGGTTGCTCCTGACTGTTGCTGGACCGTTTGACTGTGACCCTATAGCGCATCTGATCGTTACGGTCATTTAGCACGTTCTACGTTAATGGCAGGGTCCGACAGATCCGTATCCGAGCTGGTCAGGTGCTTGTCTTGAACTATTTGTTCGAGGTGTGAGGTGGGCCTCTCCGCCGTAAGTTGATCAGCAGAGTCCGCCGAACCGGCTGTAGGGAGCACTCCGCGTGGCCAAGGTGATCGCGACCATCAGCCTCAAGGGAGGCGTGGGCAAAACGACGGTGACAGCCGGAGTCGCGGACTTCCTGGCCGGCGAGTTCGGGCAGCGGGTCCTCGTCGTCGACCTCGACTCCCAGATCAACCTGACCACGATGATGATCGGTGAGCAGCGCTGGCTGGAACTGAATCGAGCCGGGCGGACACTTGCCACCCTGTTCAACGACGCACTGGACGGCACCGCGGACTTCGCGATCGGGTCCGCGGTGCAGCGGTCGGTGTCGTCGGTCGGGGCGGTGACCGGCCTCGACCTCTTGCCGTCCTCGCTCGATCTCATCGAAGTGCAGGAAGAGGTCAGCGCGCTGCGGGTGCGGGCCGACGACACGTTGGCCGCGGTCACCATCCTGCGGGACGCGATCGCACCGATCCGCGACTCCTACGACTACATCCTGATCGACTGCCCGCCCAACGTCGGCCCGATCACCCTCAACGGCCTGGCGATGGCCGACGGCTACATCATCCCGGCCATCCCGGACGTGCTGTCGACCCACGGCATCCCCCAGATCCAGCGGCGGGTCAAGGAGTTCAGCGACGAGATCGGCCAACAGATCGTCGAACTCGGCGTGGTGATCACGAAGATGCGAGCGAACTCGACCGTCCACCAGTCGACGATCATGAAGCTACGGCGCGATCCGAACATCCAGAACGTGCTGCCGAGCTATTTGCCGGAATCCAATTCGATTGCAGGTGCAGCAGAGTTTCAGGTGTACTCGACGTTGAAGAGCAAGTACGGAACGCACGGCCAGTTCGATCGGTTTCGTGGACTGACAAGGAACTTGATGACGGAGGCGGAGCGGAAACTATGAGATCTCAGCCCGTTCCCGCCGTCGAGGCGCTCGATGATCCGATCGGCGCCTCGCTCCATGGCTTTCATGCCGACCTCGCCCAGGTCGCCGGGCGGGTGCGACGATTTGAGCCCGGAGTCTCGAAGTTCATGTCGATTCCCCCGGATCCCACACCTGACGATTGGGCGGCGGCGGCAGCCCTGGCGGTCTCGTCCGGGGTGATTCTGTTCAGTGCCACGCCCTACGCCGTACCGGAGTATTGGCCGGCGTCCAGCACTGTCGACCTCGTGCAGATGGTGGCCGAAAATGTTGGTGGTGCAGGTGATCCCGACGCGGTGATTCTGGATGAGGCCGACGTACCCGAGATGTTGGCGCTGACCGCAGCGACCAAGCCCGGTCCGTTCACGGCCCGGACCATCGAACTCGGAACCTACGTGGGTATCCGGGACCAGGGACACCTGGTGGCGATGGCGGGGGAGCGGATGCGGGCGCCCGGCTGGACGGAGATCAGTGCGATCTGCACGGCCCGCAGCCACCGCGGACAGGGCCTGGCGGCACGTCTGATCCACACCTTGGCCGGTCAGATCCACGCCCGCGGGGAACAGATGTTCCTGCATGCGGCGATCACGAACACGTCGGCGATCAGGCTGTACGAGCGCCTCGGTTTTCGTGAGCGACGACGTTTGGTGGCCACCGGTCTGAGTGAGATCTGACCCGGGTGTGAGTGACGCGGTGGCCGGTCACGCGTGCGGCTTGGAATTGAGCATCCGTTCGCGGAGGCTGTCGTAGATCGGTTGCGAACCCGCGAGCTGGGCGACCACCACGGCCATCGCCGTCGCCGCGATCATCGGAACGGTCACGGAGGTGACCGCAGTCATCTCGATGACGAGCAGCATCCCGGTCAGCGGGGCCCGGACCACGGCGCCGAAGAACGCCGCCATACCCACAATGGCCATCGCGATCTTCAGTGACGAGTCCACGCCCGGCACGAAAACGTCTGCGACACCGACGAATAGAACGCCCCAGAGGGCGCCGACCGCGAGCAACGGGGCGAACAGACCACCCGGCGTCGCCGATGCGTAGGACAAGGGGCCGGCGAACAACCGGACCACGAGGTAGCCGACGACCGCGGTCAGTGCGATATTGCCGCCGCCGATCAGCTTCTGCGCCAGGTCATCCCCGCCGCCGGCGGCCAGCGGGTCGACGACCAGGAGTGCACCGACGATCGCGCCGATGATGGCCGCTTTGACTTCTCGCGGGACGGTGGCAAAGCGCGCCACCAGATCGAGTGACCCGAGGATCAGCTTGTTGTAGAACACGCCGAGGACGCCGGTGAGAAGGCCGAAGACCACGAACACCGGCAGCAGGGTGATCGACGGGGAATCGACGTCGACGACCCGGAAATCGGGGTGGTCTCCCAGGATGATGCGCGAGCAACCCACCGCGACCGCCACTGCCAGCAACGTCGTGATGACCGTGCGCGCCCGGAACGTCTTGGTCACCTCTTCGAAGACGAACAACGCGCCGCCCAACGGGGCGTTGAAGGCAACGGCGAGTCCGGCTCCGGCAATGGACGTCTCCAGCAGGTGCGCATCGTCGTCGCCGAGCTGGACCCGGCGGCCGGCCTCGGCGCCGATCGCCGCCCCCATGTGGACTGTCGGGCCCTCCCTGCCCAGGACGAGTCCGGACCCGATCGACAGCAGGCCACCGAAGAACTTGGCAGGCAGCACCCGCAGCGGTGACGCCTTCGCCTCGCCCCGAGAAACCGCCTCGACGCGTTGGATACCGCTGCCCGAGGCCTGCGGGACCCACCGGACGATCAGCGCGGCCAGTCCCGCGCCGGTCGCGGTGACGGCCACCGGGATGAGCCACCCGGGTCCGGGCAGCTCGTGCGCCCACTCGAGCATGTATCCGCGCCACTGGTCGGCCTCGCGCAGGCACCACCGGAATGCGCCGCCGACGAAGCCGATCAAGATGCCGCAGACAACCGCGAGAACGCAGAGCATCCCGATCCCGCGTACCGAGCCGAGACCACCGTCGGAAACAGCCCGAGATTCCGCCATCGTGTCTGCTTCTCCCTGCGCTGACGTGGTGATTGTCACTGGATCGACGACTCTGCGGTAACTCTAGTGGCCCACTTGGCCCGGACCGGCGTCTTTGATGGCGGGTGTCTGAGGTGTACCTGCGGCGAACACCGGTCGTGGTCCGGTTCTAGAGTCGAAGGATGACGATGCGAAGGTCCTGGGCCGAAGACACTCGGCTCCCCGGGTCCACGGTGCGGCCGGCGCTGCGCCGGGTCGCCGACAGTTCGGCGTCGCTCGACGATGACGAGTGGATTCTGCTGCTGCAAGCGCAGGGTGACGAGCTGGACGAACTGTGTGAACTGGCAGATTCTGCCCGTCGCACCGCGGTCGGCGACGAACTCACCTTTGTTGCCAACCGGAACCTCGACACCGGTGCTGTGCTCGACCTCGGCGCATCGCCGCGACTCGAGGACCTCGTCGTCGAAGCCTGGACGCTCGGCGCCACCGAGATCTGCCTGCAGGGTCCGGTGCCGCAGTCGCGGCCGGCGAGCGACTACCTGACGGTGGTCGAACGTATCCGGGCCGCCGCGCCGGAGATGCATCTGCACGCCTATCGGGTACCGGAGGTGATCGATGCCGCCGACCGCCTCGGGATCACCGTCCGCGACTTCTTGTCGTCTGCCCGCGCCGCCGGGGTCGGCACTGTCCCCGGGACCGCCGCGCAGATACTCGATGACGCAATCCGGGAAGCGCTCTCGCCGACCGGTCAGGCGCTGCCGGTTCAGGCGTGGGTCGAGACGATCTCCACCGCGCACGATGTCGGCCTCAAGTCCACCGCGACGATGCTCTACGGGCACCTCGAACGGCCGGAGCATCAGGTGGCACATCTGCGGCTGTTGGGCCAGATCCAGGCGCGTACGGGCGGTTTCACCGAACTCATCCTGATGCCGATGCTGCCGGAGTTGGCTCCACCGCATCTGCGCGAGCGGGCCACCCGCGGTCCGTCGCTGCGGGAGACGCGGGCGGTGCACGCGGTGGCGCGGCTGATGCTGCAGGCGTCGTTCGATCACGTCCAGGCCGCCTGGCCCAAGCTCGATGCCGAAGCGCTCATGGCGGTCCTGCGCGGTGGTGCCGACGACGTGGGGGGCGTGCTGATCGACGGGACCCTGATGCCGGGCGCCGGCCCGGAGAGCGGCAGGCAGTTGCTGCCTGCCGATGTGGACCGCCTGGCCGCGGACCTGCGCCGGTCCGTCCGTCAGCGCACCACGCCCTACGGCTGCGCTCCAGCCGATCGTCGCGACGTCCTGCGACGGGTTTTTGCATGACCGGGCCGAACCCGCTGCCCGACTACGTCGATGTCGCGATCGTCGGGGCCGGATTTGCCGGGCTCGGGATGGCGATCCGCACCGCGCGCCGCGGCGACGAGAGTTTCGTGATCCTCGAACGGGAGAACGCGGTCGGCGGTACCTGGCGGGACAACCGGTACCCGGGGGTGGCCTGTGACGTGCCCGCACACGTGTATTCGTTCTCGTTCCGTCCGCCGGGCGACTGGGAATCGCTGTTTGCCGCGGGCGAACAGATCCACACCTATCTGGAGCAGGCGGCCGCGGAGGAAGGGCTGTTGCCGCACCTGCATCTCGGCGTCGACGTGACCCAGACGAAATGGCTGCCCGACGAACTGTGTTGGGCCGTTTCGACCACGGCCGGTGAACTCCGGGCGCGCGTACTGGTGGTCGCGGTGGGACGTCTGGCCGACCCGCTCGTTCCGCCGATCCCGGGGATGGATGCGTACCCGGGCAGTGTCTTCCACACGGCGCGCTGGGACAACTCCGCGCCGATCGACGGTGCTCGGGTCGGCGTGGTCGGCACCGGTGCCTCGGCGATTCAGCTGGTCCCCGAATTGGCGCGGCGCGCCGGGGAACTGGTGGTGTTCTCCCGCAGCGCGCCGTACGTGGTGCCGCGAGGCAACCGGCCCTACAGCCCGGCCGAGCGTGAAGAATTACAGGTCAAGGCCAACGCCGATCGTCTCCGGGAGGAGCTGTTCACCGAGGCGGACAAGGCTTTTGGGCAGCGCCGCGGCCTGCACCCCGACATCGACCAGATCCGTGACCGGGCGCTGGGCCATCTCCATGCGCAGGTCACCGATCCGGACCTGCGTGCCGACCTCACGCCGCACTACGAGATCGGTTGCAAGCGAATCCTGTTGAGCGACGACTTCTATCCCACCATGATCCGGCCGAACGTCACGCTCGAACCCTCCGCGTTGGCAGAGTTCGACGGGACCCGGGCGGTTGCCGCCAGTGGGAAGGCGTACGAACTCGACACCGTCGTGATGGCGACCGGTTTCTCCGCGGCCCGCCCGGAGTTCGCCACCCGCATCATCGGGGTCGACGGTGAACGGCTGTCGGAGCATTGGCGGGCCGGGATGGTCTCGTATGCGTCCACCGCCATCAGCGGTTACCCCAACATGTTCGTCCTCGACGGACCGAATGCCGCACTGGGCCACAATTCGGCGATCTACATGATCGAAACCCAGATCGACTACGTCCTCGGTGCGCTCGACCACCTCAACGACAGCGGTACCCGCGCGGTGGAGGTGACGGCTGCCGCCGAACAGGCCTACACCCGGGAGATCGACGAGCGCAGTGCGTCGACGGTGTGGCTCAGTGGGTGCAGCAGTTGGTATCTGGATCCGACCAGTCGTCGGCTCACCCTGCTCTGGCCCGGCACCGGGCGCTCGTTCCGGGAACGCAACGGAACGTTCGACCCGTATCACTACGAGCGCATCTGGGCACCGGATTCGGTCGACCTGCCGGTCTGAATCGTCCCCCTGAGCAGGCTCGGAGGGCAGGTTTCCCTCGGCGTCCCGCCAGGGGGCGGTTTTCGTCGGCGCATCGAGCTGTCACGTTTGCGCCGGCTGTCTCGTCTACCCCATAGCGGCGCACCCGCGCCGAGGATTGGGAGGAACAGACATGGCACGGATACCAGCACTGGCGCCGCGGGACGCGGGTCTGATCGTCAAGAGTGCGTACCGGTACACCGCGCGAAGGTTCGGGTCGGTGCCCGAGCCGTTTGCGATCCTGGCACACCACCGGGGCTTGTTCCTGGCGTCGGGAGTGCACGAGAGTGTGGTCGAGCGGGCGTCAAAGGTGTTGCCGCCGAACATTCGTGAGATCGCGGTGTACCGCACGGCCTGGGTGGTCGGCTGCTCCTGGTGCATCGACTTCGGCACGATGCTGCAGAAGCACGACGACCTCGACATCGACCGTTTGCGGCAGATCGCCGACTACGAGACGTCGCCGGCCTACAGCGACGATGAGCGGGCCGCGATCGCTTACGCGGACGCGGTGACCGCGACGCCACCCACGGTGACCGATGAGCAGGTCGACGACCTGCGCGAGCGATTCGGGGTCGACGGACTGATCGAGCTGACCTACCAGATCTCACTGGAGAACCAGCGCTCCCGGATGTACGCGGCGTTGGGCATCACCGATCAGGGATTCTCCACGGATTCGTGCCGGGTGCCCTGGGCCGTCGACGGGGCTACCTCGGAGACAGGCACCAACTGAGCGGCATCGATGGCGGACAGCTTGGCGGGGTCGGCGATGTCGTAGATGGACACGACCAGGCCGTCGCGGACAACAAAGCAGACCACCCGGGCCGGTGAGGCGCGACGATCGCCGTCGGCCGCCCAGCCGGCGGAGTAGGTGCCGAGTTCGCCGTTGACCCGCACCGGGATCTGCAGGGCGAGCGCATCGGGCCCGTAACGGCGCAGGAGCCAGAACAGGAACCGGGCGACGCCGGCGGCACCGCGGATCGCCTTGACCGCGGTGGGGGTGGTGCGGTTGGCGTCGCCGACGACCATCGCGTCCGGGTCCAGAGCAGCCAGCACCGCATCCATGTCACCGGCCGCCATCGCCGCGACGAGACGACCGACGGCTTCGGCCTGTTCGGTGTCGCTGACCGGGGCCGGAAGGTCGGAGACGATTCGGCGGGCTCGTGAGGCGAGTTGGCGTGCCGAGGGGGTCGTGGACCCGAGGATCTCGGCGATGTCGGCGAAGGGCACGCCGAATCCGTCATGGAGGACGAACGCAACGCGCATTGCCGGGGTGAGGGTTTCGAACAGCACCATCGCGGCGTAGCGGCTGTCCTCTGCCGCGATGACGGCGTGCAGGGGATCGTCGTACTCGGGGGAGGGGACGACCTGCGTCACGACCGGCTCCGGAAGCCATTGGCCCACATGCTTTTCGCGGACGACAGCGGCGGATTTGAGACGGTCCAGACAGATTCGTCCGACCACGGTCGTCAGCCAGGCTCCGAGATCATCGATCGAGTCGCTATCGGCCGCATCGAGGCGCAACCAGGATTCCTGGACGGCATCTTCGGCATCGCTGATGCTGCCGGTGATCCGGTACGCCACCGACAACATCCGGCTGCGTTGCTCTTCGAAACGCTCCGCGAAGGTACCCATCGGATCGGAGTCCACGTGCCCGCTCCCTCAGGCCGCTATCGCGGCATGCATCTCCCACACGATGACCTCGGCATCGGAGGTGGCGGTCAGCTGCTGTCCGCCATCACCGTGGACGCGGACCGCGTCGCCGGTGCCGAGCTCCCCGACGCTCTCCATCTCGACCTCACCGCGCGGGACGAAGACGTGCAACAGGGGAGCGTCCGGCAGGGTCAGTGGACGCTGCCCGGGGGTCATGCGCGCCACATGCATGGTGGCATAACGATTTTTGATGCGGATCGCGGAGTGGTCGGCGTACCGGGGCATGCCCGAGGCCACCGGAACGAATCCACCGGACAACAATTCATGGTCGATCTCGAGTTGCTCGTATCCCGGTGTGATCCCGGATTCGTCGGGGACAACCCACATCTGGACGAAGTGCACCGGATCGTGGGTCTCGTCCGCGCTGTCCTGGCGCCAGACGTCGTTCTTCTCCGAATGCATGATCCCGGTGCCGGCGCTCATCCGTTGTGCCAGGCCGGGGTAGATGACGCCGTTGTGTCCCATCGAATCCTGATGGACCAGGGAACCCTGCAGAACCCAGGTGACGATCTCCATGTCCTGATGGGGATGGGTATCGAAACCCTGCCGGGGCAACACGATGTCGTCGTTGTTGACCATCAGGACGCCGTGGTGGGTGTTGGCCGGGTCGTAGTGGTGGCCGAAGGAGAAGGAATGTTTGGAGTCGAGCCAGCCCGCATCGGTCTTGAAGCGGCTGTCGGCGCGGCGGAGGTCGAATCGGGTGGGAGGTGTTGCGGTGGTCATCGGTGGGGCCTTTCGGGTGGAGCGGTATCGCCTACAGGTCGTGCCTAGAGAACGTGCGAGCCGTACATCTCGCCGAGCGGATCGGCGATGAGTTCGAGGCGGGCGCCATCGGGATCGCGGAAGTACAGCGACACCTCGCTGTGTTCGATGAGTTCAACGCCTGCGTCGATCAGCTTGTCGCGCAAGTGTTTCCAGCGCTGCGGTTCGACACTGATCGCGACGTGGTGCAGTCCGCCGAGGACTTCCTGGTACGGCCCGACGTCGAGGCCGGGAAAGTCGAAGAACGCCAGGAGGTTTGAGTTGCCGATGTCGAAAAAGAAGTGCGAGGAGCCGGGATAGTCGCGGTTCTCGATGAGTTCGGTCAGCGGGAACTCGAGCAGGTCTTGGTAGAACCGGACGGTGCGTTCGACGTCGCCGCTGACCAGTGCGGTGTGGTGCAGACCGCGGGCCGAGGACGCCGGCCGGGAGTCGGCGGGTACCAGGTGTCTGGCGCGGATCGCCTCACGTCTGCCCGCGTATTCCTGCGAGCGCTTGTTCTCGGTGTCGGCGGTGCTCATGGCCGGTCCTTCCGTGCGGGGGGTCTTCATCCAGTGTGCGCTTCGAGTGGCCAGAGGTAAATGGTTGCGTTGTCAACTACTTTGGTAGCGTATCGCAACTGATTGCGTTGTCAACTACTTTGGCTATGCTCTGAACCGTGGAACCAACACAGTGGCTCAGTGAGGACGAGCAGCGGACCTGGCGCGCGTACCTGGATGCGACCCGGTTGCTGTTGCGGACGCTCGATCAGCAGCTCGCCCGGGATGCGGGCTTGTCCTTCACCGACTTCGAACTGCTCGTCGTCTTGTCCGAGGCGCCGCAGCGCCGACTGCGCATGCGGGATCTCGCTGATGCGATCACCACCACACGAAGCGGCGCCACCAGGGCAATCGGTCGTCTGGTGGACGCCGGATGGGTCTGCCGCGTCGAATGCGAAGACGACAAACGGGGCATGTTGGCCGAACTGACCGACGCCGGGATGCAGAAGCTGACCTCGGCGAGCCCCGGACATGTCGCCGCGGTCAGGCGAAATGTGTTCGATCTGCTGAGTACGCGCGATGTTGCCGTGGTGGGCCGGGCATTCGCGGACGTGCGTGAGCACCTGCAGCAGCCGCCGGCATAGGCGCCCGGTCGATCGCCGACTCGGTCGGCTGCGGGGGTTGGCGAAAAGTCGTTGCGGGTGCAAGCAGCTTGCCGAACCCCAAGTGCGCACGGTCGGCAACTGATCGTTGCTGATGACAGGGCGCGAGATCGCGTTTGTTCCGTGTGACATTGCAGCACCCCGGGGTCATCGATGACCGGGGGGTTTGAACCCGACTGAATCTAACCGTTCCACGGTGGGTGGGCACCGGCCTACTGTGCACAAGGATCATCAAGAGCGACTGAGAGACCCGGCTCGCTGACGTCGCAGCAACCCCCCGCCTCGGCGGGTGCGGGTGCTACTGCCGGGACCGATGAAGGTTGTGTCATGTCATCAGTTCAGGAGTCCGGGTGAAGTTTCTGTTGATCAGTTTGATCACCCACACGCCCCACCCGTTGTCCGGCGAGACCGTGTCCCCGGCGCAGCGGTTTCGAGAAGTGATCGACACTGCGGTCCTCGCAGAGGAATTGGGGTTTGACGGCTTCGGGGTGGGCGAACGGCACGAGAGGCCGTTCATCTCCTCGTCGCCACCGGTTGTGCTCAGTAACATCGCCGCACGGACCTCGACGATCGCGCTGTTCACCGCGGTGACAACGCTCAGTCTGCTCGACCCGGTCCGCGCCTTCGAGGACTACTCGACCCTCGACAATCTTTCCGGCGGTCGACTGCAACTGATGATCGGCAAGGGTAACGGCGCCGCGCAGGCCAAGCTGTTCGGAGTCACCGAGGCCGACCAATGGGAGCGCAACCGCGAAGGTTACGAACTCTTCCGGCGACTGTGGGAGGACGACACGGTCACCTGGACCGGCAAGTACCGTCCGTCGTTGATCGACGCCGAGGCGTTGCCCCGCCCGCTGCAGAAGAAGATCCGCGTCTGGCACGGTAGTGCCACCAGCCGCGAATCAGTCGACCTGGCAGCGTTTTACGGGGATCCGCTGTTCTCTGCCAACGTCACCAACCCGGTCGAACCCTATGCGGCATTGATCGACCACTACCGAGCGCGGTGGGCGGCATACGGGCACGACCCGGCGGATGCTCTTGTGGGTGCCGGATCGGCCGGGTACTACGCCACCAAGAACTCGCAGGATGCGATCAACACCTACCGCCCGATCTTCGATGCCACCTTGGCGAGAATCGGGTCATTCGGTCTGCCGCTGGTGTTTCCGACCCTCGAAGACGCTGTGGAACGCAGCTCGCTACTACTCGGAAGTCCACAACAGGTGATCGACAAGGTGTTGCGGTACCACGAGAAGTTCGGCCATGAGGTGATGCATCTGCATGCTGACGCCGGCGGCCTGAGCAATGCCCAGCACCGCGACTCGCTCGAACTCTTCCAGTCCGAGATCGCCCCGGTGCTGCGGCGCGAGATCCCGAGTCGCCCGATCGCCACTCCCACCGCGTTGGAGGTGCTGTCGTGACTGCCCCGACCCGGATCCCGCCGTCGACACATGTCGGCCGCCGCACGTCCACACGTTTCCTCTGACACTTCGAAAAAGGACAACCATGCCAGTAGAGTTCCTGGGGATCGCAGCCACGAATGACGGCACCGAGACCCACCCTCGTACCACCGCCGGTTCGTTCGACCGCGAGTACACACTCAAACTCGCTCGTGCACACGAGGATTTCGGGTGGGACCGGATCCTGTTCGCCTATGGCGCCGGTGCTCCCGAACCCGCGGCGGCCGCCTCGTACATCGCAAGCAACCTCGACCGCATCGAGATCCTGCTGGCGCACCGTCCCAATGTCTCGTACCCGACCTTCGCCGCCAAGACCTTCGCCACCCTCGACCAGATCTCCGGGGGACGGGTGACGGTGCACTTCATCACCGGCGGCAACGACACCGAACAGCAGCGGGAAGGTGACTTCCTGACGAAAGACCAGCGGTACGAACGCACCCGTGAGTACATCCAGATCGTCAAGAAGGTGTGGACCAGCCGCGAACCGTTCGACCACAACGGCACCCACTACCGGTTCAACGACTTCGTCTCCGATGTCTTCCCGGTGGCGCAGCCACGGCCCGACATCTCCTTCGGCGGGTCGTCGCCGGCCGCCTATGCGGTAGGTGGCGCGGAGGCTGACATCTACGCGCTGTGGGGTGAACCCCTCGAGAACACCGCCGAGCAGATCGCGTCGATCACCGCCTCCGCGAAAGCTGCAGGTCGACAAAAGCGCCCGCGGCTACAGGTCGCGTTTCGGCCGATCATCGCACCGACCGATGAATTGGCCTGGCAGAAGGCCGAATCGATACTCGGTCAGCTCAATGCCCGGGCAGCCGGCGCCGCCCAATTCCCACGCGGATTCTCTCTGACATCGCCTCAGAACGCCGGCTCTCAGCGTCTGCTGGAGATAGCTGATTCAATCGACCGCTTCGGAGCCGCGGGATGGACGGCAACGGCCAAAGCGACCGGGGGCGGCGGAAACTCCAATGCGCTGGTCGGTTCTCCGGAGACGGTGGCGGCCGCGCTGCTCGAATACCACGACCTCGGGATCGAGATCCTCTCGGCGCGCGGCTACGACCTGCTCGACGACGCGATCGACTTCGGCCGGTATGTGATTCCGATCGTTCGTGAGGAAGTCGCAAAGCGCGACAGGGATATCCAGGGTGTGGCGTGATCGAGTTGGTTCAAAACCAACCTGATTTTATTGAAGATATTGGGGCGCAACGGTTTAACCTCATCAGTGAGTTGACAGTGGGTGAAGCAGCCGCCGCTTCGCCGCAGAAGCGTGCCACCGCCAGGATCGACGAAGGAAATCGATGAATGCAAGTGTGTCCCGACCGCTACTCGCCGTATTCGGCGCGGCGCTGATGACAGCAACCCTGCTCAGTGCCTGCGGGTCCGACGCCTCCGGCGGCGAGGGCGACGCCGGCCCCGCCACGCCGGGTGGAACCCTGCGCTACGGATTGTCCGGGGCGCCGACCTGTTCGGATCCCGCTCAGGGCGCCACCAACCAGACGATTTATGTCACCCGCCAGGTGGTCGACTCCCTGACCGACCAGGATCCGGGAACCGGCGACATCACGCCGTGGCTCGCGGAGAGCTGGGAGATCAGCCCGGATGCCAAATCGTTCACGTTCAAGCTCCGCGACGGTGTGACATTCAGTGATGGCACGCCGCTCACCGCGGAGTCCGTGAAGAAGAACTTCGACTCGATCCTCGCCCTCGGCGCCGCAAAAACCCCGCTGGCCTCGAGTTATCTGTCCGGTTATATCGGAACCACCGTGGTCGACCCGCTGACGGCGAAGATCGACTTCAGCACACCGAACGCGCAGTTCCTGCAGGCCACATCGACCTCGCAGCTCGGTCTGCAGGCCGACGCCACCATCGCCCAGACCGTCGAAGAGCGGTGCCTCGGGACCAATATCGGCAGCGGGCCGTTCACCTACGCGGACTGGCAGCAGGACCGGTCGGTGTCGCTGGTCAAGCGCACCGGCTACAACTGGAGCTCACCGGTCTTCGCCCATACCGGCGAGGCGTATCTCGATCGCATCGACTTCACCGTGATCCCGGAGTCGGGCGTGCGCACCGGATCGCTGTCCTCCGACCAGCTCGATGCGGTCAGTGATGCGCTGCCCCAGGACGTGCCGCAGATCGAAGCGGTCGGTGGCCAGGTCCTCACCACGCCGAATCCGGGCATCACGTTCGGATTCCAGCCCAATGTCACCCGTGGGGTCCTCGCCGATCCGGCTGTGCGGCAGGCGATCATCCCGGCCATCAACCGACAGGAACTCGTCGACACCGTATTGGGCGACGACTTCAATGTGGCCACCAGCGCCCTGGCCGCGAATACGCCCGGGTACACCGACCTGTCCTCGGAGGTGACCTTCGATCAGGACAAGGCGCGCTCAATTCTGGACCAGGCAGGGTGGGACGAAGGTGATGATGGAATCCGGGAGAAAGATGGACGAAAGCTCGCTTTCACGCTGTCGTTCAGCGCCGTGTTCACCGGTAATCAGGCAATTCTCGAGTTGGTCCAACAGCAGCTGAAGGCCGTTGGGGTGGATCTGCAACTCGGTCTCCTGTCGAATGCCGAGTTCACCGCGTTGCAGGCAAGCGGAGACTACGACGCGTTGTACTACAACAGCACTCGCGCCGACGGAGACATCCTGCGAACGACCTTCGGACTCGAGAGCCGCAACCTGAATCAACGTGGCCCGATCCCGGTGCTCGATGAGGCCCTCACCGAGCAGCTCGCGACGACGGACACAGCGCAGCGCGGCGCCCTGCTCGCCACCGCGCAGGAACAGGTCATCTCGGACGGGCTCTGGATCCCGACGACCGAACTGTCCCAGGTCATCGGTATCGGATCGACGACAGAAGACCTCAAGTTCGACGCCTCGGCCAGACTCGTGTTCTTCGACACCTGGATCTCCGGGAACTGATCGTGATCCGCTATGTCGGACTGCGGGCGCTGCAGGCGGTGGGCGTGCTCTGGGCATCGTTCACGGTGGCCTTCCTGATCCTGTTCGCCCTACCGTCTGATCCGGTCAGCATTGCCGTACAGGGCAATTCGGCGACGCCGGTAGATCAGCAGGCCGTTGCGGATCTGCAGGCCCGGTACGGACTCGACGAGTCGTTGTTGTCGCAGTACTGGACCTCGCTCACCCACGCGATCCGCGGCGACTTCGGTACCTCGATCTCCACGGGGCAACCGGTCACCACCGCGATCGGCGACGCGGTGCCCAACACGCTGGCACTGGCACTGTCCGCGTTGATCCTCGCGCTGCTGTTCGGTGGGCTGATCGCCTTTGCGACCACCTATACGCGGGCCGGGTGGTTGCGTACTGCACTGCAGGCGTTGCCGCCGTTGGGTGTTGCGGTCCCGACGTTCTGGGTGGGGCTGATGTTGTTGCAGGCCTTCTCGTTCAACCTGCACCTCTTCCCGGCGTTCGGGGACAGTGGCTTCTCGACTCTTGTGCTGCCGGCGATCACGCTGGCTCTGCCGACGGGTGCGGTGATCGCCCAGGTCCTCGCCTCGAGTATGGGCACCACCTGGCGGCAGCCGTTCGTCGAAACGGCACAGGCCAAGGGAGCGAGCCGGTTCCGGGTCGTGACGCATCATGTCGTGCGGCTGGCCAGCATCCCGGCGCTGACCATCGCGGGCGTGCTGATCGGCAATCTGATCGCCGGCGCGGTGGTTGTGGAGACCGTCTTCTCCCGGGCCGGGGTCGGCCGCCTGATGCAGACGTCGGTGATGGCCCAGGACATCCCGGTCGTGCTCGGCATCGTGGTGCTCTCGACGGTGGCATATGTCGTGATCAATCTCGTCGTCGATCTGCTGTACCCACTCATCGACCCGAGGATCGTCGAGACGTTCCGGAAGAAGCCGCCGTCCACCGACGCCCCGGCGTCCGGCACCACCGAGAAGGAGGCCGCGCATGTCTGACCTCGTCCTCGCCGACAACGAGATCCGGGCCCGCGAGGCCGAGGCGGCACGCCCGCCGGACAAGCGTCCCGTACGCCGGAGCTTCGGGGTACGGCACATCCTGCGGCATGCGGTGCTGGCATTGGCGATCATCGTCTTGCTGTTGGTCATCGGTTTCGCACTCTTTCCCTCGGTGTTCGCCAGTGGTGATCCGTTGACCGGTGTGCCGGCGGACAAGTTCGAGGCACCGAGCGCCCGGCATTGGTTCGGCACCGACAACATCGGTCGGGACGTGTACACCCGGGTGGTGCACGGATCTGGACTGTCCTTGACCGCAACGCTGTTGGCGGTGGGGATCGCGCTGGTCGTGGGCACGCTGATCGGTTTGCTCTCCGGTTCGATCGGCGGCATCGTCGATGCGGCCCTCATGAGGGTGGTCGATGTGCTGCTGTCGATTCCGGCATTGCTGCTGTCCTTGGCGCTGGTCACCGCGCTCGGCTTCGGGACGGTCAACGTCGCGATCGCGGTCGGGGTGGCGATGGTCGCCAGTTTTGCCCGCGTCACGCGGTCGGAGGTGTTGCGGGTCCGCCGCGCCACGTATGTCGAGGCCGCTTTTGCCTCCGGCGTCCGCCGGCCGACAGTGCTCTTTCGGCATGTCCTGCGCAACTCGTACGCACCGGTGATCTCCCTGGCCGCAGTCGAGTTCGGCATGGCCATCCTGGCGGTCTCTGCGCTGAGCTTCCTGGGATTCGGTGCCGCGCCACCGACACCGGAGTGGGGATCGTTGATCGCCGAAGGCCGCAACTATTTGGCCGTCGCGTGGTGGATGACCACCCTTCCCGGACTCGTGATCATCGCGGTCGTGCTCTCGGCCCACCGCGTCGGCCATCATCTTGATCGAGGCGGGGTTCGATGACCAATCCAACACCGGTGCTGAAGATTTCAGGTCTGCACGTTCAGTACGGATCCGACGCCGCCGCCGCGGTCGATGGGGTGGACCTCGAGGTCGCACCCGGCGAGGTCGTCGCCATCGTCGGTGAATCCGGGTCCGGCAAATCCACCACCGCCCACGCCATCATCGGGCTGCTACCCGGGACCGGGCGCATCACGGCCGGGACGGTGTCCTTCAAGGGGAACCGGATCGACAATGCGCCCGAGCGGGCGCTGGAGAAGATCCGTGGCGCTCATATCGGGTTGGTGCCGCAAGATCCGACGACCTCGTTGAACCCGGTGACCCGGATCGGCGAGCAGGTGGCCGAGGCGCTGCGCATCCACGGCCGGGCCGACCGTCGCCGGGCCCGGATCGAGGCGCTGCGCATTCTCACCGAGGCCGGACTGGACAATCCGGAACTCCGCATGCGGCAGTATCCACAGGATCTGTCCGGAGGACAGCGGCAGCGTGTGCTGATCGGTATCGCCCTGGCGTGCGAGCCGGATCTGATCATCGCGGACGAACCCACCAGTGCACTCGATGTCACGGTGCAGCGCCGGATCCTCGATCATCTCGATGAGCGCATCGCCGCGACCGGAGCGGCAGTACTCCTGATCACCCATGACCTCGGTGTTGCCGCCGACCGAGCGGACCGCATCGTCGTCATGAGCGAGGGGCGGATCGTCGAAACCGGTACCGCGGAGGAAGTACTCACCGATCCTCGGCACGACTACACCCGCAAGCTTCTCGCCGCGGTTCCGAGCATGACGGCGGTGACGGCTGTGTCGGCACGCAGGCCCGGGCACGCAGAAGCCGCTTCGGCGCTGCTGTCGGTTCGGAATCTGTCGAAGACCTTCCGCGTCGGACGCGGCAGTTCGCTGCTCGCGGTCGACGACGTCTCGTTCGATGTGCCCAGGGGGCAGACGTTTTCGCTGGTGGGGGAGTCCGGATCGGGTAAGTCCACGACAGCGCGGATCGTGGCCCGGCTCGAGACCGCGTCGTCCGGCACGGTCGGGTTCGAGGGTCATCAGATCTCGTCTGTGCGCGGCAAAGAGCTGCGTGCCCTACGCCGCAGCGTACAACTCGTCCACCAGAATCCGTACGCCTCGTTGAATCCCAAGCTCACCGTCGACAAGATCGTCGCCGAACCGTTGCAGGCCTTCGGGATCGGGACGGCACGAGATCGGCGCGAGAAGGTGCGCGAACTGCTCCACCGAGTTGCCTTGGGGGACAAGTATTTGTCCAGGCATCCGGCGCAACTGTCCGGGGGGCAACGCCAGCGGGTGGCGATAGCCCGGGCGCTGGCACTCAATCCACAGTTGGTGATTCTCGACGAACCGGTCTCGGCGCTCGACGTCTCGGTCCAGGCACAGATCCTGGACCTACTGGCAGAGCTGCAGCGAGAACATTCGTTGAGCTACCTCTTCATCTCCCACGACCTGGCCGTGGTCCGGCAGATCAGTGACGGGGTCGCGGTGATGCGCAACGGTCGGATCGTCGAAACCGGCCGCATCGCAGATGTTTTCGACGACCCGCATCACGAGTACACCCGAGAACTCATCGCGGCGATCCCGGGAAAGAAGATCGCTCTGCGATGACTGGGAACTGCTCGGTGATGGTGCCCGCAGCCGACTCCCGAACTAACCGATGTTGACGCCGTATTCGCGGGCGATGCCGGCCAGGCCCGAGGCGTAACCCTGACCGATGGCACGGAACTTCCACTCGTTGCCACGGCGGTAGATCTCACCGAAAACCATTGCGGTCTCGGTGGAGGCGTCCTCGCTGAGGTCGTAGCGGGCCAGTTCGCGGCCGTCGGAGCGATCGATCACGCGGATGAAGGCGCCGTGGACCTGGCCGAAGCTCTGGCCGTGCACATCGGCATCGTGGATGGTCACCGGAAAGATGATCGAATCGACCTGGGGTGCCAGCGCCTTGAGGTCGACGTTGATCGCTTCGTCGTCTCCCTCACCTTCGCCGGTACGGTTGTCGCCGGTGTGCTCGATCGCGCCGTCAGGGGATCGCAGGTTGTTGTAGAAGACGAAGTACGAATCGTCGAGAATCTTCTTGTTGCTGTCGATTCCGAGTGCGCTGGCGTCGAGGTCGTAGTCGGCTCCGGTGGTGACACGGACATCCCAGCCGAGTCCCACGGTCACCGCCGTCAGGTTGGGGGCCTCTTTGCTCAGCGATACGTTTCCACCCTTGGCCAGGCTCACCGACATCTTGATCCTCCGTATTACGCAGTTGCTTCTTTCTGGTGATCAGGTGTGTTCAGCCTACCGGTGGTCAGGGGACGAGATAGGTGCTGTCCCCAGGGCAGTGGCCCTTTATCTGGCCCACCGTAATTTGATGTGCTGGCCGGGCCGGATCTGTGCGGCGAGGTCGACGTCGTCATCGACAACAACGCCGACCACGGGATATCCGCCGGTGACGGGATGGTCTGCCAGAAAGATCACCGGCTCGCCGCTCGGTGGCACCTGGATGGCGCCGCGCACGATGCCCTCACTCGGTAGCTGTCGTCCGGGATCGCGGTGGGCGATCCCGGAGGCGTTGCCGCTCAACCGCATTCCGACCCGGTCGCTGCGGTCGGATGCCTGCCAGTGGGTGTGCACCAGGTCGTCGGCATCGTCGACCCAGTTGTCTCGCGGTCCGCGATGCACGCGGAGTTCGACCTTGTCGGTGGTCGGGGTGGGCACCGCGGCGATGTCGATTTCGGCCAGATCGCCCGGTCGCGGCCCGACGTCGAGGACATCGCCGACCGCCAGTGGGGCGGGCCCGAGTCCGGACAGCGTGTCGGTGCTGCACGACCCCAGCGTGGCGGGCACGTCGAAGCCGCCACGTGCGGCGACGTAGGCGCGCAGTCCGGCGCGGGCCATGCCGAGGGTGACCACGTCACCGGGCAGGAGCCGAAAGTGTGCGTTCATCCCGACCGGACGCGCGCCGGATCCCTTGTCCACCAGCACATCCAGATCTGCGCCGGTGACCGCCAGCCAGGCCTCCTGCTGTGCGCGCAGGGACAGGCCACCGAGGGTCACCTCGACTGCGGCAGCTCCGTCGTCGTTGCCCAGGAGTCGATTGCCCAGCGCGTGGGCGCGTCGGTCGGCCGCACCCGATCTGCCGACCCCCAGTGCCGCGAATCCGGGTCGTCCCCGGTCCTGCACGGTGCTCAGCGGTCCGGTGGCCAGAACCTCGAATGCCGTCATGGCCGGGCCTCGCGGAACTGCACGAGGGCACCAGGCCGCAGGAGCGCCGGCGGGTTGCGCGTCGCGTCCCACATGGACAGATCCGTACGACCGAGCAGTTGCCAGCCGCCGGGTGAGGTGCGTGGATAGATGCCGCTGAACTCGCCGGCAAGTCCGACCGCACCTGCCGGAACCCGGGTCCGTGCCTCGTCGCGGCGGGGCACCTCGAGCCGGGCATCCCCGCCGATCAGGTAGGCGAAGCCGGGCGCGAACCCGCCGAAGGCCACCTTCCATGGTCGTCCGGTGTGTGCTGCGATGACCTCGGTGGTGGTCAGCCCGGTGAGCCGGCCGACCTCACCGAGATCTTCCCCGTCGTAGGTCACCGGTACTTCGACGACGAGGGCGCCTGCGGTGGTGTGCGAGGTCGGGGTGTCGGCGGACTCAGGGGCAATCGAACCCACGGCGGTGCGGAGTGCGGGCAACCGGGTGGGGGAGTCGGTGACGAGCAGAACCGTCCGGGCGCCGGGGATGATGTCAACGATCCCGGGCAATTCTGCCTTGGTGAGGGCGAAGGTCCAGGCGATGGCCGCGTCGGTGGTGTCCACCTCGATCATCAGTGATCGATCGCCGTAGGCGAGTGGGTTCATGTGAACGCTTTCACCTCGACACCCTCGGCTGCGAGCAGGTCGCGGACCGCCACTGCCATCTGCGCGGCAGCCGGTGAATCTCCGTGTACACAAATCGAATCCACGTCGATGGCGACATCTGTCCCGTCGACGGATTCGACCACCGACTCGGTCACCATCCGCAACACCCGGGCGGCGACGACGGCAGGATCGTCGAGCATCGCCCCGGGCTCGCCGCGCGGCACCAGGGTTCCGGCCGCGGTGTACCCGCGGTCGGCAAATGCCTCCCGCACCACGCGCAGGCCGCGTTCCTCGCCGAGGGCCAGGAGCCGCGAACCGGGAAGACCGAGCAGGGCCAGCTCGGGATCGAGTGCTGCGATCGCATCGACCAGTGCCAGTGCGTGTTCTTCATGGTGGACGGCGGTGTTGTACAGCGCACCATGGGGTTTGACATAGGTGACGCGTCCACCGACGGCCGCGGCCAGCGCTTGCAGGCCACCGATCTGGTAGACGATGTCGTCGGTCAGTTCGGTGCGGGTGGCGTCGACGAACCGCCGACCGAAACCGGCGAGGTCGCGGTAGGCCACCTGCGCCCCGATCCGGACACCTCGATCGACCGACCAGCCCGCGGTGCGGGCGATCGTGCTCGGGTCACCGGCGTGGAAGCCGCAGGCGATGTTGGCGCTGGTGACCACATCGAGCATGGCCTCGTCGTCGCCGAGGTCCCAGCGACCGAACGATTCACCGATGTCGCTGTTGAGGTCGATGGTCATCACAGGTCTCCAAACGTCGTCAATGGCTCGTAACCGAGGTCCCAGGATGTTTCCGCAACGAGAAGGATTGTTCAACAATCCTGCAATCCTACGTTCTCGTAGACTCCGGATGTGGAGAACGAGTCTGGACTGGACGACGTGCTCGACGTGTTGGTCGCGGCCCGCGGGGACGTGGTCCGCACGTCGTCCGCCGAGCGGGCCGCAGCGATCTTGCGTACCCAGGTCGACGAAGGGCGGCTGCGATCGGGTAACCGACTACCGGAAGAGTCGATCGCGCGCGCGCTCGGTATCTCGCGCAACACGCTGCGGGAAGCGCTCAGCCGGCTGGTTTCCGAACGCATCCTCGAGCGGGTACCCAATCGAGGTGTTCTCATCCGGACGCCCGGCGCCGATGACGTGCGGGACGTCTACCGTGCGCGTCGGGTGATCGAGTCGGGGGCGATCCGGGTCGGTCGCGGAGCCCAGCCCTACCTGGACGCGATGATTGCCGCAGTGGAGGAGGGGCGGGCCGCGATCGCGGCGGGCGATGGCGACGCGGTGGCCTCGGCGAATCAGCATTTCCATCGTGCGGTGGTGGCTCAGGCCCGCAGCAATCGCCTCGACGTGGAGATGAACCTGCTGCTGGCAGAGATGCGGCTGGTGTTCTTCCGCAGCGCATCGGCGCGTGGCTTCCACACGCGGTATGTCGAACGAAACGCCGAGATCGTGGACCTGATGGCCGCCGGGGACATCGAGGAGTCGGCCGCGGCGATGGACCGCTACCTGTTCGACGCCGAAACGCATCTGCTGACGCAGTTCGACTGAACTGGTGGGTCAGTCGCCCGAAGTGGTGTCCCAGCGGGCGACAACACGGTAGCCGCGGCCCCGGGCCCCGACTCCCACGTCGAGTGTCCCGCGACCGGATTCGACCCGTTCGCGCATCCCGGTGATGCCCAGGCCGGTACCAGGCTGCGGTGCAACAGGTTTCGGACCACCCGGCCGACCGCCGTCGTCGGACACGCTCACCACCAGTCGATGCGGCGGATCGGCGGCCACCGAGACCTCCACGATCGGTGCTACCCCCGCGTGGCGACGCACGTTGCTGAGGGATTCCTGGACAACGCGATACGCCGCCACCCCCATCGCCGACGGCACCGAAGCGGCGTCCCCTTCGCTGTCGAAGTTCACGATCAAGCCGTCCGCACGGGCGCGCTCGATGAGACCGGGGATCTGACCGAGTGTCGGCGCCGGCGTCAGGGGAGCTGCCGAGTCACGGTCCCGCAGGGCTTCGAGCATGGTGCCGAGCTCGTCGAGGACCTCGCTACTGGCCGCTCGGATGGCCTCGAGGGCAGGTTTTGCCTGCTGCGGGTGCCGGTCGAGAAGATGTGCCGCGACACCGGCCTGCACATTGATGGTGGCCAGCGCGTGGGCGACCGAATCATGCAGGTCGCGTGCGATGTTCAGGCGTTCATCGGTCATCGCCTGCCGACGACGCAACTCGTCGCGTTCACGCTGGGCCGCAGCGCGTTCGGTGCGCGCCGAGAGCGCGATACCCGCCAGGGCCAGCGTGAAAGCCCACGCCGGGCCGGCGATTCCGATGGTCCCGAGTGCTCCGGCGCCGATCCACCTCCCGGCGATCACCCCAGCCGACATCACCGCGGCACCCACCAGTGCCACCGTGCGGGAGGCGCGATACCCACCCAGTGCCATCGACAGTGGTCCCGCCAAAAGTGCTGGGCCACCGGGATATCCGCGGGCGAGATAACCGAAGACCACGGCCGCGGCGACACCGATCATCACCTGTGGGTGGCGGCGGGACAGAGTCAACGACAGGGCACCGACGATCCCGAGCGTGATCGCGAGACCGTCGATGGACCGGCCGTCCGGACCGGTGTGCCCGAGGGAGCTGCCGAGGACGACCAGGATGACCACCACCATCGCAAGTGCCAGGTCGGGTCCGCGCACGCCGAGTTCGCGCACTCTGTTCGACCATCTGACGTCCACCTGGCCGATCGTAGGGTCGATCGGTGCCTGCGCGCGTCGGTTTGCCGTTGAGATCGCGCCCGGCGACTGATGTTCAGGGTGCGAACGTACGGCAGGTGTGGAGATTGGCCGGAAGGCGGTCGCTGCGCGCGGCGGCGGTGGTTACGCTCGGGAAAAGCAACGAGGACTCGTCGAACAAGGTGGCGGGCGGAACCGGGGTTTCATGATTCGGGTGGTACTGGCTGACGACCAGCTCTTGGTACGGACCGGGTTTCGCGCGCTGCTCGACGCCGAGGACGACATCGAGGTGGTCGGGGAGGCCGCTGACGGAGATGAAGCAGTCGCGGTGTGCGTCGACCTGCGGCCGGACGTCATCATCATGGATATCCGGATGCCCGGCTGCGATGGATTGGAGGCAACCCGGCAGATCGTTGCCCGCGACGATCTGGCTGCGGTGAAGGTGCTGATCCTGACCACCTTCGAACTCGACGAGTATGTCTTTGGGGCGCTGCGAGCCGGAGCCAGCGGGTTTCTCGTGAAACACACCCAGCCCGCCGAACTGATCCAGGCCGTGCACGTCATCGCGGCCGGTCAGGCGCTGTTGTCACCGGGTGTGACACGGCGACTGATCACCGAGTTCGTCCAGGAACCCGCCACAGCCACAGCCCCGGCACCGGTGGCGCCGGATGCCGTCGTCGAGTTGCTCACCACGCGCGAACTCGAGGTGGTCCGGTTGGTGGCGGCCGGGTTGTCGAACGACGAGATAGCCGCCCGATGGTTCGTCAGCAATGCGACGGTGCGCACCCACGTGAGCCGGGCGATGACCAAACTCCAGGCCCGTGACCGGGCACAGCTGGTGGTGTTCGCCTACCGGCACGGGCTGGTCCACATCTGACGTAGTGCCGATGTCGACATCAGGCTGACGACTTCGGGCTCCGGCCACGGCATCGTTGCCCGCATGGAAACGAACACGACAATCCACGATCGGACATCGGGGATCGAGTCGGCGAATCAGGATGCGGACGTAGCAGTTTCGGTGCAGGGTCTGACGAAGAGATATCGGAATCGAACCGTCGTCGACAACGTGTCCTTCACGGTGCCGGTTGGTTCGGTCACGGGTCTGATCGGTCCGAACGGAGCCGGAAAAACCACCGTGATGGCGATGTTGCTCGGTCTCGTCAAACCGAGCGGTGGTGACGGAACCGTTCTCGATGCGCCGATTCATCAACGTGCGCAATATCTTCCGCGAGTCGGTGCGCTCATCGAGTCGCCGGCATTTCACCCGTCCGTCTCTGCTCGGGACAACCTGAGATCTCTGGCGGTCTTATCCGGTCAGGCCACCGGCGGTGTCGACGGGCTACTGGACCTGGTTGGTCTCGGGGATCGGGGCAAGGACCGCTTCGGCAGTTATTCGCTCGGGATGAAGCAGCGACTCGGAATTGCAGCTGCCCTGCTCGGTGACCCCGAACTGGTGATACTCGACGAGCCGACCAACGGCCTGGATCCCCAGGGCATGCAAGAGGTTCGGGACCTCATCGGGCGCATCGCCGCGCAGGGACGCACCGTCATCGTGTCATCGCATCTTCTCGCCGAACTCGAACAGGTCTGTGACTGGTTGGTGGTCCTGGACCACGGCGGACTCGTCCACGCCGGAACACCGCAATCGCTGGGAGCCACGGCCGATGCCCTGGTCCTGGCACCCGCGGACGAATCACGGCTCGCCGATCTGGGGGCCATCGCACAGGCGACGGGGCTCGAGGTCAGCCTGGACGGGATCAGTGTGGTCATCGCCCTCACCGACGACGACGATGCCCGGCGATTGGCCGCGGAGATCAACGCCCGGGCCCATGCAGCCGGGATCGTCCTTGCCGAATTACACCATCGCCGTGCCGATCTCGAGGCCCGCTATCTCAAATTGATCCACACGTCCCCGATCTGACATCTGGAGAATTTCTGGAAAGGCATGTGATGAATCTGCTGAATTCTTTTCGGTCCGAATGGATCTTGCTGAACCGGCCACGTCTGTGGGCGGGCCTGGGAATCACCACCGTGGTGTTCAGTGTGCTGGCCACCTGGCTGCTGATAGAAGCCGCGCAGCCTGTTGGCCGCGGAGGCGACGGACCTCAGGTGTCTCTCGAAGCGCTCGTCGGGTCCGGTGGCGCCACCGCTGCGATCATCGCGTCGATGAGCGTCGCCACGGTGCTCGTGGTCGCAGCATTTGCGGCCGCGATGGGAAATGAGATCAGCCGGGGTACGTTGCGGGCCGCGCTGACCCGCCAACCGAGCCGGTTGTCGCTGGTCACCGGAAAGCTCGCGGCACGAATCAGCCTGGCCGCAGTGCTGATGGCCGTGGCACTGACCGTCGGAGCGCTGACCGCGGCGGTGGCGGCACCGTCGGTGGACGTCGACACCGCCGGCTGGTTCGGGGCAGATGCGCTCGGCAGTGGGCTCACAGACTACGGCCGGCTGTTGGTGTTCGTGGCGATGTACGCCCTGATCGGGACAACAGTTGCGGTACTGGTGAAGTCGACGCCCATCGCGCTGGGAATCTGCCTGCTGTGGTTCGGACCCGTCGAAAACGTCCTTGCGGAAAACCGTGTCTGGGCGGAGCGCTGGTTCCCGGGGTTGGTCATGCGGTCGCTGGTGCAGCCGGAGCGGCCAGGTGCGTTGTCGCAGGCGCAGACCCTGACGACGCTGGCGATCTATGCCGTGGTCTGTGTGGGCGTGATCGGTTTGACGATGTCACGCCGGGACGTCACCGCAGGGTAGGTTTCCTCGCGGCCGGCTACTCGCGGGCGAGGGCGATCAGCTTCTCGATGGTGCGCAGATTCCGTCCGGTGCCCTGGACTCCCAATCCTTTGGCGATGACCGGCGCGGTGAGTTTGGACGTCCCGGCGCCCGCCTCGTAGCGGATGTGGAGGTTGTCGCCGATGACCTCGAACACGTCATTTCCGAAATCGCGGCGGTGGAACGTTGCGACCGCAGTTGGTTCCGGGGTTGCGGTGAGGCAGTAGACGTACGAGTATTTCGGCTCGACGACATCGAACGGGTGCTCGGCCGACGCGGCGGCGAGATCGTCCGCCGACCTGCTGATGACCTCGCGAAAGTAGCCGTAGCGCTTGGTGATCGCCTCCTCGAGTGCGCGGTCGAAGGCGGCGGGATCGTCGGGCGGTGTGCACAGCAGGTTTCCGGAGGCGATGTACGTCGAGATGTCGGTGGCGCCCAGGTCGGCCGCCATCTCTCGGAGTTCGGCCATCGGCAGCTTGGCGCCACCGACGTTCACCGCGCGAATGAGAACCACTCGTTGTGCCATACCGTCGATTGAACACCCCGGAGGCCGGGCCGGGGCGGACCTCTACGATCGTAGGCATGGCTGATACAGACGACTTGGTCGAGCAAATCCTTTCCACCTACAAGACCATCACCGTTGTTGGTGCCAGTGCGTCCCCGGAAAAGCCCGCGCACAAAGTCCCGGTGAGTATGCAGAAGCACGGATGGCGCATCATCCCGGTGAATCCCAAGGCGGATGAGCTGTTCGGTGAGAAGGTCTACCGGACCTTGGCCGATATTCCCGAACAGGTGGGTCTGGTCGATGTGTTCCGCCCGTCGGAGGACGCGCCGGAGATCGCCCGCCAAGCGGTGGCAGCCGGCGCCACGGCACTGTGGCTGCAACTGGGGATCGTGTCGGCGGAGGCTCGAGAGATTGCCGAGAAGGCCGGCCTGCTCTACGTCGAAAACCGCTGCCTGATCATCGAGCGCCGCCGGGTGGGCCTGGACGCACCGCAGTAGCCCAGATGTGTCCGGTGTCGGGGTGACTACCCTGTCACCGGTGAACACTTTGACCCGCACCGACGGACCCGGGGCGGTTCGGCTGGCCGTTCGAACGTCCGGTCCGCTGACCGGCAAACCGGTGTTGCTGGTCCACGGCATGGGCGGCGATCATCAGACCTGGCGAGCGCTGGCCCGGGAGTTGCGCGCCGGGGGTCGGACGGTCATCACCTATGACCAGCGCGGGCACGGTCGTAGTTCACGGTCGCCGTCCTACCTGCTGAACGACTTCCGTGATGATCTGAGCTTTGTCCTCGACGGGCTCGGCGTCGACGAGATCGATGTGGTCGGGCATTCCCTGGGCGGTCAGACCGCGATCAGGCTCGCCGCGCTCGATCCGGCGCGGATCGGGAAACTGGTGCTCGAAGAGATCCCGCCGATGCCGCGTGATCAGGCCGACGTCGACGAACACATCGTGCCGTTCAGCGGCGTCGCCGACCGGCTACGTGGGCTGTGGTCGACGGTTCGTTATCCGAGTCCGGTGCTGCGGTTCGATCACCGGATGTCGGACATCGTGGCCCGCCAGTTCGAGGCCGTCGACGCCGACTGGTGGGAGTCGTTGTCACAGCTGACGTTTCCGACCCTGGTGGTCTCGGGTGGCCGACGCAGTTTCTTGCCGCCGCGCCATCTGCTCAGTCTGTCGGAAGCTCTGCCGGACGGGCATTTCGGTCAGATCGAGGCCGGTCACAGTGTCCACCGGGACCGGACCGGTGAGTTCAACCGGCTGGTGACCGACTTCCTGCGTTGACGGATCTGTGTTGGTTGTTCATCGCGTCGATCAGGAATAGCGCACGATGCGCGACAGCTTCTTGGCGTCGGTGAGCATACTGTCGATGATCGCGCCGGAGACCGCATCGAACTCCTCGGCGGCCCGATGGAGACGCTCGGATCCGAGTTCGTCTTCGGCCGCGACGAGGTACTCGTCGGAATCGTCCTCGGTGCCGATCCTGATCACCCATTCGAGTTTGGCGAGTTGGCGATCGACCTGTTCGATGCCCGCGCGGTAGCGGGCGAACGCGCGCAGCCGCTGGACCAGAAGGCCGAGCCGCTCGTCGTGCACCTGGGCCCGGCCGACGTGGATCGCGACGATGTCGGGATCGTCCCCGAGGTCGCCGTCCGGAAGTGGTCCGAGTTTGTCGACGGAATCGCGGAGTCGTGCGCAGCTGCGGCTGATCTCGGCGACCTCGGCGTCGAGGTCGACCCGAATCATCTTGTCGTCGAAGATGTCGTGGCGCCAGGAAGCACTCTGCTCGATGGCGGTTGCGGTCGAACAGGCGAAGTAGGCCAGTTTGCCGATCGGGTGTGCGCGCATCTCGTCGATCGTCGTCTGGTCGTCGTGGGACAGATGTGATTGGCGCAGCTGTCGCCGCAGCGTGCGCGGATAGTGGCCCTCGTCGCTGCGGACGGCCCAGTCGTCGACCTGGCCCGCGTTGCGATCCAGCAGGTCGGTGAGGTCGATGCGCCCGGGGTCGCCGCGCCAGGTGTCCACCGCGATGAACGCGAACCGGATGCTGGTCGCCTCACCGGGCCGCGGCCCACCGAGATGATTGATCCAGTAAGGTGTGTTGGTCGTTTTCGCCAGACCGGTCAGCCCGACCTCGGGTACCGGCCCGCGCTGCGGGTCGGGATCGTCGGACTCCGGCTCCGATCCAGACCGTGTCCCGACGCCGGTGTCGGCGCGGGGAAGTGCTGCTCTCCGGAATACTGCCGACCAGTCGATCGACCTGATCCACTCGGTGCCGACGAAGGCGAGCGCGGTCGTGGCGAAGAGCACCACAAAGCCGACGATCGCTGAGACGTACACCATCTTCCCCATTATCCCGATCGCGGAGACCGCGTGCCGAGAGTCGGCGCGACCGGACGGGATCGGGTGGTCAGCTGGTGGGTTGGTCGGCGTCGGTCTTGCCGGCGCGCGAACCGAGCATCGTCGCGGCCAGCGGAAGCAGCAGGACCGTGAGCGCGCCCGCCGTCACCAGGACCGATGCGTTGCCCTCCGACATGTGTCCGGCGGAGACCGCAACACCGGTGACCGCGACGATGATCGGCAATCCGGTCGCCGAGTACAGCGCTATCTGGACTCGCTTGCCGGTGGTAAACGGGGGCTCGTCGCCCGAGTTGCCGCGATCCCATCGGGTGGAGATGAACACCGGGAGACCGCGAACGATCAGGATCATCAGGATGAATGCGATGAGGAGTCCGGGTTTGCCCGCCACGGCGGAGACGTCGATCGCCATCCCCGAGGTGATGAAGAAGATCGGGATCAGTAGTCCGAACGCGAGACCGTCGAGCTTGTGTTCGAAGATCTCGTCGCCGTCGGGAAGGATGCGTCGCAGGATGAATCCGGCGGCGAACGCGCCGAGGATGGTGTCCAGGTCGAACGCGTAGGCCAGTGCCATCAGCCCGACGAGCAGCAACATGGTGATCCGCACGGTGGTCTGCGCGGTGGTCTGCGAACCCGCTGAGACCAGGGTCATCAGCCAGCGTTGGCGCTGAAGAAGTTTTTCGGTCAGGAGCCAGACCGACACCGCGGCAATTGCGAAGACGGCGAGCACGATTGCCGATTTCAACGATCCGCGGGCGCCCAGCAGTACTGCCATGGCGATCACCGGACCGAGTTCGCCGAATGCGCCGTGGTTCAGGACCGTCTGGCCCAGTCTCTGGTTCAACATCCCGGTGTCGCGCAGGATGGGCAGCAACGTGCCCAGAGCGGTCGAACACATGGCAATCGCCACCGCGCTTTCCGCAGTGACCAGGGTGGTCATGCCGATGCCGAACGTCACCGCGAAGGCCAGGGCCAGACAGCAGATCCACGTGTACAGCGCCCGGCGTCCTTCCTTGCCGGCGACCTCCGAGGTCTTGATCTCGTAGCCGGCGAGCAGGAAGAGCAAGCCGAGGCCGAGTTCGCGGAGCAGGTCGATCGCCGACCCGTCGGTGGCGAAATCGAGTACGTGGGGCCCGAGGAGGATGCCGCCCACCAGCAGGATGACAACCTCGGGGATGCGCTTTCCGGGGATGAGACCGGCGATCAGCGGGGCCAGCACCGCGATGAGCAGAATCCAGAACAGCGACGTGGCCACGGTCGCGGTCACATCAGCTCCCGGTCCGGCCGGTGGTCAACGTCTGCACCGCGGTGCGGATCCCGGCGGGGATGGCCACCGGTAAACGATCGTCCCGGTCGACGTACACGTGCACGAATCGGCCGGTGGCAGCGGGTTTGAGGCTGCCGTCGGCCTGCTCGGAGAAGATGGCCAGCGCGTAGACGACGCTGCGGTTGCCGAGTCGCTCGATCGAGATGCCGACCTGGAGCAGCTCCGGAAAGGTGAGCTCGCTCAGGAACTTGCACGATGTCTCGGCGACGATCCCGATCGCGGGCAGCTGCCGAATGTCGGTGCCGGTGGCCGACATCAACCACGCGTTCACCGCGGTGTCGAAGTACGAGTAGTACGTGACGTTGTTGACATGGCCGTAGTGGTCGTTGTCGTCCCAGCGGGTCGGCATCGGCCAGAGCACGGGATAGTCCTCGGGTACCGGGGTTCCGGGTGCGCTCACTGTTCAGCCTCTCTCGCGGCGAATGCCTCATCAGAGACTACGAGGTGCATAGTGGTGGGGTGCAGATGGTTCGGGGTTTTCGGAACGAGAAGGCGATGACTTGTTGATCCGGGGAGCGGTGCTCGAGGAGATCGGTCGACCAAGGCCGTATGCGGAATCGACCCCCATCGTCATCCGCGAGCTCGACCTGGACTCGCCGGGTCCGACCGAGCTGCTCGTGCAGATCGAGGCGGCCGGTGTCTGCCACTCGGATCTGAGTGTGGTGGACGGTAATCGCGTCCGACCCGTGCCGATGCTCCTCGGTCATGAAGCCGCGGGCATCGTCCGTCAGGTCGGCACCGACGTCACCGATTTTGCGGTCGGCCAAAGGGTCGTGATGTCTTTTCTTCCTCGCTGCGAGGACTGTGCGGGTTGCGCGGCCGACGGCCGATTGCCCTGCGGGCCCGGCAGTGCGGCGAACAACGCCGGTGAACTGCTCGGCGGCGGACGGCGGGTCAGCGACCACGGCCGGCCGGTGCACCATCATCTCGGGGTGTCCGGCTTTGCCGACCACGCTGTCGTGGACGCGGCGTCGGCAGTCGTTGTCGGGAACGATGTTCCACCCGATGTCGCGGCTGTGCTGGGTTGCGCGGTCCTGACGGGCGGTGGTGCGGTCCTCAATGCCGCCGATCCGGCCGAAGATGATTCGATCATGATCGTCGGACTCGGCGGGGTCGGGATGGCGGCACTGATCACCGCTGTTGCGCAACGCGTTTCGCGGATCATCGCCGTGGACATGTTGGACGAGAAATTGGAGTACGCCCGCAGGCTGGGCGCGCACGAATCGTATACGCCGCAAGCGGTCGCGGAGTCGGGGATCAAGGCGACGTACGTCATCGAATGTGCCGGCAGCGCGCGGGCCTTCGAAACCGCGTTCACCGCAACGGCACCCGGCGGGACCACGGTGACCGTCGGTCTGCCCGCGCCCGACGCCAGGTCGAGTATTTCGCCACTGACTCTCACAGCCGAGGCACGCACGGTGGTCGGGAGCTATCTGGGCTCGGCCGTTCCACGCCGGGACATCCCCAGGTATGCGCAGATGTGGCGCGACGGACTGCTGCCGGTGGAAGCGCTGATCTCTTCCCGGATCACCTTGTCGGACATCAACTCCGCGATGGATCAACTGGCCGACGGCAAGACCATCCGGCAGGTCATCCTCTTCGATTGACGTGGCCTCACCGTCGTCGGAACAGTTCGGCAGGCCGGCCGGTCTCTGCCGACGAGCGCTGTCCGGTGCCCTCGAGTTGGCTGATGAACCGGCGGCGGAAGGTGTCCTTGGGGAAGGTCTCGGAGAAGATCGTCTCGTACAGTCGCCGTAGCTCCAGCAGGGTGAACTGATCGGGCAGCAGGTGGTCGGGGTCGGGTCGCGGCGAATAGCGTTGTCGCAGATCGGCCACCGCGCGGGTGACCATCTCGCCGTGGTCGAAGGCCAACGGTTCGTCGGCCACACCGTCGGTGACCGTGACCAGCGCGGCGGTGGCCGGCAGCCGGTCGTGGGCGATGGCCGCGCTGTGCGCCATCGACAGAACCCATCCCCGGTCGTCACGGGACGGGGCGTCGTACATCCCGAGCTGGTGAAACGCGAGGTCGGTGATGCCGGCCTTGGTCTGCAGGGCCCGCGCGGCGGCATCCCGGAGCGTCTCGCCGGGGTGGAGGAAGGTGCCGGGCAGTGACAATCCGCGTTCGGAGTCCACGGTCACCACGCAGAGTTGGTCGTCCCGCACGGTCAGAACCGCCACATCGACCGCCACCGAAGGCCGTGGGTAGTCGTCCAGGGTCTTGCCCTCTGAATCTCGCCACGCCATGTCTTGCACATTAGCGCATCTGTGCGCTAATCTTTAGCTCAATGTTGAGCTAAGCAGAGGGCGAGGATCTGATGACGCGGATCGAACAACACCTGACCGAAGCGCAGCGGGATCGTGCCGCCGGCGTCCTCGCGGGGACCGCCGCCGGTGACGCCCTCGGTGCCGGCTACGAGTTCACCTATCCGACAGCGGATACACCGATATTCATGAAGGGCGGCGGGACATTCGACTGGGCGCCGGGGGAGTGGACGGACGACACGTCCATGGCGCTCTGCGTCGCCGAGGGGCTCTCGTTCGGGCACGCCGA
The DNA here is from genome assembly GCF_059553375.1 of Williamsia sp. z71. Taxonomy (NCBI): domain Bacteria; kingdom Bacillati; phylum Actinomycetota; class Actinomycetes; order Mycobacteriales; family Nocardiaceae; genus Williamsia; species Williamsia sp. z71. The sequence goes on from NZ_JCANWX010000011.1 coordinate 120,049, forward strand.
CCTCGACGCCATCGCTGCCGGATTCATGCGCTGGTATCGGTCGAATCCCCCGGACATCGGCAACCAGACGCGTACCGTCCTCTCGGCGCGTGCCACCGACGCTGCGGAGATGGCCGCCGCGGCCGCGAAGCTGTCCGGGCGCACCGGTGGCAACGGATCGCTGATGCGGACCGCGCCGGTGGCACTGGCTTTCCTCGATGACCTCGAGGCCTGCGTCGAAGCCGCCGGTGCCATCAGTGACCTCACGCATTGTGATGTCCGGGCCCGGGAGGCATGTCAGATGTGGAGTGCCGGCATCCGCGAGGCCGTCCTCACCGGCTCGGTCGGTGGCGTCCGCACGTTCCTGGACACCTCCCCGACATCGACCAGGGACTACTGGTCGCCCCTGCTGGACCTGGCCGAAACCGGCTCGCCCGCAGACTTTCCCAACAACGGCTGGGTCGTCCACGCCCTGCAGACGGCCTGGTGGGCGATCAATGCGGCCGATGGCGACCTGCCGCAGACCCTCGAACTATGTGTCCGGGCCGGTGATGACACCGACACCACCGCCGCGATCGCGGGCGGATTGGTCGGTGCCTGTGGTGGTATCTCCTCGATCCCCGCCGAATGGCTGGACCTGCTGCACGGGTACCCCGGGGCCAGGGCCGCGGATCTGCGCGCACTCACCGACCGGATCATCGACACGAACTCCCAGGAGGCAACACAATGACCGTCATCGACGTCACCCAGGGTGACATCACGAAAACCCGCGCGGACGCCATCGTCAACGCCGCGAACTCCTCGCTGCTCGGCGGTGGGGGTGTGGATGGCGCCATCCACCGCGCCGGTGGACCCGGGATTCTCGAGGAGTGCCGGTTCCTGCGCTCGACCACGCTGCCGAATGGTCTCGACGTCGGAGCCGTGGTGGCAACCGGTGCGGGGAACCTGCCCGCGCGGTGGGTGATCCACACCGTCGGGCCGCGATATTCCGCGAGTGAAGACCGATCGGCGCAATTGCGAAGTTGCTACCAGCGCAGCCTGCTGCTGGCCCGGTCGTTGGGGGCGTCGTCGATCGCGTTCCCGTTGATTTCGGGCGGGGCCTACGGATGGCCCGTCGCCGATGCGGTGGCCCAGCAGGTCCAAGCGGTGAAGACGGCCGATGTCAGCGTCGGCATCGTCACGCTCGTCGCGTTCTCCCGGGAGATCGCCGAACTCACCAGGCGGCTCGTCGGCTGAAGGTGAGGGGGGTCGACCGATCGCCCGCTCGGGTCCGGTACGGTCGGATGTGCGCTGCGTCACACGCGCGAAGTTCGAGGTGGCCGGTGTCGGACGGTCAGAGAAGGGGAGCCCACATGAAGCGATATGCAGTGCGCAAGAAGACCGATGAACTCGATCCCGAGCGGGATTTCGAGCAGATCAACCGGCTCTTGGCGACGGTCGAGTTTCCCTGGGATATCAACCACTCTCTGAGCTTTGCGCTGTTCCGCACCTACGCCGTGCCGTCGGTCGGTCAGTTGTTGTTCGACACCGGAGAGTTCACCGAACGGGTCCAGAAGCGTTACGACGACACCACGCTGCTGCTCGATGCGGTGCTCGAACACGGCTTCGACAGTGTGGAGGGGCGCAACGGAATTCGTCGGGTGAACCAGATGCACGGCAATTACGACATCTCCAACGACGACATGCGGTACGTCTTGGCGACTTTCGTGGTGACGCCGGTGCGGTGGATCGAACAGTATGGCCGGCGACGGCTGACCCACAACGAGGTGGTCGGTGCGACCAACTACTACCGCCGCCTGGGAAGGTTGATGGGGATCAAGGACGTTCCCGCCAACTACACCGAGTTCGCCCGGTTCCTCGACGAGTACGAGGCCACCCACTTCGCGTACAACGAGGGTGCCCGCAAGGTCGCTGATTCGACCCTGGATCTGATGACCACCTTCCCGCCGAATGACAGGGCGCCGAAGTGGTTGATCAACATCTTCGCCCGCTCGTTGATGGACGATCCGCTGCTCGACGCGTTCGGCTACCGGCATCCACCGCGTCCGGTCCGGGCGATCTCCCGGGCGGCGCTGAGAGCGCGCGGCCGTCTGGTGCGGTTCTTCCCGGTTCGCAAACAGCCGATCCACGCCCGCGACCTGCCCAACATCCGGTCGTATCCGGGTGGCTACCAACTCGCCGACCTGGGTACGTTCCCGCGCGGATGCCCGGTGGCACACAGTGATCCGGCCGAGGCGGTGTCGGCCGGTCAGTGACCCTCCAGGCCGTCGAATACCGGGCTGCCGAGGGCTATCAGCCCTCGGTGCCCGGTTATTTGACAGTTTTCAGGGACGTCAGACGAAGCCGGCGACCCGATGGGGCTGGTATGGCTCCTCGAGGTAGTCGACCTCGGCCTCGTCGAGAGTCAGATCCAATGCGCTCACCGCGTCGATGAGATGTGTGGGCCTGGTGACTCCCACGATCGGTGAGGTGGTGCGATCGGCCACCCAGGACAAGGCGACGGCGGCGGGGGCAACGCCGCGGGTGGCGGCGATCTCCAGTACGCGTTCCACGATCACCTTGTCGTCCTCGGAATACAGGGATGCACCGAATTCGTCGGTGGCGGTGCGGGCGGTTCGTTCGTCCCACGGCCGGGTCAGACGACCTCTGGCCAATGGGCTCCACGGAATCACGCCGATGCCCTCATCGGCGCAGAGGGGCAACATCTCTCGCTCTTCCTCGCGGTAGATGAGGTTGTAGTGGTCTTGCATGGAGACGAACCGAGTCCATCCGCCGCGTTCGGCGGTGTGCAGTGCTTTCGCGAATTGCCAGGCGTACATCGAGGACGCGCCGATGTAGCGGGCCTTGCCGGACTTCACCAGATCGTGCAGTGCTTCCATGGTCTCTTCGATCGGGGTCTGGTAGTCCCAGCGGTGAATCTGGTAGAGGTCGATGTAGTCGGTTCCCAGGCGGCGCAGGCTGTTGTCGACCTCGGCGAGAATTGCCTTGCGGGACAACCCGGCTCCGTAGGGTCCGGGGCGCATTCGGTTGAAGACCTTGGTCGCGACCACCACGTCTTCCCGTGATGCGAAGTCGGCCAGGGCCCTGCCGAGAATCTCCTCGCTGCTGCCGAGGGAGTACATGTTTGCGGTGTCGAACGTGGTGATCCCGGCCTCGAGGGCTGCCCTGATGATGCCGCGGCTCGCGTCTTCGTCGAGCGTCCAGGCGTGCGTGCCCTGGCCGGAGGCTCCAAAACTCATGCAGCCCAATGTCAGAGCCGAGATCGTGAGGCCGGAATTGCCGAGGTTCATGTACTCCATCAGGCCATTGTCCTGGATCGGGTCAGGGAACGCTGAGAAGTCCGTGCAATGCCACTCGGGCAAACCCTTCGGCCTGCGCTGCGTCGAACGGTGCCGACCCGGTGATCAGGCGCAATGCCATCGGGCCGAACAGGACGTCTGAAACCATTTGGATGTCGGTGCCGGGATGCACTTCTCCACGTTCGACTGCGCGCTCCCACAGCCTGGCGGTCAGCGCTCGCCGGCCGTCGAGGTAGTACCGCTTGAAGTAGTCCGCTCCGGCCTCGTCGTCGACACAGGCGGCCAGGAGCTGGGTGAACACCTTGCCCCTGGGGGTGGCGTAGAACATGCTGACGTTGCGTACATGCTCGGTGAGATCGTCGACGATGTTGCCCGTGTCCGGTGTGGGCAGGGCATCGCGGACCGAGAGGCTGAACGCCTCGGCGGCCACCGCGATCCGGCTGGGCCAATGCTTGTAGATCGTGGCCTTGCTGACCGTCGACCGTTCGGAGATCGCGTCGATGGTGGCGGCGTGAAGGCCGCCCTCGGCGAGCAATTCCTGGGTTGCGGCAAGCACATCGTTGTGGCATTTGATGCTGCGGGCGCTGGTCAGGGCCGTAGACCCGGTGGGGGTGCCCACTTCAGTACTACTCGACATCTTTCCCTGCTCCTTAAGGATCCAAAACTGAACTGAACTCGTAGTTCACCACGCGGATGCTCATTTTGTATACCAGAAATAGGGCGATGTGGTGCAGTTCTCAGAGGTGGCGGGCCCTTTTTGGAGGCTGCGCGCGCTAGCGGGTCATCTTGGAATCTTTGGCGGCCACAAGTGCTGATCCGCTGAGGGGGATCAGTGCCAGTGCCAGCACCGCCATCGACAGCGTCCAGGAACCGGTGATGTCGTGCAATGCGCCGATCGCCAGCGGGCCGACGGCGGCCAGGCAGTAGCCGACCGATTGGGCCATCCCGGAGACCTGGCTGGTCTGTACGGTGCTCGAACTCCGCAGCACCATGAACAGCAGGACCAGGCTGATGGCGGCGCCGGGGCCGCTGGCGATGAGCATCACCCAGAGAATGGTGAGCTCATCGGTGGTCACCAGACCGATGAATCCGATGGCGCAGACGGCGCAGAACGCCAGTGTCAGCACCCGCTGGTCACGGAATCGAACGGCGATGATCGGCGCGACGAGCGCCATCAGCAAGGCAGCAGTCTGGGCCAGGGCCAGCATGCCGCCGGCGGCGGCCTTGGAGGTCCCCCGGTCCATCAGGTACTCGGGCAGCCACGCGGTGAAGGTGTAGAAGATCAGTGATTGGGACGCCATGAAAACGGTTATGGCCCAGGCGATCTTGTTGCGCCACAGGGACGCGGGCAGGGGTGTGGTGCTGATCCGGTGGATGCGGGACAGCTGCGGGATCCACAACACCAGGCCGAGTGCGGCCAGGAGCGCCCAGCTGCCCAGCGCAACCCGCCAGTTCTCGTCGACGGCGGTGTAGATCGGCACCGTCAGGCCCGCCGCCAGCGCCGCGCCGCCGGACAGCGTCATCGAATACAGGCCGGTCATCAGGCCCGAGCGATGGGAGAAATCACGTTTGATCAGCGCCGGGAGTACGACGTTGCAGATGCCGATGGCAACACCGGCCAGCGCGGAGCCGACGAACAGCGCGAACATGTTGGGGACCATGCGCGCCACGATGGCGACGCAGAGCAGGGCCATGGCCGCGAAGATCGTGCGCTCGATGCCGAACCGCGCGGCGATCCGCGGTGCGATCGGCGCTACCAGGCCGAAGCAGAGCACGGGCAAGGTGGTGAGCAGTCCGGCCGCGGCGCTACCGAAGCCCTCCGACACCTTGATGTCGTCGATGAGTGGTCCGACGGCGACCACTGCCGGCCGTAGATTTGCCGAGACCACCATGATGCCCAGTGCCGTGAAGATCGCCGCGGTTCGCCGCGTCGAGCCGGCCTTGGGGGTTCGGTCCGAGCCGAGTGTCGTTGAGGGTGTGGATGTCATGACAGCACTTCGATCGATCGGTTGAGGTAGTGCTCGACGGCGGCGAGAGCGGCATTCGCGTCGCCCTTGCTGATCGCCTCGACCACCTCTGCGTGTCCGGTGGGGTGGGGATGGGCGTCGACGTCGGCGGCGATCAGCGTCGCGTGTGTCCTTCCCATGACCTCGGCCAGCCCGGCATACAACTCGGAGAGCAGTGAATTGCCCGCAGCGGCAACCAAAGCGGTGTGGAACGCGATGTCGGCGTCGATGTACCGCTGTAAGTTGTTGTCCTCAAAGGCCGTCCGCATCTCGACGAGGAGATCGCGGAGCGCCTGCACCTGATCGTCGGTGCGATTGTGCGCGGCCGACTGTACGGCCTCCCGCTCGAGTGCGCGGCGCACCTGCAACAACTCGAGGACCTCGCTGCTCGACACACAGCGGCCGATCGCGGCGGCCAGCAGATTTCGGCTGCGGACGTAGGTTCCGTCGCCGCGCCGGGGCTCGAGGAATCCGGCGTGCTCCAAGGCGCGAACGGCTTCCCGGATGGTGTTGCGTCCGACGCCGAGTTGCTCTACCAGTTCGGGTTCGGAGGGGATGCGCGACCCGACCGGCCAATCGCCGGTGCGGATGAGTTCCTGCATGCGCTCGACCACGACCTCACTGGTGCGGCGGGGACGCTCGATCTGCGTGGACATGGAAAGAACCTAACATCCCATGTTTCCGCACTCCGATGATGTGGGGTTATGGCGGCGTCCACCTGGGGAAATGGTCGCCAAAAGGGCACATCATCGGGGTGCGGAGGTGGGGCGTCAGTCGCCTTCGACGTTGCTGTCGAGGGAAAACATCGACAGGGCGGTGAAGATCGTGAGCCGGCGGTCGGGTTCATTCATGAACGGACCGGTGATCGCCTCGATCCGGGCGATCCGGCTGCGCAACGTGTTCGGATGCACGAACAGTTCGCGGGCGGATTCGGCGATGTTGCAATCGGTGGCCCGCAGGACCCGCAGGATGCGGCGCTGGTCGAGGCCATCCGGTGTCTCGTCGGCGACCGAGCCCAGGGTCTCGCCGACAAACTGCCGCCGGGCGTGCTCGGGGAGTTGATAGAGCACGCCGAGGACCCCGAGATCGCGGTAACCCGTGACGCGGTTGATCGCACCGATGCGACGGCCGACGGCCACCGCCCGGACCGCCTGCCGGAACGCCCCGGGGTAACTGCGCGCGTTGTCCACCGGTTCGCCGGCCCCGATCGCCAGCGGAACCTGCACCCCGCGGTACAGGGCCCGGGACAACGCATCGAAATCTGTTGTCGCCTTGATCATCACGACCAGCACGCCCTCGTTGACGATGGTGATCGCGTCGGCGTCGAACCGGGTGGCCACCGGCGCCAGAGCGGACTTCAGGTCGTGCAGGCCGCTCATGTCCACCGCGACACCGAAGGGCTCGATGGCCAGACAGACCACCGGATGGCGGGGGAACAGGGCAAGGCGGCGGCCTTTGCGGAGTCCGGCTTCACGCAGGACCAGGTCCTCACCGAGGATGTTCTTCAGATTGCGGGCGATTTCGATGGCGGCGTCATCGGATTCGGAGTTCCGCAGCTTGATGTGCAGGCGGACGACGGGCAACAGGGCTTCCAGCATCGCGGTCTCGCCGCGGGTGAGGGCGGTGTCCCTGGTGATCTCCAGCGCCGGGTTGTGCCCGGGTATGCCCGCCAGTGGGAACACGGCGAGCGGCGCCGCCGGACGGGGCAGCCCGGTGGACGACTCGCTCAGGCGGACCGTGGCGTGCAGTCGCACCCCGATCTCGGCGAGTAGGCCGTCGAGGTTGTCGGCGTGATGCAGGATCTGCAGCAGGTCGGATGCGGCCACCACCACCTCGTCGTTGATCGGCGCAGGCGGCTGGGGCACCAGCAGCCGTTGCAGGTGCGATGCCACGTCGACGCCGTTGTCGGGCACCGTGTTCCAGAGCAGACACACCTGCGCCCGGTCGGCCAGCGTGACCGCCCGCCTGGGGGGATTGACCTGCCGGGCCGGGTTCACCAGGATCGCGGCCGGCTTCCTCGCCACCAGCGGTTCGAGGACGGCCGGAAGGTCGGGGAGCGGATCACTCGGCCGCGCCGGTTTCCAATCGACAATGACCAGCACGCCGTCGAGCGAGATCAGTTCGCGGGCGGCCTCCGCGTCGACCACCGACGTCACCACGGCTTCCCATCGAGACGGTGGCGTCGCGATCTGGACGCCGGTCGCGACCGCCAATTCGGCGACCGTGGCCATCGGGCTCGACACGACTTTCCTCCTCCGTGGGCCAGGAACCTGGCTGTGAGGCAGAGTAGTCGGGTGCTCTCCATTCCGTCCGTCGACCTTTCCGAGGCCGCCCGTGGTTCCCGGTCGCGGGCCCGTCAGATCGAACTGCTGGACACGGCTTGTGCGCGCAGTGGTCACGCCTACCTGGTCGGCCACCAGATCCCGACGGCGCTGCTCTCCGACATGTACTCGGTGACCCGTCAGTTCTTCCTGCAGCCCGAGCTGGTGAAGGGGGCCGTGGCGCAACCGGCTCCGGATCAGGTGCGCGGCTGGTCGGGTTCGGGATCGGAGGGCATGACGTATTCCATCGGCGAGGAATCGCACGGCGACCTCAAGGAGAAAATGGACATCGGGGCTGTCGACGCCCCGGTGGTGGGTGAACCGGGGGCCGGACCGATGGCGTACCCGAACCTGTGGCCGACGGCGCCGGCAGGTTTCCGGCCGGTCTGGGAGCAGTACTACCGGCACATGCAGCGGGTCAGCGGCGAACTGATGTCGATGGCCGCGGAGGCTTTCGGCTTGTCGCCCGAACATTTCGTCCCCCGGTTCGACACCGAGCTGAGCATGCTGCGGGCCCTGTACTACCCGGCTCAGGCCGAACCCCCGCTGCCGCATCAGTCGCGGGCCGGGATCCACACCGACTACGGTGCGTTCACGGTCCTGTCCGGCGAATCGACACCGGGCGGCCTGGAGGTGCTCGGCCCGCACGGTGAGTGGCTCGAGGTGTCGACGACGCCGGCCACGCTGGTGGTCCTGGTGGGCGACCTGCTGGCGGAATGGACGGACGATCATTGGCCCGCCACGCTCAACCGGACGGCCAACCCGCCGCGGTCGGTGGCGCTGGACAGCGCTCGACTGGAGTTCGCGTTCTATCAGCATCCCAACGCCGACGTCGCGGTGTCGCCGCTGCGGGGCGGTGATCAGCAGATCACCGACGCGTTGATCGCCGGCCGTCATCTCACCGACAAGTACACGAGGCAGACGACCTTCGGCCGACGCACCCGTCGGTGACCCGGGCGCCGAGCTTTGTTACCGGAACGATCACGCGTGAGTCGGTTGCGTAATCGAGTGTTACGCAGATGTTTCCCTTGACCGCAGGTGACATCGACGCCGCGGATCTGTGAGCACCCGGAGCTCTTGTTGGTCGTCCCCACCGCGCCCCAGACTTGAGGGGAGACGACGACAGGGAGCGAGAACACATGTCTGTGGTGCCGGTGATCGACATTTCTGCGCTGTACGGCGACGACAACGAGGCGAAGGCGGCGGTGGCCGCCGAACTCGACCGCGCCTGCCGCGAGATCGGGTTCTTCCAGATCAAGAACCATGGGATCGCGCCGGACATCATCGACGCGATGTACCAGAGCGCCGACACCTTCTTCGGTCTGCCCGAGGACGAGAAGCGTCGGGTCGCGCAACCCAGCCCGGATACGGTCCGCGGGTACTCATCGATCGGTGAGCAGGCGTTCTCGTACAGCGAGGACGTCCATCAGCCGCGGGATCTGCACGAGAAGTTCGACGTGGGACCCGTCGACTTCGACAGTTCCGATCCGTATTTCTCGAAAGAGAACGCCGGACCCCACTTTCTACCCAACCAGTGGCCCGAGAAACCCGCGGACATGGAGCAGGCCTGGACCACCTACTTCCGCGCGATGAATGAACTGTCGCGCAAGCTGATGAGTGCCTTCGCGCTCGGACTCGGCCTGAACCCCGACTTCTTCGTCGACACCATCGACAAGGACATCTCGATGCTCCGCGCCATCAACTACCCACACCTGACCACACCCCCGCAGCCGGGCCAGATGCGGGCCGGCGCGCACTCCGACTACGGCAGCCTGACCATCGTCCGGCAGGAGGAGGCGCCCGGCGGGCTGGAGGTCTTCACCAAGGACGGCGACTGGATCCCGGTGCCGGTGGTGCCCGACGCACTGGTGGTCAACATCGGAGACCTGATGGCGCAGTGGACCAATGATCTGTGGACCTCCACCCGGCACCGGGTCCGGACCCCGCATCCCGACGCCGAGGGCAACACCCGCCGGATGTCGCTGGTGTTCTTCCACCAGCCCAACTACGACGCCATGATCGAATGCCTGCCCACCTGTGTCGCCGAGGGTGAGCAGCCGCGATACGCACCGATCAGCTCCGGTGATCACCTCACCGCGAAGTTCGCCAAAACGATTGTGCTGAGCCCGTCCTGATGTCCGCCGGTGCGGTTGGGCCGTTCGAGATCGAGCTCCGCCGGACGGGTGCGGTGGTGAGGGTACCGCCCGATCGCACCGCGCTGGCCGTGGTGCGGGAGGCGGTGCCGACCGCCGAGTTCCACTGCCTGCAAGGGGAGTGCGGTGCCTGCGTGGCCACCGTGCTGGACGGGGTTCCCGACCATCGGGACACCGTGCTCTCCGAACGGGCCAGATCGGCCGGAAAACGAATCATCCTGTGTGTCAGCAGGTCGCAGACACCGCGCCTGGTGCTCGACCTCTAGAGAAGTGAGTAGCCCTATGACAGTTGGTCTGTCTTTCGCCAGTGTGATGGCCGAGGATTTTGTGGGCCTGGCCGAGTTCTACCAACAGCTCCTCGGTCTCGATGAGGTGATGGAGCTCCGGTCAGACCACTTCCGGGGCCTGAACATCGGTGAGACCATCCTCGGATTCAGTGCGCACACCGCCTACGACATGCTCAATCTGGTTGCCCCCGAGCCACCGAACGCCGGCGTCAGCAGCTTCCTGACCTTCGAGATGGCCGACGACGCCCAGGTCGATCGACTCACCGCCGCGGCTGTCGCGGCCGGAGCGACCTGCGTCAAGGAACCGTCCCGCACCTACTACGGCGCCTGGCAGTCGGTGCTCCTCGACCCCGAGGGCAACGCCTTCCGCCTCAATCACCTCGAACTCGAATCCCACAGCTGAGCAACCGAGCTCGGCACTTGATCACGGACGCATTGCCTCGACAGCGGAGTCGAACCCCCTCCCATCACCTCTCCTCACGCACGCCCGTGCGCTGAAAGGAACCACCACATGTCCCTATTCGAGTGGCAGGTCAAGACCGGTGACTCCGTTGTCGCACCGCATGAACGGCTGAGTTGGCCACGGACCGTGGGCATCGGCCTGCAACACGTGGTCGCCATGTTCGGCGCCACGTTCCTGGTCCCGGTCCTCACCGGGTTCCCGCCGGCCACCACGCTGCTGTTCTCCGGCATCGGCACGATCCTGTTCCTGCTCATCACCCGTAACCGCCTGCCCAGCTACCTGGGATCGAGCTTTGCGGTGATCGCGCCCACCATCGCCGCCTCCACCTCGCACGGCCCGTCCGGCGCGCTCGGTGGCATCGTGGTGGTCGGTGCGTTGCTGACGATCATCGGCGTCGTCGTGCATTTCGTCGGGATCGGCTGGATCGAAAAGCTGATGCCCCCGGTGGTCACCGGATCGATCGTCGCCCTGGTGGGCTTCAACCTGGCGCCCGTGGCCAAGAGCAACTTCGAGACCGAGCCCGTCACCGCATTCATCGTGCTGGCGATGCTGGTGTTGTCGCTGGTGCTCTTTCGTGGACTGCTCGGCCGATTGGCGATCTTCCTGAGCGTGGTGATCGGCTACTTCATCGCACTGGCACGGGGCGAGGTCGACACCGATCCCATCGGTGCCGCCGACTGGGTCGGGCTGCCCGATTTCACCGCCCCGACCTTCCACCTGTCGGTTCTGCCGATGTTCATCCCGGTGGTCCTGGTCCTGGTCGTCGAGAACATCGGCCACGTCAAATCCATCAACACCATGACCGGCATCAACAACGATCATCGGATCGGAAAGGCCCTGGCCGCAGACGGTCTGGCCACGGTGCTCGCCGGCAGTGGCGGCGGTTCGGCCACCACCACCTACGCCGAGAACATCGGTGTCATGGCAGCGACCAAGGTCTACTCGACCGCTGCCTACTGGGTTGCCGGTGCGGCCGCCATCCTGCTCGGCCTCTCGCCCAAGGTCGGTGCGGTCATCGCCTCCATCCCGCCGGGCGTCCTCGGTGGCGTCACCGTCGCCCTCTACGGCCTGGTCGGAATCCTCGGTGTGCACATCTGGGTGACCAACAAGGTCGACTTCTCCCAGCCCATCAACCAGTTCACCGCGGCCATCGCCTTGGTTGTCGGTATCGCCGACTTCGCTTGGACCATCGGCGATCTCAGCTTCGGCGGGATCGCGCTCGGTGCGATCTCCGCGGTGGTGGTCTATCACGTGATGCGCGTGATCGGCACCTGGCGCGGCACCGTGGAGGTAGATTCCACGACAGAGACCACCGAGCCGGTCGACCCGACCGCCGTCGGCTCCGGCAACGTGGTCAGTGGGCCGGACAAGGATCCGGACGAAGAACTCGCAGGAAAGCAGGGAAGCTGATGGAAACAACCCTCATCCGTGGTGGCACGGTGGTTTCGGCCACCGGCCGGCAGCTCATCGATGTGCTGATCGACGGTGAGACCATTGTTGCGCTCATCGAGCCGGGCGCCGCGACATTCGGCACCGACCTCGCAGCCAACGTCGACACGGTGATCGACGCCACCGGCAAGTACGTGATCCCCGGTGGGGTCGATGCCCACACCCACATGCAGATGCCGTTCGGTGGGACCGAGGCCTCGGACACCTTCGAAACCGGCACGCGCGCGGCGGCATTCGGCGGGACGACCACGATTGTCGACTTCGCCATCCAGACCCCGGGTGAACAACTGCAGGACACCCTGGCGTTGTGGCACCAGAAGGCCGGCGGTCGCAGCGCCATCGACTACGGCTTCCACCAGATCATCGGGGACGTGAACGACCAATCCATCTCCGCGATGGGCGAATTGATCAACGAAGGTGTCACCAGTTTCAAACTGTTCATGGCCTATCCCGGTGTCTACTACTCCAACGACGGTCAGATCCTGCGGGCGATGCAACGCGCCGCCGACACCGGCGCGCTGATGATGATGCACGCGGAGAACGGCATCGCCATCGACGAACTGGTCTCGCAGCACCTCAAGCGCGGTGAGACATCGCCGTACTACCACGGGGTCTCGCGGCCGTGGCAGCTCGAAGAGGAGGCCACGCACCGGGCGATCATGCTGGCCGATGTCACCGGTGCGCCGCTGTACGTGGTGCACGTGTCGGCGCGGCAGGCACTCGAACAGATCGCCACCGCGCGTGGCCGGGGCGCGAACGTGTTCGCCGAGACGTGCCCGCAATATCTGTACCTCTCACTCGAAGAACAGCTCGGCGCACCGGGATTCGAGGGTGCGAAGTGGGTCTGTTCGACACCGCTGCGGTCGCGGGCCGAGGGACATCAGGACGAGTTGTGGAAGTTCATCCGGACCGGCGACGTCGCCGGGGTCGCCACCGACCACTGCCCGTTCTGCATGGTCGATCAGAAAGAACTCGGTATCGCCGACTTCTCCAAGATCCCCAATGGGATCGGTGGCGTCGAGCACCGGATGGACCTGATGTATCAGGGCGTGGTGGACGGGCGGATCAGCCTCGAGAAATGGGTCGAGGTCTGCTGCACCACCCCGGCCCGCATGTTCGGCATGTACCCGCGCAAGGGTGTCATCTCACCGGGCGCCGATGCCGACGTCGTCATCTACGATCCGGCCGGGCACACCAGCATCGGCCTGGGCAAAAGCCATCACATGAACATGGACTACTCGGCGTGGGAGGGGTACGAGATCGACGGTGCGGTGCAGACAGTGCTCTCGCGCGGCTCCGTGATCGTCGACGCCGGTGAGTACCTCGGAAAGAAGACCGACGGACGGTTTGTGCGGCGCGAACTCTCGCAGAACCTCATCTAGAGCCGCCGCCAGAACGAGACGACGAATACAATCGAGAAGGAGCACGACATGGACTTCGGTGTTGTCATGCAATGCAATCCGCCCGCATCGCGAGTGGTCGAACTCGCCGTCGCGGCCGAGAACCGGGGCTTCACGTACGTGTGGACGTTCGACTCGCATGTGCTGTGGCAAGAGCCGAACGTGATCTACAGCCAGATCCTGGCGGCGACGCGCAACGTGATCGTCGGGCCGATGGTGACGAATCCGCTGACCCGGGACGCCACCGTCACGGCCTCGACGTTCGCAACACTGAACTCGATGTTCGGCAACCGGACCGTCTGCGGCATCGGCCGTGGTGACTCGGCGGTCCGCGTGCTCTCGGGCAAACCGTCCACGCTGGCGACCCTGCGCGAGAGCATCAATGTCATCAAGGAATTGGGCAATGGCCGCAACGTCACCATCAACGACACCGACATCCGGTTCCCGTGGGCGGCTCGTTCCCGGCTGGACGTCTACGGTGCCGGATACGGACCCAAGGCGCTCGACCTGATCGGTGAGGTCGCCGACGGTTTCATCCTGCAACTGGCGGATCCGGCCATCGTCGAGTGGACGGTGAAGCGGGTCAAGGCCGCCGCCGAAGCTGCCGGACGTGACCCCGATGAGGTGAAGATCGTGGTCGCGGCCCCCGCCTATGTCGGCGATGACGTTGTGCACCAACGTGATCAGTGCCGGTGGTTCGGCGGGATGGTGGGCAACCACGTCGCGGATCTGGTGGAGAAATACGGCGATGGTTCCGAGGTGCCGGCCGCGCTGACCGACTACATCAAGAACCGGCAGGGCTACGACTACAACGAGCACGGCCGGGTCGGCAACAGCCACGCCGACTTCGTGCCCGACGACATCGTCGATCGGTTCTGCCTGCTGGGCACGCCGGAACAGCACATTGCCCGGCTCGAGGAGCTACGCGACCTCGGCGTCGACCAGTTCTCGATCTACCTGCAGCACGACGGCAAAGACCAGACCCTGGAAGCGTACGGGGAGAAGATCATCCCGGCCATGGCGCCGACGCTCGCCGCCCGCTCGTAACCACCCCGGACGAAAGGATCTTCGATGAGTTCTTCAGAATCAGCGCGGGGCAGCGCAGTTCGAGTCGCCGCCGACCCGGCCACGGACAGCGCCTTCATCGACGACTTCACCACCATGTCGACCTTCGGTGCGACCGCGGCGGGCGGGGTCGAGCGCCAGGCCGCCACCGAAGCCGACGGTGCCAATCGCCGATGGCTGGCCGGGTGGCTGACCGAGCGTGGTTTCACGGTGGCGTACGACCGGATCGGCAACATGTTCGGACTGTACGAACTGGTGCCCGGCGCACCGTACGTGCTGTCCGGATCCCACCTGGACAGCCAGCCGCGTGGCGGTCGCTACGACGGTGCCTACGGTGTCCTGGCCGCGGCGCACGCGATGGACCGGCTCCGGCAGTACTACCTCGACCATCCTGATGAAGCCGTGTACAACCTGGCCGTCGTGAACTGGTTCAACGAAGAGGGATCACGCTTCAAGCCGTCGATGCAGGGCAGCGGTGTGTTCACCGGCAAGCTCGACCTGTCCGAAGCGCTCGCCACCACCGACGTCGCCGGCGCCTCGGTCGCCGACGCGCTCGGTGAACTGGACATGCTGGGGGACAAGGACGTCTTCACCACCGGTGAGCATCACACACCCGGCGGCCTGCAGGTCGCCTCGTATGCCGAGATCCACATCGAGCAGGGCCGCGAACTCGACAAGGCCGGTGTCCTGATGGGTGTGGTGCCGTCGACCTGGGGTGCCAACAAGTACGAGATCTCGGTCATCGGGTCGCAGGCGCACACCGGTGCCACGGCCATCGCCGACCGGCAGGACGCGCTCTACGGAGCCGCGAAAGCTGTTGTCGCGCTGCGCGAGTTGGCCGACGATTACGGTGAGGATCTGCATACGTCCTGCGGGCAGCTGACGGTGTATCCGAACTCGCCGGTGGTGGTGGCCCGTGAGGTCCACATGCATCTGGATCTGCGGTCGCCGTCCGATGAATTGCTCGCCGAGGCCGACGTGAAGCTCAACCGGGCGTTCGCGGAGATCGAGGTCGCGGCCGACGTCGAGATCGAGCGGCGGTTCGCCCACACCTGGAAGGGACATACCTACCAGCCCGAGGGGGTGGCGCTGGCCGAGAATGTCATCGACGCGCTCGGGCACAGCCACATGCAGGTGCGGACCCGGGCCGGACATGACTCGACGAACATGAAAGACCTGGTCCCGACGGTGATGCTGTTCATACCCAGCGTCGACGGTGTCTCTCACGCGGAGAATGAATACACTCACGACGCCGACCTCACGGCCGGCGTGGACGTTCTGACCGAGACCGTCGGTCGCATGGTGGAAGGTGCCCTCTGATGGCAGATGACAACACGGCCTTCGGCGGCGATTCGCCGTTTGCCGACGCCGCCGAGCTGGAAGCGGCCAAGACGGCCGGCCGTACCGCGTACGAGCTGGACCGGGCGCATGTGTTCCACTCCTGGTCGGCGCAGGCGCAGCTGAATCCGATGACCATCCTGGGTGCGTCGGGGTCGTATGTCTGGGACGGTGAGGGCAACCGCCTGATCGATTTCTCGTCGCAGATGGTCAACACCAACATCGGTCATCAGCACCCCAAAGTCGTTGCGGCGATTGCCGAACAGGCGAACAAGCTCTGCACCGTCGCGCCCGCACACGTCAACGAGGCGCGTTCGGAGGCTGCGCGCCTGATCGCCGAGCGGACCCCCGGTGATCTCGACAAGGTGTTCTTCACCAACGGCGGCGCCGACGCGGTGGAACACGCCGTGCGGATGGCGCGACTGCACACCGGCCGGCGCAAGGTGCTCACCGGCTACCGTTCGTATCACGGGGGTACCGATACCGCGATCAACATGACCGGCGACCCGCGGCGCTGGCCCAACGACTACGGGTCGGCGGGGGTGGTCCACTTCTTCGGACCGTTCCTGTATCGCAGCCGGTTCCACGCCGAGAACGAACAGCAGGAATGTGAGCGTGCGCTCGAACATCTCGAGTCGGTGATCTCGATGGAGGGGCCGCAGACAATCGCAGCTGTTGTGCTGGAGCCGGTTCCGGGTACCGCGGGCATCATGGTGCCGCCCGCCGGCTACCTTGCCGGAGTGCGTGAGCTGTGCGACCGTTTCGGGATCGTGATGATCGCCGACGAGGTGATGGCCGGATTCGGCCGGACCGGAAAGTGGTTCTCCATCAACCATTCCGAGGTCATCCCTGACCTGATCACCTTCGCCAAGGGGGTCAACTCGGGATACGTCCCGCTCGGTGGCGTGGCCATCAGCAACGAGATCGCCCAGACCTTCGCAGATCGGCCGTACCCCGGCGGCCTGACCTATTCCGGTCATCCGCTGGCCACCGCGGCCGCGGTCGCGACGATCAACGCGATGACCGACGAGCGCATCGTGGAGAATGCCGCGACGATCGGATCCGACGTCCTGGGACCTGGTTTGGAGAAGCTCGCCGCCCAGCATCCCAGCGTCGGGGAGGTCCGGGGTGTCGGCGTCTTCTGGGCCGTGGAACTGGTCAAGAATCCGGCGACGCGGGAGCCACTGGCGCCCTACGGGGGTTCGAGCCCGGCGATGACCGAGGTGTTGGCCACCTGCAAGAAGGGTGGCCTGCTGCCCTTTGCCAACTTCAACCGGATACATATGGTGCCGCCGTGCACGGTCACCGCTGATGAGGTCGCCGAAGGCCTCGAGATCCTCGACGCGGCGCTGACCGTGGCCGACTCGTTCGTCGAGTAGCGCAGAGGTTTCCCTACCGGCGGTGACTGTGCCCGCCAGGACTAGTGTGGTCCTGGCGGGCACAGTGGTCCGCGGACTGGGAAGGCCGGAGGCACCGATGCCGAAACGAAGTGCGGGGATCCTGCTGTTCCGTCGTTCCGAGGCGGAGGCGGGCGTCGACGTCGAGGTGTTGATCGCGCATCCGGGCGGACCGTTGTGGGCGCGTAAGGATTCCGGCGCCTGGTCGATACCCAAAGGGCTGTACGACGAAGGCGAGGAACCGCTCGCCGCGGCCTACCGGGAATTCGTCGAGGAAGTCGGTCTCACGGTTCCCGAGGGAGAGGTCATCGAACTCGGGGAGATCAAGCAACCGAGTGGAAAGCTGGTGACCGCCTTCGCGATCGAGGCGGACCTCGACATCACCGATGCCGTGAGCAACACCTTTGAGATGGAATGGCCACGCGGGTCGGGCCGGATGCAGACCTATCCCGAGATCGACCGGGTGGCGTGGTGTGATCTCGAGACGGCCGGGGACAAACTGCTCAAGGGCCAGCGTCCGTTTCTCGACCGTCTTCTCGACCACCTCGGTTAGACCGCGTCTGTCGGGAGCAGGTCAGGCGAAGCGCAGCACCTCGGCCTCGTCGAGACGGGGGAGTCGATCGAACCAGGCATCTTTGCCCGGATGGCCGATGTTCACCAGGAGCGTCGACTTCCAGCGGCCGTCGCCGAAGAACTCCGAATCGACACCGGCAGAATCGAATCCGGCCATCGGGCCGGCGGTCAGGCCCACGGAGCGCACGGCGAGGATGAAGTATCCGGCCTGCAAGGTGCTGCCGAACGTGCCCATCGAGTTGCGGGCGTCCTCGTTGGCGTCGAGCATGTCCTTCATCTCGGGCCGGAAAGGCAGCACCGTCGGGATGTGTTCGTGGAACGCCGAATCCATCGCGAGCACAGCGGTCACCGGTGCGCTGCGGACCTTCTCGACGTTGCCTTCGGCAACATGGGGCAGCAGGCGCGCCTTGGCTTCGTCGCTGCGGACATAGAGCACGCGCAGCGGCTGGGTGTTTGCGGCGGTGGGCGGCCACTTGGCGAGATCCCAGACCTCTTTGAGTACCTCGTCGCTCACCGGCTCGGAGCTGAAGGTGTTGGCCGTGCGGGCGTTGCGGAAGAGGAGTGCGCGCGCGTCGGCGTCGAGGGTGTGGATTGTGTCGGGCATGAATCAAGCTCCTGTTTGTAGAGGGACTACGAAAATAGAAGCACTTATGCATGACTTTGGCAACCGGTAGGCTGGCCCAATGCCCAGGGAAGTCGAGATCACGCACGAGCCGCGTGCCTGTGATGGCGCGTTGCGATCGGCGTTCACCCTGCTCGGTAAACGATGGAACGGGGTCCTGCTGGGCACCCTGATGCACGGCCCGGCAGGCTTCGCTGAACTACGGACCGCGATCGGCGGGATCAGCGACTCGATGTTGTCCTCGCGGCTGGTCGAATTGGCGGACGCGGGTGTGATCGAGCGGCAGGTCGAGCCCGGCCCGCCGGTGTCGGTGTCCTACCGTCTGACCCCGTCGGGTGAAGCCCTGCTGCCCATACTCGATGAACTCGGCGCGTGGGCGTCGAAGAATCTGGAAACGCAGGATCCCGCCTAGCGGCTGTCGAGGGTCCGGGAGATCTTGCGTAACAACGTGATCAGTGTCGACCGCTCATCCGGACTCAGGCTTCCCAGCATCGCGGTGTCGCGGGCCAGGCGCCGAGGGAACTGGATGTCGACGAGTTCGCGTCCGGCATCGGTCAATTCG
Organism: Williamsia sp. z71; assembly: GCF_059553375.1. Taxonomy (NCBI): domain Bacteria; kingdom Bacillati; phylum Actinomycetota; class Actinomycetes; order Mycobacteriales; family Nocardiaceae; genus Williamsia; species Williamsia sp. z71. The sequence continues at coordinate 138,963 of NZ_JCANWX010000011.1, forward strand.
AGCAGGACAACCCGGCCGTCCCGTTCGGACTTCTTGCGCTGCAACAAACCCAGGTCGCGCAGGCGTTCGCTGAGTTTGGTGATGGAAGCCCCGCTGAGCATGGTCGTCGACACGACCTCGCTGGCGCGGAGGGGGCGGTCCGACCGGGCGAGTGCACCCAGTACGTCGAACTCCGAGCGGGTGATCGAGTGCGATTCCAGGTCGAGGTCGAGTTGGTGTGCGAGCACGGTGGCGATGCGATTGACGCGGGCGACCACCTCGATGGGCTGGGTATCGAGGTCGGGATAGGCGCGCGCCCATTCCTGGCTCACGCGTTCGACGACGTCGGGCGGGTTCGGGTCGGGGCTCACGGTGTCATCGTAAGGCATGTTCAAGATTTACTTCATCAGTAAAATAGGTGTAAATTACATCGGGTGGCGACAACAGACACTCTCTCCGACCACGTCGTGCGCAGGCGACAGGCGTTGGCGCATTCGGTGACCCCGCGGACCTGGCGTGATGCGGCGCTCACGCTCAACCGCACCAATGCGGCGGTGTGGGTGCCCATCCGGGTGGGTCTGGCGATCGCTGTGGTCCTGGTCGTCGGGGGCCTCATCGGCCGTACCGATGTTGCCGGATTCGCCGCGCTCGGTGCGTTGACCTCGGCTTTCTGCCGCGCTGATGCGTACCGCATCCGTCTGCCAAAACTGGTGGTCACGGCCGGGACATTGGCTGGGTTCGTGGTGTTGGGTGGCATTCTGGGCGCGACCGGCGCATCGGTGCCGATTCAGATCGTCGGGCTGTCGGTGGCGTCCGCGGTCGCGGTGTTGATCCTGGGGGCCGCTCGCGTGGTCGGCCCGGGGCCGGTCGTGATGCTGTTCGCCGCGGCGGGTGCGGTGACCTTTGCGTCCTCTGTGGGCGACGTCGTGACGGCAACGGTCGCCGCGGTACTCGGTGCGATCGTCGGGATCGGTGCCTCGTTGGCGCCATGGTCGTTCGAGTGGGCCCGGGACATCGGCAATGCAGGCGGATCGCGGGGGACCCTGCGGGCCGACCTGCGCCGCGTCGGCGATCGGGATCTGCTGGTGTCCGCGGCGCGCATCGCCATCGCCTGCGGTCTCGCGGCCGGTGCTGCCGCCGGTGTCGGTCTGTCGCATCCGATGTGGGCCGCGATGGGCGCGATGGCGACGTTGCAGGGCCTGAACTTTCACCACACCGTCCATCGGGGAGTGCAGCGACTGATCGGAAATGTCGTCGGCGCCATGATCGCAGCCGCGCTGCTGGCGCTGCCCCTGGGATATTGGGGTGCGGTGGTGCTCATCGTGCTGCTGCAGACCGCCGCCGAGATTCTGGTCGCGGTGAACTACGGACTGTGTTCGATGGCCGTCACCCCGATGGCCTTGCTTCTCACCGCCCTCGGTGCCGGGCTGACCTCCGACGTTGCCCTGGACCGGGTGGCGGACACCGCGCTCGGGGTCGTTTTCGGAATCATCGTGGGCGCCTTGACGATTGCGCGCCATGACACCGCCCATCATGCGCCCGGGGTGGCTACCGGGCGCTGATGCCGGTGGTCAACAGCTGGGCGAGTTCGAGATAGGCCTGTGAATCATCGAGCCCGAGAGTGCTTTTGATCGTGCGCTGTTGGATCCGGACCATGACCGACGATGCCACGTCGGCGACAAATGCCGCGTGGACATCGCGGACGTCACCGGCGGCAACACCGTCGTTGATCAGCTCATGGACGCGATCCGCTGCGGCCCGGGTGTTGCGCTCGTAGATGTCGCGGGCCGGTGGGAAGCCGGCCAGGTCTTCCATGAACTGTTCATCGGCGGGCTGCAGTGCGACCCCGACCGCGGTCAGGTACGCGGTTAACCGTTCGGTCGTCCCGGTGGCGCCGGCCACTGCCGCCTCGACTTCGGTGGTCGCGGCCCGGAAGAAATGCACCGTCACTTCGCGGACCAACTCATCTTTGCTGCCGGCGAGTGTGTACAGCGTCGACTTGGAGCAGTGCAGGCGCGCCGCGATCTGGTCCAGGGTCAGGTGGGCGAAACCCTCACGGAGGAACAGTGCCACCAGTTCGTCGAACAGCTGCGCGCGGCGAGCGGTCGCGTGGGCCGGGGAAACGGTCGGAACCATGGGCTGATGGTACTGCGCGAGGGCGTGGAGTACTGTCGTCGGTACTGAAGGGCGCGGCGCAGTACTGTCGTCGGGCCTGACCGATTGCCTGTTCCGACGATCGAAAGGCGTGCGCGATGCCCGTCAACCGGCTGCTGCCCACCGAAGAAGCCCGCGACCTGGTCCAGCTGGCGAGCGACGTCGCGGACAAGACACTCAAACCCATCGTCGACGAATACGAGAAGGCCGAGAAGTACCCGGCCGAGGCGTTCAAGGTGCTGGGCCAGACCGGGCTGCTGAGCCTGCCGTACCCCGAGGAGTGGGGTGGTGGTGGTCAGCCGTACGAGGTCTACCTGCAGGTGCTCGAAGAGCTCGCGGCGCGCTGGGCGGCGGTGGCGGTCGCGGTGAGTGTGCACAGCCTCTCGTGCCATCCGCTGATGGCATTCGGCACCGACGAGCAGAAACAGCGCTGGCTGCCCGAGATGCTCGGCGGCGAGAAGATCGGCGCCTACAGCCTCTCGGAACCGCAGGCCGGCTCCGATGCCGCGGCCCTGGCCTGCAAGGCCACCGCCACCGACGGCGGGTACGAGATCAACGGATCGAAGGCGTGGATCACCCACGGTGGCGTCGCCGACTTCTACAACCTGTTCGCCCGCACCGGCGACGGGTCGAAGGGCATTTCGTGCTTCCTCGTCCCCGATGACACCGAGGGTCTGAGCTTCGGGAAACCGGAAGAGAAGATGGGCCTGACTGCGGTTCCGACCACGTCGGCGAGCTATGACAACGCGTTTGTCCCCGAGGACCGCCGCATCGGCGCCGAAGGCCAGGGTCTCCAGATCGCCTTCAGTGCACTGGATTCGGGTCGGCTCGGCATCGCGGCGGTTGCTGTCGGTATCGCGCAGGCCGCGTTGGACGAGGCCGTCGCCTATGCGCAGGAGCGGCAGACGTTCGGCAAGAAGATCATCGACCACCAGGGCCTGGGCTTCCTGCTCGCCGACATGGCCGCCGCGGTGGACTCGGCGCGCGCGACGTACATCGACGCCGCACGTCGTCGCGATGCCGGTGTGCCGTATTCGCGCAATGCCTCGGTGGCCAAGCTGATCGCCACCGATGCGGCGATGAAGGTGACCACCGATGCGGTCCAGGTGTTCGGCGGCTACGGCTACACCAAGGATTTCCGCGTCGAACGTCTGATGCGAGAAGCCAAGATCACCCAGATCTTCGAGGGCACCAACCAGATCCAGCGTCTGGTGATCAGCCGGTCGCTCGCCACGTAATCGCAAACGAGCCACATACACGAAGACGAGCCACAAATATGTGGCTCGTCTTCGTATATGTGGCTCGTCTGCGATTGGACGGCAGTCAGACGGGGAGTCCGACATGGGCGCGGCGGTAGACCAGTGCGGCGGCACCCACCAGCGGCGCGGTGTCGGGTAGGCCCGCATCGATGACCTGGACCCGCGAAATGTACCGCAACGGATGCCGTTCGACGATTCGGCGGATCATGGTGATCAGGTCGGGTGTGACCTGCGCGAATCCGCCACCGATGGCCACCACATCGATTTCGACCAATGCTGCGGCACTGCATATCGCCTGACCCAACGCCTCGGACGCCCGGGCGATGGCCTGGCCGGCGATGTCGTCGCCGTTGCGATACGCCCGCGCCAGGTCTTCGCCGGTCCGTCCCGTCCAGCCTTGGGTGTTGGCCCAGGCGACGGTGTGTGGTCCGGAAGCCACGGACTCGAGGGTGGTGCGGCTGCCGATACTGAGTTCGCCGGTGAAACCGGACAATTGGATCTGGCCGATGTGTCCGCTGTTACCGGCCAGCACTCGTCCGTCGACGATGAAACCGCCGCCGATTCCGGTGGAGACGACCATGCCCAAGAGGTTCTCTTCTCCCGCCGCATTGCCGATCCATTGGGCCGCCAGGACGATCGCCACGCCGTCGCGATGGAAGTGGATGGGTATGTCGCCCAAGGGCTCTCGTACACGGTCGGCGACCAGATCTCGTAGGGGATAGTTGCGCCACTGGGGAATGTTGATGGGGGAGAGTGTCCCGGCGGCTTCGTCGACCGGTCCGGCCGCTGCGATTCCGACGCCGACCACGTCGGCGGAGCCCGGCACGTTCGCGAGTGCGTGATCGACCACATCCAAGACTGCTGTGGCAAGGTCGGTGGGAGAGGAATGCGGGCCCGTGAGGGCTCGACTTCGGCTCTCGGATAAGACATTTCCGTCCGGGTCGACCAGTGCTGCCTCCACTTTCGTACCGCCGAGGTCGACCGCCAGGACCAGATCTTCTACCACCACCTCAGCCTAATGGCCCTACCCTCCCCAAACGAGCCGCCTCTACGAAGACGAGCCACAAATTTGTGGCTCGTCTTCGTATTACCGGCTCGTTTGGGGCGGGCAGGGGTTGTGCACACCCCGGGAAATTGTCCACAATCTCGTCGCCGCGGGACCGGGTCCAGGGGGTGATGGGTCAACATCGGAAGGATGGGGGAACACGAACTGAATGCAGATGGCCTGGTCTTGCGTCGTACGGCGCTTTCGGCCGGCCACAACGACCACTCGCTGCACGCGGCCGTCAAGGCGGGGACACTCGAGCGGGTCTATCGGGGGCTTTATCTGCCGAGTTGTCCGCCGGGTGAGGTGGTGAGTCGGGAAGAGCGTGAGCGCAGATACCGCTTCAAGGTTCTCGGAGCGGTTGATGCAGGTGGGGATACCAAAGCGGTCAGTCACTGGTCGGCGGCGGCCCTACTGGGCATGCCGACGTTCGACGGCGATCTCGACCGGGTCCATTTCACCGTCAATCGGGCCGAGGGCGGGCACGGACGCGCGCGGGCGTGCCGGATCCATGCGACGCCGTGGGAACCGGACGAGGTCATCAGCCTGCCTGGACTGCTGGTGACCACGCTTGCGCGTACGGCTGTCGACATCAGCCGGCTGGGCAGTTTCGAACAGGCGCTCTGTATATGCGACGCGGCCCTTCGGATGGGTGCGTCCCGCGCAGAATTGGAGATGGTGCTTGCGCGGGCAGGCCGACGCAAGGGTGTGGGCAACGCCAGACGGGCGGTATCGCTGGCCGACGGTGCGTCGGAAAGCGTCGGCGAGTCGCTGTCGCGCGCCCGGATGTACGCCATGTCCGACGTCCCGGTGCCGCAGCTGCAGCCGGAGATCTACGATTCCGACGGTGAACAGGTGGCGCGCACCGATTTTCGGATCAGAGACCACCTGCTCGGCGAGTTCGACGGCAAAGGAAAGTACATCCGACATCTTCGTCCCGGCGAAACGACTGCGGATGCGGTGTACCGCGAGAAGCGTCGCGAAGAACGCCTCAACGAACTCGGGTTTGTGGTCTCACGCTGGGGCTGGGATGACCTGATTCACCCGGAACGGTTGCACGGTATCCTACGAAATGGCCTGCGGCGGGCCGGATTCGGTTGACCCATCCCGCCGCAAACGAGCCACCTTTACGAAGACGAGCCACAAATTTGTGGCTCGTCTTCGTATTACCGGCTCGTTTGCGGTGGGGGTGGGCGGGGTGGGGTGCGGTGAGGGTCAGAGGCGTTCGATGATGGTGGCGTTGGCCATCCCGCCGGCTTCACACATGGTCTGCAGGGCGTAACGGCCGCCGGACTGCTGTAGGGCATTGACCATGGTCGTCATGATGCGGGCACCGCTCGCGCCGAGGGGATGGCCGAGGGCGATCGCGCCGCCGTTGACGTTGGTCTTGGACAGGTCGGCGCCGGTGTCCTTGGCCCAGGCCAGGACAACGGGGGAGAACGCCTCGTTGACCTCGAACAGGTCGATGTCGGAGATGCTCAGGCCGGCTGTGGAGAGCACCTTTTCCGTTGCCGGGATGACGCCGGTGAGCATGTAGAGCGGATCGGAGCCGACCACCGAGAAGCTGTGCAGTCGGGCCAACGGGGTGAGGCCGAGTTCTGCGGCCTTGGCGGCGCTCATGATCAGCACCGCGGCGCTGCCGTCGGAGAGCGGGCTCGAGTTGGCCGCGGTGATCTGCCATTCGATCTGCGGGAAGCGCTCGAGCATCGCCGGCTGATAGAAGGCAGGCTTGAGGGTGGCCAACTGCTCGACGGTGCCGCCCGGGCGGATCATCTCATCGGTGCGCAACCCGGCCAGCGGCGCGATCTCGCGATCGAACTTTCCCGCCTTGGTCGCCGCCACCGCCTTGTCGTGGCTCGACAACGCGAACTCGTCGAGTTCGGTCCGGGAAAAGCCCCAGTCGGCCGCGATCAGCTCGGCGGCCAATCCCTGGGAGATCAGTCCGTCCGAGTACCGCTGCGAGAATCCCACGCCGGACGCGTCGACGCCGGGCCGGACATCGGACGCCATCGGCACTCGGCTCATCGATTCGACACCGGCCGCGACCACCACGTCCTGCACACCCGACATGACGGCCTGAGCGGCAAACGAGATCGCCTGCTGACTCGAACCGCACTGCCGGTTGATGGTGGTGCCCGGGACCGATTCCGGGAAGCCGGCGGTCAGTGCGGCCTTGCGGCTGATGTTCTGGCCCTGTTCATCGGCCTGGGTGACCGCACCGGCGATGACGTCGTCGATCAACGCCGGGTCGATGCCGGTCTGTTCGACGAGTGCCCGCAGGCTGTGGGCGAGCATGTCGACCGGGTGAACGTCGTGGAGTCCACCGGCGCCGACGGTCACACCGTCGACGACGCGACCGGGCTTGCCCTTTCCGATCGGAGTTCGTACCGCACCGACGATTACTGCATCAACGATCTGGGGCATGATCTTCTCCTTGGCTGACTAGTATCTATACAAGTCAGGTATACGCCGAAATATTCCACCGTGCCGACTCTTGATCGACGCATGTTGGTGGATCGATGAATTGGGACACGTGGCCGGTAGTGTGTCGAGGGTGGTGCGCCTACCGAATCCGATGACCGGTCCCAGGCTCTTGGCCGGTGCGGCAACAGCCGGCGCGGCGGTCGCGGCCGCCGGCGTCACAGCCGGGACGGAGGTGTACCGGGCAATGGGGGCGTCGAAAGATCTTGTGCTCCCGCATATCAGTGGCTCCCGGCATCAAACCGGCGGCACCTTTGCCAACCTCGAACCACCGCGGCCCGTCGACGGTGACAAAGCAGCGGCACTGGCAATGCTCCGCCGCGGTGATGTCGGCAAACCGCGCGCCCGCCTGGAGTTCGATGCCTCGCCGTTGCCCGCCGAGGTCGCCGACCTCGCCGCCACCTGGTTTGGTCATGCCTCGGTCCTCGTGGAGCTGGACGGATATCGCATCCTCACCGATCCGGTGTGGAGCAAGCGCTGCTCACCGTCGAGCGTGGTGGGACCTGCCCGGTTGCACCCCGTGCCGCACACGCTCGAGGAATTGCCCGCCATCGACGTCGTCCTGATCAGCCACGACCACTACGACCATCTCGACACCGCCACGGTCCGCACACTCGCCCGAACCCATCCGGAGGCGGTGTTCGTGGTGCCGATCGGAGTCGGTGCACACCTGCAGTACTGGGGCATCGACGCCTTCCGGATCCGCGAGGCCGATTGGGGCGAGTCGGTGACCATCGGTGCCCTCTCCTTCAACTGTTGCTCCGCCCGGCATTTCTCCGGCCGGGGGCTGCAGCGCAACACCACGCAGTGGGCCAGTTGGGCGGTGACCGGGCCACGGAACAGTTTCTTCTTCTCGGGTGACACCGGCATCAGCGATTCCTTCGAGCAGGTCGGCGCCGACCATGGTCCCTTCGGGCTGTCGCTGATCGCGATCGGTGCCTACGACCGGCTCTGGCCCGACATCCATCTCAACCCGGAGGAAGCGGCGGACGTGCACCGAATGCTCAATCGCACCAACCTGTCCGAGTCGCTGCTGCTGCCCATCCACTGGGCCACATTCAATCTCGCGCTGCACGAGTGGGCTGATCCGGTGCAGCGACTGCTGCCGGCGGCGCAGGAATTGCACATCCCGGTGATCACCCCGATGCCCGGCGCCCGTTTTGATGTCCCCTCTCGCAGTGGACACGGTTTTCAGACCCAGGATTGGTGGGAGGCCGCGGCATGACCGCGATCAACGAGAAACATCTGGCCTCAGGACTGAACGCCGCGCAGGTCGCCGACCGGGTGGCCGCGGGACAGGTCAATGTCCAGCCGGACCGGTCGGGCCGAAGCGTGGCAGACATCGTCCGCGCGAACATCTTCACCCGGATCAACGCGATCCTCGGTGTGCTGTTCATCATCGTGATGAGCACCGGTTCGATCATCAACGGCGCCTTCGGTTTGCTGATCATCGCCAACAGCGGCATCGGCATCATCCAGGAGGTTCGCGCAAAGAAGACGCTCGACGCGCTGGCGATCGTCGGCCAGACCCGGCCGATGGTCCGTCGCGATGGTGTTGCCACCGAGATCGATCCGGGCGAGGTGGTGATCGACGACATCATCGAACTCGGTCCCGGCGACCAGATCGTGGTCGACGGCGAGACCATCGAATCGGCGTCCCTCGACATCGACGAGTCGTTGCTGACCGGTGAAGCCGATGCGGTGGACAAAGCCGTCGGGGATCCGATCATGTCGGGCAGCTTCGTGGTCGCCGGCTCCGGTGCGTACCGCGCGACGAAGGTCGGCCGCGATGCCTATGCCGCGCAATTGGCCGAAGAGGCCAGCAAGTTCACGCTGGTCAACTCCGAACTGCGCAACGGCATCGACAAGATCCTGAAGATCATCACTTATCTGCTCATCCCGGCGGGTGTGCTGACCATTGTCAACCAGTTGTTCATCAGCGACAACGGCATCAAGGCGAGCCTGCTCGGAATGGTTGCGGCACTGGTCCCGATGGTGCCCGAAGGCCTGGTACTGATGACCTCGATCGCCTTCGCGGTCGGTGTGGTCCGGCTCGGCAAGCGACAGTGCCTGGTCAACGAACTGCCCGCCATCGAGGGCCTGGCCCGGGTCAATGTGGTCTGCGCGGACAAGACCGGCACACTGACCGAGAACGGGATGCGGTTGTCGGAACTGGTTCCGGTACAGGGGGACCGGGCCGAACTGGGGCAGGCCCTGGCCGCGCTGGCGGCGCACGACCCGCGTCCGAACGCGAGTGTCCAGGCCATGGCCGAGGCTTTCGGTGACGCCCCGGCCTGGACACCCGGCAGCGTCGCCCCGTTCAGCTCGGCGAAGAAGTGGAGTGGGATCTCCTTCTCCGACAGCGCTTCGGGTGAACCTCGTGGCAACTGGCTGCTCGGTGCGCCGGACATGTTGCTGCCGGCCGAGGGCGAAATCGCGGCCCAGGCAGACGAACTGGGTTCCGGTGGCCTGCGGGTGTTGTTGCTGGCCTCCACCGATGTGCCGGTCGACACCGACTCGCCCGACGAGCTGTCCGCGCCCGGTGAGGTCACCCCGCGCGCACTGATCGCGCTCGAGCAGCGGGTCCGGCCGGATGCCCGCGAGACCCTGGACTACTTTGCGTCGCAGAACGTCTCGGTCAAGGTCATCTCCGGGGACAACGCGATCTCGGTGGGTGCGGTGGCCGGGTCGCTGGGTCTGGGAACACCCGACGACGCGGTCGACGCCCGCAAACTACCGACCGATACCGCCGAACTCGCCGACGTCGTCAGCTCGCACACCACGTTCGGCCGGGTCCGGCCGGATCAGAAGCGGGCGATGGTCGGCGCGTTGCAGTCTCGCGGAAACACGGTCGCCATGACCGGCGACGGCGTCAACGACGTGCTGGCACTCAAGGACGCCGATATCGGTGTGGCGATGGGCGCAGGTAGCTCGGCCAGCCGCGCGGTGGCGCAGATCGTCCTGCTGGACAACAAGTTCGCCACACTGCCTTATGTGGTCGGTGAGGGCCGGCGGGTGATCGGCAACATCGAACGTGTCTCCACGTTGTTCTTGACGAAGACCGTGTACGCGGTGTTGCTGGCCATCACCATCGGGGTCGCCGGGGTGCTGGGCAAGATCTTCGGCTTCACGCCGATGTCCTACCCGTTCCAGCCCATCCACGTCACGATCGCCGCCTGGTTCACCATCGGTGTGCCGGCCTTCGTGTTGTCGCTGGCCCCCAACAACGAACGGGCCCGGACGGGCTTCGTCGGCCGGGTGCTCCGGCTGGCGGTCCCGTCGGGAATCGTGGTCGCGGTCTGTACCTTCGTGGCCTACGCGTTGGTCTATCCGGGTGGATCCGGGGTCGAACTCGGTGCCAAGGATTCGGTGGAACTGCCGCCGGATCAGATGCAGGCCGCGACCACCGCCCTGATCACGATGATCGCTGTCTCGATGTGGGTACTCGCGGTGATCGCGCGGCCCTACAACTGGTGGAAGATCGTGTTGCTGACCGTATCTGTGCTCATGTACGTGCTGATCTTCTCGTTGCCGTTCACCCAGGAGATGTTCAAACTGGATCCGACCGACTGGGGCAAGACGACCGTCGGGTTGGTGACGGCCGCCGTCGGGATCGTCGCGGTGGAGGTTCTGTGGCGACTGAACCCCGTCTTCGCTGCGTGGTCCAGTAAGCTGAAACTCAAATCAAATGACACAAATACCGCCGAGAACGTCTCCGGCGCCGCAGAAAGGTAAGACCGAACATGGATATCAAGGGTCTGATCAACAAGGGCAAGCAGACGCTGAGCAAGAACACCAAGGTCATCGACCAGGGTGCCGACGCCGTCAACAAGGCGACCAAGGGCAAGTACTCCGCCCAGGTCCGGAAGGGCGCGGACGCCGCGAAGAAGTTCGCGCAGGATGGCGGTTCGAACCCGGACCAGCCGAAGTCCCACTAGGACGGACCTGACGGTGGGCAGACGACGCGGCGAATAGAAGAACTTGAGACGCGCCCGGAGACCGGCGGTCCGGTGGGCCGGAGGTCTGCTGATGTCCGGTGTTCTGGTCCTCACGGCCTGTTCGAGCGGCGGAGACGATGGTGTGAATCCATCGTCTTCGCCGTCTTTGTCTGAATCATCGACAGTCCCGCCGCCACCACCACCGGCCCTGGCCGACCGCGGCGCGGTATTGACGCAACGACCGTTCCAGGGCAGCAGCGTACTGGCCGACGCCGGCCGGATGCTGCGAGTCGTCTACCGCTCGACGGCCGGATATGCCGGCGGTTTCGGCACCGACGTTTCCGGGGTGATCGCCGTGCCGGCCGGTGTTCCGCCACCCGGTGGGTGGCCGGTCGTCGCGCTCGGCCACGGCACCACCGGAACCGACGTGAAGTGCGGTCCGTCCGATTATCCCGACCTGCTCGGCGAGGACGGCAACGTCGCGCGTCTGCTGGCTCGCGGATACGTGGTCGCCGCGAGTGACTACCAGGGACTCGGGACCAGTGTCGAGAGCCCGCGAACGCATCCCTATCTGGAACCGAACACTGCGGCGTACAACATGATCGATGCGGTGCGCGCAGCCCGCAACGTGGTTCCCGAAGCCTCCCGCACCTGGGCCGCAATGGGCGCATCTCAAGGTGGACAGGCCGCGTGGGCGGCTGCCGAGCACGCCGATGATTACGGACAGGGGCTTGACTTCGTCGGTTCGGCGGCGCTCGCACCGGCCGCCGATCTGTCTCCGATCACCGATGCGGGCCTCGATCTGGCCTACACCGACGCTCAGAAGATCTTCATCCCCAACCTTGTCGCGGGACTGCGTGAGGTGCACCCCGATCTCGATCCCGACGACTACATGCGCGGCGGCCTGGCCGCCGGGGCCGAGGCATTCACCTCGTGTGGCCCCACCTCGATGGCGGACAAGTTCTCCGCCGCCACGGACATCGAACCCGGTGACGCCAGGATCGCCGACGAAGAGGCACTCGCGCGGCTCCGGGGGATCCTGAGCTCCGATGCGCTGCCCGCCGAACCGGCCGACGGCCCACTGTTCGTGGCCTACGGGGACAAGGACTCGATCATCCTGTCCGCCTGGACAACTGCCGCCCTGGAGCGCGCCTGTGCGCAGGGCGACGTGATCGAGATCGTTCGCAAGCCCGAGGGCGGACACACCAATCTGGGTGTCACCGATGACGCCGTCGCATGGATCGCCGATCGGTTCGCCGGGCAACCCGCACCCGACACGTGCCCGGCGTGAGCGGTGAAGCCGGCGCCGGACCGCTAACGTCAGCGCCATGGCAAAGGTGAAGGACACGATAGAGGTAGGTGTGACGCCGGAGGCGACCTGGGAGCGGGTGCTGGATCTGTCGAGCTACGACGAATGGTTGACGCTCCACGAAGCCTGGCGCAGTCCGCTTCCTGGCCCGGATGAGATCGGCAAGGGCCTCAAGATGTCCTCTGTCATCGCCTCCCGGGGTACCCGGGTCAGGTTCGACTGGAAAGTCGACGCCTTCGATCCGCCCCATCGCGTCAGCCTGAAGGGCTCCGGTAAGGGGGGCGTCAAGGTGACGCTGATCCTCGCGGTGGACCCGGCACCGCAAGGCTCGAAACTGACCTTCGAGATAGAGCTCGGCGGGTTGGCCATGATCGGTCCGGTCGGCAAGATCACGGCCAAGGTCGTCAAGAGTGAGATCGAGTCGTCGCTGAAGAAATTTCACGATCTGTACGCCTGAGTGAAGATCCCTGGCACATTGCCGATTTCGGTTCCCAAATGATTGGCAACGCCTGGCGGTGACTGTGTATAGAATCCGGCGAACCTCGAAACAAGGGCGGTAACGGATGGGGCGGCATGGGGTCGACGGTAACGCTGAAGGCCAGTTCGGATTCAGCGGACACCGAGATGGCGACCGGGGGCACGGAACAGCGTGGATATTGGGGGCGCTGGTCATCGTGGCGCTGCTCGTCGCCGGTGTGATCCTGTGGCGCACGGTCGGGGATGGATCAGCGTCGGATTGCGACTCGCGGGAGTCGGTCGCGGTCATCGCGGATCCCTCGATGGCGGCCACCATCAAGCCACTCGCGGGTACCGCGTCGGGCGGCTCCTGTTACGACTTCACGGTGACGGCGGTCAGTGGTGCCAACGTTGCCGGGCAGCTCACCAAGGGCGAGGCGGCACCGGACCTCTGGATCGCCGATTCAACGACCCGGGCCCGCACGGTCACCGATCAGGCCCGCGTCGGCAACGATGTGATCGCCCCGTCAGTTGCTGCCAGTCCGGTTGTGGTGGCAGGAAAAGACGTTCCGCCCCTGCAGAACTGGGTCGAGGTGATGAAGTTGCCGGGGCTGCGGCTGGGCAATCCGATCGACTCGAGTACCGGTGACGCCCCGATCATCGGCGCGCTGGCCGCCGAGCAGGCCGGTGCCATCGACCGCAAGGCGTTCACCGACGCGATGACCCTGCTCGCGTTGCAGCAGGGCAACACGCGGGTCGGTGGAGACGCCGACGGAGACCGGCTCGCGCTCGCCGGGGTGGGCGACTTCCCGACCGTGGTCAGTGAACAGCATTTCATCGAATATCAGGTCGCTGATCCCACCAGCGCACTGTCGGCGTCCGTCCCGTCCGACGGCACGGTCGTCCTCGATTTCCCGATGCTCAACACGGCGTCGGCGGCCCGCAAGGACACGGCGGCCAAGGCCGGGCACGAGTTGCTCGAGGCGATCACGTCCGACAACGGCGCCCAGACCCTGGCCGCCGCCGGATTCCGCACCGGCGTCGACGCACCGTCGCCTGAGGGAGGCGTTGGCGATGTGACCGTTCTCACATCTGCTGATCCGGAGCGTGAGGCGAAAGCGTTGCGGCAGTGGGCGGTGCTCGGTGTGCCGATTCGCACCCTGGTGGTCGAGGACGCCTCCGGGTCGATGGCGGCTCCCGCGGGCAACTCGACCCGGGCCCAGATGCTGGTCGAAGCCAGTCAGAACGGACTGAGGCTGTTCCCCAACACCACGGCGATGGGTACCTGGCTGTTCTCCATCAACATGGGCGGGCGGGGGCAGGACTGGCTGCCGCTGGTGCCGATCGAACGCCTCGACACCGTCGGCGACGACGGGCGGACGCACCGCGAACGTGTGGAGGCCGAGCTCCTGACGTTCCCGGGCCGGGTGGGTGGCGCGACGGGTCTCTACGACACGACCCTGGCCGCGTACAAGGAGGTGCAGGACACGTATGACCCGAACTTCTCGAACAGCGTCATCCTGCTCACCGACGGACAGAACGAGGACGATGACTCCATCACTCTCGATGAACTCCTGGCCGAATTGAAAAGACTCGAGGACCCGGCTCGACCGGTGCTGATCCTGACCATCGGCATCACCGAGGACGCCGACGCGGCATCGCTGAAGAAGATCGCCGATGCCACTGGTGGCACCAGCTATATCGCCAAGACCCCGGCGGACATCTCGACGGTGTTCGTCGACGCGGTTGCCGCCCGGATCGAGGCCGCCGGCCGGTGACAGCAGGCGGACTACTGCCACGGAATAGGTGAGACTAACCTAACAAAATCGGTCAAAGCGGACCGTGGGCCGGATTGATACGGCACTATCGAGATCATGAGTCTCAAGGCGGCGTCTACCCGCACCCGAATTGTCAACGCAGGCAAGGCCGCCTCAGTTGTTGCTGCAGCAACCATGGTCGTCGCGGCATGTGGCGGCGACAGCGACGACACGGCCGCTCCGGCTGCGGACTCGACTGCCGCCGAAACCGTCGCCGCGGGTGGGTCCGCTCCGGTGGCGGATGGGCAGTCGCCGTACCTTGATGGTGAGTACGCCGCGATCGGCGACTATCAGTCTCCGGGCGGCAAGCAGGAGATCGGCGTCACGGTCACGTTGTCGAACTCGGTCATCACCGCATTGGCGCTCGACACCAGCAACACGACCGGTCCATCGGCGGATTTCCAGGGGAAGTTCAAGACCGGCGTGAGCGACCAGGGCCTCGTTGTCGGCAAGAGCATCGACGAATTGAGCGTGAGCAAGGTGTCGGGATCCTCTTTGACCTCCATCGGATTCAATGATGCGATTGATCAGATCAAGACCGAGGCGACAGCGTAAAAGGGCCCGTGGGTATGCCTGAGAACTGAGAGTCTCCTGAAAAACGGGATTCAAACGGACCACGGTCAATTTTCAGGGAGCACAATGGAAGCCATGACCTCGACATCATCGTCAGCAGTGAAGAATCGAATTGTCAACGCAGGCAAGGTTGCTGCGGTCATCGCGGCCACCGGCGCCGTGATCGCCGCCTGTGGCGATGACGGTGACAGCGGCTCGTCGGCCATCACAACCACCGCCGCAACCGGCGACTCCGCGGTCGCCGAAACGTCGACGGCGGCGGAATCCGGTACTGGGGCATCGCCGTACGCCGACGGCGAATACAGCGCCTTCGGTAGCTACCAATCGCCGGGTGGTCGGCAAGAGGTCGGCGTGACCGTCACGTTGTCGAACTCGGTGATCACCGCACTGACGCTCGATACCAGTCAGACCAAGGGCACGTCCGCGGAGTTCCAGGGCAAGTTCGCCGGCGGCATCGACGATCTGGTGGTCGGAAAGAGCATCGATGAGCTCGATGTGAGCAAGGTGTCGGGATCATCGCTCACCTCAGGCGGTTTCAACGACGCCATCGAGCAGATCAAAACCGAAGCCCAGGGCTGACGCCTCCACGACGGTGACAAATCCGACGGTCTGGGAGTTCGAGGCACTCGGCACGGCGTGGGACGTGACCTTGCCGGTGCCCATCCCTGATGACCTCAGGGCCGAGATCACGCACGAGCTCAACCGAATCGATCAGGTGTGGTCGCGGTTTCGCGCGGACTCGACGGTCGCCCGGATGGCATCGCGCGCCGGCCGGTATCCGATTGCCTCGACCGATCAGCCGATGATCGACCTGTATCGCGAACTCTACGAGCTCACCGACGGCAAAGTGACACCGTTCGTCGGCCAGACGCTCGACGACGCCGGATATGACGGCGATTATTCGCTGCGGCCGGCGGAACATGTTGCCGCCGTCCCGTTGTGGGACGACATACTGGCCAGTTGGTCCGGTGGGCTGGAACTCGTCAGGCCTGCCCTGATCGATGTGGGTGCCACCGGTAAGGGATTTGCCGTCGACCGGGTCGCCGGTCTGATCGCCGCCCGCGGGTTCGAGAGTTATCTCGTCAACGGCAGCGGCGACATCGCGGCCGGATCACAATGGCACCGAATCGCGTTGGAGCATCCGGTCGATCCGACCAAAGCCATCGGCACGGTGGTGATCGAGGGCAACGCGATCTGCGGATCGGCGAGCAATCGCCGGGCGTGGGCCCAGTGGCATCACATCATCGATCCGACCACCTCAGCACCCACCCGAGAAGTCCTGGCCACCTGGGCCATTGCCGACGACGCGATGACCGCCGACGGCCTGTCGACCGCGTTGTTCTTCTGTCCACCTCAGAAACTCTTGAGCCGCTATCGGTTTGACTATGTGGTGGTGCGGGCGAACGGCACCGTGGAACATTCGCATGCGCGAGAACTGGAGTTGTTTCTGTGAGGTACCTACGGCTTGTCGACCGGCTCTCGATGTACCGGTTCGTGTTGCTCGCCCTGGTGGTGCTGGCCGTCTACTCGATTGCCGTGGCGGCAACCGACGTCGACTTCCAATACACCGCAACAGAGTTGGTCGGTTCGCTGGCGATCCTGGTGGTCGTCTGTGCCGCTGTCACATACCTGTGCGCGGCGATCGTCCGGGTACCACCGGGTAGTGAATCCTGGCTGATCACCGCATTGATCCTGTTCTTCATCTTCCCGGGTCTGACCGACTCGGATACCGCCTGGGGTCTGGTGCTGGCCGCGGCCATCGCGAGTGCGTCGAAGTATGTGCTGGCGATCAGACGTCGGCACATCGTGAATCCGGCCGTGGTGGGCGCGGTGGTCAGCTACCTGTTCGCGTACTTCTCGGTCGGCTACTTCGCGTACCCGATCTGGTGGGTGGCCGCGGACGCCTTGCTGATCCCGATGATCGTGATCGGCGTAGCGGTCGTCTGGAAGCTCCGCGACTGGTGGATGTCCGGCATCTTCCTGCTCGCCTCGGTGATCACGATCATCGTGGTGGCGCTCGACGACGGAACGCCGGTCGGCGATGCCCTCGATCTGGGTTTCCAGTCGACACCGTTGCTGTTCGTTGCGGCGATCATGCTCACCGAACCGTTGACCTCACCGGCCACCCGCATCGCGCAGGGGATCTACGCGGCCGGCGTCGGCGTGCTCATGTACTGGGGTCAGACGTTCGAGATCACCTCCGACTACACCCTGGCCTTTGTCCCGGAGATCGCCCTGCTCGCGGGCAGCCTGTTCACCTTCATCGTCGCCCGCCGCTGGCGGCGTCCGGTGTTGACGGTCACCTCGGTGCAACCGATCGGTGTCGACACCTACGAGGTGCTCGCGTCGCCGGGGCTGCGTTTCCGGCCCGGCCAGTGGGCTCAGATCTCGGCGCCGACCTGGAATCCGGCACCCGACAAGCAGGGCACGCGACGAGTGTTCTCGCTCGCCGGTGCGCCGGGCGAATCCGCCACCCGCTTCGGCTTCACCGCCGCAGGCAACGTCTCGGCGTTCAAGCAGCGGCTGATCGAAGGTGGATCCGGCGCGAAGTTGTACATCGACGAGGTCGGCGGCGACTTCACGTTGCCCCGCACGCTGTCGGCGCCCATGGTGTTCATCGCGGGTGGTATCGGGATCACCCCGTTCCGATCGATGCTCGCCGATCTGCTGGACCGCGGCGCGGACCTTTCGAAGGTCTCGATGATCTATGCGGCCAACGGCGGCGATCGGCTGGTGTACACCGATGTTCTCGACGCGGCCCGTGCGGCCGGCGCCACGGTCGTGACCGTCACCGGTGGATTGGTCGGCGCCAACGACATCGCCGCTGTGGCGCATCCCGGATCGCACTACTACCTCTCGGGTCCGCCGGCGATGCTCGACGCCCTCAAACCGATGCTGCTGCGTGCCGAACCCGGACTGCGGTGGCAGCCCTGGCGTCTGCACACCGACCGATTCATCGGGTACTGACCACCCGAGTTCTTCGAATTCGCCACCCCAGCTCGATGCAACAGTGTATCTATATATGTTGCATTGACTTGTTGCGATGAACAGACGGCGGCACTGACCGGACGTGCCGCCAGTCGAATGCAGGGGGTTTCCCATGGCGAATCCGGGTGTGCCCCGTCGTGCGGTATTGCGTGGCATGGCGGCAGGTTCAGCAGCGCTGGCAGGAGCGGCCGCGGCCGGACGGTGGGGTCTCGGGCCGGCCCACGCCGCGCCCGCCGCGCGCCGGGTGGCGGTGCTCGGCGGGGGAATCGCCGGGCTGACCGCCGCGCACGAATTGGCCGAGCGCGGATATGAGGTCACCGTCTACGAGCGGCGCGCGCTCGGCGGCAAGGCCCGGAGCATGGGCGCCACCACCATGCCGGTCGCCGGCGGTCGCCGGCCGCTGCCCGGCGAGCACGGATTCCGGTTCTTCCCCGGCTTCTATCAAGCGGTCCCGGACACCATGCGGCGAATACCGTTCCCCGGCAACCCGAATGGGGTCCGGGACAACCTCGTGCCGGCGCTCACAGCGACCGGGGTCTACGAGGGCCCCGAGATCACTGCGCCGTTCGCGCTGGATTTCAATGCGATCGGGTTGGCAGCGCATCCGGAGCGCTTGGCGAAGACGATGCTCGGTGGATTGATATACGCCCCACGGCTGCCATATCTGGATCTGCTGGGCTTGGCCCAGCGCCTGCTGGTGTACTTCACCAGTTGTGATGAACGCCGTTACGGACAATACGAATACCAGTCGTTTGCCCAGTTTGCTCGTGGCGTCAACGCGCATCCGAGCTATATGTGGGTCATCTCCACCGTCACCCGGACCCTGGTCGCGGCCAAGGAGAACATCGCCAGTGCCCGCACCATGTGCAACATGGCCGAGGCCTTCCTGCTGAACCTGATCAACCGTGGCGCGCAAGGCTTTCCGGACATGGTGCTCAACGCGCCCACCAACGAGGCCTGGATGGAGCCGTGGGTGGCGCATCTGACCGATCTCGGTGTCCGCTTCGAGGTCGGCAGCACGATCGCGTCGCTCACCACCGATGGTGGGCGGATCCGCTCGGCACGAATCGTGGGTGCCGACGGGAGGCCGGGGGAGGTGGAGGCGGACTGGTTCGTCGTCGCGGTGCCGCCGGAGCGGGTGCTGCCACTGCTGGGGTCGGAGATCCTGCGTCTGGATCCGTCGCTGGAGCGCCTCGCCAAGCTGTACGTGGACTGGATGACCGGTATCCAGTTCTACCTCGACGTCAACGAGCCGATCGCGCCCGGACACATCGGTTTCATCGAGTCGCCGTGGCGGCTCACCGGCATCCAGCAGGGCCAGTTCTGGCCCGGCCGCGACATCGCCCGCGATTACGGCGACGGCACCGTCCGCGACATCCTCTCGATCGACATCTCCGAATGGAACGCACCGGGTTCGCTGACCGGCAAGACGGCGAAGCAATGCAGTCCGCAGGAGATCGCGCGGGAGACCTGGCACCAGGTCGTCACCACCCAATCCGGACGACTGCTGTTGCCGGACAAGCTGACCGATGCGAATCTGCGCGGTTGGTACCTCGATCCGGGTATCGGCTGGAACCCGCAGACGGGGGTGATCAGCAATGAGGATCCGCTGCTGATCAACACGGCCGGGTCATGGGACAACCGGCCGAACGCCCCGACGGCGATCCCCAATCTGTTCCTGGCCGGTGATTACTGCCGTAGCCAAATCGACCTGGCCACGATGGAAAGCGCGAACGAGGGTGGCCGCAATGCGGCGAACGCGGTGCTGGACGCCTCGGGTTCGAACGCGCCGCGGGCCCGGTTGTGGCCGCACGTGACCATCGCCGAGTTCGACGGTGCCCGTCGGCTGGACCAGGACCGTTGGCGCGCAGGCCAACCCAACGTGCTCGACCTCCCGTGACTTCGGGGCCCGAACTCCCGAGGAGGTGGCAGGTCTTCGACCGTTGCCCGCGATGCAACAGAATTTGTAGGGTTGTCACATGACGCCGGAGCGCGATGAAGTGGACGAGAAGATCTTGGATGCCACCCTCGAGCGGATCCTGCAGGTCGGGATCCGCCGGGCCAGTCTCGAGGACATCGCGCGCCGGGTGGGGATGAATCGAGCCACCATCCACCGCCGCTTCATCGGCAAGGACAACCTGATCGAAGCGGTCATCGAACGGGAAACCCGCCGCATGCTCGCCGAGGTCACCGCGATCGCCACGACGGCACCGGGTATCGATGCCCAGATCGAGGACACCATGCTGCATGTGTTGCTGCAGACCAGGATCCACACCCTGGTCACGCAGTTGCTGCGGGTGGCACCGGAGGAGGCGCTGAGCTTCTACACCGTCCAGGGCGAGCGGCTGGTCGGGATCGGTATCGACTACATCGTCGGGATGCTCAACCACGCGCAGCAGGCCGGCCTGATCGATCGCTACGATCCGCGTCCGGTCGCCGAACTCGTTGCGAGGCTGTCGCATTCACTGATGCTCACCCCGGGCAGCGGGGGAAGTGTGGACTTCTCCGATACCGAACAGGCCCGCGCATTCGTTCGTACTGCCATCGTGCCGCTCATCAAACACGGCATCGTCTCATCGCCGGAGGAGGACCCTGATGACAACGTCCCAGGCCGTTCCCACGCGCCATCCCGACCGACCCCGTAAGGCACCCGGGCTCGGACCCCTCGCCGTGCTGTTCGGGATCGGAGAGCCCTCCGAACAGCGCTGGCAGGAGCTGGGCAGGTCACTGCTCGTCGGTGACGAACCGATGGACCGGCTGGTCGAGTGGATGGTCGCCGAAGGCATGGCGTCGACCCGTCCGCTGTTCGAGCAGGCGGTCCGGTCCGGTATCGACAGCGTCCCGCACGCGCCGATGCCGTTGCGGTCGTTCTTCGAGATGGTCGAGGACACCCCGGACTGGGTTGATGTCGGCCAATTGCGCCTCGGCGAACGGGTCTTTCGCTCGGGTGGCGCCGACTCGGTCTATTTTGCCCGAGACGTGTCGTTCCTCGGCGGATACCTGGCCTCCGGTTTCAACAAGACACTGATCCGCACGGGCGCACTGGAAACCGGGCCGGCCCGGCGGTTCGCCGAGACGCTGCAATGGGCCATGGACATCTCCGATGACCACGGCATGGACAAGTTCGGGCCGGGTTACCGCTCGACCCTGCACGTACGTCTGATCCATTCCCTCGTCCGCCGTCATGTCGCCGACATGCCCGACTGGCGCAGCGAGGACTGGGGACTACCGATCAACCAGACCGACATGGCGGCCACCCTGATGGGGGCGCTACTCGCACCATTTGTCGGCGGGATGGCCTTCGGCCTCATTCCCACCCCCGGCGAAGCGGCAGCCGCGGCCCACCTGTCCCGCTATGTCGGCTGGCTCATCGGTGTCGAGGATCAGTGGTTGCCGCACAGCTTCGGTGACGGCGTCGCGTTGCTGCATCATTGCCTCGGCGCCATCACCAACCCCGACGAGACCACACGTCGGCTGGCCCTGCCCATGCTCGACGATCCGCTGAACTGGGACTACCCGAACCTGGCCGGACTGCGCGGCCGCATCGCCCGAGCCCAGCACCTCTCGGTGACCAGTGCGTTCCTGGGACCCAGGGCGATGAAGACCCTCGGACTGCCGGCCTGGGTACCACCGTGGTACCCGGCGCTGCGGATCCCGGTGAACCTGGCGCGCAGTGCCTGGTTCCGGGTGACACCGGGCGGTGCGGAACGCGCCGCGGTGCGGGGCCGCCGCGAACAAGAGGCATTCCTGCGACGGCTCATCGGCGACACCGACGCCGCCGTCGGACAATCGGCGTCTGAGCAGCCGGCCGGGTGACCGAGAGCCGTTCAATCGGGCGAGACGAGGGCCCGTAGGAAGAACATCAGATTGGCGGGGCGCTCGGCCAGCCGGCGCATGAAGTATCCGTACCACTGGGAACCGAACGGGACGTACACCCGGATCCGGCGCCCGGCCCGGGCCAGGCGCTTCTGCTCGGAACCCCGTACGCCATAGAGCATCTGGTATTCCCACATGTCGGTGCTGCGACGGGAGTCGGCGGCCATCTGCTCGGCGGCTGCGATCATCACCGGGTCGTGGCCGGCGACCATCGGATAGCCGTCGCCCTCCATCAAGACCTTCAGACAGCGCAGGTACGCAGCGTCGACGTCACGAGAGCTCTGGTGGGCCACGCTCGCAGGTTCGGCGTAGGCGCCCTTGCACAACCGGATTCGTGAACCCGGCCCGGCGAACTCGTGGCAGTCCTCCTCGGTGCGGCGCAGACAGGACTGCAGAACGGTGCCCAGATCGGGGAAGTCGGTGCGCAATTCGCGGACGATCCGCAGGGTTGAGTCCGTGGTGGTGTGATCCTCGGCGTCGACGGTCACCCACACCCCGGCCGCGGTGGCGGCGGAGGTGATCCGGTGGGCGTTCTCCAGGGCGATTTTCTCTCCATGTCGGGGCAGAGCGCTTCCCAGCGAAGACAACTTCAGTGATATCTCCATCGGATGTCCTGACGATGCCGAATTATGTTCTGCTGCATCGATTCCGGAGAGCATCCCGACCAGTTGCAGATACGCGGACACGGTGAGTTCGGCCTGTGCCTCGTCGGTGGTGTCCTCGCCGAGATAGTCGACGGAGATCATCCGGCCGGCGCCGAGCAGGGCCCGGCCCGCCTCGATGACATCGGTGTGGGTCTGGCCCGCAACGAAGCGCTGCACAACGTTTCGGGTGATCGGTAGCCGTTCGCCGGCCCGTTTGATCCGCTCGCTGCGCCCTGCCGAGAGGAGGATGGCGCGGCTTGCGGTCGCCAGCGGGCCGCTCATCGGTCATCGTCGGGGTCGTCGGCCATGTGCGGATAGGCCGCCGAGGTCGCCGGGATGAACGTCTCCTTGATGGTCCGGGTCGAGGTCCAGCGCATCAGATTCTGTTTGGATCCGGCCTTGTCGTTGGTGCCCGAGGCGCGCCCGCCACCAAAGGGCTGTTGTCCGACGACCGCGCCCGTGGGCTTGTCATTGATGTAGAAGTTGCCTGCGGCGTTGCGGAGCCCGGACAAGGCGGCACCGACCGCGGCTCGGTCGTCGGCGATGACCGCGCCGGTCAGTGCGTAGCGGGCGGTCGAATCGACCTGCTGCAGAATTGAACCGAACTCGTCGTCCGGGTAGACATGAACCGCCAGGATCGGCCCGAAATATTCCGTGCTGAACGCCTCGTCGGTGGGATCATCGCCCAGCAGCACCGTGGGTCGCACGAAGTAACCCTCCGAATCGTCGTGGTCGCCACCGGCCGCGATCGTCAATGTGGACACCGACTTGGCCCGCTCGACGGCTGCTGACGATTTGTCGAAGGCGCGCTGGTCGATGACTGCGCCACCGAAATTGGTCAGGTCCCGCACATCGCCGTAGCTCAGGTCGTTCGCTTCGGCGAGGAAGTCGTCGCCCATCGTGTCCCACACCGAGCGCGGGATGTAGGCCCGCGATGCGGCCGAACACTTCTGGCCCTGATACTCGAACGCGCCCCGGATCAGCGCGGTCTTCAGTACGTCGGGGTCGGCCGAAACATGCGCGAGGACAAAGTCTTTGCCACCGGTCTCGCCGACCAGCCGGGGGTAGCCCCGGTAGCGGTCGATGTTCGACCCGACCTCACGCCACAGCCGCTGAAAGGTCTTCGTCGAACCGGTGAAATGGATTCCGGCCAGATTCGGATCACGCAGGGCCACATCGCTGACCGCGATTCCGTCACCGGTGACGAGATTGATGACACCCGGGGGCAATCCCGCCACCTCGAGCAGCTTCATCGTCAGATACGCCGAAAAGGTCTGTGTGGGTGCCGGTTTCCAGACCACCGTGTTGCCCATCAACATGGGGGCGGTGGGCAGGTTTGCGGCGATGGCGGTGAAGTTGAACGGCGTGATGGCGTAGACGAACCCCTCGAGGGGTCGGTGATCGAGTCGATTCCACACCCCGGGGCTCGAGACCGGCTGTTCGGCGAGTATCTCGCGGGCGAATCCGACGTTGAACCGCCAGAAGTCGACCAGTTCGCAGGGTGCGTCGATCTCGGCCTGCTGCACCGTTTTCGACTGTCCGAGCATGGTGGCGGCCGCGATCTTCTCGCGCCAGGGCCCGGACATCAGATCCGCGGCCCGCAGCAGGATCGCGGCGCGGGCATCGAAATCGGTCGCCGCCCACGCCGGTGCGGCCGCCAGGGCTGCGTCCACTGCGGCCCGGGCATCGTCGTGGGTGGCGTTGGTGAAGGTGCCCAGAACCTCGTGGTGGGCGTGGGGTTGCACCACCGGGGTCGGCGCACCGGCGCCGGTGACGTGGGCTCCGTTGATCACATGGGGCAGGTCGATCGGGCCGTCGGCGGTGAGAGTGTTCAGTTCGCTGATGATCCGTTGGCGTTCGGGCGATCCCGGGGCGTAGGTGTGCACGGGTTCGTTGTGTGCGCGTGGGGGTGTGGTGATGGTGTCCATCTACCCATCACAGCCGGGCTGTGCTGCGGAAACGATAGCCGACAGGCCAAAGAGTGTGTTTATCCTTGGTCCAGCTGAACAAGGGAGATGGCGATGTCCCAGCCCGGTTTACCGCCTTCGGTCACGCTGGGGCGTCTACTGCTGGCGTTGGACGGCACGCTGGTGACGCTGGTGGAGGCGCCGCAGGGTCTGGATCGGCCGGTGTCGTCGATGGCTTTGCTCGACGACGATGATCTTCACCTCGGCGTCGGCCGTGCGGCCCGCCGGGCCGACCTTGCACTGCTGGTCGGTATCGGTGCCGAACGGGTGATCACCTGGCTGGCAACGCTCGGGGCGCGGCCCCCCAGCGCGATCCTGGTCAAGTCGCCCACGGCAACGCTGGTACGCCGGGCGGCGGGTGCGGGCGTCGCGGTGGTCGCCGTCGATCCGCACGCCCGCTGGGAGCGGATCTACAACCTGATCGGGAGGGTGCTGGAGCAGGCGCGCGCCGGAACCGCGGAATCGATGGCCAGCGGTACCGCCGGCGATCTGTTCGCGCTGGCGCAGGCAGTCGCGGACCGGACCGGCGGACTGGTCAGCATCGAGGACGCCGACTCGCATGTGCTGGCCTACAGCACCTCCGGCGAGCACGCCGACGAATTGCGGCGCCTGTCGATCCTTGGCAGGGAAGGTCCACCGGAGATGCTCGACTGGCTGCGACAGTGGGGTGTTTTCGGTGCTCTGCGGGCCGGGACGGACGTGGTGTCGGTGGCCCGACGCGACGACCTCGGGCTCCGTCACCGACTGGCGGTCGGGATCCGGGGAGCCGGCGGCACGACGTATCTGGGAACCCTGTGGTTGCAACAGGCCGACGCCGACCTGGCGGTGGACTCCGCGGAGGTGATCGCCGGTGCATCCGCCGTCGCCGCCCGCATCATCGCGCAGTCGGCGGCGATGCCGTCCGTGCACGGCGAGCAGGTTCAGCGCTTGCTCGGGTTCCGGGGTGAGGGGGTGGACGTCACCTACCTTGCTCAGGCGCTGAACATTCCGGATGAGGGCCCGGTGGTTGTCGTCGGCCTGGCGGCCCGGGGACACGACGAGGGTCCGGGGGAGCAGAACCTGCCGGCGTTCACCTTGCACGCCAGCGCCTTTCGGCCCGACTCGGTGACCGCGGCGGTCGGCGGACGGGTCTACGTACTGTTCCCGCAGACGAGCGGGGGGCCCGCGACGGTGCAGTGGGCACACCAGACCGTCGCGGCAGCCGAACGCAGGTTCGGTGTCCGGATCCGGGCGGTGCTCGCCGAAGGCGCCGGGGTGGCCGATGCGGCCAGATTGCGCGGCGAGGTGGACCGGGTGATCGACGCCGCGCGCCGGGAAGGCACGCTCATCGACCCGGTCACCACCATCGAGCAGTCGCGGACGCCGGTGTTGCTCGGTGAGATCGTCGGATTGCTGGCCGCCAACCCCGGATTGGTCGATCCCCGGGTGACCGCACTGCGCGACTACGACGCCGCGCACGGGACCGAGTTGATGAGGAGCCTGCGGGCCTACCTGGACGCATTCGGCGATGTCCGGGCGGCGGCGGGCGAGTTGCACATCCACCCGAACACACTGCGGTACCGGTTGCGTCGAACCCGGGAATTGACGGGCCTGGATCTGTCCGATGCCGCGTCCCGGCTGGTCGTGGCCCTGGCCCTGCGCATCTGATCCGCGCGGACCCCCGGTCTGCAGATGACAAGAGCCCCCGAGCGTTCGCTCGAGGGCTCTTGCGGCGATCTGTCAGAGAGGCGACGTGCGAGGTCAGCTCCTGGGGAACTGCTCGGTGTTGTCGGTGACCGAGACCGGGGCCGGGGTCGGGCGCCGGAGCAGCAGGATCACACCTGCGATGAGGAGCAGTCCGCCGACGGTTCCGAGGATCGCCGGAAGGATCACCCCACCGAGGCGAAGCTGATCGACGTAACCGGAAGCCTTGTCCGACTGCCGTTCGACGGTGGCCTCGTCCCACTCCATGGTCGCGGCGAATGCGTCCATCTCGAATTCGCGGATCGGCGCGGCCAGATCAGGATCTTCCCAGCCCGGAGACTTGAAGTACTGACGCTGCTCTTCCATGCCCTTGAGGATGGTGCCGGTCTGCGGTTCCACCCAGACGTGGCGGGTGGCCTTGGCGAAACGGTCCATCACGATCTTCTCGCCTGCCGGAACACCTTGGATACCCCACCAACTGGCCGGCATCTCCAGCGAGGTGCCCAGTGCGGGCTCCCCGTTCGGCGTCGGAAGTGTCACCTGATCGACCTCGGGAACATCGCTCACGAAGTGGTATGCGGTGAGGCCGTTGATCTCTTCTTCCTCGACGAACGTGGCGGTGACGTCCTGTCGGGAATTGGAGTCGTAGTAGATCTGGTCGGTCTTCTCGACGTCGAAGCCGAACTTGTACTGGTATCCCTCGCGAGGCGCTTCGACGAAGTTGTCGGTGTCCTCGATGGTCACCGTGCCTTCGGGCGCCTGGACGGTGTGGATGCGAGCGATGTTGCCATTCGGCTTGCTGGTGTCGCGATCGACAGACACGACGTCGACGTTCGAGGTGAGAACGGCATCTTCACAGGTGAGCTTGGCGTTGGCCGCCCCTGCGGTCGGTTCGTAGGTCTCGTCGCCGTCGCGGATCAGATCGATCATCACGGTCTGCCCGGACTGCAGTGTTGCCTGATCGGAGTTCGACGGGTTGATGATGATGCTGCGACGCTGCTGCGTCAGATGCGCATCAAGGACCTGTGCCTTCGGTTCGCTGACCGAACAGCGGTTGAAGACGCGTGCCGGGGTGTTGTTGTCATCGGTCAGTCCTGCCGGAACCGACGTCGCCACAGAGGTGATATCGAGGTCCAGAGGAACCACTTTGAGCTTGGGAACCAGCCACAACGGTACTGCGATTGCGGCGGTCACCAGGGCGATTCCGATGAAGATCAACGCCGGTGCCAAAATTTTCTTGATGTCATACCCCTCTCGAACGGCGACAAGCGAGTTAAGTATTACAGCAGTCATTGGAATGGTTACGCTTGGTTGCCGATTCCGGCATACCTCGCATCCCGCTCGGGGCGGGTACGGCGTTTCTTTGTGCCCGAACCCCGGTGTCGCCGACCGCGCAGGTAATGTCGTGACGCGAAGCGCCTTAGTAGCTCAGGGGATAGAGCAACCCTCTCCTAAAGGGTAGGTCGCAGGTTCGAATCCTGCCTAGGGCACCACTGCCTCCGCGGCCGGGTATCGCAGCAGTTCAGGACGGCAATCAACGGCTACGTACCCCGGGCATCTCCCGGGCCCACTCACCTGACTACCGCGCGGTGATGGCTCGGCGGCAGGGCGCGTTGGCAACGATGAGCCAGGCGGATCGGCCGCGCGCGAATAGTTGATGAACTCGATCGAATTCCAGATCTGACCTTGGTGATCAATTATGCTGAATTCGCCCGGCTGGTCGGGGGTCGATCGACTGGGATATTCGGTCCGCAGTGATCGACGGGGACCGGGTGCTCGAGAAGGTGCTGGCCAACCTGGCCTATGTGATGTGAGCGGGCAGCGAATCCTGGGTAGGGAAGATGCGACGACTGTTGGCGGTGATCCTCCCGCTGATATGTGCCATCGCGATTCCGGCCGCACCGGCGGCCGGCCAGGATCCCGGACTCGGGCCGGGCTTTCTCTGGGGCGTGGGGTCGGCCGGGTTTCAGTCCGAGGGCTCCTCTCCGGACAGCAACTGGTTGCGGTATTCGAACAGCGGTCGCGTCGACGAGCAGGTGGGCACCTCGGTCGATTTTCGGAATCGGTTCGAAGAGGACATCAACAACGCCAAGGCCATGGGCGTGAGCGTCTATCGGTTCAGCGTCGAGTGGGCGCGCATCGAGCCCTCGCCGGGCGTCTGGGATCAGCGCGAGCTCGAATACTACGACCGCGTGATGCACTACATCCTGCTGGCGGGGATGACGCCGATGATCACGTTGGACCATTGGGTGTACCCGGGGTGGGTCGCCGACCGCGGTGGCTGGAACAACCCGGAGATGGCGCAGAGCTGGCTCACGAACGCGCGCAAGGTCGTTGACCGCTATGCCCGGTTCGATCCCATCTGGGTCACCATCAACGAGCCGATGGTCTACACCTACCTCAAAGAACTGTCCTTCGGCGGTGTGGAAGCCCGAAACGTTCCGTTGATGCTCGATCAGCTGGTCCGAGTGCATCGCGACATCTACGACCACATCCACTCGATTCAGCCCGACGCCTGGGTGACGTCGAACTCGGCTTATCTGCCGACCGTTCAGCCGGCGCTCGATGCGATGTTCCTCGACCGGATCGCTGACAAGCAGGACTTCGTCGGCATCGACTATTACTACTCGGTGGCGACAACCGACCTGAACACCTACAACGCCGCGTCCGAGCAATTCTGGAAAGCGTCGTCGTCGGCCGATGGCCTCTACTACGCGTTGCGTTACTACGCACGGAAGTTCCCCGGTATGCCCCTGTACATCGTCGAGAACGGCATCCCCACCGAGAACGGGCAGGCCCGCCCCGACGAGTACCGCCGAGAAGACCAACTGCGCGACGCGGCCTACTGGATCGCCCGGGCCCGGGCCGACGGGATGAACGTTGTCGGCTACAACTACTGGTCGATCACCGACAACTACGAGTGGGGCAGCTACACACCACGTTTCGGTCTGTACCAGGTGGATGCGACCTCGGATCCGAGCCTGACCCGCAGGCCCACCCCGGCCGTCGCCGCCTATTCCGAGATCATCGCCAACGCCGGCGTTCCGGCCAGTTATCGGCCCACCCGCCCGGCGGATTTTTGTTCTCTCGTGGATGCGCCGACGAGCTGCAGTCAGCCGGTACGTTGAACGAATCGTTGTCCCGACCGGACTCCGATTCATGGGCTCCTGCCGTGCCGGCCAGGTTCTCCTGGGCCGAACGTTCGGCCTCGGCGGACCCGAACATCGCCACGGCAACCGCGCCGAGAACCGCGAACGTGAATCCGGCGAGGGCAACCCATTGCATGCCCGGCACCGTCGAGTCACCGAGCCAGAGCACCCCGACGATCCCGGGCGCCGTGGTTTCCCCGACAACCAGTGCCGCCGTCGACCCGTTCACCTCACCGAGCTGTAACGCCACGGTGTGCAGATAGAACCCTGCCGCACCGGCGATGGCGATCACCCAGGCGGCGGGATCGGTCAGCATGGTCGGCAGCGACAGAGGGTCGATGCCGTCGAGGATGCGCACGCCTATCACGACCGCACCGAACAGCAGGCCTGCCGAGGCACCGGCGGCAACCGACCCCGCTCGTCCCATCTTGCGAACCGTGAACAGGGACAGCAACACCAACACGATGGTGATCGCCAGTAGCGCCCAGTGCAACGAGGGTGGCGTCGAATATTCGGTCAGCGGCTGCGACGCGGAACCCAGGAGCAGCAGCGACAGCAGGACCGTGCCCATCGCGATGTAGTCGCGGGTGTGCAGCTTGATCCCGAGGAGCCGGACCCCGAGGACGGCCGTGACGATGAGGTTGCCGGCGACGATGGTCTGCGACAGGAACAGGGGCAGCATCCGGGCTGCGCCCGCCCCGGCCACGAAGCCCAGGACGTCGAATACCGCACCGGCGACGAAGACGCCGGTCATCGCGGTGGCCACGGTGGACCGCCAGGACGGGGACCCGGCCGCCGTGGACATCCGCTCATCACCGGCGTTCGCGCGTGCCGCCTGCCGTGCTCCGAGGGCCTGCATCACCGACGACAGGCCATAGCCCACCGCCGCGAGTACGGCCAAGCCCACTCCGAGCAACATTCGACTACCCCTTCGCGTGCACTTCTTGGGTGCACTTCTTGGGTGCAACACATCCAGGATGCTCAGGTATTTCCCAGGTTCGCCACTGATTTTTCCGGCTTCGCCACTGATTTTGCGTTGTTCGACCGACGCCGGGGGTGTGCTGGTGCTCTCCGGGAGAACCTGGACCTAGGGTTGAGCGATGAGCAAAACCGTGTTGATCACCGGCGTATCGAGCGGAATCGGCGCCGAAGTCGCCCGGCAGATGGTTGCCCGCGGACTGACGGTTCTGGGGACGAGCCGACATCCCGCTGCCATCGAGAATCCGATCCCCGGGGTGACCTACCTGGAACTCGACCAGAACGACCCGGCCAGTATCGCGCGGTGCGCCGACCATGCCGGTGCGGTCGACATCCTGATCAACAACGCCGGGCAGTCGCAGATGGGTCCACTCGAGGACACCCCGATGGAGGCCATCGAAAAACTGTTCGCCACCAATGTGTTCGGCCCGATCGCACTGACGAAGGCGATCCTCCCCGGGATGCGGGTGCGCCGGAGCGGCACCATCGTCATGGTCGGCTCGATGCTCTCCAGTTTCCCGCTGGCCTTCCGCTCGTCGTACGGTGCCACCAAGTCGGCGCTCAAGGCGTTCGCGGACGGCAGTCGACGCGAACTCGCGCCGTTCGGCGTGGCGATCTGCACGGTGGAACCGGGCACCATCGCCACCGGTATCGGTGATCGGCGGGAGTACTTCATCGCCGACGACTCGCCCTATCGCAGTGACTACGACACGGTCGCCGCGGCCACCCGCCGCAACGAGGATGCCGGTCTGGCCGTCGGGCCGATGGCGGAGGTGATCGTCGAGGCGGCGCTGGCGAAGGATCCGAAGCCGTTGTACGCCAAGGGGAACCGGGCGCCCATCGTCTTCGCGTTGCGCCGCCTGCTGCCGCGCCGCACCATCGGCGACATCACCGGCAGATTCCACGGACTCCCGAAGGCCAGGCCCTGACGACATGCGCACGCTACTGGTCATCGGCATCGGGCCGGGCGATCCACGTCAGATCACCATCGAGGCCATCGATGCGATGAAATCCGTCGACGCATTCTTTGTCCTCGACAAGGCGCCCGAACGCGGCGTGGCGGTCAAGCAGTCGCTGGTGGGTCTGCGCAAGGAGATCTGCGACCGCTACCTCGACGGGGGCTACCGGTTTGTCGAAGTCCCCGATCCAGCCCGGGACCGAAGTCCGGACGACTACGCGGCCGAGGTCCGGCGCTGGCACGATGCTCGCGCCGATCTGATCGAGCAGGCGCTGGCCGGGGAGCTGTCCGAAGACGGTGTCGGCGGAATCCTGGTCTGGGGTGATCCGGCGCTGTACGACAGCACATTGCGCATCGTCGACACGATCGTCGCGCGCGGGCGCCTGGAGCTCGACTACCGGGTGATCCCGGGCATCACGAGTTTTGCCTCGTTGACCGCTGCGCACAAGATCCTGCTCAACCGCATCGGTGAGCCCATCCACATCACCACCGGACGTCGACTGGCCGATACCCCGGCCGGGGCCGCGGCCAACCAGGTGGTGATGCTCGACGCCGATTGCACCTTTTTCCAGACGGCCGCGCCCGACGATCAGATCTGGTGGGGCGCCTACCTCGGGACGCCGGACCAGCTCCTGATCTCCGGCACCGTCGGTGAGGTCGGTGAGCAGATCCGGGAAACCAGGAACGCCGCCCGGGCGGACCACGGCTGGATCATGGACATCTACCTGCTCCGCAAACCCCGATGATGTGGCCTTTTGGCGGAGCCCACCTGGGCTTTTACTCGCCAAAAGTTGCTCCTATGTCAAGCGGCGGCGGTCTGAATGGCTCGTGGTTGGGGCGCAGTGTCGGTGATCAGGCGTTGATAGACGGTGCGGACCAGGCGGCGTCGGAGTGCTCGGAGGGCTGCGGTGGTGGAGTCGCCGGCGGCGCGGCGTTTGCGGTAGTAGGTGTAGCCGTCGCTGTCTTCGAGTCGGGTTTGGGTCAGGGCGATGCGGTGCAGGGCGGTGGTGAGTTGTCGGTTGCCGCAGCGCGGTAGCCGGACGCGGCCGGCGGTGTTGCCGGACCAGACCGGGATGGGGGCGGTGCCGGCGTAGTTGGCGTAGGCGTCGGCCGAGTGGAAGCGGGCGATGCCGGCGGTTTCGCCGACGATTTTGGCTGCGGTGAGTTCCCCGCAGCCGGGTAGCTGTAGTAGCGAGGGAACCAGTTCGCGGACTCGTTTGCCGATCTCGGTGGCCGTGGTGTTGATCCGGGTGGTCAGGGAGATGATCTCGTCGAGTTCTTCGCGGGCGATGTCGGCCAGCAGTCCGGTCTCGGTGGCCAGCTGTGCGGCGAGGATCTGTTGGTGTTTGTGCATGCTCAGCGAGCGTGGTTTGGGGGCGTAGGCGGGGTTGATTTCATGGACTCGCCACAGCAGTCGGTTGATTGTTGAGGTGCGTTGTGCGACAAACACTTCGCGTCGATCGACTAGTAGACGTATCTCGCGGGATCGGGGGTCGGCGCCGGCGGCGGGCAGGTTCGGTTCGCGCAGCACTGCCCGCGCGACGGCCAGAGCGTCGATGGGATCTGATTTGCCGCGGGTACGTGCCGAGGCACGGGTGTGGGCCATCATTTTGGTGGGTACCCGCACGGCGGTCTGGCCGGCGGTGAGTAGGTCGCGTTCGAGGCGGGTCGACATCTGTCGGCAGTCTTCGATGCCCCAGAGCAGGTCGGTACCGAACTGGGTGTGGGCCCATCGCATCGCGGCATGATGGCCGGCGGTGGTGGCCGGGGCGGTGAGTTGGCCTAGCTTTTTGCCGACGGGATCGACGGCAACAAATGTGTGTGAGCTCTTGTGTACATCGACTCCAACTACAACCATGGTGGTTGCCTCCTGATTTCAGAAACAGGGACCAGGGACGGTTGGGCCGGTCGGTGGGCAATCCTCAGTTGGGGGCGTTGCCACGCTCCTATCAAGCCACATCGGCCGGTCCTTCCCACCTGGTGTTGGCATAACTTTTGCAAGACCAGACATGCGCATCAATGCGATGCCGGCAGGCACATCAAGAGCCAAACACCAGGTGACCAGGACCCAACCACCGCTCAGGCGGCAACACAAGAGTCACACTGAGGGCACATCATCGGGG
>NZ_JCANWX010000012.1:0-113185 GCF_059553375.1 Williamsia sp. z71
CAGGCCGACCGACTTCTTGGCATCGCCGAAGAGCATCGAGGTACCCGGTGCGGTGAACAACGGGTTGTCGATACCGGCATACCCGGAGGCCATACCGCGTTTGAGGACGATCACCGAACGGGACTGATCGACGTTGAGGATCGGCATCCCGTGGATCGGGGACGACGGATCGTTACGCGCGGCGGGGTTGGTGACGTCGTTGGCGCCGATGACCAGGGTGACATCGGTACGGGCGAACTCGCCGTTGATGTCGTCCATTTCCTTCATCGCGTCGTACTCGACATCAGCCTCGGCCAGCAGCACATTCATGTGTCCGGGCATCCGGCCGGCGACCGGGTGAATGGCGTACTTCACCTCGACGCCCTTCTCCTCCAAGATGCTCGCCATGTCCTTGACCGCATGCTGCGCCTGCGCGACCGCCAACCCGTAACCGGGGACCACGATCACCTGCGAGGCATAGGCCATCTGAATCGCGGCATCAGCGGCACTGGTGGCCTTGACGGTGCCCTGCTCACCGGCCGGGCCGGCAGCCCCGGCCGCACCGCCACCACCGAACGATCCGAACACGATCGCCGGGATCGACCGGTTCATCGCGGTGGCCATCAGGTTGGTCAGGATCGAACCCGAGGCGCCGACGATCATGCCGGCCACGATCATCGCGGTGTTGTTGAGCGCCAAACCTGCTGCCGCAGCGGACAGGCCGGTCAACGCGTTGAGCAGTGAGATGACCACCGGCATATCCGCGCCACCGATCGGCAACACCACAAACAAGCCCATAATCCCGGCGGCGACGAGCACCAGCACGATCCACCACTGCGAGGAACCCTCACCCGGGCTGGCGTTGACACCGATGAACACACACGCCGCGATCGCCACCGCCAGCAGCACGATGTTCGCGATCTGGAACACCTTGGCGTTGCGGACGAATGCCTTCTCGACGTTCTTGTTCATCAGCTCTTGCAGCTTGAGGAACGCGATCAGCGAACCCCAGAACGAGACCGAACCGATGATCGCCGCGAACAGCGACCCGATCACGATGTGGATGGTCGGGGATTCACCGTGCTTGAACTCGGAAAACCCTGCGGTCTCGATGAACTCGGCCCACGCGATCAACGCGACCGTGCCGCCACCGACACCGTTGAACAACGCGACCAGCTGCGGCATCGCGGTCATCTTGGTGCGCTTGGCCGGCGGCACACCCAAGATCACACCGATCGCCAGACCGGCCACGATCAAAATCCAGTTGATCGCATAGGTGTCGCGGATCTCGATCAGCGTGGCGATCACCGCCAAACCCATACCGGCAGCAGCAATCCAGTTGCCGCGCACCGCGGTCTTGGGTCCGGTCAGACCCGACAAACCCAGAATGAACAGCGAGAACGCGACGATATAAAGAATGTTGACCAGGTTGTTCACTTGTCAGCTCCCTGCGATGCGGCCGGCGCCTTTTTGCCCTTGAACATTCCCAGCATCCGGTCGGTGACCAAGAACCCACCAACGACGTTGAGGGTGCCGAAGATCAACGCGACGAACGCGATGATCCGCACACCCCACGGGGCATCATCGGGCAAACGGCCCAACACGACCAACGCACCGAGCACCACCACACCGTGAATGGCGTTGGTACCCGACATCAACGGTGTGTGCAGGGTGTTGGGCACCTTGGAGATGACGGCGAAGCCAACAAATCCGGCCAGTACAAGAATCGCGATATTCGCGAGAAGACCCGAATACATATCAGGCACCTGCCTTCCCGGCTCCAGCCGAATTGGTTGTCACTGGTTCGCGGGTGACACAGGCCGCGGCGAGGATTTCATCATCGAAATCCGGGACGATCTTGCCGCCCTCATCGAGCATCAACTCGATCAACGCAAGAATGTTCTTCGAATACAGCTCCGAGGCATGCTCGGGCATACCCGCCGGAAGATTCAACGGCGAGCAGATCATCACGTCATGACGGATGACTTCCTGGCCCGGCTCGGTCAACTCACAGTTACCACCGGTCTCACCGGCCAGATCGACCACCACACTGCCGGGCTTCATGCCCTGCACCGCCGCCGCGGTCACCAGACGCGGCGCCGGGCGACCCGGCACCAACGCGGTCGTGATGACCACGTCAAAACCCTTGATCGCGTTTTCCAGAGCCTGCTGTTGTTGTGCGCGTTCGTCTTCGGTCAACTCGCGGGCGTATCCACCCTCACCGGCGGCGTCGATCCCCAGATCGAGCCACTGCCCGCCGACGGACTTGACCTGCTCGGCCACCTCCGGACGCACGTCGTAACCGGTGGTCCGCGCACCCAGACGCTTGGCCGTGGCCAGCGCCTGCAGCCCGGCCACACCCACACCGAGCACCAAGACCGTGGCCGGCTTCACCGTCCCGGCAGCAGTGGTCAACATCGGGAAAAACCGGGTCGAGCGTTCAGCCGCCAAGATCACCGCCTTATAGCCGGCGACGTTGGCCTGCGAGGACAACGCATCCATCGACTGAGCCCGCGAGATACGTGGAATCGCCTCGACAGCGAAGGCCTGCACACCCGCCGACTTCAAAGCGCCGATCTGATTCTGCGCATCACGCGGATTCAGAAAACCGATCAACGACGAACCCGACGACAACTTCCCGATCTCGGCATCGGTGGGCGGGGCAACCTTCACAACCACCTCAGCCGACCACGGATCGCCGATCGACGCACCGGCCTCGACATACAACTCATCAGGAATCAACGCACCCAAACCCGCGCCCGACTCCACGATCA
Organism: Williamsia sp. z71; assembly: GCF_059553375.1. Taxonomy (NCBI): domain Bacteria; kingdom Bacillati; phylum Actinomycetota; class Actinomycetes; order Mycobacteriales; family Nocardiaceae; genus Williamsia; species Williamsia sp. z71. Next base: position 2,754 of record NZ_JCANWX010000012.1, read on the forward strand.
CCGGCACACCCTTGTTCACCAAAGCGGCCGCGACCTTCGGAACCAGCGCGACTCGGCGTTCCCCCGCCGCCGTTTCGCGCACAACACCCACACTCATTTCAAGCTCCCAGTCTCGGTAGAACATTGCCAACTCGTCGTTCCGACACCACACGCGGAAGACTGCGGCCTAATTTGAATCAATCGCCCGAGGTAAGCCGACGCGGCCCCCGCAGATTGACGGAGGCAGCAACCGTTACGGAGTCAAAGGTCTTGTGGTTTACGCGACGCTCAGAGGTACCAGGCGGACAGCTTGAAGCCACCATACGACGACACTGAGATCGAAAATATATTGGCGCAAGCGCCCTATCAGTGCGATCCGCCACTGAATTCCGAGTACGCCCGGATTGGGACTTTAACAAGAGACCAGATGCACAGTCCCACAAACATTCCCACGAAAAATACAACTGTTGCAGCCACTTGCAACGCTACTAGTGCGCGCGCGGAGACAGCCGAGATAGACGCTGCAACTCGAGTTCTCGTAGACATCTGGTGAAATCACATCCTGGTTGTTTTCCGGGCAAAGAGGAAAGGTCCGTCGGCGCTGGCGCCGTTGGCAGCGCCGACGGACCGTGGTTTTGTCAGACACTCGCGCTCTGCCACGTGCGAGGCAGAGCGATGCGGTGCGACCGCTCGGCGGGTTTGCCGCCGTTGGTCAGACTCGGCGGATCAAGGTGCCGGTACCGATACCGCCACCCACACACATCGTCACAAGTCCCTGCTCGGTATCAGTGCGCTCGAGCTCATGCAGCAGCGTGGTGATCAGGCGCGCACCGGTCCCGCCCATCGCGTGGCCCAGTGCGATAGCGCCGCCGTTGACATTGACCTTGTTCATGTCAGCTTTGAGTTCACGTTCCCAAGCCCCGAGCACACTGGCAAAGGCCTCGTTGACCTCAAACAAATCGATATCGTCGATGCTCAACTTGTTGCGATCGAGGATGCGACGCGTTGCCGGTATGGGACCGGTGAGCATGATGATGGGGTCAACACCAACAGTGACCTGGTCAACGATGATCGCACGGATTGGCAACCCTAGCGATTCAGCCTTCTTCCGCTCCATCAGCAACACGCCCGCCGCGCCATCGGAGATCTGCGAGGAGTTACCGGCAGTCAGCTTGCCCGTCCCGTCCTCCTTGAAAGCAGGCCGAAGACCGGCAAGCTTCTCGACCGTCGTGCCCGGGCGAATGCCCTGATCCAGCGTGATGATTTCACTACCGGTGTTGAACGGAATGATTTCGCGTTCAAACCGTCCCTCGCGCGTGGCGAGATCGGCACGCGCATGAGACCGGGCAGCGATCTCGTCGAGCTCCTGCCGCGACAGGTCCCATTTGTCTGCAATCATTTCCGCAGAAAGACCCTGGTGAATGAGCGCGTGCCGCTCGAGCAAAGTCGGCGAGAACGGGCTTCCGTAGGTGTCGATAACCTCTTCGGCCTTGCTGATCGAGTTACGACCCATGTGCTCGACACCAGCGCCAATCGCAGTGTCGTGCACCCCGGAGGCAATCAACGCAGCCATGTAGTTGATCGCCTGCTGCGACGACCCACACTGCCGATCAATCGTGGCGGCCGGCGTCTCAACCGGCAACCCGGCTTCAAGCCATGCATTACGGGCGATGTTCATGCCCTGCTCGCCCCACTGCTCGCAGCAACCGGCAGCAACATCCTCGACGATCGCCGGTTCAATTCCTGACCGCTCGACTAGACCTGTGTAGACACTTGCCAAGAGAGTCGAGGGATAAACGTCTCGGAAGACCCCCTTCTCAGGATGACCACGTCCAACAGCGGTACGCGCCGCCTCGACGATAGCCACCTCGCGGCCGGAAAACGGTGCCTGTGACATATAAATCCTCTCCAACACTCGAGGTCGTCGCGGCCCAATACGGCACGTACACCGCATCGACACACGTTAGACCTGACATTCCACTGTGAGTCGAACGACCGACTGATAATAATAGTGCCCTGCTTGCTTCGCAGAATCAATACGAGCTCTCTTCTTTTCTGCCATCCCGACGCCTGGGCGGATACCTACTCTCCGTTCACTTAGCCATGGTCAAACGGTCGATCGACCGATAGTCTGTATGAAACCAAGTAGTTCAGATGAAGGGAATGACTACGTGAGTCACTATGCGGTAGTGAACCCGGCCACCGGCGAGACGGTCAAAATCTACCCACAAGCTACCGATCAGCAGGTTGAAACCGCTTTGGCTTCGGCTGCGGCGGTGCACCGGCATTGGCGCCTGTCAGGATCAGTGGCTGAACGGGCCGACATCCTTCGAAGGGTGGCCGCCCTCTATCTCGAACGCCGCGAGTCACTAGCCCGGATCATCCACTGCGAGATGGGCAAATCGATTGAAGAGGCAGAAGCCGAAGTCGACTTCTCTGCCGCGATCTTTGAGTACTACGCCGACAATGCAGAATGTTTCCTTGCCGATGAACCGATCGATCTTCTAGAGGGATCCGGAACAGCATTTGTTCGTAGGTCTGCGTTGGGTGTCCTAATCGGAGTCATGCCGTGGAACTTCCCTTACTACCAAGTGGCACGCTTCGCCGCCCCAAATCTCATCCTGGGTAACCCCATCGTGCTCAAACATGCGCGGCAATGCCCCAACTCCGCCGAGACCATCGCCGCGATATTCGTCGAGGCGGGATTTCCCGAAGGCGCTTATGTCAATGTCTTTGCCACGAATGAGCAGATTGCCGCGGCGATCGCCGACCCCCGCGTTGTCGGTGTGTCGCTCACCGGATCCGAGAAGGCAGGCGCCGCCGTCGCCGAGGTGGCGGGACGCCATCTGAAAAAGGTTGTACTCGAACTCGGTGGCTCAGATCCGTTCATCGTGTTAAGTACCGAAGATTTGATCTCGACCGTCGGGGCCGCCGTAGCCAGCCGACTCGGCAATGTCGGACAGGCCTGCAACGCGGCGAAACGGTTCATTGTTGTTGATGAGCTTTACGATGCGTTCGTCGCCGAGTTCACCCACCAAATGTTGGCCGCTGCAGATGGATTGACCCCACTATCCTCCACCGAGTCGGCTAGATCCCTTGGAGAGCAGGTGGACCAGGCCATCGCAGACGGGGCCCAACTTGCAACCAAAGGGGTTCGAACAGGAGCGCACTTTCCTCCAGGAGTCCTGACAGACGTACCGAAACAATCATTGATCTACTCCGATGAGCTTTTCGGGCCCGTCGCAACGGTATTCCGAGCCGGTTCGGAAAGGGAGGCGATCGAAATCGCCAACGACTCACCGTTTGGTCTCGGGTCGTACGTCTTCACCACTGATCCTGAGCAGGCTCTCCGTGTCGCGCACAGCTTGGAAGCAGGGATGGTCTTTATCAACGGCGTGCAGGCCGAAGGCGTGGAGCTTCCGTTCGGCGGTATTAAGAGATCCGGCTTCGGACGGGAACTGGGCCGCTCAGGAATAGACGAGTTCGCCAACAAGAAGCTGATCCGCACTGTCAATTGACGCGCCTACACGAACCGAAGATAGCGACGCGCACGACACACCTGCTAAGACGGACGGGACTGCTGCACTAAAAGGTGACATCTGATCTGGCTTTCCCGCGGGCGGCCGGGAAGGATGTGGTTGTGCCCGATCCTTACCCTCAAGAGTTCCGTGACGACGTGGTACGCGTCGCCCGTGGTCACGGCGATGAAGTGACAATCGAGCAGGTAGTTCGGATGTCGGTTCCTCGCCGGCGAGGCAGCGCAAGTCGAAGAATCTATGCGTGAGCGGACCGCCTGGCGAATCTGCCGCGACAACGGCTGGTGGTCGGCATTCGGTAAAAACGAGGCCGCAACAGCAGATTGCAGTTTCGTGCATGCTTTGAACATGCACGGTCTGGTCCGCTCAATGGGGAAGGTTGGGCCGTGTGGTGACAATGCGGCGGCGACTGAGAGTTTCTTCGCTCTGCTGCAACGTAATGTGCTCGACCGCCGTCGGTGTGACACCCGTGAGCAACTGCGGATCGAGATCGCCACGGTGGATCGAACGGACCTATCACTGCCGTCGTCGAGGTCAATAGTTCATCGACCTGTCGAGCCTGAGTTCAACGTACAACATCAGCGGGACAAACGAGACCGTCCGCGGACCAGTTCAACGGCCCAGCAATCCACACACAGGCGACCATGTGATCGCATAGAGCCACGGCAAGTTCACCGCCACCGCTAGATCAAGCGCCCGCTGCCTCATTCTCCTTCGCCGGCACCACCGACTCACGCGGCCCCACGCCAACGCCATTGAGAAAGATGCCAGCAATCTGATCTGCAATATCAGCCAATGCCAACGGGCCATCTGGGTTGTACCAGACAGGCACAGTGTTGATCATCCCAAATAGTGAAGAAAGAGTTACCGAAGCGTCTTCGAAGCTGAACTGACCACGATATCTGCCTTCCTCCATTACATCGTGAAACAGCTTCGAGTAGTGGTCCCTCTTCGCCACAATAAAACGTCTCTGATCCGCCTCCAGCGAACGAATCTCGGTATCCGTGATGAAGATTTCTTTTCGACGACTGGCATGGAACATTACGTGGGATACGATGCCGGCTATGAGTCGCTCACGAGGCGTCGACACACCGGATATTGCTGCCGATACATCTGCAATCAGGTGATCCATGGTCTCGGACATGACCTCCACGAGAAGGTCCTGCTTGCTGGGGTAGTAGTAATACAACGTCGACATTTGAACGCCAACCGCTTTCGCGATATCACGCAAAGAGGCGCCATGATATCCCCTGTCGAACCACAAGTCGACACTCGCTTGGCGGGCCTTCACGCCGGTCGCAGGTTCATCAGTACGCTTGGTTTGCTTTTTAGCCGACACGGCTTCCTTCCCCGGGCGAGTCTTCAACCAGCATCATACACCCGACCAGTCGAACGACCGAGCGGCCTACTGACTCCTCGCCTCAAGATATGCCAACCGGCTATGGGCACTTGATCCCGGGCCAGAAGCGGCAAACACCCAACAAGACAGTCCAACAGTCATGATCGGCACACGCCGCGATGAATCCCACGGTCCCGCTGGAACGCATCGACACTCCCACCCCGGCCAGTCTCGTCCGGGATCGTGACAATGAAGTGACAATCAAATCGCCGAGGACTTGGACGCGCGCCCGACGGCATTGACCAATTGGACGCGACGCGCCGGCAGCGACGACGATCGTCGTCCGTTGTCGCCTCTATAGAATCCGCCGAATTACGTGGGCTGACAGGCGCATTCAGTCACTCAAGCAGAATGGTGCAGTCCTACGCCGAGACACTACATGGCTGCCCAGGCGAAATCGGCCGGAAGGGGGCTTCCCCCGAAAGCGGGAGGTGGTCCCCGGTCGTGAAAACGGCTCGACTGCGACGGCGGGTATCCGTCGCGGAGTCGCGGGTAGAACCTCAAGCCCTCCGCCAGCTCTCCGACCGGTGGCTCCAGACACAGATCCGCAGATCCGAGCTGACCTGGGCGTCCCGTCGAACCCACTGCTCGATGCCCATCGCGACGATCCTGAGTCCGAATACCCCTTGCGCGCCATGCCGGCTGTCGGATTTGTCATCACAACAGCCGAAGCCGCGCCCTATCTGTGCACGATCAAGGCCGTTTAGTCGGGGCGGATCATCGATACAGCATCGAGTCCTCGCAAGAGGTCCTGCAAGAGGTCCCTACTTGCGGTGACAGCACTCCATAGCGCGGCTATCCCGCGGAGGCGTCGCCGGATGGATCGTCCATAGTGAGCGAGGATCGCAGCCTAGGTCGCGAAGTTCCTACGAGCCTTGCACACGCACACAAAAGCCTGGTCGGCGCGACCCGACGCGACGGCGAAGAGTAAGGCCTCGACTTAGCTGCCAAGGCAGGTGTGCAGCGAATACGCTTTGGCAGACCATCGCCCTCGGTCACAAATACGTTTACGGCGCAGTGAGCCTTGACACACCACGCAGCCGCTGACAAACTGCTACTTGTCGGTCGACCGACTGACACAACGCTAGAAGCGCCATCAGATATCCACAAGAGACTGCGGGTGCTTCGATGGCATCACAACCGTGCCCCGGCCATCGGTGAACGTGGTCGGGGCACGAACCCTTCGCTTACGGCGACGCACAACGACCACACCCGTGCATTGGTAGCCCTAAAGAGAATTCAGCATTGATGCTGATTACCCAACGGATTGACAACAGATTCGTCTCTCGGACCAACTTCTTTCAGTTGCGCTTTGCCTCCTGCCGGGATGGCCATATGAGCGAATTATTCGTTCAAACCGGATTTTTGGAAAGAGTTGTCCATCTCACCTGCGATAGGAAGAACATTGAAAATCCGCACCCGGGGTGCTGTCATCCATTCTGTCGGGGAGAAGTGGGAGGTTTCCGAGCTGGACCTTGCCGACCCTGGGCATGGAGAGGTTCGAATCAAAGTAATGGCATCCGGACTGTGTCACTCCGACGACCACCTGGCTACCGGAGACTTACCGGACGAATTGCCCATGGTCGGCGGCCATGAGGGAGCAGGCATCGTCGACGCGGTCGGCACCGGCGTCATTGGGTTGGAGGTGGGTGATCACGTAGTCACGGCATTCTTGCCGTCCTGCGGTCGGTGCAGGTGGTGCGTACAGGGAATGCAGTACATCTGTGACCGCGGTGCCGAAATGGGAAAGGGCTATGGCCTAGACGGTCTCCCCCGTTTCAGCCTGACGTCTACGGGCCGGCCGCTGGGCGCAATGCAGCGCCTGGGAACCTTCTCAAATTACCTTGTGACCGATCAAGCACAGGCGATCAAAGTAGACAAAGACCTCCCGTTTGACATCGCATGTTTGGTGTCCTGCGGCGTGGTCACCGGCTGGGGTACAGCGGTTAATGCAGCAAAGGTCCGCCCCCGCGACACGACCGTGATCATAGGCGTGGGCGGTATCGGCATGAATGCTGTACAAGGCGCCCACCACGCGGGCGCGTCGAATATCGTCGCGGTCGATCCCGTCGAGTTCAAGCGGCAACAGGCGCTGGTCTTTGGCGCGACCCACGCTTTCGCATCGATGGAGAAAGCTCAAGACTTTGTCGCGTCGGTGACGAATGGGCAGGGAGCCGATTCAGCGATCGTTTCCGTAGGTGTCGCCGATGGCGCAATCATCGGGCGCGCATTCCAATCCGTTCGCAAAGAGGGAATTGTGGCGGTCGTGTCGCTTGGCCAAAACTCCCCCGGTATAGCTATCAACCCACTCGAATTGGTGACTTACGCCAAAACTCTACGCGGAGTGCTGTTCGGAAACGGAAATCCAACCTGGGACATCCCGTCGTTGCTCCAGTACTACCGCGACGGTCGCCTCAAGCTCGACGAGCTCGTGACAAAACGTTACGCGCTGGACGAAATCAATGACGCCTATACGGATCTGCACGAGGGGCGAAATATCCGAGGGGTCATCATCCATGAACACTGATCCCAACCACACTGGGCCAGGAGAGGTACAGATGTCTACATTTGATCCGCCAGATGTAACCGACTCAAAAGCAAACCAACTCGGCACAATCCAGCTCAGTCGCTCGCGGCTCCTCGCACTGTCGTTGTCGTCGTTCTTCCCTGCTGTCGCCATTGCCCTTGTGCCCATGCTCGTATGGTCGACAGCCGGACCGACTGGATGGCTTGCGACGGCATTGGCGGGCGGATTGATCGCCGCAGTGGGCGGTTCCGTGGTTCACTTCTCGCGGCGGTACGTCGCGTCCGGTTCGATCTATTCGTACGTGGGCCACGTCTTCGGTACCTGGGCCCAATACGTCACCGGCGGCGCTTTGATCGTCGGCTTTGCTTGCCTGACCGGCGCACTGGCGCTCATAACAGCGCTCTTCGCAGGCAGCTTCCTTCTATCCCAGGGTTTCGATGGTGCATTCGACCTCGGTGTTCAGTTGACGATCGGAGTTGTCGCGCTGGTCGCGGCGGCCGCCATCGCCTACCGGGGATTGGACATCTCCGTAAAGGTCACGATTGCCCTGGCTGCGATTTCGATCCCTCTGGTCGTTTTCGTCAGTGTGGTGAGCGCCGTACACACGGGAGTGGATCTTCAGGTCCAATTCGACTTCGGCGATGCTGATTTCGGCGATCTCCTGAACGCGACGGCCCTTGCAACCGCATACCTGATCGGGTTCGAGAGCTGCGCAGCTCTGGCGTCTGAGACGAAAGATCCGAAGAGGTCGGTGCCGCTCGCCGTGATGTCGGTACCGGTCGTACTCGGTTTCGCATTTGCTGCTTCCACCATATTGCAAGTGCCAGGATTGCAGGCATCTTCTGACATGCTCGACCAAGGCATGTCGGCGCCCGCTGCCCTGGCGGCGAATGCCGGTTTGAATTCTCTCTTCGGAGAGATCACCGACCTCGTCCTGGCCATTGCCACGTTGGCCACGTTGATCGCGTTCGTGAATTACGGTTCTCGCTTCGTGCTGGCGCTCGCCGGCGACGGGCTACTTCCACAAGCCGTGACGACCATCCATCGGCGACGTCAGACACCCTTCGTCGCAATCGGATTGGTGTGTGTACTGGCAGCGGTAGTAGCTATCTCTGTTTCCGTTTACACCGATGACGCACCGAAGGCCTACAAGCTGATCGCTCCACTCATCGTGTACTCGTGGGTCGTGCCATATGCCCTGATCTGTGTTGCCGCGATTGTGATGGCAATCCGCGACAGACGACTCAATCCCTGGCTGATGGCGTCGTCGGTCATCGGTGCGGCCGCGATGGTGTGGCTTTATGCAAACGATTTCATCAATCCACCTGAGGCGCCGGCCGACTCGATGAAATGGGTCATCCTGGTAGTATTACCGGTCGCCATCGGCGTCCTGGCTCTGTTCGCCCGTTCACGGCGGCGACGCACCAAACCCGAAGCCAGCAAAGCAGTGGTGGGCAACACGGAGATCCTCAGCACCGCGGAGTGATCGACCCACACCGTGGACGATCCGTTCAGGCGGGTTTCCTTCGGGTCGGTGACCATCCGTCACATACTCGAAGGAGGCCCGCCTTCTTCGTGCCCGATCTTGGTTCTCCCTTCACACCGCCGCTCGTCCGTTCGCTAGGCGTTCACAAGCCGGCCGTTACAGCTGGGATTGCCGCTGCCCTGTTCTCAGAACACGAATCCTGAGTACTGATCCGAGACGATCGAGCGTATGTCACGATTTGCAACAGTGAGAGAAGCGACGTCATGACGAGATTTCGCCGCTAGAACTTCGAGTCTGAGGCGAGCTCGGTCTATTCTGGCACTGTTGGCGTGTGCCCATTTCGCGATCATGTCGTCGGTACTTTCCAGGGCGGTTGACGCGAATACGTCTCGGGTGAGCAGACGTAGAGATCTGTATATGTCTTCTCTTATCGCCAGGCGCGCCAATGCAGTCCAATGATCGTTCCGGGGTAGGGCCGACACCTCAATCAGCCACTTATCGATGCCGAGATATTCAGATACCGCGAAGTAGGTCGCAGCCACAACACTCACGTCCTGGGCACACTCCTGCGCGACTTCGATCACGTCGAGAAGGCTGAACCGGTACAAGCCGTCGGCCACCCGGTCCACGACCGGTGACGGGACGTCCAGATCCTCGAGCGCCGCAGAGGTCTCGCGAATTCGATCGAGTTCGTCTCCCCTCAGCCATTTGGAGACAGGCCCTGGCAGTGACATACCGCCGGGGAGGAAGCGGTCTATTTCGCCGCGGATGTCCAATGGTTGGGGGCGATTCGTCAGGAACCAGCGCGATCCGCGGTCGAGAAGCCGCCGAATTTCGCTGAATACGATGTACTCCGTCGACGGAGGAAGGTTCGCGCAGATCGTCGCTTGCCACAGCTCCCGCACCTCGAACACTTCGGCGGACATAGCGAATGCGCGAACGACGTCTCCAGCGGTGGCCCCGTATTCCGCACGGAGGCGATACGAATAGCTCAGTCCCGCATAAGCGAAAATGTCGTTGACCACATCGGTCAACAGAATCTCGCGACGCAGCGGGTGACTCTCGAGGTCACACAGCTCAGTCAACCGTGCCGGGAAATACTGGCCGAGACGACCAACGAAATACGGGTCAGAGAAAGCATCTGTCGTCACCAAGTCCGTTTTGAGATCGAGCTTGGCGTGTGCCATCAGAACTGCCAGCTCGGGCCGAGTCAAGCCCTCTCCCAGCCGGTGGCGTTTGTCGAGTTCCGCTTCGCTCGGCAATCCCTCCAGGGCACGGTCCAAGCCGCGGCGTTCGGTAAGGTCGGTGATCATTCGTGCGTGCACTGCCAGGCGTTCTCCTGCCCGCGAGTTCTCCTCCCCCAGTGCACGATTCTGCGCGGCGTTGTTGGCCAGAACGAGTTCTCCGACTTCGTCCGTCATCGAGACCAAGAGATCGGCACGCCGCTGTTTCACCGCCTCGGAGGTCTGTGCAGTGGCGTCCAACAGGATTTTGATGTTCACCTCATGATCGGAGCAGTCCACACCAGCCGAGTTGTCAACAGCGTCATTGTTGATTCGGCCACCCGTCCGGGCGAATTGGATACGTCCGGCTTGGGTCAGTCCTAGATTCCCGCCTTCCGCAACCGCTTGCGCGCGCAATTGCGACGCGTCCACGCGAAGTACATCGTTAGCCTTGTCGCCCGCGTCGGCATGACTTTCATGATCCGCCTTGACGTAGGTTCCCACTCCCCCGTTGAAGAGCAGATGAACTGGCGCCATCAATATCGCCCGTATGAGGTTCGGCGGTGTCAGGGACTCCACTCCGTCGTCGATGCCCAACGCTGTTCGCATTTCCGCTGTCACCGGAATCGACTTACTGTCGCGCCTCCACACCCCACCGCCGCCGCTCAACACGGTGCGGTCGTACTCATTCCACGAAGAGGTATCCAGCCTAAACAGCCTCGAGCGTTCCTTCCAGGCAGCCTCGGTATCGGGATTCGGGTCCACGAAGATATGCCGATGATCAAAGGCAGCCACCAACGAAATGTTCGAGTTGAAGAGCATCCCATTGCCGAATACGTCACCGCTCATGTCACCGATGCCGACCACCGTGAACACGTCCCTGTGCACATCCACACCCAGCTCGGCCAGATGACGCGTTGCGCTGACCCAGGTTCCACGGGCCGTGATACCCATCCTCTTATGGTCGTACCCGACAGAACCACCCGACGCGAATGCATCACCGAGCCAGTAATCGTATTCAGTTGCAATCGCATTCGCTTGATCGGAGAACGTCGCAGTGCCTTTGTCAGCCGCCACGACGAGGTAGGGGTCAGGATCGTCGTAGCAGACGACCTGATGAGGCCGTACCGGGTCGCCATCCGCAGTGCGGTTATCCGTCAGATCAAGCAGACCGCGAATGAACTGCTGGTAGCAGTGCAGGGCCGTCTTGCGCAGGTTGACTCGGTCCAAAGCGGGGTCCCCCGTCCCCAACGGAGGGTTGCGCATCACGAAGCCACCTTTGGCGCCGGCCGGCACGATGACTGCATTCTTCACCGTTTGCGCTTTGGCCAGTCCTAGGACCTCGGTGCGATAGTCATCGAGACGGTCAGACCACCGCAAGCCGCCTCGAGCGACCGATCCGAATCGCAGATGAACACCCTCCGTATCGGGAGAGTAGACAAAGATCTCATGCAGGGGCCGCGGTGAGGGCAGCAAGTCCACCAGCTCAACGGATGTGAGTTTGAACGCCACCGCAGCGTCGTGGGTTTCCACGTTCGTTGTTCGGTAGAAATTCGTGCGCACCGTCGCATCGACAAGAGAAACATACGCGCGTAGGACGCGGTCCGCATCGGCGCCCGAGATCCGATCTATTTCACGCAGCAGAGCTTGACGCATCGACACAAGAAGCGCTGGACCGGAGGAGATACCGGCGGGATCAAACTTGTTCGTGAACATTCGAACGACCCCAGCAGCGATCACCGGGTACTCCACCAGGACGTCGTGAATCCGACTCTGGTCGTGTGGCAACTGTGACTGACCCAAAAACCGTGCATAAGCGCGGAGCACCACGACTTCCGACCACGTCAGACCGGCGGTGCGCACCAATGCTGCCAGCCGGTCTATTTCGGATCGGTTCGACCACATGGCGCCCAGCGCATCGGCTAGGGTCCCGAGCATGCCCTTCGGCGTCGTGAAAGCAATATGGCCGACCGAAGGTGAGGTCGTGAACTCGTAGAGGCGGCATGCCAAGCCATCGTCGCGAATGAGGACCATCGTCTGGTGATCAGTTATCTCGACATCGAAGCTTGTCAGCAGGTGCATCATCCGCTCGAGCTGGATGGACCGGCCACCGGCATAAACCGTGAAGACCAGCTCATCCTCCCCTACTGTCTCGACCGTGAATCGAACCTCCCCGGAAGTCAGTCCAGCGAGCAGCGAGGCGTCGCAATTCGGTCTTGGATCAGGCTCCTTGCGAAAGCCCGGGGGCCATCCGGCCTCGGCAGGTGCGTGGGTCACGAGTTTCTGAGTCCTGTTCGATCGATACCGGGCGCCACGAGTGGGGAAGGTCCGTCGGCACTGGCGCCCGTTGACTGTGCCGAAGTGACCGTGGCATTTCGCAAAGATTCGTACATCGCCCCCGAGAGGCGACGCCATGCGGCTCTGTACTGCGATGCGAGAACGCTGAACACGCTGCATCAGCACCCATCGGAGCCGGGACGCAAAATATTCAGTCGATCGATCGACTGATACAGTAATCTTGCCCTGATTCCGCAAAAGAATCAATTCAAAATTCGCGCCAACGCGCCGAACGTGAACGACCGAACGGAAACACTTGTGACGGATCCGATCTTGCTGACGGCGACTTCGCGGAGCACGCCGACCGATACACGGTCGGCCGCAACGGCGGCTCTGGGCGCCCTGATGATCGCGACCTCTCCGATTCTAATCGAATTCGCGGACGTCACTTCGGCTACAACCAACTTCTACAAGTGCCTCATTGCTGCGCCAGTACTCGCGGTGGTCGCATTGATGGAGCGTCGCGTGCGACCTCGAATCAAAGCGAAGACCTTGTGGTTGCTCGTCTTTGCCGGCGCGATGCTCGGCGTCGATTTCGCCCTCTGGACCACTTCGATATCGATGGTTGGCGCCGGAATCGCTTCAGTTCTCGTCAACGTGCAGGTGATCGCCATTCCGTTGATAGCGTGGGCGATTTTTCGCGAACGCATCCAGCGACGCTTTCTGGCCCTTTTGCCCATAATGATCACAGGGCTGGCTCTCGCGGGGGGATTGACCGGGGGCTCGGGATCTTCGGATACGTACGCCGTCGGTGCGGCACTAGCGCTCGGAGCCGGCTTGGCATACAGCGCCTACCTTATTGTCATTTCACGAGCTGATGCTGCGCGCCGCCCGTGGTCCCAGGTGCTCGTGACCACACTGTCCTCGGGTTTGGTCGGAACGGCGCTCGCGCTCTTCTGGGGGCCGATCGACTTCGCGCCGGGCTGGACGAGCATTGGGTGGTTACTTGTTCTGGCACTTGGCAGCAGCGTTCTCGGCTGGGTCTTGATCGCTACCGCACTTCCGAAACTGCCGGCTGAGGTGGGAGCGTCCATACTCCTAATTCAACCAGCTGCATCATTGCTGATGGCGATCGCCATTCTCGGTGAGCGGCCATCTCTGATCCAGATGATCGGGAGCACGGTTGTCATCATCGTCGTGTGGACAGTCAGCCGTGGCGCCAGGACGGAACGCGCAAAGCGCGCCGCTGCCGATCCTGAAGCGATGTGACATCCACGGCCTAAGGTCATGATGCGATGAAGGTTTCCAGGTCGATGAGCTCCACCTCGGCTGCGTCGTCCGTTACCTCGGCGAGTTGCACCAGCACCCCGGATGCCGACGATGGGTGGACGAAGAGCTCATTCCATCCCGGGCTGCGGCGCAATCCAAACACTCGGTAACCCAAGCCTTCGCATTGGACTTTCGCTACATCGATGTCAGGCACAATAAACGTCACGTGATGCAATCCACCGTGACCACCTCTTCGAAAGAATGAGTCGAAGAAGGTGGAGCCTTCTGTCGGTTCCATCATCTCAATCTTGCTTCCGTCTGGATAGCTGAGTTGGACCACACGAAAGCCCAGCGCTTCACTGCCACCTGTGTGACTCACCTCACCACCCAAAAGATCCTTGTACAACGGCAACAGCTCCCTGATACGGGGTGCGGCCACCGCAACATGGTCAAAAACAGCTCCGGCAAGTGGCGACATCTGATCGGCGTCAAACTCTTCTTGCGGATTTGCAACCATCGGTACCAGCTCCTCGTTGACATCTGCACGATTATCGGGGATCGCACGAGAGGCAGCGGCTCCTGCGCCCAACTCGGGCACAGGAGCCAGTGCTAACTCACTTCGGCGTTGACGTCGACTCCGACGTCGTCGTCACCATCTCGCCGGTTTCGACCTCCGCGGCTTCCGCCTTCGCGCCCACTCTCCTACTTTCCATGATGGCCTTGACACCATAAGCAACGGAGATGATGGCCCAGATGATCAAACTACTCACCAATTGACTCCGGGTATCGGCCTTGAGCCCCATACTGACGAGCACCGCCAGAATCGCGAGAGCAACCAGGATGGTCGACGCCGGAAACAGGATCATCTTAAATTGCAGTATTTCCGGCTCCTCTTTTTCCCACTTGCGCCGGAGCCTCAACTCCGAGAGACAAATCAAGAAATACACGAACAAGATCAGCGCACCCGAGGAATTGATCAAGAACAGAAAGACCGTGTCGGGCGAAATAATGGCCAACCCCAGGCACAATGACGCCACCAATGTGCACGACAAAATACCCTTCACCGGAACACCGCGCGAGTCGGTCTGAACCATCCATCCGGGCGCGTCTCCGCGCTTCGCCATTACAAAGAGCATGCGAGAGGACGTGTAGATCCCCGCGTTGAGGACCGAAAGAACCGCCACCATGACAACGAAGTTGAGCATCTCGACGGTATACGGAACACCGATATGGTCAAGCACAGTCACGAACGGCGATTCACCGGGAACGATCTCGTCCCACGGGACTACCAACACGATGAGGAGTGTCGACAGCACGAAGAAGCCAACTATACGAATCACGATCGTGTTCACGGCTTTCCGGATAGCCTTCGCCGGATCCGCCGTCTCAGCTGCGGCAATGGTGGCGACCTCTGCGCCAGTCATCGCGAAGATCACCACACCGACGCCCGCAAGAAGCGCGCCGGGCCCATTCGGAAGAAGCCCACCGTGTCCGGATAGGTTGGAAAAGTCCATGTCCGTGCCTGGCCAAGCACCAAAAACCACCAGCGCGGCAACCACGATAAAAGCAACCACCGCCACGATCTTGATACCGGCGAACCAGAACTCGGTCTCACCAAAGCTGCCCACTGACAGAAGGTTCGCTCCCGTCATGATCACCAGGAAGACCAGACCAGCTACCGCGACGGGCACCTCGGGGATCCACTGGTTCACCATCTGGCCACCGACCACGGCCTCGAATCCCACAACGATCACCCAGAAGATCCAGTACAGCCATCCCGTAGAGAAGCCGGCCCACCTACCAAGTCCCATGAGTGCGTAATCGGCGAAGCCGCCAGAGCGCGGCTTCGCCGCAGCCATCTCCCCCAGCATCCGCATGACGAACAATACAATCAAACCTGTCGCGAAATAGGAGACAAACGCAAGCGGGCCCGCCTCGTGAATAATCGCGCTCGATCCGACGAGGAGCGCTGCTCCGATCACTCCGCCGAGCGACAACATTGTCAGGTGACGCTGCTTGAGTCCGGGTTTGAGTTCATTGCCAGATGTCTCGGTGTCCATGGGGCTTCTTTCACTTCGAAGAGGTAGACGGTTGCTTCCTGAAGGGCGAACTGGTGGATTCGACAATCCCCATTCGTAATGAGTCTGTCGACCGATAGACAACCGAAGTCTATGTTTGACGCAGTGATCGCACAACCGGAAGAGCGAATTTGGCGCTTCACTTCAGCCGCCAGTCGCCGGAATAACCTACTCACGGCCTGCATGTTTCGTCGATTCCGCCCATTCAGAAAAGAGCACTCAGCCGAAGGATTCCGCGCAGCCGCTCAAGGATTGTCCATCCCGACAGCGTGCGCGTGGACTGGGTCCGCAACGCACAGGCACTGAGTTCCCACCAGATCGCGTTCGGCAATCGGGCCAACCCGGCGGGCCGATACACGTTGCTACCGAACCACTCTGGATCACCGCCCATTAGTATGTGACGGGCGCCATACGCCCTGCCAGCTAAAGAAGAGTGATGTATAACGTGTGGCAGATGCTGGCGTCATCCCCGTGCCCCCAGCCGGCATTTCTCAAGACCGACCAGCCGGATCCAGTTCAGATGAAGTACCCGATTCGGTCGATGTTGGCCGCGGGGCTTCGCGTTCCTGCAACCTCTGACTGAATCACCCCGGTGTGTCCGGAGGCTTTGATGTGCCCTGGGTTTCCCGGAGTTCGTTTGCTTGACTTTTGATCACGAGATTCCAGAAGGAGCCGTGCCCCATGCCCAAGCGTTATCCCGAAGAGTTCCGCCGTAAGGTGCTCGACCTCGTCACTGCTGGCCGACCTATTGCCCAGATCGCCGCCGATCTGAAGATCAGCGACCAAACGATCTACGGATGGCGTCGCCAGGAACAGATCGATACCGGGCAATTGCCCGGACTCAACCGTGCCGAGCAAGCAGAGCTCAGCGCGGCCAACAAGCGGATTCGTGAACTCGAGACCGAGGTCGCGATCTTGAAAAGGGCTCATGAGCTGCTCAAGGAGCCACACGACCCAAAAGGCGGTACGCGGCCATAGCCACCATGGCCGCAGAGAAACTTCCCGTACAGAAAGCCTGTCGATTGCTCGTGGTCGCCGAGTCGGGTTACTACGAATGGCGTTCACGCCCGCCTTCGACACGCTCGATCCGCCACGCTTGGCTCACCGAACAGATCCAGGCCGTGCACATCGCCTCACGGGGCACCTACGGTGCACGCAGGGTCCACGCCGAGCTCACCCTCGGACTCGGGCTGTCGGTAGGCCATAACCAGGTCGAGATGCTGATGGCCCGCGCAGCCATGAAGGGACTACCCGGGACCCGCCGTCCACGCAGCCGCCACGAAACCCCCACTGCAACCGATCTGGTGAAGCGCATGTTCACCCGCAAGTCACCAAATCAGTTGTGGGTCACCGACATCACTGAGCATCGCACCCACGAAGGCAAGGTGTACTGCGCGGTGGTCCTGGACACTTTCTCCCGCCGGGTCGTCGGCTGGTCAATCGATTCGAGCCAGACCGCCGCCCTGGTCACCAACGCACTGAGCATGGCCATCAGCAATCGCGACCCCCAGGCCGGCGGGGCCATCCACTCCGACCACGGAGTGCAATTCACTTCCTGGGCATTCACCGATCGCGCCAAACGCTCAGGGCTGGTGCCGTCGATGGGGTCGATCGGCGACTGCTACGACAACGCAATGATCGAATCATTCTGGGGCAGAATGCAAACCGAGCTACTCAACCGCAAACGCTGGAGAACGCGGATCGAGCTAGCCAACGCGATCTTCGACTACCTCGAGATCTTCCACAATCGACAAAGGCGTCATTCTGCACTCGGAATGCGCACTCCGATAGAGTTCGAACTGCTTTACCAATCCACCCAGCCCGTGGCCTGAAACCAAGTATGGCGTCACCGCCGAACCCAGGGCACATCACCCCGGTGCGCAGGGGGTTTGTGCAAGCCTTCTGAAGTAGAAGGCCAGGGACTTACGAGCGAGGATCTGCGGTCCCCTGCGGTGTATCGGGGACGTGGGTTCACGCTGGTTCCGGCACGCCGGCGGTATGCCACCGATCAACTCTGCCTCAGTCTGTCGGGAGATGTTCTCGTTCGACGAACGCGAAGACAGCCCACTGTTGGGTGCGGAAACGCGGGTATTCACACGACTGCCACCAGAATTGGGCGATCTCGCCGAGCGTCGACCCAAAGCAACCATGCTTGCTGGGCACGCTTCGCATCGCGTCGCGTCGCGTCGCGTCGCGTCGCGTCGAGAATATGTGCAGGACCACTTTTGTGGAGCAATCCGCGTTTGCTACGGGAATGTTGTGGGTCGCCAATCGCCTGCCACCGGAGTTCGCGGGCGATGCGTCGATGCGGATTTCTCTCGAGGCGATCGATCAATCGCTATCAAAGGACGAAGCGGGCTGACGCGGGAGTTGGTCGCCTGCCAGCGGAGTGGACGCACTGCGCAAGCCACACGCGCGGGCGAACAAGCTGCCTTCCGAGTTCACCGCCGACCGCGGTGACCATTTGCGCCCGTCCAGCCGGTCGCGGCAACGATGGCCTTCCCTCGTGGACCGTCGACCGGCGCACTCCACTCTCACACGTCTCTTTTTGACAGCCAATGCTCGCCGACTCGCCCGGACTTTGTAACGGCGGGTAACCAGCAAACTGAAGGGACCACCGGCGCCAAGCGCCGATAGTCCCTTCACGTTGGCGAACAGGCCCTATCGCGAGGAGGACGGCATCTTCGCCGGCACTTGTTCTGAGATGGGCATACCGTCAACACCCTGTCGGTTCGGATAGGTCCGTAAGAGCAGCCAGCTGAAGATCGCCGCGAGAAGAAGGACGCCCCCGAAGAGCCCGAAAAGGTTTCCTGACGACCAACCCGAATCGACCAGGAAGCCGGTCAGCAGCGGAGCGACGATCGACACGACGCGGCCCCAACCGAGCATCCAGCCTACCGCCGTACTTCTGATTGCTGCGGGGTAAACGAGTGGGCTCAAAGCGTAGTACGCCACGACACTGCCGTTTGCGGTGATGCCTACAAGCAACGCAACCACCACCGCGATTGCCGACATATCGAATACGTTGGCAAACAGTATAAATACGGGAAAACCGAAGACCATCAAGATAATCGCGATAACGATCGGGTTCACCTTCGTGGCCACGAACGAATAGGCGATACCTGAGACGACGCCGCCCGCCGTGACCACCAACCCGATTGCGATTCCGAAGCTGTCACTGCCAGTAGACTCTTCGACCAGCTTCGGAGTCCAAGTGTTGGCGAAGTAGAATGCCGCCATACAGAAACCGTAGGCCGCGAAGAGGAATATTGATCGTCGGATCAGCAGACGAGAAACAACTGGTGAACCCGCCGTCGACTTATTCAATTCCTGACGAGCTGGAAGTTCCGCGAAGAGAGAGACATCCTGCCCCAGTCTGCGAGCAATATTTTGATATTTGGACAGAGCGTTACGAGGTTTACGTTCGATAAGATAGTCGACAGATTCAGGAAGATACGCCATGCAGACGAAAAACATCAGTGCCGTGATTGCAAATCCGAACCAGAATGCAGAGCGCCAACCACCAAATTCCGTAATGAGGACCGCCGAGATGCCACCGAACAACGTCGCGCCGAGCGGAGACGACACGCCGTAGAAACCAAGCATCGAAACACGACGCCGCGAAGATGAGTACTCAGAGATCAGCGAAGCCAGGTTGGATACGATCGCACCGATCCCGATCCCGGTGAATACACGAAAGCTCAGCAAGACCGTGAAGTCGGTGGATACCGCGCACAGCCCCATACCGATCGTCATCACCATCAGCGAAGCCAGGATCAGCGGTCGCCGCCCAAATCTATCCGCCAGCGGAGAGATGAGAAATGCTCCGAGCGCAGTGCCCACCAATCCGCCACTGAACAGGTAGCCGAGCTGCACAGCGCTCAAATCGAAGTCGCGCTGGATGTCGGTAGCCGAGTACGACATGACGAGTATTTCAAACCCATCGATACCGACAAGTATGCAGCAAATTGCTATTGTGGCCTTTTGCAAACCTGCCATAGTGTCGGCGTTTAGTATTTCACGAAGATCCTGGGACATTTCCGTGGTCCAATCGAGTAGTTTCAATAACCTGCCACAAGGAGTTCAAAGGTCTTACAAGAGAACCACGCTCAACGGCAGCGCCCCATTGAAGTCGATGCCACCCTTCAACTCATTCCAGCCGTGACTAACCTCTCCGCCGATGACAGTCGCAATATTCTGAACCGTTGACAATTTATCGGAGGGTAGTCTGTATGGATCTCGATCAACGATCGCCATGTCGGCATACTTACCTACTTCCAGCGTTCCCTTGTCGTGCTCTTCGAAGGACGCATAGGCCGAATGGACTGTGTAACAACGGATCGCCTCTGTCAGGTCCAGCGATTCCTCATCGGTTACCGATTCCCCTTGAATATTCTTTCGATCGACCATCGCTTCAATGCCCATCCACGGATTGGCGAATGAGGGACGAGCTCCCGTGCAATCAGAACTCGCCGGCACGGCCATACCCATGTCAAGCGCTGTTTTGAGGATGTATTTTCGATGCCCGATGTCTTGCGAATCGTTCTTCAGAAAAACCGGTTGTGATGAGGGAATTATACCGAGGTCACGCACCCGCTTAAGATCAATCGAAGTGTATTCGGTGTTGAGCATATGTTCGATACGCGTTCGGTGATCCTCGACCCCCGTCACGGCTACGGCTTTCTCTATCGCATTGATCGCCTGATCCTGCGCGCGATCACCCCAGGCATGCAACCAGAGCTGAAGCCTTCCCTCGAAGGCCTTGATGATCACGTCTTCCAACTCCGACTGCGTCCGCGGCATGAGTCCGGCTCCCCGACCGCATTTGGCGTGGTTGTAAGCAGCCCCATCTTCATGTCCGTCCACAAAGAGCTTCAGACCGCCGAATCGCATTTTCGAGTTACCGAAGCCCGACGTCAACCCAATCTGGAGATACGCGTCCAACGGGGCGAGAGGCTGGTGCACAGGCGGCAAAATCGGGTGCTCACGCAAACGTAAACGAAGGGCACCGCTGGACGACAAGTGTTGCATTACTCGCATGCCCTGCGCACTGGCCGGCATGTCAGAAATCGAGGTCACTCCATTTGCGACGAAGAGATTCTGCGCAGTACCGACCAGTGCTTCTGCAAGTTCAGTAGCACTCGGGGTCGGAGTGCGCAGAAGGTCATACGCCTCTTCGACGAGACCTGTAAACATGCCGTCGTCGCCGACGGTTATCCGGCCTCCTGCGATGGGATGCAGATTCGACGGAGAAAGCCCACTCAGCTCAAACGCTTTCGAATTTGCCGTATGGACGTGTATCGTTCGTCGGACCACCAAGGGGTGATCCGGTGCGATCTCGTCGAGCGTCTGCCTTGACGGCAATTCGGCACCCCAAGGAAAGGTCGCCACGATCCACTGACCGACTGGCGTATTCCGGACTTCATTCTCGATCCGCTCGAGTGCAGCGGCGACTGTCAGGTTAGTCGTGTCAAGAAAAAACCGTTGGCTTATCGACGCCATTTCGAGGTGTGTATGCGCATCGACAAAACCCGGGAATACGTGCCTCCCTTGAAGATTGATACGCAGGGTCGATGCGTCTGCCAGCGGTTCGATGTCGCCATCCGAACCTACAGCGACGATTCGTTCCCCCCTGCTGAACACGCTCGTCGCTTTGGACGCCGAGCGCGCGAGCGTGTGTATGACCCCGTTGTACAGCAGCATTGAATGATTCATTGGGTGTCCTTTGGATTCTGGGACAAGAACTACGCGTGCGAGCAGGTACGCGCGTTCATGTAGTGAACAACTGATCACTAGGTGAACATCTGTGAGCTTGGTCTCTCACTCTGCGTTTGTCAAGAGCTACGATTGGGGCCGTCGACCTGGACCTCGGCACGCTGTCATACCTCGCCAGATCCCACGCCGCGTTGATGGGCGTCGACACCGAGTCGTGGGGACCACGTGTCACCGAACGCGCGCACCACTTCAACCTCTACCCATACACTTGTCAGGAATGGATTCACCGGCGCATCGGCGGATGGACTGCGGTCGTCTGCGATGGGTTTTGTGATTAAAACGGTTGCCCTAGAAACCATTCGAGTATGCGGATCCACAACGGTGCAAAGTTGCTCAATTGGCAACTGCACGGCAAGGGCGCCGGAACGTGAGCTCGCCACCGCTTCTTGCACTTGGTTTACGTGGCTGTTGTTCAGGTCTGTGCGGGACCGGTGAGACGGGTCCCCTGGACGTGCCTTCGTCATCGGCCCCGGCAACGAGGAAACTTTGACCGCGCGGTGACACATCGCCGACCTCATGGCCCACCGAAAGGCGAAACAGAGTCGGCCGTTGCACCGTAACCGGTCACGGTAGCAAGGACTCCGAAGACGTAGGGACCATCAACCAGAAGCAACCAGTGGGTGTCGCCGAACCCGCCGCACGCGGGTCTGCAGCCCGGAAGGGCCGATCGATGTCTGTAAGGATGGAGGGATGTCAGAATCCACGCCACATGTCGAACCCCAGGATCCGCAGCAATATGTGCGCGCGCTTGCTCGCGGACTGGCCGTGATGGCCTCGTTCGATCGCGGAAACCCGAGAATGCGCTTGGCAGAGGTCGCGGCGCGTGCCGGCGTCGACCGAGCATCAGCTCGCAGATCGCTGCTGACTTTACACCAGCTCGGGTACGTAAGCGTTGACCAAGGGGTCTACTCGTTGACGCCGCGAGTGTTGAAGTTCGGCTGGTCGTACCTGTCTACAGATTCACTTGTCGGCAGCGCCTTACCGATTTTAGAGGACCTGACCCAGAGGACCGGCGAGGCGTCGTCACTCGCAGTACTCGACGATGTCGAGATTGTCTATCTTGCTCGCGCGCAGTCGGGTGGTCTGGCGCGTATCGATATCGCTGTCGGTACGCGATTGCCTGCCGCGGTGACTGCTATGGGCCGAATTCTGCTCGCATCGCTCGACGAGTCGGACGCCCGAGGCTTGATGGACAGGCTCGAACTCAGCGCTAGTACTTCGGCGAGGATGAACAGCCGACATTCTCTCGCCGACGAGCTGGCCGAAGTGGCCAGGCAAGGATGGGCGGTGATGGATCGAGAGTACGACCCGGGCGTGTGTGCAGTCGCGGTACCTGTCACAAATGAAGACGGCCGCGTTTTGGCTGCGATCAATCTCGCGATCCCTGTCGCCGCTGGCGCGTCGATCGACGAGGAACGAATGGAGTATTTGATTGCAGAATTGAAGCGCGCATCGCAGTCTCTGGGTTACGCACTGGCCTCTAACGCAGCCAGAACTTGAGGCCAACCGGAGAGCCTGCTACAGGACGGAGTGATCACGTGCTGACGTCGATCTCCCGAGCTCTTACACCGACACCGTTGATCAGGATCTCGGCGATCTGGTCGGCAATGTCGGGCAAAGCCAGCCGCCCGTCTGGGCGATACCACACCGGTACGGAGTTAATCATCCCGAACAGCGCCGACAGTGCAACTGAACGGTCCACGAAAGCGAAGTCGCCCCGTGCGCTGCCCTCATCCATCACAGTTTGGAAAAGCTTGGTGTAGCGGTCTCTCTTGGCGACTACAAATGCTCTCTGCATCGGTTCGAGGGACCGAATCTCGGTGTCGGTGATGAAGATTTCTTTACGCCGCAGTCCGTGGAACATGACATGCGCACCAATCCCTGCGATGAGCCGGCCCCGCGGCGTCGATGCACCGCATATCGCCGTCGACACATGTTCGACCAAATCGTCCATGGTCTCCGACATGACTTCAGCGAGGATTTCCTGTTTGCTCGGATAGTAGTGGTACAGCGTGGACATCTGGACACCCACCACTTTTGCAATGTCACGCAGAGATGCGCCGTGGTATCCCTTCGCGAACCACAGATCGACACTTGCCTGCCGCGCTCTCTGCCCCGTCGAACGCTCGCCCGTCCCCTTGCTCTGGCTTTTCGCCGACACGGCTGTCCCCTCCCAGTTTTGCGAATAACGCCGGGGGCAGCAGCGCGTAACACCCGCAAGATGCCCTCGATCCAGTCTTGCGGTCAAAAATGAGGGCGACTGCCAAATCGGCAGCCGCCCTCCCCACACGATGATCAGTCGGCTGTGGCCCGAACGAGGGTCCTGCCTTCCAGGCCTCCTCCGAGAATTCCATCGAGCGCACGAGGAAGATCAGCAAGCGAGACTTCTTCTCCCGCAATGCCGTCAAGCTGCGCCTTCGTGATGCTTTCGGCGATCCAGTCCCACGTCGCCTGCCGGGTCGACAAATCGCACTGGACAGAGTCGATGCCGACCAGGCTCACTGCGCGGAGGATGAAAGGGAACACTGTGGTCGGAAGCTTTGCGCCGCCGGTGTTGCCCGAGGCCGCCACCACCCCGCCATACTGCGTGCTCGCGAGTGCCGCGTGCAGGGTGGTTCCGCCGACGCTGTCCACCACCGCCGCCCAGTTCTCCTTGCCAAGCGGTTTCGCATCCTCGGGGAGTCGGCCGATCACGTCTGAGGCTCCCAGACCCAGCAGCCAGTCCCGCCGCTGCTCACGACCGGTGCTGGCAACCACCTTGAAACCAAGATTGTGCAGGAACGTGACCGCAAAACTACCGACGCCACCGGTTGCACCGGTGACAAGAATCTGTCCACGGTCCGGGGTGATGCCGGCAGCGAGGATCTTTCGAACCGACAATGCTGCAGTGAATCCGGCTGTACCCACAGACATGACGTCGCGCGCTGAGAGCGAAGCGGGCCGCCTGACAACGGTGTTGGCAGGAACGGACGCGAACTCGGCAAATCCGCCATCTCTGGCGACACCGGTGTCGTACCCGTGTACGAGCACCGCGTCACCAACAGAGTAAGAACTCGAACCGGCGTCGACGATCACGCCGGCGAGATCGATCCCTGGCACGAGCGGAGAAATCCGGGCGACCTTTCCGTCTGCGGTCGATGCGAGACCGTCCTTGTAGTTGACGCTCGACCATTCGATCGCAATCCGGACTTCACCTTCGGCAAGTTCCGGCGTCGTAACTGTGCGAACTTCTCGGGTCACGCCACCGTTTTCGTCCTTCTCGACAACGAAGGCCTGGTACTTGTCCGGAATTTGGCTTGTCATGGTTTTTCCTTGTCTGCTACTGATTGATTTCTTGTGTTACGCGTCGCTGGCAGCGATGACGCGGACGTCCAGGGCCAGAGCACCATCAGCGCTGACACGAAGAGGATTGATCTCGACGTCGGTGATGGTGTCGGACGACATCAGCAGGTCCGCGGCCGCGATGGCGGCCCGTGCGGCAGCGGCGATGTCCAAGGGGCGTCGACCCCGTGCCCCTTCCAGTAACGGCGCCGCTTTCAGCGACCGAATACATTCCTCAACGTGTTCTTGTGAGGTGGGTGCCAGCGTCAGGGCAGAGTCGTGAAGGATTTCGGCGAAGATACCGCCTACTCCGACCAGAATGATCGGTCCAAAGATCGGGTCGCGTCGAGCGCCGACGATCATCTCGGTCGATTCGCCCACCGCTGCCATGCTCTCCACGGAGAACGTCTGGGATCCGGTTCGCTGCCTCATCGCACCGAACGCCGTCAACAAATCGTCGGGCGTTTGAATCCCGAGCGCAACACCGCCCATGTCGGACTTGTGGAGAAGGTCGACCGCCTTAAGGACGACCGGGAATCCGATCTCTTCACCAGCTTTGAGCGCCGACATCCCTGAAGTCACCTCGCGGGCATCGGGAAACTGAATACCCCGCTGAACGAGTGCCTTGCGGCCGCCGAAATATCCGGCAACTGCGACGCTGTCAGCAGACGACTCGGGCACCGGCAACAGATGCGTGCCGACAGTACTTGCGGCGGTGTGGATCTTGTCCATCGCACGCGCTGCCGCAGCTATGTCACCGCAGACGACGGCGTCGATTTCACGGAGCCGGTCCACGGCCTCAGAACCGCCGTCGGCGAACATCGTATGGATCAACAATGGCACCCCGGCCCTGTTCGCCGCATCGACTATCGCCTTCGTGGAGTCGACCTCACGCGGGGCAAGAGCCGGACTGATCACCGAAAAAGAGCCCAGCCCCCCGGTGATCACCACCGTGTCGACTTCACCGCTCTCGATGATCGTCACGGCTGCGTGCTCAAAGGCCTCCAATCGGGTATTCGCCGCTGCAAGATCAACCGGGTTGCTGACAAACGAGGACGGATCGAGCTTGTCGCTGAGAGCATGTCTGAGCTCGGGAGTGAATTCAGAAATCTCAAAACCAGCGTCGCCCAGCGCATCACAGGCGAGAACTGCGTGGCCGCCACCGTCACTGACAACAGCAACTCGACGGCCACTCGGCACCGGTTGTCGCGCGCAGATCTCGACACAACTCAGTGCTTCCGCAACCGATGCCGCACGAATCACGCCCAGATCACGGCATGCCGCTTCAGTCACCGCTTGGTTGGACGCCATCGCCCCGGTATGGGATGCGGCGGCGCGCGCGGCAGCTTCGCCGCCCGGAGATACCAGGATCACCGGTTTGCCGGTGCTCACGGCAGCCTGCAATGCCGCCAGCATTGAACGTGCGCGACGGAATTCCTCTGCGTAGATGACGATTACACGTGTGTTGTCGTCCGCACAGGCCGCCAGAACGAAATGACCGATGTCCAGGTCAGCCTGGTTTCCGACAGAAATGAAACGTGCAATACCGATACCCTTGGCGCGCAGGCCGAAAATAAAGTCCAAGCCCACGTTGCCGCTCTGCGAGATGACGGTGACCGGGCCTTTGCTGATTCCTGCAGGTCCGGCCTGGTCGTACGCGAGATCCAGTTCGCTATGGAGGTCCATGAGGCCGAGGCAATTCGGACCAACCATGGATACACCCGCGTCGCGGAGCTTGGTCACCATCGCCTGCTGACGCAATTGGCCATCTGCTCCGGCCTCTGCAAAGCCAGCGTTCACCGCAAGTATCGCTTTAGCGCCAACCTCGATCGCATCATCGAGCACGGAATCGAACGCCGACAGGGGCACGGCCATCGCGACGAGGTCCGGTGCTACCGACAGATCTCGCAACGACCGCTTCGTCGCTTGGCCGAGTACCGAATCCCGGGTTGCGCTCACCAGTTCGACGTTCCGCCGGTGAGCGCCCTTCAGGGCACCTTTGGCCAACTGATAGCCCCACTTGTTGGGATCGTCCGACGCGCCCACGATCGCGATCGACCGCGGATTGAACACCGAAGTCAGATCCCTGCGACCGTCAATAGAGGCAACTGCACGTTCAGCAACCTCGCTCATCTCGGAAGACCCAACACGCGCTCGGAGATGATATTCCGCTGGATGTCGTTTGTGCCCGCATATGTCACACTGCCCAGCGCCGTGAAGTAGGTCGTCTGCCACGTTGCTGTCTCGAGCGCGTCGGCCCCTGGCTCGTCCGAGTAGTACGCCGGTCCACGCCGCCCAATGCATTCGAGCCCATCAATACCAAGGACGTCCATAGCGAACGTAGAACTCAGCACGTGGTACTCCGACCAGACGAGCTTGGCCACTGAACTCTCGAATCCGGGAGGGTTGCCTTTCAGCCATCCGGTGACCTGTCGCCAGCCCAGCCGGCGCATGGCGTCCAGACGCACCCTCAAATCGGCGAGACGCGCACGTACGAGCGGGTCGCTGTCGAGGCCGCGGTGCTTGACGAGGGCCACCAGCCGTCCGAGTTCCGCGTCGAATCGCAAGGGCAACGTCACTGCGGTCTCGGACCGCTCGTGGCCCAGCAAGCTCATCGCCATGGCCCAGCCGTTCCCAACCTCGCCGACGACGTGTGCCTCTTCGGTCACCGCGTCCGTGAAGAATGTCTCGCAGAACTCATTGTCACCGGTGATCATCGTGATCGGGCGGAGCTCGACTCCTGGCTGCGTGGTCGGCAGGAGCATCAGGGTCAACCCGCGATGACGTGAAGAACCGGCTTCCGTGCGGACCAGCGCAAAGATCCAATTGGCCTTCATTCCGTCTGAAGTCCAGATCTTCTGACCGTTCACGATCCACTGCCCGTCGACAAGCTTCGCCGTCGTGCGCACATTCGATAGATCCGAACCAGCATCCGGTTCCGAAAAACCTTGGCAGAAAACAATTTCGCCAGACAGGATCTTCGGCAAGAAGCTGTCCTTCTGCTCCTGGGTACCGTGTTCGAGCAGCGTGTTCCCGAGCATGTCGATGGAAAACTCGTCATTGGCGGTACCGGTGGGAACGCCGGCGAGCGCAAATTCCTCGGCGAGGACCACACGCTCGGCGGGACTCAGACCCGCTCCACCGAATTCTTCCGGCCACGCGGGCGCCAGGAGTTTGTTCTCGAGCAGCAGAGCGCGCCAGCTCGCGTCGAACTTCTTGTACTCGTCTCCCTGAAGCGACCCGATACCTTTCCAGTCATCGGGCAGATTGTCCCGGAGCAATGCCTGGACTTTGGTGCGGAACTCGGCGGCTTCGCCAGTGAAGGTGATATCCATAATTCTCTCCTACGAGAAATGAGGGTGCGATGGGCTCACACGCGCCCGGACGCGAGTACTCGTTCGGCGATCTGCTCACGCGCGACCTCGTTTGACACCGCAAACTGACGAAGGCTCGTCGCCCGCTTGAAGTAAAGGTGGATGGGATGCTCCCAGGTGTATCCGATACCGCCATGAATCCCGAGACTCGCTCGCGCACAGAACATGTAAGCCTCTGTCGCAGCGAGCTTGGCCTTCGTCAGCTCGTCATCGATCGACTCGTCCTCGGCAGGTGTTACCGACAACTTCCACGCTGCGTACCAAAGCATGGTCCGAGCGACCTCGACTTCGGTGTGCATTGTCGCCATTCGATGCTTGAGAGCTTGGAAGGACCCGATGACCTTCCCGAATGCATGACGCTCTCCGGCGTATTTCACTGCGATGTCGAGTGCGCGTTGCGCGCCACCGACTGACTCGGCCGCAGCCAGAAGCAATGCACCACGACGAGCGGTAGAACGCACTGGGTCCATGGCGCGCCCACTGGCGAGTACCGTGACCGGAACATCTGTGAGCGTTACAGCGCCTTCGCCCCGCGTCGGATCGAGCATGTCGTGGCCTTCGACCCCGACACCGTCACCACCGGCTACAACGAGCGCATCCACACCGTCGACCTGTGCGATCAGCAGGTGCTTCGTGGCTCCGAGCGGATGGAGCACACGATTCACCGTCCCGGAAACGATCACGGTACCGCGGTCGACAGTCTGCTTGGTCACGATCGAGGAAGCGGGAAAGCGGTCATCGAACAGCCGTGGGTCGAGCGACGGAATTTCGTCACCCTCACTGATACGAGACAGCAACTCGTTCCGCACTTCGGACTCTGGTGCGGCGAGCAGGGACGGGAGCAGGATTCCGACAGCTACACCGAGAGGACCCGGCACACAACCTGCACCCAGTTCCTCCAGTGCCACAGCAATTTCCACCGGACCGGCATCCATGCCACCGAACTCTTCGGGTACGGCCAGAGACTGCAGGCCAACCCGCGTCGCCGCCGCAGTCCAGACCGACGGATCGAATCCGAGATCGGTCTCGATCTGGGCCAACACCTCATTGGGGCCTGCGTAGCGCTCGACGAAAGCGCGAACGGACCGAGCCAATTCTTCCTGTTCGGCACTCAACTCGAACTGCATTGGTAATACTTCCTTTCCCAAAAAGTGCGGCGTTCAATTGCCGCGGGGGTGCCCGAACATGTCTGCCATTGCGCGCTGAGTCGCCGGCTGCTGGAGTACCTCGACATTGGCCTGCACTTCGTATCTGCAGGAGACGTCTTGGTCGTCCTCTTGCGCTATATCAAGAGCTCTCTTGGTCCGCCGCACCGCTTCGTTGGGGTACTCCGAAATGCTGTCGATCAACGACTTGGATTCACCCACAACATCTTCGGCGATCACATCGCACAAACCGACACTCAGTGCACGGCTTGCATTGAGTACTTCGTTAGTCAACAACATGTGACGAGCTCGCCCGAGCCCGATCATCCGCGGAAGTTTCCACGTCAAGCCGCCGGTTGGTAAAAGGCCGAGTTTGATATCGCCCGCACAGAATGTTGCAGTGGGGACGGAAACACGAATGTCCGCCATGCACGCGATTTCAAGGCCGCCACCATATGTCAAGCCATTGAGCGCCGCGATCACCGGAACCGGCGACGAAACGATCACGGTGTCAAGCCCGGCATAGAGCGCGAGGTAGGGCTCGTACTCGGGAGTCGACATTGCGAGGATGTGTTTGACGTCCCCGCCAGCACTGAATGCTCGCCCCGAACCCGTAACAACGATCCCACGGATGCTGTCGACACTGCCATAGTGCTGAATCATTGCCGTCAGTGCCTGCAGAATACTTGGAGTCAAGGCATTTAGGCTATTCGGACGGTTCAGCGTGAGCACAACAACGCCGGGTGTGGATGCATCTGTGACAATGTGGTCATGTACGGGTTCGGAGGCGCTCATTACTACTTTCCTGCGGTCGGCGTCGACGCATATCCTTCACCATACGACTGCACCGATTCGGCCAAGAACTCCAGCAGTCGCGCAGCCCCTGAAGCTGTTGAGGCGTTCTCGAGCAACAGTTGCTTGGCTGTGGCGAGTCCCGATCCAGCGCCGGCCGCCGTCTCGGCGGCTATGGCCTCGGCCGCCTCGACCGCAGTGCCGTCGGCCACGACATCGAGCACCAATCCGAGCGCGTGCGCCTCGGTAGCAGAGAGCGTGCGGCCACCCAGCAGAATCTGGCGGGCGTAGGACAGACCCACCGCCCGTGTCAAGCGGTAGGTGCCGCCCCACGCCGGCAGCATGCCTTTCATGACCTCTGGCAACCCGAACGTCGCGCCCGCGCCAGCAACTACCAGGTCACACGCCAAGGCGAGCTCGAATCCGCCGCCGAGGGCAAAGCCCTCTACCGCCGCGATCGTCACACACCGATGCCGTTCGATCGCGTCCATCAGACGCTGCCCGTGCGCGGTGTGCTGAACTCGCTCCGGCACAGTCATATCTCGGGCCGCCTTGATGTCCGATCCGGAACTGAAGGCGCGATCCCCAGCGCCGGTCAGAACCAGCAGACGAACACTCTCGTCTCCTTCGGCCTCCACAAGCAGTCGCTGCAACTCGAAGATGGCATCGTTGTCCAGCGCGTTACGACGCTCCGGACGGGCGACGGTGAGCGTCCACACGCCGCGCGAACGCTTCACCTCGATGTTGCCACTCACAGGTTGAAGGCCTTCACTGCGTTATCTCGGAGAACAGCCTGGAGGGTTTCCGGCTTGAGCCCGAGTTCCTTGATCTGCTTCATGCTCTCCTCATGGCGCACGAGCGGGTAGTCCGTGCCCCAGATGGTCTTTGAGCGTCCACGGCGAGAATCCATGAACTGCAGCATCTCGGGACGCCAGTACTTGGGCGCGTAACCCGAGGTACCGAGATACACATTCGAGTGCTTGGAAGCGAGCGCGACGGCCTCTTCGACCCAGGGCCAACCGGTGTGGCCACACACGATCGTCAGTTTCGGGAAGTACAGTGCCACCTCGTCCAGGTGCATCGGACGGCCGACCTCGCCGGGCATGAAGTCGAGCGTGTGGCCCATCGATACGGTAACGGTTGCACCCAGCTCTTCACACTTGGCGTAGTACGGGAAGTACCACTGGTGGTTCGGCGGAAGACCGAAGCCGTGCGGGTGAATGTGCAGACCCTTGAAGCCCTTGTTCTTGATGGCGTCTTCCATCTCGCGGACCCCTTCCATCCGCTTGCGTGGATTGACGCCGTACCACCCGAAGATGTTCTCCGGGTCCTCGGCATGCGCCTCTGCGACCTCTTCCACGAAGGTCTCCTCAATGGGACGCTGATTCCAGTAATCCCAAGTCAGGAGCGTCGGGATGATGATCTTCTGGATGCCCAGACCGTTGAGCTTCTTCATGAAATCTTTGGTCGTGTAGCCGTGCAGGCCTTTTAGCCGGCCTACAGACTCGAAGATGTCCGATTCCGAGCTCTCGAAGAAGTTGCGTCGGATGTTGTCTTCTGTGTAGTGACCACACATGAAGTCGATGGCGGTGATTTCGTTCGTCATTGAAATTGCTCCTTTACCAGTTCAATTCGGGGTAGGGAAATGAGTTCTTGCTGAGGTGTCGGGAAATGATCAGTTGCTGGATCTGAGTGGTGCCATCCAGGATTTGGAACGCTTTCACGTCCCGGTAAAGCCGTTCGACGGGATAGTCCTTGGTAAGTCCTGCTCCGCCATGGACCTGCACGCTCTCGGTGGCAATCCGAGACGCCGCGTTCGTGGCTGCGAGCTTCGCCATGGATACCACCGTGCTCACCGCTCGCGATCCACCATTCTCGGTGGCCTCCAACGCCTTTTCGAACAGCGTCCACGCCGCCGCGAGATCGGCAGCCAGGTCTGCGAGCAGGAACCCGATCCCCTGGTGTTCGATGATTGGCTTACCGAAACTCTGGCGGCCACGGGCGAAGACGATCGCTTCGTCCAGTGCACGCCTAGCGACTCCGAGCGCAACCGCCGAGATATTGAGCCTGGCCTCGTCGAGTGCCGACATGGCGAGCCGGAAACCGCGACCTTCTTCGCCGAGTCGATAGCTGACGGGGATCCGCACTTCGTCAAAGTTCAGTGTGGTGGCCGGCATTCCACGAAGTCCGAGCAAGTCTTCATTTCGCCCGACCGAAAACCCTTTTGTGTCACGGGGAACCACGAAAGCGCTCACAGCTGCGGCGGGATCGTCCGAAGTGCGTGCGAATACGGTGTAGAAGTCTCCATACGACCCATTGGTGATGTAGATCTTCTGCCCGGTGATGACGTACTCGTCACCTTCACGACGCGCACGCGTCTTCATTCCGCCTGCATCCGACCCTGATTCGGCCTCGGTCAGAGCAAAGCACGGGATTGCCTCGCCGGTCGCCACAGATGGCAGGACCAATCTCTTGACCTCTTCGGTACCACCGAGGATGATTGGTCGGACCGCGTCGCCGGCATTTCCGAACGAGAGTGCGACCGCCGACGAGCTCCGGGCCATCCGCTCAACGGCCATCAACGTGGTGCGTTGACTCACCTGGATCCCGCCGTATTCCTCCGGGATGAAGGTCGCGAAGAACCCGACGTCCCCCAGCTCCCGGTAGAAGTCGAGAGGGAACTCTGCCTTGGCATCGATATCTGCCGCACGTGGTTCGAGCTTGTCATCGACCAAACGGCCGATGGTGACAAGCATTTCAGCCTCTTCGGCTTGGGTAATATGCTCAATTGTCATGCTATAGCCCTTCTTGCGAGTGACCGGCGCTGCGTGCATCGCATCTTGTTTGATCAGTTGAGTCGTTGGAAGACCGCAGCCATCCCCATGCCACCGCCTATGCACATCGTGACGACGCCGAGCTCTTTGTCCTTGGTCCGCAACCCATTGAGAAGCGTCGAAGTCATTCGCGCACCGGTCATTCCAAAGGGATGTCCGAGAGCGATCGCCCCGCCGTGGGCATTCAGTTGGTCACTGTCGATACCCAACTCACGCTGACTCGCCACCACCTGGGCCGCGAACGCTTCGTTGATCTCGAATAGATCGATGTCATCGACGGTCATTCCTGCGGACGACAGTGCCTTTCGCGTCGATTCCACCGGCCCGAGGCCCATGATTTCCGGCGATAGAGCACTGACGCCCGTCGACACAATTCGAGCCAGCGGTGCGATCTGCAGTTGCCTCGCGCGGTCTTCACTCATCACCACAAGCGCGGCAGCACCATCATTGAGCGGACAGCAGTTACCGGCCGTCACTGTCCCCCCGGAACGGAACACCGGGGACAGGGCTTCGAGCCCGTCCATAGTGGTTCCGAAACGCGGTCCGTCATCGGCCGTGACCAGGTTGCCATTGCCGTCGTCGACGGCGGTGATTTCCCGTTCGAAAAATCCTGCCTTTATAGCTCTTTCAGCATTGAGCTGTGAGCGCAGTGCCAACTCGTCTTGGTCTCGCCTGCTGACGCCACACATCGCCGCTACGTTCTCAGCAGTTTGACCGTCTGGAATATACGCATCCGGAAGCTGCCCATTGAGCCGAGGATCCGTCCAATGGTCAGCATTCTGGATGCGCCGTTCTGCCGTCCGCTCCTGCGCGGCATCGAAGCGCGGGTTCATGGTGCCCGGGATGGCGTCCGCCGAATAGTCGCCATAGCGGCTGATCATCTCAACTCCGGCAGAGATGTAGGCAGTACCTTCGCCCGCTCGGATCGCATGGAACGCCATCCGAGTCGTCTGCAAAGACGACGCGCAATATCTGTTCACCGTTGTTCCGGGCACGCCGTCGAGCCCCGCCAACACCGACACCATGCGTGCCAGATTGAACCCTTGCTCGCCGGCGGGCATCGCGGTGCCCAACATCAGGTCGCTGATCTCGGACGAATCCAGTTCCGGGATCTGGCCGAGCGCCGCGGTCACCATTTCGGTGGCCAGATCATCGGCGCGCCGGCTAATCAGTGAACCCTTGCGCGCCCTTCCGATGGGCGAGCGGGCAATTGCTGTGATAACTGCTTCAGGCATCGGCTGTCCTTCGAGGTAACGGGATGGGCCTCGACGTCAGCCCGCCATGGTCAGGCCACCACTGACACTGACGACCTGACCGGTCATGTAGTCCGCGGCGTCGCTGGCAAAGAAAGCAACAACGTTTGCCGGATCCGACGGCTCGGCGACCCGACGGAGCGGGATCGCGCGAACCAGCTTTTCGATCAGCTTCGGGGTCGACACCATCTCCGCCTGCAGCAGCGGAGTCATCGTCGGGCCGGGGCACACGCAGTTCACAGTCACCTGATACGGAGCGAGCTCTCGCGCAAGCGATTTCGTCAGGGCGATTACGCCGCCCTTTGCTGCGGCGTAGACAGTCTCACCCTTGCTGCCCACACGACCTGCGTCGGACGCGACGTTCACAATGGTCCCCGACTGCTGCTCGATCAGATGCGGCACCACAGCGCGGGTCATGTACAGATTCGACCACAGGTTGATGTTGACGATTTTCTCCCAGAACTCCAGGTCCTGCTCCCAGAAGCGACCTGGCTCGTCCCAACCCGCGACGTTACACAGTGCATCCAGCCCGCCCAGTTGCGCGATGGCCGACTTGACACCCTCCTCCACCTGCGTCCAGTTTGTGAGATCGGCTGCAACAGTGACAATTTCGCCACTGCTACCCTTCAGTTCATCCTTGGCCTTCTCGAGTCCTTCAGCATTGATGTCAAACAGCGCTACGTGCGCGCCCTGTTCCGCGGCAATTGTCGCGAGTGCGCGACCCATTCCCGATGCCGCGCCGGTTACGATGACTCGTTTGCCTGCAAGAGTTGGGCTGTTCGTCATTTGTAAAGCCTTTCAGTGGATATGAGTGGGTCGAAGAATCGTTCAGCCACCGAGGGTGGCGCCGCCGTCAACCGTGATGAGTTGCCCTGTAACGTAACTCGCGTCGGCAGAACTCAAAAAGCCGATCACCGAGGCTATCTCAGAGGGATTTGCGAATCTCTGCATCGGGATGTCTTCGAGGAACTTCGCGCGCACGTCCTCCGGTACACTCGCGATCATGGCTGTCTCGACCGACCCCGGTGCCACCGCATTTGCGCGGATATTATGCCGCGCACCTTCGATTGCGATCGTGCGCATGAGACTGATGATCCCGCCCTTGGCCGCAGAGTAGTTGGCCTGTCCGAAGCTGCCACGAGCAGCAGTCGACGAAATGCTCACGATGGAGCCGCCCCCGGAACTCCGCAAGTACGGAAAGCAGACCTGCGACCCAAGGAAGGCGCCCTTCAGGTGCACGGCAACGACTGCGTCCCAATCCTCATCAGTGAGCTTGTTCAGCGACCGGTCCCTGAGAATACCCGCATTATTCACCACTGCGCGCAAAGATCCCAGCGCAGAGGCGAACTCGGCGCACGCGTTCCAGGCCGCCCTGTCGGTCACGTTGAGTTCGAAAGGGACTGCACGACCGCCATTGGCTTCGATCTCGTCGACGACGCGCTGAGCGTCCGTGGCACGAAGATCGCTGGCCACGACTAGGAATCCATCGGCAGCAAGTCGCTTGGCCGTGGCAGCACCGATCCCGCCGGCTGCGCCTGTAACGATTGCGACATCAGTCATTTACTTGCCTCTTCCGTCGCGAGAAGTACGGTGTCGTAGCCGGCTTGGACCACTTCACCCTTCTGATTGATCAACTGGACGTCGATTTTGATCACCCCGGTCCCAGGGCGAGTTTTGCTGTCCCGTCGTTCCATGACTTCGTACTCGGCGTGGACGGTGTCACCCGGGAGGATCGGCCCCGTGAACCGACGCAAACATTCCAAGAACGCGATCACGTTCCAATCGTCGTACTCGCTTCTGAGCCCCGTGGTGATCGCGGTACCGAGCAATCCATGGGCAATTCGGCCCGGGTAGGGGGTATTGGCGCGCACCCACTCGTCGTCGGTGTGCAGCAAGTTGAAATCGCCGGATACTCCCGCAAAGTTGACGATATCCGCTTCGGTGACCGTCCGAGCAGCCGTCGTGACGCGCGCGCCCACTTCGACCTCGTCTAGATAGATTCTTTTCACGGACTTCCTCTCAGTCGTTCGATCGATAGATTAGCCCGAACGAACCCGTTAGGTCAAGTCATGAACCGCCAACCGGACCGAATCTTCGTTCTCGTTGCGCTGCTTCCAAACCTGCACGCACACAGCGTGATCAACGCAGTCGGATCTGTTATCGCTCGCGAAGTTCATACCTGTGACCGCAACGGCCATCAACAGCGCATGGTTCGCCCATTCCGTGCGGAGAAGCTTTGTGTTCAAACGGTTTTCGGTCTGAATCGCAGGATCGAGGGAATCCCCTATTCACCGCTCGAACTGCATCTCTCCTGCAAAGTATGTCGCGTCGACCGCGACATCACCGATCTCGTGGGCCTGGACCTCAAACGGATCTTGCGACAGGATCACGATGTCTGCGGCGGCACCGGCGCGGATGACGCCAGCACGGCCCTCCAAACGGTTCACGAACGCCGAGCCTGCCGTATAGGCGCGCAGTGCGGTGGCCAGAGCCAGTTCCTGCCGGCTGCCTAGGGTTCTCGAACCTGGGGCCTGGCCCGGTTCGAAGCGGTTGACTGCTACATGGATGGCTTTCAACGGATCGACCGTGGTCACTGGCCAGTCGCTTCCCATTGCCAAAAGCGCGCCAGCCCTATGGAGCGATCCAAAAGCAAACTGCTGCTCGAATCGCGTGGAGCCCAGGCGCGGCAACGACATTTCGATCATCTGCGGGTCCGGTGCGCCCCACAGGCCTTGGATATTGGCAGCCGCGCCGAGCCGACGGAATCGAGCGATGTCGTCCTCATCCACCAGCTGCACGTGCGCGAGATGGGGCCGCGTGTCGAGGTATCCGTTCACGCGACGTGCGTTCTCGATAGCGTCCAAGGCATCTCGCACAGCCCTGTCGCCCAGCGCGTGGTAGTGCACCTGAAACCCCGCCGCGTCCAGCGCAGCCACTGCTGCGTTCAGCTTCTCCTTCGGCAAGAAGCTCTTACCCACATCCAACGATGAACACCCACACTTGTCGAGATACGGCTCGAGCATCGATGCGGTGCATGCATCGATGATCCCGTCCAGCATCAGCTTGACCGAGTGGATCGCATAGGTGTCATGGCCTCTTCCGTTCGTTGCCGTACGCAGCTCAACGAGTCGACGCACCTCGTCCTCGATCAGCTCGATTCGCGTATCGCGCCGCCACCACAAAGCGCCCCGAACGCGGGCGGAAAGCCGTCCTGCGTCTGCCGCGCGCAGATATGCCCCATGGACGGGCGGACCCAATATGGCGAGCTCAGGATCCACCCAGGCGTCCTGCCATCCAGTGATTCCGTTGGCGTGGAGGTGACTTACGCCAACTTGGAGTGCCCGATCCAGCTCGCCCTGACTCGCGGGCGGTATCACTTTCATGACCAGGTCCATCGCACCCTCGTGGAGTGTCCCCGACGGTTCACCATCCGGCGTCCGTTCGATCAAACCATCGGCCGGATCCGGTGTGGCCCGGGAAATACCAGCCCTCACCAGGGCTGCGGTGTTGACCCAGCCCGAATGGTGCTCGCGATTATGCAGGAATGCCGGCTTGTTCCCCAACAGCTCGTCAAGGAGCTCACGAGTCGGCATTCCGCCGGGAAAGACAGCCATATTCCAGCCCCCGCCGAGGACCCACTCGACCTTGGGATTATCTTGTGCATAAGTTCGGATAGCCTCGCTGTACCCCGCGATATCGACTTCTGCCGATAGGTCACAGCGGGCGAGTTCAAGTCCACCCCACACTGCATGCACATGCGCGTCGATGAAACCCGGCAACAGCATGCGGCCACGTAGATCCACCACGTCGTCCGCGCTTCGGAGATGATCGCGAACCTTATCCTCAGCCCCGACTGCAATTATCGTGTCGCCCTCGGTCACGACACAGGTCGCCGTTGACCCAGCGTCGTCCGAGGTGAATACGTTTCCGTTGTGGAAAATTCGCTTCATTGCGTTGCAACTCATTTCAGTATTTCGGTATCGCACAGGTTTCATCCGGCGCGACACGTCCTCGTGGTCTACTGCGCATACTCAGAGACCGGTCATTCGGTTCAAGGAATATGCGGCTCGGTCTGCTGCTCCGAGTCACCTGGTTCCTGAATCTGCTCTGCCGGCGCGACCTCCGAGTCCACATTTTGCGAGGTTGCGGTTGTACGGCGGAAAACATGTGGCCGCCTGAGCAGCATGATCGCGAACAGGAACAGACCGGCGGCCGTATAGACGCCGATCATTTTCAGCGGCTCAGTGAACTCGCCACTTAAAAGGAAGAACTGACACGACACCACGAGCCAGACAATCGCGATCACGGTGACCGGCGTTTCCCATCGTCCAAGTGAGAAAGCGTCCTTCTCTTCCGGCTTCGGGGGCGCTTTGATCTTCAGGATGACGATCAAGAAGAGATAGAGGAAAGGAATAGGAATCGCTGTGGCGGCGAACAGGTTGAACAATGTGTCATTTTTGAAGCTGAGAACCACCGCGGAGCCCAGGACGAGCACGAGGATGGCAGCACCCACTGGTGTGACCGTCCGGCGCGGAACCCAGGACAGGAACGAACTCCCGATGACGGCTTCGTCTCGGGCCATTGCGAAGATCTGACGACTCGCCGTGCTGTTGAGAACAAGTCCTGCCGAGAACGTGGTGATGCACACCAGCGCGAGAACGATCTTCCCGAAGAACGAGCCCAGAACTGAGGACACGATGCTCGCGACCGGCGTACTCGATGCGGTCGCCTCGGAAATATTCGGTATTGCCGCAGTTACAGCGACGAGGAAAACAAACCCGAGACTTGATGAGACCACCACGGCCCGGATCATCGCTCTCGGTACGACCTGCGCCGGCCGATGAGTCTCTTCAGACAGGCTCGCCACCGCTTCAAAACCGACGAGTGTGTAAAACGGCAGTAGGAGGGCCATCATGAGCGGCCCATTCCACGAAAAATAGCCGGCGGAATCGATGTCGCCCGTACTGAAGATATTGCTCCAACTCCCGTCGACACCGAAGGCCACTGCCACCAGAAGGATCACGCTGATCAAAATGACCCCGGCCAACTCCAGCGACACTCCGATCGAGTTGAGAATCAGTGTGAGCTTCGTGGAGAACAACAGAATCAAGCCCTGCACCACAAGCACTATCACCGTAGCGATCTGACATTGGAGCGCACTCCAATCCAGTCCGAACAATGGAACGAATGCCTGGTTCACGAAGGTGTAGTTGACTGAAACTCCGCCGATAATGAATCCCACCGCGTTCAAGAAGCCGAAGAGCCAACCGGACCTCGGCCCGACACTTACGCTCACCCACGAATAGAGCATGCCGCTGATGGGTACTCGCGCTGCGCACGTGGCCATCGCGAAAACGACGAAAAGGCCCCCGATCGCGGCAACGACCCACATCCAGATACCGGCCGGTCCTGCGCTCGTCAGCACACCGCCGTACCCGCCAAAGATTCCTGCGATAACAGCGCAGACAGAGAACCCGATAGCAAAGGACGAGAAGCTACCTATCGACCTCGTAAACACCTGTGTATATCCGTAGCGACTCAAGTCCTCCCCCGAGGAGCTGCTGCCACCCACTGATTTCTTCATCCAAATCCGTCCGCTCGTTCTGTCGTTCGGTCGTTCGACAGACGCAATCGTAGTGAGCCACGCCACTTCCCGCAATAGCCATGGTCGATCCGTTTCGGCGATTTAACACGAGGCGGTCGTACGTCACGTACTTTGCGGGAAAATCTGACGCACAGAGCTTCGAGATCGCCGACACAGCAACGGCGCCACCGCTTCTTCGCGGCGGCGCCGTCACACGACAGACCCACATGCATATCGGCTACCTAACCGCGACCTCACCCCGAGTGCGAGGTGAGGCGACGCCGACTCTGGTTCAGACGGTACGAGGAACCATTTCCACCGCTTGCCGGGCCGCCCGGTAGCCGCTCTGGATGGCACCATCGATGAATCCGTTCCATCCGGGTGCGGATGCATCACCGGCCAGAATCAAACGCTCAAGCGGCTTTTGGAGTTCGGCGATGATCTCGAAACTCTGCTCTGCGGCCAAAAAGTTCCAGGTTCCCTGCGAGTACTTGTCGGCGGTCCAGTCATGAACCTTGTAGTCGATCAGCACTGCCTCGGGCACCAGTTCGCGCAGCGCCCGGACAATGTCTTCACGTCGGTCGACGTCGAAATCTGTTGAACGAGGCCCGAACGCGACCAGGATGTCGTGATCTTCCGCCCTGGCATACAAACCGACCTCGCTGAACATTTCCGAATCGGGAGCCACCGCATAGGGCGGCTTTTCGAGCGGCTCGACCGCCAGCACGACCTTGATCCCTCTCGCGGAGCTTCCCTTGCCGACCTCAAGGATGGAGGGAGGTAGCGGCGGATCGAACGCGACATCACCTATCACGTTCAAGGGCACCGTCGAGATCGCCACCTTGGATCGGATCACTTCCCCCGACTCGAGGGTCGTCGAAACACCCTCGGCCCCATAGCTGATGCTGCGGACCGGCGCGGACAGCTTCACGTCGAATGCGCCGTCGTTCACGATGGACTGATGCAGCGCGCCCGTCCCGCCTTCAACCGCATATAAACCCAGAGTCTCCACTGCGGTCTTCATCGTCCCACCGCCCAACTGCCACCAACGATAGGTGGTGAGGAGGCTGCTTTCGTCGTTTGGGCCGTTGCCCATCGTGGCGCAGACACCACCGACCAGCGCACGCTCCTCATCGGTAAACTGGGGCAAAGCAAGAATGTCTGCGACGGTCACGCCGGTCGCCGAACCCACACCCCACCCATCATCATGAAGCTCGTTTTTCAGTTCCAGATTTGTTGACTGCCAGAACTTTTCGAATGCGGACGCGATGCGGGCGTCGAGATCCTCCTCTGCAACCACGTGCCTGCCGGCATGATCAAGCCACACACCACATGCAGGATCCGGCAGTCGCACGACCCCGAGCCCGTATCGACTCATCTCGGCAAACACATGCGGTTGCCACCAATGGACCCATGTCCCACCCAGTTCGATTTTATGCCCAAACCAGTCCATCGTCCACGTGCGACCGGCGAGGCGATCCCGGGCCTCGACAACGAGCACCCGCCACCCGCGGTGGGCCAATTCTCGCGCCGCGACAACCCCGGCAAATCCACCTCCGATGACGACCGCATCCGCGCCGTTATCCATCCCAGAACACCCTCTTCCTCGTCTCACCGATCCATCTACCGATCGATCGTTCGACACAAAACCTAAGGCGGTCTGTGTCATGTGTCAAGCGTTACACCTGAAGCTTGGAGCTTGTACCACCCGCAGCCTGGGCAGGTCGACGAACTGGGGCGCTGCCGACACAGAGCGGGAGGTCGTCGGAAGCACAAAGCTTGCCGACGAC
This sequence comes from Williamsia sp. z71, assembly GCF_059553375.1. Lineage (NCBI taxonomy): Bacteria > Bacillati > Actinomycetota > Actinomycetes > Mycobacteriales > Nocardiaceae > Williamsia > Williamsia sp. z71. The sequence goes on from NZ_JCANWX010000012.1 coordinate 44,396, forward strand.
CTCCTGTTGTTGCGAAAGGTCTTGCAAGACTTATCAGACCATTGCAGCGTCCGCGCGATTCAAGGCCGTATCGAGAATCTCAAGCCCCTCTAGCACTTCGGTATCGGACACCGTGCACGGCGGCACGGCGTGGATTCGGTTGAAGTTAGCAAACGGGAGCAAGCCACCCAGCTTGCACGCCGCAATGACCTCATTCATCGCCGAACTCGAGCCCCCGTACGGAGCCAGCGGTTCCCTGGTAATCGGGTCTTTGACCAACTCGATTGCCCAAAACACGCCGAGCCCGCGAACCTCGCCGATCGATGGGTGTCGTTCGGCAAGCGAACGCAGTCCCGGTCCGAGGACCTCCCTACCGATTCTCTCCGCGTTGTCGACGATCCCCTCATCGGTCATGGCATTGATGGTTGCCACTACTGCAGCGGTGGCCAGCGGATGCCCCGAGTACGTCAGACCGCCTGGGTAGGGTCGGTCTGCGAACGTCGCAGCGATCGTCTCGCTGATCGCCACTCCGCCCAGCGGGACATATCCCGAGTTGACGCCCTTGGCGAATGTGATGAGGTCAGGGACGACTCCGGCATGCTCGATTGCAAACCACTTACCGGTCCGCCCGAATCCCGCCATCACCTCATCGGCGATGAAGACGATGCCGTAGCGGTCACAGATTTCCCGGACTCCGGCAAGGTAGCCCGGCGGCGGCACCATGATCCCGGCCGTACCGGGAACCGATTCGAGCACGATAGCGGCGAAGGCCTGCGGCCCTTCCATCCTGATCAAGTGATCGAGGTGCTCGAGTGCCCGCTGGGTTTCCTGCTCTTCATCGGCAGAATGAAATGCCGAGCGGTAGAGAAATGGCCCATTGAAATGCACCACACCGCTGGTGCCGTAATCGTTGGACCACCGGCGCGGATCGCCGGTCAGGTTGATCGCCGTGTCGCTACCACCGTGGTAGGAGCGGTACCGCGACAACACCTTGTAGCGTCCGGTATGCAAACGCGCCATCCGCACCGCATGCTCGATCGCATCAGCGCCGCCGTTGGTGAAGAAAACCCGATTGAGGTCGCCCGGAGTCCGCTCGGCGATCAGCCGGGCGGCCTCCGATCGGGCATCATTGGCGTGCTGAGGCGCGACGGTGCAAAGTTTCTCCGCTTGCTTCTGGATCGCTGCAACAACTTTGGGGTGCTGGTGACCGATGTTGGTATTTACGAGCTGCGACGAGAAGTCGAGTAGGCGGTTGCCCTCGCCGTCCCAAACATAAGATCCGGCCGAGGCCGTGACGGTCATCGGGCTGATTTGCCCTTGGGCTGACCATGAATGGAAAACGTGCGCACGATCGAGTGCGTACGCGGTATCCGCCTCTTTACGGGCTTCCGCGACGGTCAGCCCATTGGGCAGATCGACTCCTACAGGTGTAGCCATGAATCGTTGTCCTTCTTTGATTCGAGTGGTTCCGGTTTGCAGATCAATTGTTCTGGGGGAAGCCGAGATTGATACCACCATGGCTCGGGTCGAGCCAACGGCTGGTGACTACCTTTCCTCGAGTGAAGAAGTTGACGCCCTCGGTGCCGTGTGCGTGCGTGTCGCCGAACAGCGAGTTCTTCCATCCGCCAAAGGAGTAGTAGGCGGTCGGAACCGGAATCGGGACGTTGATCCCTACCATGCCTACCTCGACCTCGTTCTGGAAGCGTCGCGCAGCGCCACCGTCGTTGGTGAAGATTGCCGTTCCGTTGCCAAACGGGCACGCGTTGATCAGCTGTAACGCCTGTTCGTATGTCTCGACCCGGATCACTGACAGAACGGGACCAAAGATCTCATCGGTGTAGACGCTCATGTCGGTGGTCACATTGTCGAGCAGCGTAGGCCCGAGCCAGAAGCCGTCGGCGCCACCGTCGACGTCGGCCCCACGACCGTCAACCACAACGGTTGCGCCGTCCGCTTCGCCGGCATCAACGTAGGAGGCCACCCTATCGCGATGGACTTTGGTCACCAGCGGTCCCATGTCGGCGTCGCGCGTCCCGTCCCCTACCTTGAGTGTCTTGGTCCGCGCGGCGATTTTCTCCACCAGTGTGTCGGCGATATCACCGACGGCAACCAGTGCTGAGATCGCCATGCACCGCTCACCAGCTGACCCGAATCCGGCATTCACCATCGCGTCAGCGGCCAAGTCGAGGTCCGCGTCGGGCAACACGATGGCGTGGTTCTTTGCGCCGCCGAGGGCCTGCACCCTCTTGCCGTTGGCTGTCCCGGTGGCGTAAACGTACTGCGCAATCGGGGTTGAGCCGACGAAAGACACAGACTTGATCGCCGGATTGGTGAGCAGTTCATCTACGGCGACCTTGTCGCCTTGCAGCACGTTGAAGACTCCGGCAGGCAGGCCGGCCTCCGCCCATAGTTCAGCCATCCACAAAGCTGCGCTCGGAACCTTTTCGGAAGGCTTCAGCACGACCGTATTACCCGCAGCGATCGCAAGTGGGAAGAACCACATCGGGACCATTGCCGGAAAGTTGAACGGCGAAATGATCGCAACCGGCCCGAGGGGCTGGCGGACCGAGTGGACATCGACGTTTGTCGACGCATTTTCGGTCATGCCGCCCTTGAGGAGATGGGCTATCCCGCAGGCGAATTCGACTACCTCTTGGCCGCGGGAGACCTCGCCGAGCGCGTCCGAGACAACTTTTCCGTGCTCGGCGGTGATGATCTCGGCGAGCTCACCCTTGCGGGCATTCAGCAGTTCGCGAAACGCGAAGAGAATGTGGGTGCGCTTGGCGAGCGACGTGTCACGCCACCCGGGGAATGCCGCTCGCGCCGACTCGATGACCGTCCGCGCCTCGTCAACAGTGGCCAGCGAAACGTGGCCGGAAACGGAACCGGTTGCCGGGTTTGTCACCGGCGATGTGCCGAGGCCCGGGCCGGAGAACGATTTCCCGTCAGCCCAGTGCGAGATGGTTTCGAGCCGGAAGGCACCGTCAGTGAGTGTCATGCGTCATCCTCGAGAAAAGTGGGGTGTCCACGAACATGTCATTCAATGTGTGGGCGGCGACCAGATGTCTCCGCACTTCTACTCTGATGCAGGACTCCCACCGAACAGCCCTACGGTATGTACAGTTTTGTGCGCATGATTTTACACTCTGTAAATGCTGCCAACCATTGCTCGGATTCTTGCCCTCCCGATCGTGCAGGCGGGCGAGCCCGATGTGATCGCCGGTCAAAGTCTCGATCAACCGGTTCGTTGGGTGCATGTGTCTGATGTCGCCGACGTCTCTGACCTTCTACAAGGCGGCGAACTTGTCCTGAGTACCGGGCAACCGTTGACCGGATCAGATGCTGGGCTCGGCTACCTCCGTGGTCTGATCGCTGCCGGAGCCGTGGGCTTGATCATCGAATTGGGAACCCACATCAATTCAATTGACCCACAGCTGACAGCTGCCGCGAGGGCCGCTGACTTTCCAATCATCGTCTTGAACCGACTCGTGCGCTTCGTCGAGGTCACCGAAGAAGTACACCGATCGATCGTCACGGAGCAATACACAGAAGTTGCCTTTGCCAGACACGTCCACGAGGTCTTCACAGCGCTCAGCATGCAGCGGGCGTCCTTGACCGACATCGTTGAAGCCGCCGCGGAGATACTCGACACGCCAATGGTTTTAGAGGATCTCAATCGTCAGGTCCTGGCGTTTGCAGCGCGCGGGCAGACCACAACGACACTTCTCGCGGATTGGGAACGTCGGTCCCGGCTCACGTCCGCGGGCAAGCGGTCGACACCCGACTCCGAAATCTGGGGAACAACGTCGGTGGGTCCGCACCGACAGGAGTGGGGTCGCCTCGTATGCCCATCACCCGCCGGCCGCACGCCCACCGACGACAGCCGTTTGCGAATGACCTTAGAGCGGGCCGCGCAAGCGCTAGCACTGCACCGCATGGTCGAGCAGGACCGGACCACGTTGGAACAACAGGCACAGAGCGGACTGGTCGATGAACTGCGGCGCGGACGAATCACCAGCGAGGCCGAAGCCACGACACGTGCGCATGCGCTCGGACTTCGTCCAGCGCCGGTTTATGTGCCACTGACCATCAGGATCGAAGGCACCGCACGGGCAGATCAGGTTGCCGATCAACGCCGTCAGGTCCTCCTCCTCAGCGCCATCCGTCACGCGGTGGCCACCTGCCGTCAGACCGCACTGCACACCAATCCTCGTCCAGGCCAGATCGATGTGGTCTTGGCGCACACGTCCACCGTCCCATCAGTTGCGCCACTGTCCTATGTCTGCTCCACCATCAAATCGGATCTGGAACGGTTGGATGGTGTTACAAGATGCGTCGTAGGCGTCGGGCCGGAATCGAGCCGTCTCCTCGACGCCGCACACGCTCTCGACGATTCCTCTCATATCGCGGAGGTTGCGTTGTCGCTTCCACCGGATGCGAAGGTGTTCTATCGCGCGACTGATATCCGACTGCGAGGACTGCTGGCAGTACTCCGCCAGGATCCAAGAGTGCAAACCTTCGCTGAGACGGAACTCCGAGGCATCCTCAACGACCGCGCTCGTCACGGAGATGAAAACTACAACCTCTTGCGAAATTTCCTCAACCTCGGCGGAAACAAAACCGAACTGGCTCGAGTACTCGGCATCTCGCGGCCCACGCTCTACACCCGGCTGGGAATCATCGGGCGCATACTCGATGCCGACCTGGACAACGCCGAATCCCGCACTTCACTGCACACAGCCATGTTGATCATGGACTCGGGGCGCCCATGAGGTCCTCATGTTCGCCGAACAACAGATCAGCGACGCCTGCAACAACCCCATTTAGGTTCAGGGCAGCACTGGCGGGCGACCTATACCCTGGGCTGCTCACTCGGTCACTGCGCCAGGGCAAAGCAAGTAACAGGCAACGCTCTGAACGAGAACTCAGCGACATCAAGCGCCGGGATTCTCTACAGTGCAAATCCAATGGCTACGATATCCCGCGTGCACATGAGCGGACGGTTCGTGACCACTCGCCGGTCAATCGAGGACCGTACGTTACGACAACCACCGGTTGAGCGTCTCAACCACACACGCCGGCTTGTCCTCGCCTTCGATTTCCGCAGTGATCCGTATGGTGACCTGCACTCCTCCGTGAACGTCCTCGCAGGAAGTCACCTCGCCTCGCCCGCGAATCCGGGAACCCACCTTGACTGGGGCTGGAAAGCGAGCCTTGTTGACACCGTAATTGATGCCCATGCTCACGTTCTGAACTTCGATCAGCTGAGGTAGGAACAAGTTACAGAGCGACAACGTTAGATAGCCGTGCGCGATCGTGGTGCCAAATGCTGAATCGCGGGCTCGCACAGGATCGACGTGGATCCATTGATTGTCACCGGTCGTTTCAGCGAAGCCGTCGATCCGAGTCTGGTCTATCGTAAGCCATTGCGTCGGACCGAGAATCGATCCTACCGACTCTCGGAGCCCAATCATCCCGTCGACGACCAGTGGCGTGGCAATAGCGCCATGTCCGCGCTCTTGCGACGCCGAGGACTCACTCAAGCTGCTCAATACCTTCTCCTTCAATGATTTGTCAGTCGCCGCGTCCCTGCTAACGACCACTGCGTCAATCTTTGATCAGTTGCGCGTTCCGTCGTAATCCTAGATCGACGATCTCGTCGACACTAAAGCGGTGGCGAGCGGCGTATTCAATAAGCTCCACGCGATCTTCCGGCAATTCATGCCCGGCGGCGGCGCATGCGATCTCAGCGCGGAGAAGGCGACCGGCTAACTACGGAATTCACCCCCCCCCCGACAGACACCGACAAGATACGGCCGGCAATCGGTCTGGAGCTCGTCAGCGATCTGCGGCGGTGCAACGAGCAGCTCTTCGATCACCGAATGAACCCAAGCGCGCTCGACAACCGTGACTCGACTTCACCACCACCTTCGGCTCGGTCCGGTTACCGTCGGCCAAATCATCCCAGCAGCTCATCTGGCCCGGCTTCCGAGCGAATCGCCGTTCACCACCGTCAACGGCAACGCGCCCGTGCAGATTTGCCTCGGGCCGACTCCAGTCGCAACCGACTATCCCAAGACGGTGACAGGTCTTGAACTCGGCGATCCACGCCATCGCGGTGGACCGAATAGCCGACCACTCAGTATCAGCTCGTAAGCGGCCGGGATGAACTCCTTGGGTCTGCAATGTCAGCACGATAGTCAGTGCGGGTACGCAGAGGGTACGCAGCACGACCGCGCCTGGGTCTCCCTCACCAACGCCTGCAAACGCGAAACACATTCTGGCGCTATATGACTCAAAAATCTCCAACAACGCCACAACATCGCAAACGCCCAGAGCGGCAATCTTAAAATCCGTCAAGTGTGGGTTCGAATCCCACTGGGGGCACAAATGTGCAGGTCAGAGTGGTATATGCATACACATGCAACCCCGGTACGCAGTGGGTACGCAGCTTGCTCGGCAACGGCGTTGATTAAGCCGTAGCTCCGCCGAGATCGCCCGCCATAAATGTGCCTGCAGATTGAAGCGTCATCGCCCGGCTTGTATCCAAGGAATCTCTGGAACACCCGGATGTTCGGGCTCCGGCGCTCATCGCTAGAGGTCTCGAGAGCGGCGACAGACCCGGACTACACAGAAGCCCTACCCGCCGACAGCGGCTGAAGGACGCCGGTTTAACGCTCACGGCCAGCGCAGGCGACAGCCACAGCGAGACTTAGGACGGCGTATGCCCACGCCGGGGCATTCGACATCTCACGTCACCGAGTCTCAATCAGGCTGTCAAAGTCTCACGTAGTTGCCATCCGGTATGAGAGTTGACCCCCAAGTAGGGCAGCCGCCCGCCGTCGTAGCCGCTACTTGACGGAATATCTATTATCGGCGTAATACCTTGTCTAACAACCACTTTTGTCACCAGTGACGATATGTAACCCCATTTAGGTCCGCGCTCACGCCGGCAGCCTTGAACGAGCCCTCTTTTTGCGCCAGCGCGTCGCTGGAACGCATCTGCCGCGCAACCGTCGAAGCGCCTGGCCCATGACTAGTGTGAGTTCATGAGTGCGAGCGGTTACGTAGCGGTCGAGTTGTCGCCGCGATGGACTCATGCGGTCTGGGGTCTGTCGCTGGCGACTGCGGCTGTTGCCGGCGCGGTCTTGGGCGGCGAGCTGACCACCACCGTTCCCGGTGCCGCTATGGGGGCTTTCATGGCGCTGCCTGCCGGGGCTCTCGCTGCGTTGACGCTGTGGTCTCTTGGATCAGTGTCGCTACGAGCTCTCGCGCCGGATCTGGCCAGCTGGCGCCGACGAAATCGAGTGCTCAGGATGGCATTCGGGTTGGTGGCCGGCGGCCTCATCGGGTTGGAGATCGCGATCGCCTTCGCCATCCTGGGCGGTGCAACGCGCGAGGCCACCGTGTGGGTTGCGGTACCGACGGTCACAGTCGTTGCCGCTGGGGTCCTCTACCCACCGAGACCGCACAGCGACCCCCTGCAAGCAATGCAGAGTCCACAACCGACGTAATCTATGTTATCGGCGTAACCAATTGCGCTGCAATACATTTCGTTACAAGTGATGAAACGTGCCTTGAATCTACACGTGCATGGAGTGAAGCTCGCCGGGGTCCACACAAAAATTCCACGCCCTGTCACCCGGGCGGCGTCTGAATACTCACAATCACTACTCCGCGACCCACCTGGTCTTTGGGGGTGGCGGGTTGCGCGTTGCGGGTTGCGGAGGAACCTAGTCGCGGCTCCAACATCCGTTGCAACCTATCCGGTAGTATCGATTCCGCCAAGCCTGGAAAACCAGCACTCGTGCTGGTCAGGGTGGGACCGCAGACCGGTGCTTGGTCAGTCCAATGTGCGCAAAGGACCGACCATGCTCGATATTCCCACCTCAACAGTTTTGTTTCTGCTGACGATTGCGACTATTCAGGTCGTTGCTCGGACGATTCTCATCGCAATTACACTCCGTGGCACTAAGCCGAAGGACAGAGCCGAGATATTACGTGCTCTTAGGGGGCCGGCGACTCTCGCGCTCTCATTGCCCTCGCCACGACGACGAAGGCGCTAGATCAAAGGGGGGTGGCGCGCGCTATCACCAGGCGCGCCACCGTTCGCCGTCGATGGTTGTTCGAGCACGAGCATGCTCTTGACGCTCGGGTTACGCCTCCAATCGGTATCGGATGACAACACATTTGGGAGCAATGACACGTAGGCACCTACATGTTTCGCCGCAGGTACGTTCGGTTCAGTTTGTATTGGCCCAGTCGGAATCAACGAGAATCCATCGCTGGTACGGGTGGTTGGACAGAACACCGTGCTGTCTCGGCCCGGTCGGGTCCGATTTCGAGCAAGTGCTTACGCGTCGAGTAGGTCGGTCACGTTGACCAGTTCCGCAATCTTGACCGCGATGTCTGCCATTGAATCGTCGGCAGTATTCAGGCCGCTGCGCGAGCCAAGCAAGGGGCTGATCTCCCGGAGCTCCTCGTATGTGGTTTGGTGCACGATGGGGATGAGCTGGTCGCGTGCCAAGAGCTCCGAGAGCTCCTTGTCAGCGATCCCCTCCGAAGCCAGGCGAGCAAGAAGTGCAGGTGTGACCAGCACAATACCGGCGCGCGACTTTGCAAGGCCCTTATCGATGGTGCGGAGTAACGGCACGCCGAGCGCGACATCCTTCTCACTGAACCAGACCGATACTTCGTTCAACTCGAGCAGATCGTGAAGCTCCTTGGCCGCGCCCCGCCGGTCATCCCAGGCATGGCACAGGAAAACATCGCGCAGGTCGGGGTAGGCACACGCTCGTGCTTCAACCTCGCGGCGAACGGGTGTGAGCGCCCGCACTTCGGCAGGCGTGTAGGTCGCGGAAGAGCTACTCGACGACCAGTTTGGCCGAGCGCTCCCGCCAGATCCTCGCCCATTGCTCGTGCTCTGCGCCGGGGAGACCGGCGGTGGGGAGTACGAAGGGCGAGAGTAGGACCCATAACCCCCGCGGCCTCCGTGCACAGGGCAAGCTGCGCGACCACTCGCTGTCCGATGGCCATGCCGCGGCGCTGTGCATCCACTCATAGTTGAACAGTAACCGGTGCCACCGACAAGGATCTCGTGTTTGTCGCAAGACACCCGACAGTGTCGGGCGATCATCGAACTTTGGAGCGATGACAGCTACTCGGTCGCGGTTGACCCGCGACGAATCGACGCTGGGGTTCCTGGTGGATGCCGTTGGGTCCTGAAACTTCCGGTCAGCATGTTCGCAATTCCGCCTGAGTGACAAGCAATCCGGGAGTTTGCGGGCGGCCCTCGCGCAGATAGTCCGGAGTTGATCGGAGCCCGTATCTATCATTGTTGCTGCACAACCGATTTCGTCACCGGTGACAGAATGCAACCCCAATCAGGTACTGGCGAGCCTGGGCGAATCTGAACAACGGGTCCCGCATGTGCGGACCTCGCGTGTCGGAGCGTGCCGATAGTCTTCGTTTCGGGGAGAACATCCCCTGAAGCCAGGAGGTAGGCGATGGATCCACTCACTCTGGTTGCGGCCGCAGTCGCGCTTGGAGCGTCCGAGGGTGCCCGTGAGTCCGCTATGAGCGTTGTCGTAGATTCATACACCGCACTGAAAAGGTACATAGTCGACCGCTACGGCGGAACGGTGACCGAGGTCGAAGGCCTCGAGTCTGAGCCGGATGAAGAGCTTCGGCGTCAGCTGCTCGCCAAGAAGCTCGCACTGGCCGGCGCCGCCGACGACGGGGAGTTGCAGGCACTAGCGCAGGAGTTGTTACGTACCGTAAGCGAGCATTCCCCCCAGGCTGCAGAGACGGTCGGTGTGCGATTGACTCGCGTAGCTGCCAGCGGCGATATCTCGGTGTCTGACGTTGTGATGGACGGCGGCAGCGGAGTTACCGCCGAAGACATTGCCGCCGGCGGGTCGCTGACCATCAGCGGCGTCAAGGCTCGTTCACTTCAGGAGCCGCCACCCTTCCCAAGCGCGGCGATAAACGGCGATCCTGCCAACGCGCAACAACACCTCACTTCGTCGCAGCAGCATGTAGAGGCTGGCCGAGACAACATCACCCAAATCACGACGAACTACGGGTCCGCGAGACCAGGCGGCAACGGCGGCCGAGTCCGCGCAGTGACGGTATCGGTGGAGAAGAACCCTCTCGCCGAGAACCTGTGGACCGTCAAGGTGAACAACGGCACACCTGGGCCGATCACCGACCTCGAAGTCGATGTATACGTCACCGATGACTCAGGCCGCCGTACACCGGTCCCCTGCCAGCCCGCCAAAGACCGTTTGCCGCTTGCCCAGCTGTTCGAAAAGGTGCTATCTCAAACACTGCAGGGCGGACTGGGAGCTATCGGGGCTCAGGCGCAGATGCTCCCCGGCATGTATGGAATGGCTCCCGGCGGATTGTCCGGCATGGGCTCCTACGGCCCCATGATGGCGAGCCACATTTCTTCCTCTCCCCAAATGCAATCAGTGATCGCACAAGCGAAGGCCAGCATGGCCGACTCGTTTCCTGGAGTCCTGACCGCGGAACACCACGCCGAGGTGTTATTCCTTGTCGAAGGGGACGTTGACGGGCAGGTGCAGGCCGACATCGCATTCGAGGACGAGGAAGGCGAACGGTGGACCCGACCTTTCGGAGCCCCACCTAGACGGGCCGAGTGAGACAGCTGTTCTCGCGGCCAGGCCGCTGGTGGCGCGGCAGTGCGCCGCGCGTGGCTTGTTCTGGTCGCAGATCTTCGTGAACAGCGGGGACCGCGAACTTGGAACCGGCAGAGCGCTTCGGCTTCGGCGGCCACGGACTGCCCAGGATGACGACGGCGAGAGCCGTGCCGACTCCCCCGCCGCCGATAAGCGTGAGCCCTGGTGGTGTGTGGTCACCGGCGTGTACCAGCCACATCACCAGAACCACGATGGCGCCGAACGGTACGGCGCGGACCACTGATAGTGCTGTGTGTTTCATGGCCGCGAGACTACAAACCGGGTTTTCGGGTAACGCCGATCGTTCTGTGTCGACCTCCGGTGCAGCCGTGTCCACTACTCCCTTTGTGCTGCAGGGACCCTAGTGGCCGCTCCCCTCGCTCTGTAGCACGCAACGCATTGGGCACAGGCAAAGGTTGGTCGGCGACGCCGACCGTGAGGCAAACTCAAACCCGTAACCTGCTCATTTTTCGACCGGACACAGCAGCGCACTTTTGGACCGGAGCTGACATCGACTACGTCACCCTTCGTGGCGTGGGCTGCGAACCGATAAGTCTCCAAGCGAGATCGGTTGGCCCGGATCGGCCGACCGTTGATACTCCTGATCCCACTGCACGAGGTCATTGCGGCGGCAATCGCTTGGCGGGCGATGTCAGGAAGTTCTTGCATCTAGGTAAGACGCCGGCACACTTTTAGTTGGTTCCCTGAATCTGCTCGTTTCTGAAAGCCACCGTTTTGGAACACTTACCCTCGCGCGTAGGTCCTTGCCTAAGCGACATATCGGCCCGGAGTTACTCCACCCGGCAAGGGGTATTTGTAGGCAACCGACACGGCAGCTGTCGGGATTGGCCAAAGGTTCGCGCTGGTGGCTTGCCAGTTGGCCCAGGCGGTGGATCTTCGGGCCACCGATTGGTCAACTCTTTCGGCGCATCTTCGCCACGCGCCGTCTTTCCTCTTCGCGAACACTTTTGGTTCCCCACCAGAGGAAGAGAATGAAAATTCCCAAAAATCCACTGAGAAAGAATACGACGCTAAGCATAGAGGTGGGTGCAACCGGCCACAGACACATTGCGGTCGTGAGGATGAAACCCACCCATCCGGTTAATTGCCACCTCTTGTCGGACGCCGCAACTTTCCTTTCCAGTTTCTCGAGCGCAGGGTTCGGCGGCGGTTGGACGTGCGAGGCCCCTAGCTTGGGTGATGTGTCGGGGGCACGGTTGAGCAAGCGGGTTGCGGGGCTATTCTTCGCCGTCAGGTTTCCGAGGACGTCGTAGGTGAACAATGCGATACCGGCTTCGGATGCGTATTCAAGGGCGTGATGGGTGTATCCCGTTGCGCTGAAGAACACCATCTGAAGGTGCGTTTTACCACCGCGAGCGCCATACAAGCGTTGCAGTGCTGGCCGGCCTGTCTGTGCGGCTTCCTGCTTGACCTGGGCAATGGCTCGGGATGAAGTCAGGTCGATGCCTGCATCGGGCCCTACCGGGGTGACGGCGGCATCGTGAAAGCCAAGCAGTCGGCGCATACAAACCGCCGCGTGTAGTTCCGCTTCACGCGGGGTGGTGATGTATTGCATACGCAGTATCTATCACGCAGTGCGGACGGCAACAGCATGTGGATTATGTAGACGTTGCGGACGATGCGTGGGAACGTCGCCGATCTTTGGACCAAGTGTGTCGGCTGGTGACAAACCTCTGTCAGCGCGCGGCACGCCTCCCATCAGGGCCTGTGTCAAGTTTAGTTGACGTGATCCATGTTGTCGGCATGCAAGAAGAACGAGTTCAAACGTATGAAAGCGTTCGTCTCCCATGCCTTTCGCGCACATACTGGCTTAGGGTCATCGGATGACTTCTTTCGAAGAAGAACTCGGGCGGCAACTCGCCGCGCGGACAGCAGCCGACGCCAGATCCGCGCAAACCGAGGATGTGCACCGTCGACGCGGACAGAAAGCGGCCGACGAGCTGGAAGTGGCACTGCGCGAGCTAGCCGGCCACCTCGCCGCCCGGCTGACCGCGACGACGCACACAATCAGCCCGCGATTGAGCTGGCGCACACCGGCTATCGTCTCGCCTCTCGGATTTCCGCTATGGACGAGCTACAGCCTTGCGGAATCACCAAAGAATCGCTCGCTCAGTAATTTGCAACTCCTCACCCCAGACGGGCAAATTTGGGAGTACTCACAGTACGGCAGGAATAGGTCCTACCTTGACATACGAGAAGCGTTGACTACACCCAATTTCCAGGTATCGATTGCCGGGACGACGTTTCGTGTCGAGAGCACAACAGGCACGTTCCTGGCAGAGCAGTACGTCGACGAGTCGACTGGGTACCGACATCTATCGATCAGTAACGCGCTCGCAGGATGGGCAGTCAACATCCTAGAACGTAAAGCTGCGGATGGAAGTCACGTGCCGAAGGTTGGCTAGATAGCCTCGCAATGAGATCGGGAACTTATGTTGCCTGAGATACATCCGGTGCTGCCCGCCCGCCCTGAGCTGCAACTCAGTTAGCGGATTGGACAGCAGCGGCAAGCCCTTCAGTGGTGGTCCTTCCACCGCCCAGCCTGGACGATCCTCGCAAGCTGGGTTCGCCCTGAGCTCATCGAAGTGGAATATCTTGACCATCCTGCGATAGCAGCCGCGGCCAAAGCCCTCTTCCGGCCCATCTAACAACTACCAAGCGTGTCTGTCGGATGACACCACATGAGAATAGTGACAGGGCAGATGAGACTGGCGCCATAGGATAGAGCCATGACATCGCGATCGTCGCAGGCGTTCCGCGACAACAGCAAAGATGTCAAGAGACTGTTGGAGATCGCGCGCGAGAACGCCAATGGTCCTGACACCGACCAGGCAGTCCACAAGGCCGCCATCGTGCTGGTCACGGCGTTCTGGGAGGCGTACTGCGAGGACATCGCCGCCGAGGGGTTGGAGCACCTCATCCTGCATGTCAACGACTTTGAAGATCTTCCGAAGAAGCTACGCCAAGATCTCGCGCGAGAACTCAAAGACGATAAAGACGAGTTGGCGGTATGGAATCTCGCTGGCGACGGATGGCGTGACGCCCTCACCGCACGGCTGGTGGCTTACACCAAGTCACGGAACGGGAGGTTCAACACCCCTAAGCCTCCGCAGATCGACGACTTGTTCAACAAGGCGCTAGGAATCCCACGGATCTCCGAGACGTGGAAGGTGCGCAAGCCACGGCAGCCCGCGAAAAACCTCATGACACCGGACGAGGCACGCCAACAACTCACAGCCTTCGTCGAACTCCGGGGGGCAATCGCTCACCGCGGGTATGCTGACGCCGATGTGACCTATATGCAGGTCCACGACTACTACACGTTGGTCCAACGAATCGTCGCCAAGACCGGTGGCCAGGTCAACACACATGTGAAGAAGTTGACCGGCGTGCCTTTGTGGTAGGCGTAGTGGGCCTGCGCCGAATGATCGGACTGAACGATCCGTTCAGCGACAACCGCTGCCGCTTCTTCATTTCTACGCAGGTAGCCACTAGGTCAACTTCCCTGTCGCCAAGAGCAAGGCCGGGTCGTCAGAAGTCGCGGCAGGATGTCAAAAGTTGAATGCGGGCCGTGGACCTTCCCGCCTACGACCCGCATCCATCACATAGTATCGAATACATGTACCCCTGAGTCCTTAAAGCCTCGTCCTCGATGTAGGCGACGAAGACGAAAGCCACCGCAGCAGTCCGGGATTCCCGTGTCATCTCGATTGTCCTCGACGCATCTCCTCGAGCCCAGCTACGGTCGGGTGATGGCGAGCACGGGAACAGTACGTGAGTGGCACCACGAACACGGATGGGGAGTAGTCGACAGCGCCGACACCCCGGGTGGGGCATCCGCACAAAGTTCGGCGGTCAGGGTGCAGGGGGTCGCCGACCTTGGCGGCGGTCTACCTCGCGTGGGACTGCGGCCAGGGACGGTCGTGACGTTCAACTGGGCTAAAACCAACCAACCGGTCAACGGCTGCAACTACGTGGTCACCACAGTCTGGCCGCCAGAATCGAAGCCACCAACAGAGCCAACGAACCGGGCATACTCAAGCGGTGCTTGGGACAGTTCCGGACCACCCGGACCAGATGGGTTGACTACGATGCTCGAAGTCGTCTTCGAGGAACAGGATTGGGCGTCCTCACCTTCACCAACCCTGCCGAGTACGTCAGGAACGGTCCGTCGCTGGGAAGGTGAGGAAGGTTGGGGCGTTCTAGATTCGGTAGACACACCAGGTGGTGCGTGGGCCCACTTCAGCGAGGTAGTCGGAACCGGATTTCGAACACTGATCCCTGGGCAAAAAGTAACGTTCAACTTCGAGAGCCGAGGCCAGGACGGTTACAACTACCGAGCTAACAACATCGAAGCCACCTGATAGTCGTCGGGCAGGCACATCAAAGGGTTCCGCACTGGTCTAACTTCGTGGAGTCAGGAAACCTGGCCGAGTCCATTCGGCCATCGTGACCAGCGGTCGCAGCTATTTTCAGATCGGCCGCCACGCCCACTAGCAGGAATCGAGGGTCACTAGCGCTAGCTGAGAGCTACCACAGCGACAAAGTGCGCCGATGAGCGGAATGGCTTGGGAGGCTCACGCAGTGATATTTATGTACCCGTTGTCGGATGTTGACAGACCGATCGACGGCACGAGTCCTTCGAGGCCGTAGTCACCCGGTTCGAGTCGGTCCGCATTGGGTGTGAGTATGTCGACGTCCGCGACGGTGACGCTTTGTCCTGGGTCGAGGCGCGAAGGTAGTTGAGCGAGTGTACGGATGAGTGCATACCGCTGCCGATAATGCGTGCACTCTGTGCATCGAGTATCCAGGCGTAGGACCACCCGTGGTCGCCTGCGACATTGACCCATGGGTGCCGCAGCGGTGTTGGTGATGGTGAGCTGCAACGCCGGGGTGACACCTCGGGTGACGCTCTGCTGCGCAGGCCAAGACAGCGTCAGTCCGGCGCGACGGGCCGCCTTCGCGGGTACGGCCGTCAGTGGTGAGTCGACGATCCTGCAAGACCATGTGTCTTGGTTCTGATGGCGAACCAGCGATACGAGTTGCCACGCCTCGGAAGCGTCTGGGTGCGGCGCCGCCAGCGTGGTGATTGCGACGTCTGGCCGCACCGGCGCCGACATCGAAGCGATCGGACGCCATCCCGTCTCCGGTAGCTGTCCTAGCTGCTCGAGCCCGCCTGGGCGGGCAGCAGTCATCTTCGAGCGGGGCGGAAGTAGATCGCGCAGTGCGGATCCCTCCTGTGTTCGCAGCGCCGCTCCGGGGAATCGTCGGTGCCGCCCAACTGGAAGGTGAGCGAATCGCCCCATGAGCTGAGCAGGCGTTCCATATACTCGGCCACACGGTCGGATGGAACGAGCCTTGTCACGAAAATCGGTCCGACCATGGTGATTTCCGAGGATATGGCTCCTTCGAAGGAGTAGCCGCCCACCGCCGGTAGGTCGATGATCGGCCCGTAGAGCGTGACTGTTCCAACACTCGCTTTGGGTGTTCCAGGTTGGACCGTCTGGCTCTCGATACGCACGGCCTGATGCCCTCGCTCGGGCATAGGTTGGTCGAACAGCACCACATCACCAATTTCGAGTTCGCGTAACGGGATTGTCTCGACACCTCGTGCACTCATGTAACGAGCATCGCATCACCAGAGACACTCAGAGAAGTTTGGCGGGGCAAGGTTTCGATGCGGAAGCCGGCCGCGGCTGTCACCTGTGCACCCAGCATCAAGACGAGATCGTCTCTGTAAGAGAGAGGTAGCGAACCATGCAGTCGGCGGCGACCAATTTTTCGTCAATCCTCATTGAGGGAGGATGAAGAGCTCGGCGGCGAAGGTCTCATCGAGAGCAAAGTGTGTCAATTCTTCTGTCCGATAGTCTGTTTCGGCGCGCACGACGACGCCCGTTCGCGCGTCGAAGGCGACCGCCACTGGGTGCCCGCCGCGCCACTCCGGCGGGAGCACGAACTCCCAGGCTGGTCGTCCCGCGATGGTGGTCGACATGGCCGGTGTTGAGTCGGGGAGCAGATCCGCAAGCGAACTGCCCCATCGGCGTTGCACCGCGAGCAGCTGTTCAGGCCACGTATTGGGTGTGTACGGGCCACGATGCCAATGTCCACGCGGCGTCGAAATCGCCACCGGGCCGTCGGAGTCAGCTTGCCGGGAGGATCCGAACGGTTCAACCCAGAACTCCACTTCGGTTTGCTCTTCGATCCCTGATCCGGAGTCGGTCAGGACGAAGGTTCCGTGGATCGTGGCGTCTGCCCACGATCGGTTGAGGCGCACGACCTCACCCCAGGACGCCTGGTCCCCCAGAAGGGAATGGCGCGGCGGCATTTCGTGGTCGACTGTGCATTCGTCGTCAGGAACGGTCGGGACGATGGCAACGGTGAAATCCGCGGACTGTAGTAGGTCTGTCGTGACGGCGACCCCGGTCAGGCGTTCGGCGAGTGCGAAGGCGCCCTCCTGGTGAAAGAACTCAGTCCTAGTCCCGTAGTAGTCGAGTTCGATGCCGCCGACCTCGGGGATGAGGTTTAAGACGGTGGGTGAGCCTGCGGTGGGTGATGCTGCCGCAGCGTCCAGATCGAAACCTGGCGACAGCGTGTCGAACGAGATCTGACAGTCACCGTCGCGCCACCAGACAAACCGGGAGTCCGCGTTGACGTTACTGAAATGACTTATGGCCTCATGCTGCTCAATAATCGGCCGCATCAATCTTCCGTCAACGCCTAAGTAGTCGCTATTGTGCTGAATCAACAAGACCCATCCATCACCCACATCGGCGACACCGACGAACTGGGCGCAACTAGTCATCGGTTTGACCAGTTCGAGCGCTTCGAACTCGCTGACCCGCGCACCGAACCCTGCGTAGCCCACACCGTGCGTACGCCTGTTGAACGCGCGCAGAGCATCGAGAACATCGCTCGAGGTGGAGTCGCGGATCAAGCTGACGAGATAACCGGTATCTACCCACGACGCGTACGACTCGTCCTTCAACCACAAATAATCCCGAAACGTAGACATCGCCGCAGCATGCCAGATCGACACAGCGAACGAGTCGGCATACGCGCCGCTCGCCACTCGAAACACACTTCAACCTTGGGTGAACGGTCGCTGTCGGTAGCCCGGGCTACGGTCCGGCTCACGTGTTTGCTTGGGCGATGAACGAAGCCGAGATGCTGGTGCAGCGGGTGCTCGACGCCGACGGTGGCGACCAATCGTGGACCGTGCTCGACGACGACTACTCGGTCGTCGAACCCGCGGAAGCGTTTCTAGCTCATCTGAGCGTCATCGAACGGTCCCCACAACGATTCGTTCGTACGCCTTCGACCTGCGCGACTACTTCACGTTCCTTCGCGATCACCAGATCGACTGGACAGCAGTAGCTCTGGAGGATCTGGGTCGCTTCGTCGCGTGGCTGCGTCTCACCCCACAAGCTCGTCGGGGTGCAGTGGTGGCACTGCCCACGGTCGCGCCCTACTGCTCGGCGGGCACGATCAACCGGAAGCTGTCCGCCATTGGCTCGTTCTATCGGTTCCATGCTCGCCACGGAGTCAATTGCGAGGAGTTGCTGACGGCAATGAAACCCGGCGGAGCGGCGTCGACCGAGTCGCGACCATTCCTCGCCCACCTGGGCGGCTCGCGCAAGACCCGCACTGTCAAGCTCATCGCACAGCGCCGACTACCTCGTAGCCTCACCGCAGACCAGGTGGCCGCGATAATTGCCTGTTGTGAGCATCTGCGAGATCAACTCTTGTTCTCGGTCCTCGCATGGGGCGCGGTGAACCACTCGTGACACAGTGATCGTCCCGGCGACCAGAAGACCAACGACAACTGCTCCGACGCCGAGCCATAACCACACTCTGCGCACTCGTGGCGTCCCGGTTTGCACCCACCTCATCGTTCGAATCAGGGGTCCGGGTCAGTCCGTCAACATGTGACGAGAAATTTCAGGAACACCCAGTGTCACCAGCGTTGCACGCCAACTGATTCCGGTAGGGACAGGCTCGCCGATCAGTACGCAGTTCACTGCTCGCCGTCACTAGTCGGTTCGCAAGTCCACGCTGACAGTCAGTAGTCGGGCAGGGGCGGTCCCCCAAACATGTGTTCGCCTTTTTCTGACATGTCCATGCCCGTTAGTCGCTTCCATTCCACGGGAATGTGCAAGCCCTTGATCTCAATCTCTTGCTTCGCTGGGCCGAGTGGATGAACCTCGGTCCAGCGAAGCGGTAACGAGAACGTGGTATCGACAAACAGTTCCGCCACGGACTGCGACATCTCACGGTCCAAGTGCAGAAGATAGCCGTGCTCGACGGACTCGGCGCCTGTCATCCGCCATTTGTCTCCAAGACGTCCCCAGATCTCGAACTTGCTCGGTTTCAACATCCTGACCAGTTTTGGCCACTCCGAAACCCCGGAGAGGTAGTCAATGACCTCGCCGCGCTCGTCGAAGTACTCCTGGCCGGACTCTTTCGAATACCGACGCCCTTCGCCGTATTTGACGACTTTCTCCGACCAGCGGTCAGACTCGTTATCGACTGTGAAGTGCACGATCTGAAGTCTCTTCGGCGGCCCCGTTAGATCGGCTTTTCCCCACGACCTGTATTCGGCAGTTCCGGAAACTCGTGAACACGATTCGGCGTTGAGGAGAAGGCCGATCGCGGCCAACGTGTCTTCCAGTGTTATGCCGATGACGCGGCCTTTCTATTTCCGTCGGGGCTGCGATGCGACTAGAACTCGCACTGGCATCACCGATGGCCGGGCATTCGAAGTCGGGCATCCGCAAGTTGGGGTGCGCCGTAAGGTTAACCCCTGTACTCGGTCCGCTGTTGATGACCATCCTCGTGTAGTCGTTCGTGAGATGGGCCGTTGCCTCGCTTTCCAACGGAAAGTAGGTCTCGTACTGGATGTGCCCTACCTCGAAAGGCAACATCTCCACCGTTTCAGGTTCCTGGATGTAGGGATCAGAACCGAACGCGACGGACCGCTGGCTGCAATGAAGGTTCAAGTGCCGCAGAAAATCCGGTAAACGGGATGGACGGCGCTCATATATGCCCATGGACGCCAGCATGGCGACGCACAGGTCTACTCGTCTCGCATCTACACGTCTCGGTGCCAGTAAACCAGGACGAGCTGAAACAAGTGAAAGTGCCTGCATTGCTGAGCCTCTGGGTAGACGCCGGGTTGTGCGCGAAGGTCACATCGTCGGACGACTTCATGTGACTTGCGTTCGAGGTCATTCGGGCGCGAACCCGCCAACCTCAATCGATATCGCGATGGGCACCAGGAACAGGACTACGGCGCTAAGGCCGGCGATGACCGTTCCGGTTAGCAACCGTCCACGCCGCCACCTCCACAGCAGCAGCGTGCTAGCGCTGTAGACCGTCAGGAGCGGAAATACCCACGACAACCAATACCCAAGGGTCGGTCCTGGTACTCCGGGGGCGCGGTCGTGAATCGGAACCGCCGAGAGTTCTGGGACATCAAATGCGTCTCGAAACGCATGAACCACCCAGGCCGACGTGTACCACCCGAGCACACCGCCAATGATCAACCCCACGATTGGCACAAGAGCTGCGAGTATTTCACGGAGAACTTCCAGCCCAACACTCTTGCCTATTCGCCCGTTGGTCGAAGGACTCGCGACCACCTCCTCTTCAACCACCTACCGACCATAGCTTGCCGTCGAACTCAGTCGTTCCGATCGCAGACCGGGGCTTGCAGCGGCGAATATCCTACGGCCCGCGTTTATTCGAAGCGCTTGGCGCCGCATATCGGAGCTGACCCAGCCATCCGAGCACCCGATCGGTAGGTCGTTCTGCTCGGTGCCAACTCGAACAAGTCTCATTACCAGCTGAATCCGGACGAGCGAAAACTCGTTGCTACGAAACAGGACAGCGCTTCTGCGCGCCAATTGATGTGATGCGGACGGGCCTGGCTCGACGACGCCGTGGTTCGAGATGAGGTCGACTCGAACGCACCTGGCGCGATCAACCCATTACGCGGTTCCGCCGGCCCGATCTGACCCCGGCTGCACCCGTCATTGCCGCAACGGTGGTTGAATGCTCTGAGGTGACCTCATGCCCGACGGCGTCGTCCGTCGGTTTCCCGAGTGCATGAGGACTGATTGTGAGTCTTCACATCGAGGACGGGTTCCTCGACAACCTCCTGTTCGGTGCCGTGCCTGTGTCCCAGGTAGAACTGTTGCGGCGCAACGTCCCGTTCACACGAGATATCTTCGACCGGTTCATTTACCGTGCTACACAGTACTCGGTCGTGGAGGGAACCTGGGACACATTCGTCGGCGAAAGCCACAGATATCTAGCGATCGCCCGCAACCAACCAAGCGATGTCGTCCCACCGCTGATTCCCCCACACGTTGCAGCAACGGTCGCCGACATCATGTCGAGGTTTCCACGCCGTCAACCTGGCGCGGCAATCATCGCAGGCCACCAAATGACCACCGCCCCACAGCAGCGCGTCGGCGAAGAGCTGATGCTCGCCCTCGGCGGCGACCACGACGACGGCATCCACGCCGCAGGCACGCGAACTTTCAGCATGATGATGTCGGCACGCATCGGCGACGGGTTTGTCCACCCCGTCATCGGTGGACACGTCTGGAGCAGCATCCTGGCCGCAGAACGCCCGGCCCGACACAGTGACCCGCACCTGACCGTCCTACCCACAATCGCCGCAGCCGTCGATACCTGGCGAACCTCGCCCACCGACCGAGCACGCTGCGAACGACTCATCATCGATCGCGCCCACGCACGCGGATGGCAAAAACTCCCGCCCGAGGACGGAAGCTGGCACGCCGTGCGACCCACATAGACCACGTCTCCCGCTGCCTATCGCCCGACTCGTCTCACTTCAGCACGTCTCAATGCTGGGCGCAGCGTAGCGCGGGCTCAATGGCGTACACACAGCATTAGCTCGTCGGACCGGATTCGGCCACGGTTGCCCAGGTGCGGGCGAAGCTGCCCTATGCAAGCACCGAGGGCGACGACGCGCAGGATCGTTCTACGCATTCAGTTGCAGCAGGTTTGGACACCGCTGAGGTTCAGCATCGCCAGTTGGAACGAGCGCGCGTCGCGAGCTAGCCGGGTGGACCGATTATGTGCGATCCATCCCGGCCGAGGACGGCGAGCAGGTCGCCCGCGCAGCTGGTGTGGTCTCGGACGTGTTCGCGGCGTGGTCGGCACGTACCGAACCGGTTCCCGGACCGCTGGCGCAGGCGGCGAACACATTGGCCCGTACAGCCTCCCGTACCTACAGCCGACCACGTCCGGTTATGCGGACCCGGTCGTCGGGAACACGGGCGGCCGCGGTGCTGATATTGGCATCAGCGCACGCCGACCCAGCGATGGCATGGGCGATGGTCATGGGTTAGCTCCTTGCCGCGGTCGAAGCAATCGCCGAGGCACAAGCAGCCGCGAACAATGCTGCTGCGGCACAACGTCTGACTCTGCTCCGCGAGCAGCAGCTCGCAGAACGTGCCCACCGAATTGGTGGCTCGACAGCGGTCCTGGAAGCTGAGCCCGCCCGCCGTCACATGCCTGACGACGGGTTCGCCGCGTTGCAGTCACCACTGCCACCGAACGACCGTCCGTTGCCGCACCTCGGAACAATCAAGCCGACCGGCAGCAAGGCGCGGGACCGCGTCGAGATGGGTATGACGATGTGGTGCGTCGCCGACGAGAGGGGCCGCGTCGGTAGACCGTTTGACCCACACCCCTAGCCAATCGCACGCCCTGCAACACTTGTGGCCATGACCCGGCACCGAGTGTTCTCGCTCGCCCGAATCACTGGCCATAGTGCGTGGTGGCTCTTTCTGGTTGCGACACTGTTCGCAGGCGGGATCACCTGGACGGGTGCTAGCGGGTACGGCAACTACATCGGGGCGACCTCTTTCACCAAGGAGTATGGCTGGACCGCGTATACCGGGTTGACCGACTCACCGGTAGTCATCGCCGACTTCGCAGGCTCGTCGTACGACCCATGGAGCGATCCTCGGTTGTGGTCGGCGATTGCGTTCGCCGCCGTACTCATCGCTGCTGTCATCGAAGCGATCTCGGCTGGTGAGGTAGTGCCCGGAATCATGACGGTCGCCGCCCCATGTATCGGGTGGGGATTGCTGCTGTCCACTACGCCAGGAGTCTTCGACAGCGTTCACGCCGACACGATGCAGGCGATGGCTGTGGTGCTGCTTGCGGTCGCTGTGCGGGAGGTGTGGGCGCGTCGGTTTGCGCCGCGCCCGAACTAATTAAACTCCGCTACAGGGCGGCTAAATTCCTTGCGCAGCTACTGCTGCGGTGGAGGGGCTGGCATTTGCACCAGCATCGCGGCGAGGGGGCGGAGTGTGTCTTCGTCTACCAGGATCTGCCAGTGCCCTCGCGGCACAAAGAGTATGAACCACAACGCGGAATCAGCGGTCGCAGCAGCCGACAGATAATCGTGACGGCCGATCACGTCAGCTCCGCCGGCATCATATTCGCTGATGTTCTTGTGGTGTTGAGTCAAGTCTCTCACCCGGCCTAAAGACCAGGTGAGATTCGCATCGAGCTCTTGCACTGTGTGGTGCAGGCGGGCCAGGGCTTCGGTGGACGTGTTCTGTGCGACGGCGTCGATGAGTTCGGCTGTAGTCAGGATGCGGGCTGGCGGCCTGCGTTTGGGTAAACCGCGGTACACCCCGTCGGGATCGGTGCCCCGGACGAAGTCATCGAAACCCGCATTGCTGATGGACAGGTTGTTTTCGATCGACCACATCTGTTCGGGAATGACGCGGATCGTTTGCCCACGTACGTGGGCGGTGTCCTCGGCCCATTCCTCTGGACTGGTGTCGATGGCGACGATGGGGTGTTCGGGATTGACGATGGTTTCGTGGTCTACCAGAAACACGTAGTGGGGCGGGCCGGAGCCGATCAACTCGAGAAGCTTGGGCACGGTCAGGCCGTCGTTGTCAGGGTGGTCGATACATGTCAGATTGGCTTGTAACTCGGTGGTGGCGTCGAGGTCGTCGGGTTGCGGGGCCACGGCCGCTAACGCTGTCTCGCGCCAGGCAGCGTCGTCGGTGAAGTCGGTGCGGATCAACAGCGACGCGTACGTGCCGAGGTAGTCGCGGAGTCTGCGGCCAGTGCCTAGCGCGGCGGTCTCTTCGGCCTCCTTGGCAGCGAGTCGTTCGCGTTCGAGTTCGGCGCGTTGACGTTTCATTTCTCGACGGTATAGGCCACAGCCGATGGGCGGCAATGCAGGATTGGCACAAAGGGCGGAAGACAGGAAAGCCTGGTCCCGGTGCTCGCGGTTTAGGGGGTGCGAGCACCCGTATGCGACGGGGGGTGGCGCACAGGACCAGGCTCGGTGGCGAACGTTAGCAGCGTGTACGGATGTTGCGTAGTCGACCACTCAGTTTCGGCTCGTAGGCGGTCGGGACAAACGCCTTGGCTCTGCAATGTCAGCACGATTAGTCACGTGCGGGTACGCAGAGGGTACGCAGCGCTACCGCACCTGACCCTCCCCCGCCAACGCCCGCAAAACACGAAAAGTACCCTGGCGCTACGTGTTCCAACAATCTCCAACAAATCCACAACATCGCTAACACCCAGAACGGCAATCTTAAAATCCGTCAAGTGTGGGTTCGAATCCCACTGGGGGCACAAAACCGCAGTTCAGAACGTTACATGCAGACATGCAACCCCGGTACGCAGTGGGTACGCAGCAGTTTGCTCTCGGAACAGGCGCCCAGCCCTCGCCGAGACGCTCAAAGACGCCGGCTGAACCAGCCAGGGCTTATCGGCAGGCATCTCGATACGCACGCAAAACTGCGGCCGGATGCTCGCGAAAACAGCTCAGTCGACCAGCACCAACTGCGGCAAGTCGCCGAGCGTCACAAGCACGACTGAGTCGTACCAATTAGTGGATCTGTCCTAAAGTTCCCCCATGTGTGTGGGTGACGCCACCGCCATCCGAAAGGATGTTGACGGGTTTCCCGCTCAGAGCCAAAGCCGTCGAATCCATTCTCATTCAAAGGATCACACGCAATGCGGGACGAGTGACTGACAGCCGAGAGAGTCGGACCTGCGGAAATAGCCAAGTCGGCAGCCACCTAGCCTCGTCATTGTTACTTAAGGGAATACTAATATCTGCACACGAAACATGTTGCACATCAACAGGTCTCGCGGACCGGCGAGGTAGTCGTGCCACTCACTGGCTGAGTCGAGATCCCCGGGGGCGTGCCCAGGTCAGCCCGGGGATCTGCATAGACGCTCGTCCCATATCCCTACGTGGCTCTGTTTCGCTTCGTTTTCGTCGCTGACGTAGTTGAGTTCCTGTTTGTGGTAGTCGCCGCGATGAATCGTTTCGGCGTAGCCTGCGCGCAACTGTTCCGCCCCGGCCTGCGAGCCCGTGGCCAGGAGCCGCACGTGTGCAAACCGCCTGCCTTTGTCGTCCGTCCGCGATTGACTTGGGTCGAAGAAGAGGCGAACTCCGCCGCCTGCCTCCTTGTTTCGAAGATGCGCAGTCGACAGTCTCCCGAGACACTGCTCGACCGCATCGGTCGCGTCGGCGCGGGGCGCCTTGATACCGATGATCGC
This sequence comes from Williamsia sp. z71, assembly GCF_059553375.1. Lineage (NCBI taxonomy): Bacteria > Bacillati > Actinomycetota > Actinomycetes > Mycobacteriales > Nocardiaceae > Williamsia > Williamsia sp. z71. The sequence goes on from NZ_JCANWX010000012.1 coordinate 69,673, forward strand.
AACGTCAACATCGTCACCGTCGACATTGACGCGCAACGTATCGCCTGACAACACTTTCGAGACTGTCAGCGCGTCCGGGTCTATGCGAGCCCATTCACCCAACGCAGATACCTTCGATGATTGCAGCTGCCGCGGCGGCTCCCCTTGACTCGACGCGGTGCACCCGCTTGCCAGAAGGCCAACTGCCAGAAGCATCAAAACGCGCCTTGCGCCCATGTTCCGCCTCGCGATTCTAGGAAATCCAACGTTCAATGTCCAATTGATAAAACCGCCCATACCTCAATGTTGAGTGAATCTTAGCAGCGTTAACGCGGCAATCTCCCCTTGAGAATGGCTGTCCCTATTATTGGGGACACTTGAGAAGTGAAACTTTCACCACCTGCGCATATTACGCGGCGCGCCGCAGGCTTATATAACATTCCAATATCGCCACCGGTTCAGCAGCCATCGGCCCCACGTCCACGCCAGGGTCAACCCCAGCCGTCGAATCGACGACCACCACGACGCCGAGCTCGCCGGACAGTACGACGACCACCACCACCTCGCCGGCGTTCCCTGCACCCCGTCTCTCTCGGAGACTCCGCTTACGGCAAGTCCGACGGAAATAGCACCAACAGTCAACGGCTCCTGGCGCCGCGGGCAGGCCCGCACTGAATCGACACCTCCGTCTAACCAACGCGCGATCACTACCAACTGCGAAAACCATCAGGAAGAATGGGCAGGCACCCGCAAGTTAACGTGCTACCTCGATCGCACAGCCGCGCTCATTCATCTAAACCTCGAAGACGAAGAAATAGGCCGCAATGAAGGTGTCGAGTCAATAGATGTGCTCGCTAATTGGAACAGCACACAATTCACCACAGAAAATATTTTGAGATCACAAACGTGGAAGGCGAGGCGCACCCAGCGTTAATAAGCGCAACGCACGAACGCCTCATTCGGTCCGGCGGGCGATTGCAACGGCACCGGAAGCACTGCCCCGGGTGTGCCCGCCGTGGTGGGTGCCGAGCTTCGCATTGTTTCCACGTTTAACGTGACAGTGGGCACAGCAAACAGTGGCGTCATCCGCTACGCCCAGGCGATCACTCGCCTCGTCGTAACCTCGCCCAGCCAGGAAGAAGTGGCGCCGTTCGCACAGGAAGTGCAGGCAGCGCGTTGAACCGACTGCCCACCGGCTAACCGTAGATTGACTGGTACCTACCAGCCTGGCGATCTCGGCATCTGTAAACACGCCCTTCTCTGCCGCCCGGTCACACACCCAATCGTAGAAGTCCATATCCGGCACTTTGTCATGAACTACGTTTGCCACACCCTGCCGATACTCAGCCTGTGGTTACCATTACGTGATGCAGCAGAGGGCGAATCGTGAGGTCTTGATCGAAGCAAGGCAGCGACTGGTCAATGCGACGGTGCAGCAGTCGATTTCACGACTGGAAGGCTACCGCGACTGTCCGACCGTGAAGTTCACCGACACTACCCCTGGCGCGTCTTCTGGCCGGTATCAGAGGAAGTCGAACGAGATATCAATCCGCGTTCCGAACTTTCTTGATGATCCAAACGTTCGCGATGAGGTGATCCGGGCGACCGTCGCGCACGAATGTGGCCACTGGGCTGATCCCTACCTAGACAAACGGATTAGACGGGCGCGGATTTATACGGCACCGATGTTCATCGTCGGCGCCGCCGCCCTGGTGGTGGTCCTCCTCTGCTCGCCTGCCTTCAACATCGGAAACCCTGATCTGGCACCACTGGCTGTGTTTAGCTGTGCAGTCGTGACAGCGCTGTCTCTTGTCGGCGCCGGTCGTTCTTACTGGCCAGGGGAATACCACGCCGATGCGGCGGCCACCAAGATCGTCGGAGTGCCAGCGGTGATCGAAATGCTCGAGACCTTCCCAGACTCAAAGATGCCCTCCCCTACCCATCCGAGCCCTAAAGCCCGGATTACACGCTTACATCGTCTGTTGTAGGTGGGTACACAACTTAGAAAGAGTGGCGGGCCTGAACCGGCCGTTATTTATTCAGCCGCCGAGATGACGCCATGAGCAAACTCGGCGTCGCCGGGGTTCACAATAAGCGGGCATACTCTGGCAACGAGCGGTGCCGTCCGGCACCATCGACCCATGGCTGATCGGGCCTACCAAGTGCGTCGGGTGAATCGCGACGAGTCGGACGCGAATCGCCTCGGCAAGTGGGCCTCACTATGGGCGGACCTGATTCACGCCGATATGGCTCTCGCCGCGAGGGCAGATTTACCCGACATCCCTCCAACGTCTTCGTTCGGCGTGCCCTTTGGGATGCTGCGGTCATCAGCTACGGACGCATAGCTGTCAGCGACTAGCGTCGCAACGTCGATTACGAGGAGTTGATCAGGGCCGCCAGCGGTGACCGCGGGATTGAGTTTCACCAGACTTTGATGGTGTGGCGCCACGACCACGTCGCTCACCGCAAGTCCCGCGAGCTTGAGACCGTCGAGGTCTACGCCGACTACCTGGACTCTGATCCCGACGTCCTCGACTCCATCAGGGTGGCGGTCGCCCTCGGGTGGGCCTCCCGAAGGCTCCTAACTCGCCGTCGCGCCAAGTCGGTGATTCCTTCGCGGCGCCGCGTCCAGATGGCGTGCTCGATTGCGTCGAGAACCAGTGGTGTGGTCATCCTTGTCGAGGTCCTCCAACCGAGGATCCGACGAGAATAGGCATCGACTACGGACGCGACAGACACCCATCCAGACCACGTCGAAACGTATGTAATGTCCGCTACCCACAACATATTTGATGCCACCGGGTTGAACTTGCGTTGCACCAGATCGTCCGCACGCTGCCCCTGAGGGTCGGCGATCGTCGTGCGCTTCTTTTTGCCGCGCCGCGCTCCCTCGAGGCCCAGTGCGCTCATCAATCGTTCGACTGTGCAGCGGGCCACCACAGTACCTTCACGTCGCAGCTGTAGCCACACTTTCCGGGCCCCATAGACCGAGTAGTTCTCGCCGTGAACACGACTGATCTCGACGTTGAGGTACTCATCGAGCAATGCCCGTTTCGATACTGCGCGGACTCGAGCGTCGTAGTAGGTAGACGGCGCGATCGGACAGCCGTGCTCGGTGAGCACCCTGCAGATCAGCACGACGGGAGTACTCCTGCTTGTTCTTCACGATGTAGTCGATGATCACTTGTTGTTGCGGTCGAGCTCCGCCGCGAAGAAAACCGATGCGATTTCAGGATCTCGTCGGCGCGCTTGAGCTTTCAATTCTCCGCACGCAGCTTACGCACCTCCGCCGCCATCTCACTCGTCACTCCCGGGGTTGGCCGGCACGGTCTGCGCCTTGCGGATCCAGTTGTGCAAAGTCTGAGCCGATCCAATGCCAAGCTTTCTCGCGACCGACTCGATAGCTGCCCACTCCGAGGCGTGCTCATGCTGAACCTCGGTGACCATCCGCACCGCACGCTCACGCAGCTCCCGCGGATACCTCTTTGCGATCCTGACGACATGACTTCCTCCTTCCCAGAGAACGAAGCCTCCGGACACACCGGGGTGATTCACTACTGTCTACATATCAATTGTTGCCCAATAGATTTCGCCACGAAAAGCAAACCAAGATGCGTCCCAGTTACGGCCGGAACGCAAACGTCTGCGCAAACCAGGCCCAGACCAGGGCCTGTGACGTCGAGCAGGGGCGAGACCACTCAGGAAGTCCGAGCATCGCGTCATCAACCTTTAAGGCCTACCGTTCGAGGTATGAAGACGGACCGATCTCCGATGCATTTCGACCCGTGGGCGATCGCCGGCACTGCCCTTTCCGTGGTCGCACTCGTGGTTGGTGCAGTGTCCGTCATCGTTACCGGCACCACCGATTCCGCACATCTATGGTCAATCCTCGCTCTGGGCGCTGTCGGTCTTGCAATGGCTTGGCGAGCACCGAACTTTTCGGTTGCAATTGCCGCACTCCTGGTCAGTCTGGAAGTGGACGACCCGGCACCATGGGGCACATGGGCAGTCGCCGCGGGCCTGCTTTTCCTTTACGCGCTGCGTAAACCCAGATTCAATGCCGTGACTGCTGGCGTTGTGGTCAGCGGTGCAGCGATGATCGCGGCCTACGCACCGTGGATCGACGGCGGCAGCGGCGGAGCTTTCGGGCTCGTGGCCATGGCGGCGGCGATGGTCGGAGTCGGCCAGTGGGTTCAGGCCCAAAGACGTTATCTTGCTGCGGAGGTCGGACGGCGTCAGGAAGAGGCTGAGCGTCGACGTGAAGAAGTGGCTCGTCATGTCGCAGAAGAACGGCTCCGTATCGCCCGCGAATTACATGACAGCGTCGCGCACCACCTGGCGGTGGTGAGCGTGCACGCCAATGTCGCGAGGGCGAACTTGCTCCGATCACCGAGCGCGGCCGAACGTGCCCTCAACGATGTTCAGGCCGCCACCCAATCCGTGTTGGAAGAGCTTGCGACAGTGCTTGGCGTTCTTCGTGCGTCCGAAGCTGAAATCGCGCCGACGACGCCGATCGACGCGGGGATGATCGAGGACCTTCTGGAGAGCTTCCGCGACATCGGCCTGGAGGTCTCGACGGCCGGACTCGAACACCTCCTATCCCTTGCGCCGCAAGCCCACACGGCCGCCCAACGTCTCTTACAAGAAGCGCTGACCAACGCGCTCCGGTACGGCGACGGCACCGTGGATCTGGCCGTTGCAGGCCCAGACAAGGGATATGTGACCCTGTCAGTCCGCAACAAGCGAAAGCCTGGAATGCCACCCTCCCCCGGTAGCGGACTCGGGCTCGTGGGCATGTGCGAGCGCGTCCAACTCCTGGGCGGAAAGTTCCATGCGGGTCCTGACGCCGACCACTTCGTGGTTTCCGCACAATTTCCGACCGCCACGCCCGAACCTGCACTGAAAGAGGCGACTTGACTCCCGCCGGTATTCTGCCCGAATGAGTGTGATTCGGGTTCTAATCGTCGATGACCAGGCGATGATCCGCTCAGGAATGCGCGCATTGCTCGAAACAAGCGACAACGTCGAGGTAATCGGAGAGGCCGCCGACGGTCGGCGAGCGGTGGACATGACGCGAGCGCTGCGGCCCGACGTCGTTCTGATGGATCTACGAATGCCGGTTCTCGACGGCGTCGGCGCAACCGCGGAAATTCGCGGTGACACACGAACGGCAAAGATCCGCATCCTGGTGCTCACCACGTTCGACACCGACGAGAACGTGATCCGCGCACTCAAAGCAGGCGCGAACGGATTTCTCGGAAAATCGGCGGGCTACGAAGAACTCCTCGAGGCGGTTGGCCGGGTTGCGGTCGGGGGCTCATCCCTTTCCTCTGTCGCAGCGGATTCTGTTGTCAGTTACCTCGCCAGTACCGGAAGCCAACTGCCGGCTCACGAACCGGCCTCTCCCGAAGATCGACGAAAAATCGCATCCCTGACCTCGCGTGAACGCGAGGTTGTCGCTCTCGTCGCACGAGGGCTGAGCAACGACGCCATCGCCGAACACTTGTTCATCTCCCCTATGACGGCCAAGACCCACGTCAACCGCGCGATGAGCAAAATGCATGTATCCGATCGCGCGCAGCTTGTGATCGCGGGCCTCCGCGCAGGCCTGCTCGACGAAAACTGACCGCACACAACACCGGCGGATATCTCACGAAATACCGCGGCTGCGGTAGGTGAATACCGCCTGTGAGGGACGACTTGCACCCCACTCACGGCCGAAGGTTGAAGCATCGGGTCGCATGAGCGCCTCCCGACTCGCCCTTCATCCCATGGAGTACTCATGTCTCGATTACTGTCCAAGGTCGGCGCTTTCAGTGCCAACCATCGTCTGACGGTCGCCGGCGCGTGGATCGCGCTCACAGCCATCCTCGTCCTCATAGCGGTCAGCGGTGCAAAGTTCTCCGACAGCCCGTTCAGCATCGACGGCGCCGAATCGACAACCGCCCTCGCGACCATGGACGAAGCGTTTCCCGCCGCCCCCGGACCGGAATCAGGCGAGCTTCTACTCGTCATCGAGGCCCCGGACGGCGGTTCGCTCAATCAGCCGGCCGACCGTGATGCGGTTATGCAAGTGGTCGCCGCTGCGGCCGAACAGCCAGACGTCTTATCCGCCTCAGATCCGTACGACGACAATCGCCCCTACGTCTCGGTGGACGGCTCGGTTGCAGTATCGACGCTCGCTGTCGACGTAGAGGCCGACCAAGGCGTCGTCGAAGACGACATCCGCAACGCCGCCGCAGATCTGACTGCCGCCGGCTACACCCTTGAACTGGGCGGGGCACTCGAGGACGGAGCGCCAGAAATCGCCAGCATCACCGAAGCGTTGGCAATCATTGTCGCCTTCATCGTGCTCTTACTGACCTTCGGTTCGCTCGCCGCCGCCGGCGCCAACATGCTGACCGCCTTGAGCGGCGTGATCTTCGGGGTCCTCGGGATCCTCGCTTGGTCATCGATCGGAGCCGGTATTGAGTCCACCACACTGATCCTTGCCCTGATGCTCGGTTTGGCCGTCGGAATCGACTACGCCCTGCTCATCCTCTCCCGATTCCGCGACGAACTCCGGCGTGGATCCGACATCACTGCAGCGGTCGCGCGCGCCTCGGGCACCGCCGGAACGTCCGTCGTGGTCGCCGGATCAACCGTCGTCATCGCACTGGTGGGGCTCGCGGTCATCCGAATCCCGTTCATCACCGAAATGGGGCTCGGTGCAGCACTTTCGGTCGTCGTGGCAGTCGCAGTTTCGCTCACCGTTGTACCTGCCGTTCTGAAAACACTTGGCTACAAAGCACTCCCCCGCAAGGAGCGGCCAACCAACAACGCCGACTTGGACACAGCACAGTTCGAGCGGGTCGATGAGGACAGCGCGGCAAAGCCCCGCCCCACTGTCCTGCGCCGCTGGGCTCTGTCCGTCGTCGATCGCCCACTGCTGAGCATGCTCGGCGGCGCAGCGATCATCGTCCTACTGGCCGCTCCCGTGATCTCGATGGAGACCGAGCTCGACCCTCCCGGCGGACCTGATCCCGCCAGTTCCCAGCGCGCGGCCTACAACACAATCAGCGACGCCTTCGGTGCCGGTGTACAGAATCCTCTCGTCGTGCTTTTCGAAGGACCAGACGCCGCCGGCACGGCAGCCAGTGCAACAGAGACGATTACAGCCATCGACGGAGTTGCCGGCGTCAGTCCCGTGCAGAATTCGGAGACCAGCGACGTCGCCTTCCTTGCTGTCATCCCTGAGCACGGACCGGCCGATGCCCAAACAGCAGACCTGGTCGGATGGTTGCGAACAGCAATGGATGGAGTCGACAGTGCCAAAGTCTCCGTGACAGGACAAACCGCAGTAGACGTCGATGTCGATGCACAGCTCTCCTCCGGACTCATCACCTATTTGATCTGCGTGGTCGGGCTGTCATTGATCTTGCTCATGGTCGTGTTCCGATCTGTTGCGGTGCCCCTCCTTGCAACTCTCGGATTCTTGATGTCACTCGGAGCCGGCCTCGGGGTCACAGTCGCAGTCTTCCAGTGGGGTTGGGCCGGACCGGCCGTCTCTCTCGACGAGGCCAGACCACTGGCCAGTCTGGTGCCGATCATCGTGGTGGGAGTCCTGTTTGGTCTTGCGATGGACTACCAAGTGTTCCTGGTATCCCGGATCCACGAAGCACACAAGAAGGGCCTGCACACTCGCGCAGCCATTCTCCAAGGTTTCGGACAGGCCTCGCCCATCGTCGTCGCAGCAGCCGCAATCATGGCGGCGGTATTCGCAGGCTTTGCGTTCAGTGGCGGTGACCCGATGGTCGCCTCCATCGGTCTGGCCCTGACCGTCGGCGTTCTGGTTGACGCATTCATCGTCCGGATGATTCTGGTGCCCGCCACACTGCAACTCCTCGGCGAGGCCGGCTGGTGGGTACCCCGTTGGTTAAATCGGGTGCTTCCCGCCATCGACACCGAAGGCACGGCTCTCGAAGAGGCGGACCCTGTCGAAGTGGGGTCGAACACCTGACACAAGGTCAAAGTCAGCAATAAAAACAACGTCGACGCCGGTCTGCCTCCAAACGGAGGCAGACCGGCGCCGCACTCGCTGGACGGGTTCCGGCTCCGCGGCCTGGAAACTCGACCGGCTCGGCCCCACCCTGACCCGTGAGGACCTCCAACCAGCGAGCAGAGCTGTGCCGGCGAACATCCCGAACACGAGTTTCCCCTTCCGAGGTTGAGGCGGCCTGACCGCTTAACGCCACGAGTCAACTAGAGGGGGCGGTTCCCTACGCTCCGTTGCGAGCAAGACGCGTCAGGTCGGCAAGCCGGGCGAAGCAGGCACGTCATGCAGGTTCACGTAGCGTGTGGCTGGTGTCGCGGCTTGGTTGCGTAGAGCGGTGCGTAGGGTCTGCGGGGCCGGCAAGAATCGACGCGTGGGAACAAATCCGTACCGGCACGTGAATCAGTTATGTTCTCCCACACGAGGTCTCGGGAAGACGCCCGCTGCGACTTCCAAACCTCACGCTCACAAACAAGAGACCGGTCGATGTCGTCCGTCGGCTTGAGACCGAGCCTGGCAAGTCAGCATGATCGGCCGACCAGATGGTCCGGTTTCCGGCGTGCTGATCTCCTCTTGACCTTGACGTAAGGTCATAGTCGACACTGGGACCATGCAAATAGGTCAGCTCGCTGCCGCTGGCGACACCACACCGAGAACGGTGCGCCACTATCACCGCCTCGGACTACTAGATGAGCCACAGCGACGCCCAAACGGCTACCGCGAGTACACAATGAGCGACGTCGTCCGACTGATGCGGATTCGCTGGCTCGCTGACAGCGGAGTACCACTCGGCTCGGTGTCCGCGATACTTTCGCAGGATTCGTCCGACGAGGAAACTGGCAATACGATCGCCGACCTCAACTCACTGATCGGAGTCATGCGCGCCGAGCACGCGAAGCTTGCGCGTCGACTCGCAAGGCTCACCGCAATGCTCGCTGATATCGACAACGGTCATCCGATCTCTGCGCTATCTGCCGATGTCACAATTCTATTGGCTACCGCCATTGACACCGCACCGACAGCTGCGGTGCGCACAGCACTCGAGCGCGAACGCGATCTGCTCGAAGTACTCGCCATCTCCGGCAATGTGCCCGATGACTTCTTGTCTTCGTACGCGGCGTCGATTGCCGACGAGGAGAAGCGTTCCCGCTACTTTTCGTTTCTCGCCCGATGGTCGAATCTAACAGGGCAGAAGCCGGATTCGGCGGAATCGGAAATAGAACTACTGGTTCAGGACTTGCTTGCACAGTTCGAAGAGGCAGGCACATTCACCGAGACGGAATCCGATACCGCGCAATGGGGAGGCCCCGGCATGCCGGTTTCCCTTGACGATGTCATACCCGACCCGGCTCAGCGAGAGGTGGTCCTACGCGTGCAACGTGCGCTCACGACCTCGCCGGATTCAGCGGCGATTGCCGAATGAGCATTCTCAGCGCCAAGGCTTTTCATCGGGTTACGCAACTGCTGACAGTGGCTATCCTGGTCGTCGATGCCGGCCTACTCGCGACAGGTGTTCTCACACCCAGACAAGGGTTGTTCTTGTTCATCGCTGTCGAACTTCCCTTGGTCATGCTGGTGACGGTCGGGTTCGTGGCACGTTTCAGACTTCTCCGTCGCCGCGGAATCGATTGGTCCGAGGCCGCGACTGCGACGCTCGATGATTCGCCCTTCTGGCCGATAATTCGGGCAGAAACCCGTGCGTACACGTCGCTATGGTTATGGGCGCGGGGCCGCGATGCCGACATCGAATCTGGCGCTCTCGTATTCCGGTCGAACCGCGGATCAGTGGTTCTGCCTGCCGCGTTCGGTGTCGCCACCCTTGTGGAGATCGGTGTGCTTCATTTCGTCCTACCGTGGTTGTGGCTTCGCGTCACACTTGCGGTGCTGTCCGCGTGGTCGCTGGTGGTGATGCTTGGATACTTGGCTGTTCACCGCGTGCATCCGCACTATCTGACCGATTCGCATTTCGTGCTGCGGCAATCCGGCACGATCGTCGCCTCGATCTCTCGTTCTGACATCACATCGGCTACACTTTCGCGCCGGTTTACCGAGAGCAATCCGATCGTCGTCGCCAGTCGGTTACACCTTCCCAATATGGACGGGACGAATGTCGATATCTCTCTCGTGCAACCAATCTCAATTCAACTGCCCGCCATGCTCCCGCGATTCCGCAAGACCTCGTCCGTCAATTCCGTCAGCATGTATGTCGACGACCCTGCTGCGCTCGTGTCCGAACTGACGAAAGAAGTGCTTCCTGCGTCGCCCTGATGGGCAGTGCTGAATCAGTAGCGCGGTCACCGGGCCAACTGGTGTCGAGCAAAACCAGGTTGCTAGCCATGGCGAAAGGCGTCAGCACTCGCTCTCCGCACGCGTCAGAACGTCATGGCGTGAACGAGCGGCACCATCAGCGGCGTCCGATCAGATCCAACCACGCCGTGAACGACCGTGTGAACTCTCCGGACAGTGGGAGCGGAGCCATCGCATCCAGCTGTCCTGGAGCTAAGGGCCCGATCTCGCCGAGTCCATGGTTCGTGCTGGTCAGTTGGGCGAAGGTGAGCGCCTCGGGCGCGACCGCCGTTCGCAGCCGCTCCACCTGATCGCAACTCACGTTCAGATCTTTCTCGGAGCACGTGACGAGAATTGGCAGTGAATCCGGTAGTGCGGCTGCAAGTTCGGCCGGATCGTAGCGATCGGCCTCGGCAAGGAAGCGCTCGTTGGCCGGTACAAACCCTACAGACTCGAGCAGCGGGTCCTGGTCGGGAGGAATGCTGCCGTTCTCCCGCAATGATCGAACCGTGTCAGCGAGACTGCTGCGCGTGGCTTCCGCGTCGGCGACAGGAAGTTGCCCGCTCTGAACGCTGCGGTCGAGACTCGCAGTGATCTGGTCCGAAAGTAGGTCGAGATACCGCTGCGAGAGCGGTTGCAGCAGTCCGAGACCAGCGTCCGACACCTCCACCCGGTGTTGCAGCGCAAGCGCGGTGAGCGCACCTTCACTATGTCCGAGGACGACGGTTCGGGCTGCCGGCGTCCCGGTCAGTTCACCGAGCAGACCGAACGCGGCATCGGCGTCGTCGACCTGCATTTCGAAGCCGTAGTCGTATGCGTCCGGGGCGCTACCACCGAGCGCCGTGCGGCCGGACCCGAACTTGTCGTACCGCAGACTCGCGATGCCGCGCTTCGCCAGCTCGTCGGCCAGGTATCCAAGGGTGTTCGGAAAGACCATCGCGCCCGCCTGGTTTCCGTTGCGATCGGTGGGTCCACTGCCCGGCAGCAGCAGCACCGCAATGTCTGACCGTTGGGAAACTGTCGGTGTCCGTAGGCTCCCGTAGAACGTCATGTCGCGGGATTCGAACGTCACCTCGGTGTCGGCACCCACACCTGCGGACAGAGATCCGGTGGCCGACGATCCTGTCGGCACTTCCGGAATCGCCTGCGCTACAGGTGAACCCAGTACGGCTAGGCCGGTCGAGAGAACGAACACGGAGATAACTGTCGCGGCGCGGCGCCAAACTGTGATCACCAGGCGAACCCTACCGGTCGCAACTCAAGCGCGACGCGGCGGCGGCCACCCAACAGCTCGCATCACTTGACCTACCAAAAGATCAAGTTCAATGAGCTCCCGTCAGATGCAATGAGCCAGAACAACAAAAGCGTGGTGACCTGAAGATTCCACGGAGGTAGGGGCCCTCACTGAGTATGTGGACCAACACTTTCGAATCCGATCTCATCGCTCGCAGGTGATCGGATGAAAAGCACTCTGTCGCTGCGTGATAGAGCAACGGGCGGGGTTCGAGCCGTTACATAGACCGGCGCCAAAGAAGGCGCTGATGCTCATCGGTCGGATTTGTCATCGCATCCTCTCGCGGATAAACGGAGCGGCAATTCCCTGCGCCGGATACGCCCCGTCATCGAGATCAGCGCAGCACTGCGCGAGTTGCGGCCCTGCGACCGGTGCCCACCGCGCCTATGGTGGGCCGATGAACAGGCGTGCGAGTACCTGGCGGTTTCTGGTCTGGGTTGGCGCGGTCTCGATTCCGATTTTTGTGTTGGGCGCGGTAGGAGATGGGATCGGGGTCGGCGCGATGCGCCTGCCGGCGAGCGCGGTGATCGTGGTCGTTCCCGGCGCGGTCGCTGCCGCACTATGCTGGCGTGCCGGCAGGTGGCCGGCGGTCCGGGCGCTGGCAGCCCGGTTGTTCGATCACCCCCACGCCCGGTGGCGCTGGTACATGGTGGGGGCGGGCGTGTTCGCGGTCGGAGCGGTGCTCGCCCAAACCGTGGCGGCGATGAGGGGCGCCGGGTCGGAATTACCGCTGCCGCTCGCGGCCGCGCCGGTGGTGCTCGTGGTATTCGTTATCGCCGCGGCCGCCGAAGAACTGGGGTGGAGCGCATATGCAACTGCTCCCCTGCTGGCTCGAATCGGTGTCGTGAGAACCGGAGCGGTGTTGGGGGTGTTCTGGGCACTGTGGCACCTGATCCCGCTCGCTCAAGCCGGACATCCCTGGTTGTGGACCGCAGGCTGGTTCGTGAACACTGTCGCCGCCCGGATGCTGATCGTCTCCGTCTACGACCGCACCGCCGGTGCGGTCGGCACCGCGGTCACCGCCCACGCCGCACTCAACCTCGCGCAGGCCTACACCCCGGCGCTGGACGCTCCCGCCACCATGGTGATCATGGCCGCCGTCACCAGCGTTTGCGCCGCCGCCCTGCTCACCAACCACCGCACCGCCCAGCCACTCCAGTGACCCGGTTCGCACCCCCTCTCGCCTACGACCCGACACCCCGACCGGCGCATGCCCGTGCCCTTCTGCGATGTCGATCCGGTCAGCACTGTGCTCTGCCCGGACCGGGCTATGGCGTGCAGCTCCAACTCTTCTGACCGCGATTACGCCCCAGTCCCTAGTAGGTCGTCTGCGGAGGGTCCGCGATCACGGCCGATGGCGGAAAGCTGATGCGCACCAGGCGGCTGTCGGCCCAGTCTTCGAGCCGGGTCGGCCGGATGGTGCCGGGGTCGTGGGGCTGGTTGAGATCCGCGACGATCTCCGCCAGCACGGCCTGACGTTCAGCCGGGGCGGTGACCGGCGTGGCCCGTGCAGGCAGATCTGCACGGATCCCGTTCTTGAGGTGGAAGGTGAAGTCGGGATTGGCCAGAAGGTTCGCATGCCAGTCGGTAGCGGCCCCGCCGGCGCCGCTACACAGGTAGGTGATGCCCGCAGCTCGGTAGAAAAAGATCTCGATGCGGCGTGGCCGGCCGGTGCGGCGCCCCAGCGTCGTGATGTCGATGATCCGTTCACTGGTGCCTGCGGCGGGTGTGATCTCGATGGCTCGCCGGATGCGATCGGGCAGGTGCGACAAAGACGCGTCCCGTACGGAGTCTTTCCATCCGGTCGTCTCTGGGCTGCTCATGCGGTCTCGGCCTGAAGGGCGGGCCCGAGAAGGAGCCCACCGTCGATGACGTACTCCGACCCCGTGATGAACGACGCGTCTGATGACGTGAGGAACAGGAGAAGCCGGGTGACGTCGGCCGGCTCCCCGAGTCGGGGAATGGCGAACGGCTCGGGTGAATAGAAGTCGGCGATTGCCGCGGTGGCGCCGGCTGCTGGTTCTTGGATGAACGGGGTGGCAATCACGCCGGGGTGGATGGTGTTCACGCGAATGTGGTCCCGGCCGAGCTCGAGCGCTGCCGTTTGGGTGAGACCTCGCACAGCCCACTTGCTGGCGACGTACGGCGCGTAGTGCCCCGTGCCGCCCAGGCCCATTGTCGAGGCGATGTTGACGATGGCTCCCCCTGTTGCCCGACGCAGAGCGGGGGCGGCGACCTTGATGCCGAGAAATGTCCCCGTGAGGTTGATGTCGAGGATGCGCGACCACGTGGCCTGGTCCGTCTTCTCGATCGGCGCCGGCGGATTCTGGACACCCGCGTTGTTGACCAGCACGTTCAGCGCACCAAAGGCGCTCTCGGCGGCCAGCACAGCGGCGGACCACGAGCTCTCGTCGGTGACGTCTAGGTGAGTGAAGCGAGCGCGGGTCCCGAGCTCGTCGGCGAGAGCGGCGCCGCGTTCGAGGTTGATGTCGCCGATCACGACGTTCGCTCCCTCCGCGTGAAAGGCACGTACGTGGCTCGATCCCTGGCCACCGGTCCCACCGGTCACGAGCACGGTTTGGTCGTCGAAGCGGTGCATCTGAAGTTCCTTTGGAAGTGGGTGACTGACCGGGCTCATCAGTGATGAACGGCCGCCCAGTGGTGAGCCGATCGACTCACCACTTCAACACTAGGACAGTGACTATGGTGAGTCAAGCCACTCACCTCGTATGCTCGGCCCATGAGCAGGGTCGTGACGACATACCACCAGCGCATCGCCCAAGAGAAGCGCGCGCTGATCTTGACGGCAGCGACCGAACTGTTCCTCGAATCGGGCTACGACCGGACGTCACTGGCGCAGATCGCAGAGCGTTCGGGAGTTTCACGGGCCACGTTGTTCAAGAAGTTTCCGAGCAAGGCCGCCCTGTTCGACGCCATGGTCACCGAGTCCTGGTCAACCGCCGACAAAGAGAACCCTCCGCCGGCAGGCAACATCGTTGACGGCCTGGGCACCATCGGTCGCCGCTACGCCGAGCTACTGAGTCGCCCCCAGATGACCGACCTGTTCCGAATCGTCATTGCCGAGCTGCCGCGATTCCCCGAACTCGCCAATGCGCAGTTCTCGCACGGGAAAATGCCCTACTTCGAGTCCGTACGCAGCTACCTGCTGACCGAGCATGAGGCGGGAACGGTGCGGGTCGAAGACCTGGACCTCGCAGCCACCCAGTTCCTGGGCATGATCTCCAACTACGTCTTCTGGCCGACACTCTTGGTGCCGGGTTGGGAAGTGAGCGCCGAACGCGTCGCCCAGGTGGTCGACGAGGCCGTTCGCACCATCGCCGCCCGGTACGCCGCGACCGAACCGGCGCCGTCGACCAACGACTGAAGCCCGCTGTCCCCGAATAGGTTCCACCGCACACGGACCGGATCCCTAAGCGACCCTCGTGGTTGCGTTGTCCCCAGCAGGTTTCGGAGTCACCCCCCGGCGCATAATCCCCGCGCCGCCATGAGTTGCCCCCAGAGGCCACTCAAAACCACGTTATTGGTCATCCAATCAAAAACGCCCTAGGATGGCGGCATGACCAACACTTCGGCGCTGACGCGCGAACAAATGATTGATATTGCAAAACAGTATTTCCACCTCGTGGACGGCGGTGAAGGTTCGATCCTCGCCCTGTTCACGTCGGATTGCCGAGTCTTCTTTCCGAAGTACGGGACAGCCAAAGGGCAGGAACAGTTCAGCGAGCTCGCGGCAGGACTGCTCAGGACGCAGCACTTCTTCAGGCACAACTTTCCGAGCATGGTCTTCACAATCGAGGGGAACCGCCTGGTAGTCGAGGGACTCGTCACCGGCGAAGCCGCGGATGGCCGGCCCTGGCCCGCACATCCGCGCAACGAGGGGCGCTACTGCAATGTGTTCGAGTTCTCCGGGCCGTTGATCTCACGCCTGCACATCTACGAAGACCCGGACTTTCTGACCGAGGACACGAACCGCCTCCTGTGGGACTGACGAGGAACAGAGGCGCGATTCACACAGTTATTGGTCGTATAACCATGAACTGGTAGCGTCGTGGCATGGCGCGACCGCGAAAGTTTGACGAAGACGCGGTGATCACTGCTGCGCGACAGCAGTTCTGGCACAAGGGCTACGAGGCGACGACCATGACCGAGCTCTGCATTGCCACCGGCGTCGCCTCGCAGAGCCTGTACGGCGCCTTCGGATCCAAACACCATCTGTTCGTGCGCACCCTTGACGACTACTGCACCAAGCAGGTCACCGCCCTTCTGGGCAGCCAAGAGGCCGCAAACGATCCGTGGGCCTGGCTGATGGATGCTGTGTCTTTCGAGGATGGCGGCCGTCTCGGACTCACCGAGGATGGCTGCTACCTGGCCGACTCTGCCGCGGCTCTGGCCCGTCTGGACAGTGAGGTCCACAACGCATCGCAGCGAACATTCACCCAAATTCTCGAGGTGTTTGCCACAGCTCTCAAGAGAGCGAAAGCCCAGGGGCAGCTCAGGACTGGCATCGATGTCGACGGAGCTGCACTGACACTGCTGACCGCTATGCAGGGCATCGAGTTCCTCCGGAAGTCGGGCTTCAACGACGATCAGTTCGAGAAGGCAAAGGCCAACACCACCGCCATGCTCACCCGAGCATTCACGATCAACGAAGAACCCCATTGATCGTCCGGCACATCATTCACCACGACCTGACGGGGTGAGTTCGACGCCGAGCTGGCGCAGGAAATCAAGATTGTCATACTGAACCCACTCCTCGGCGAGCTTGCCGTTATCGTCGAAGCGGAACATGTTGATCAGCGACAACGTGACTCGCTTGCCATGCGGCTCGACCGTGCCAATCGGAGAGAGCCCAAAGGCAGCCACGAAAATGCCGCCCATCTCGGTTCGGCAGCCGACAAGGGACCCGGACGAAACGATTTCTCTTCGCTCACAATAGAAGTCGCTGAACGATGACCGCATCGCCGTGAAAAATGCCTCCAAGCCGGCGAAGTCGAGTTCGGCGCCAGGACCGTGGAATGCGAAGTCTTCGCTGAAATACTCGCGCAACGCGGTCGGGTTTTCCCGCGCGATCGCTTCACGTCCGATACGCACAAGTGCACGCGAACGATCGTCGTATCGGATGTCGTCGGCTTCGATGAAGGCAGACATGAAGTTCCTTTACATTAGATGGTTGATTACCAACTGGCCCACGCGACGTGGGGATCACGCTGCGGATAAGCCAGTGATACGACCGTAAAAGCTGGAGTCGACTCCAGGTCAAGCCCTGCGGGCGGTCGTTATGAAATCTGCGGTCGGCGAATGCGCGCGCTCAGACGTTTCGGTCTGCAAAGTAGGCGTCGTCGGTGTCGTCCCGCACAAAAAGCTCGCCGGCAGATCCTTGAGCCAGAGCTTCGGTGTAGGCGGCAACCTTCGCAGCGATCAGGTCGAGAGATTCCTGTAGGACGGCCATTTGGGCGCGCACCTTTTCCTCGTGACGCTTCAGCAGCGCCAGCCGCTCGGTCTCGTTACCGATCCCCGCACGGACCAACTCGGCGTACCGGGCGATGTCGGACAACGACATTCCCGATGCGCGCAAGCGCTGGACTATCCCAATCCAGGCCACGTCATCCAAGGAGAAACCGCGGCGACCAGAAGCACTTCGTTGCGGCGGAGGAAATACGCCCTCACGTTCGTAGAAACGGAGCGCGTCCACGCTCAGGCCTGTGCGGGCACTGACTTCACCGATGGACAGGAGCTGCTGTGCCTCTGACATCAGATCAGAATACGTTCGACCGCGACAGTTGGATTGTCACGCCGGGCCCGTACCCGAGTAATCATTGCCGTGCACTACTTCGAATCGATCCGGCCTGGTGTGGTCGAATCTGCGTCATACGCAGCTTTGGCTCGTTCCCAGCTCGGATCCTGCGGATAGAGAGCGCTGCGCAAGAAAGCCACCGTCAAACGCTGCAGTGCCGCGACCCGGTCGGCATCCTCATCGGTGGTCTCGGCGGCTTCGTACCCAGGGATGCCGCCGAGGGAATGCTCCGCACCAAATAGAGTCAGCAGCGACTGCGCACCGGGGCTCAACCAGTAAGGATCGGCCGACCAGTCCGCTCCACGCGTGGTCAGAACGCTCACATCGGCATCTCCTGCCACAACCAGACTCGGAGTGGTCATGTTCGTGAAACTGGGGTTCAGCCAGGGCATCTGCGTGGCGAACTCCGGACGAATATCGCTCCCACCTTGACCCGCGGTGGCAAGCAAAACGCCGGCAGAGACACGAGGATCGGACATGTCGACACCCTCGTGTGTGTCCGGGTCCAGAACCCGCAAGCCGAGCAAGATACCTGCGGTTTGACCACCGAATGAGTGCCCGGCCACAGCAATCGTGTTGTGGTCCAAGCGCCCCTGCAGCCCGGGAACCGCGGCCTCAACTGCAGCCAGGTTGTCGAGAACCCGGGTCATGTCGTCAACTCGGTGCCGCCACAGCACTTTTCGCCGCGGGTCGTCCGGATCGAGACCGACCGTACGAGAATCGAGGTGCGTCGGTTGGATGACGACGAATCCATGGGCGGCCCAGAAGTCCGTCAGCGGGCCGTAGGCACGCATAGATGAGCCGAAACCGTGGGAGAACAAGATCACGGGCAAATCGCGACCAGCGATTGGGGCCGACACCCGCAGTTGTACATCCACTCCCCGGCCAGGGGCCGATAACCGCACCGGACTCACCGACACCACCGGTCCAGCCACGTCCCTATCACCCAATATCGCCTCTTCGTTGGCCACCAGTAAGTCCTTCTGATCAGTTGTGGGGATGCTGTGCAAGGATTACTCGCACGATCGTTCTAGTTAATTATTAGAACGATCGTGACAGAAAGTCAACGACGAGAGTGGAGGGTTCATGGTCGGACGACCCATAGATCACCGGCGGCGTACCGAATTGCTCGATGCGGCAGTCGATTACGCCGCCCAACGCGGTTTCGCTGAGCTGTCATGGCGCCCGATCGCTGCGGACCTCGGCGTCTCGACCTCGACGCTTGTCCACCACTTCGGCACCAAAGAGCACCTATTAGCGGCCATTCTGGAGAGATTGCGTGAGCGCGTCGTGGTCGCAACCGGAGAACTGGCCGGTGCCCAGCCCGACCTTCGCACCGCCGCGCGGGCGGTATGGTCATGGAGCTCAGATCCACGACAGTGGGCCACATTCCGGCTGTTCTTCGCGGTTTACGGCAATGCCCTGCAAACCCCAGAGCCCTACGCCGACTTCATGAGCTCGGTGGGCGACGACTGGATGCAAGCCCTGCGCAGCGCTCAGGCCGGCCACACCGATCCGGCAACCGCCAATCGCAACGCCACACTCGTGATCGCCACAATCCGGGGTCTCCTCCTCGACCTCCTTGCCGGCGGTGATCGAGTCCGAGTAGAGGACGCCGCGGAGCACTTCATCGAGACCCTCAACTGACAACCGGTCAGCTCACATGCAGATCGGCGGCTCAGGGTTGCTGATGGCCGGCGCAAACCGCCGCATCTGCGAAGAGTTCGTCCGCGACTGCGCGAGCGGGCGGTGCCGCCAAGATATACGGCACCCCGCATCATCAACGGTCACCGCCACCATCGGGCCGCATGAGGCGCCCTCAGAACATCACGGGGTTCCCAACCGCTGCCTTCCGGCGGGCGGGATTGACTTTGCTCAGCCAGGGATGTGCTGAGTACGCATAAACGGCTTTTCGCCCTTCACCTTTGGACTGCCTTCGGGGTTGTCTTGTGCCCCCCGATTTTTCCGTTCGTCACTGTCGAGCCAGCCGACCGGGTCTTCTACATAACGCCATTCGGTACCTTCGGACCAAGGCCCCTGCCCCTCATTCCAGGGTCCTCGCGTCGAGCCGCCGCCGCCGGACATGTTGAAGGTGAGATTCTGGAACCGATCGTCACCGGGCTGCTGGCCGGGCGGAAAGTTCATCGGCAATTCGTTCAAAGCAGCCGTGAACTGTTGGAAGTGTGCAACTTCACGCGACATCAGAAAAGTCAATGTGTCCTGAATACCCGGGTCCGTGGTGAATTGTTTCAGGTATTCGTAGACCACTTTGGCGCGGGACTCGGCAGCGAGGTTGCTGCGCAGGTCGACCGTGGGATCCCCGTTGGAGTTGACGTAGGCCGCGGTCCACGGCACCCCGGCCGCGTTGGTCAGGTCGACACCACCACCGCGCAGTGTCAGGTATTCGGGGGTTACCGCAACCTGGTTGATGATCGAGTCCTTACCGTCATTACTAGAGACCGCCGGCATCCAATCACAGTGCTCGTTCGCCTGCTTGAGATCATCGTTGAGCCCGTCGAGCAGCATGGTGATCGTCGCTCCGACCATCTCGAGATGCGACAGTTCCTCGGTGGCGATGTCCATGAAAAGGTCGTACATTTTCGGGCTCTTGCGTCGCAAGATGAAGGCCTGCGAAAAGTACTGCATCGCCGCTTTCAGCTCACCGTTGGCCCCGCCGAACTGTTCCTGTAGGAGCGTGGCGAACTTTGGATCGGGCCGCTCGACTCGTACATCGAACTGAAGCTCTTTGTGGTGCATGAACATGATTACCTCCAGAAGGGTGGATTAGTTCATCGGTCGACTACCCCCAGCGGCCCTCCTTCACACTGTCCGTTTCGGTTCAGGCACTGTCCGTTTCGGCTCATCCTCTGCGTGTTTCGTCAGCGGTCAAACGAGGTAAGCCACATTAATCCGGGCGTTGCTGCCCACACAGACGACGGCGAAGGAGATATCCATGGACCCGTTGGATATGTTGCGCGCGGACCACGAGAGCGTGCTCGGAATGCTGGAGCTTCTGGACGGACCCCCCGGAGACAGTGCCGACAGCCGCGCCAAGCGCAAGGAGCTGGCCACGACGCTGGTGATGGCGGAGTCACAACACGAAGCCATCGAGGAGCAGCTCTTCTGGCCCGCCTTCCGGCGCCTGGTCGACAACGGCCACGCAGTGGCAGACCAGGCGATTGAGCAGGAAGAAAAGGGTAAGCGATTGCTGCAGACCATCGAGGACAACGACGCGGGAACACCCGAGTTCGAAGATGCTCTCACGGCGTTCATAAGTCTCGCCCGCCTGCACATCGAGTTCGAGGAGACAACAGCCTGGCCGGCGCTACGAGAGAAACGCCACACCGCCGCCTCCGACCTCGAAGCTCTCGGAGATTCGTTGCGCGTGGCCAAGTCGACCGCACCCACCCGACCCCATCCCCACACCCCGTCGAATGCTGCTGCGCAGGGCACTGTCGGTATGGCGGCCGCTGCAGTGGACAAGGTGCGCGACAAGGTCACCGGACGCGACAAGCAAAAACCGGCGCAGGCGCCCCCGACGTGAGTGGTCGCACATAAACGACCAACGACGGGCACCAACGGGGTGTTCGTTGCTTCGCGCCCGAACCAGAACGGATTGTCAATGAGTGCTGCCCTTCCCACTGCCGTCGACGTCATTGTGATCGGCGGTGGTCCCGCAGGGCTCTCCGCGGCCACCTGGCTCGGCCGATATCAGCGATCCACTCTCCTCATCGATGCCGGACAGCAGCGCAACCTGGCCGCCGACGAAATCCACGGCATGCTCGTCCCGGGTCCGAGTACCCCGCAGGACTTCTACGACGCTGCCCGGGCCAGTTTGAAGCGGTACTCGCACGTGCGGCTGCACAACGGGACCGTCACCGCTGTGCGACTGGAGGGCCCGGAGAGGTTTGTCGCCACCATCGACGGCGCCCAGGTGCGCGCCAAACGGATCGTGTTGGCCACCGGTGTCCGTGACCGACTACCCCAGGTTGCGGGCATCACGAACCACTACGGCACCGACGTCCATCATTGCGCGTCCTGCGATGGCTACACCGCACGCGGCAAGACGGTGATCGTGCTCAGCAGCGGTGAGCATGCCCCCGCGTACGCGTCCGAACTGCTGGACTGGGCGGCGAAGGTGCGGATCGTCACCGAGACCAACGGCGATTCCCTCTTCGGCGAGGAACAACGCACTGTATGCGCCGAGCACGGCATCGAGGTCGTCGACGGAGTGGCCCAAGCCTTGATCGGTGATCCCGGCGCGTTGACCGGTGTCCGGTTGGCCGACGGACGATTGGTGGCGGGCGAGAAAGTGTTCTTCTCCTACGCACACCATCCGACCAACGAACTTGCCCAGCAACTTGGATGCGAACTCGATCACGAGGGCGGGATCGTCGTCGACGCGCTGCAGCTCAGTAGCGTCGACGGTGTCTACGCCGCCGGGGACATCACCTCTGGGCTGCAATTTGTATCTGTCGCCGTCGGCAGCGGTACCACCGCCGGCGTGGCGTGCGCGACATCTTTCCGTGGCCACTCCACGACCTCCGCGGCACCCGCCCCGGCCCCGCCCGCCCGGCATTTCGCCGCTAGATAGAGTCGCGCAATGGCGGACGAAACCACTTGCAGCACTGCGAATAGCCGCGACGTCGACCGCCACAATCGGAAGTCAGGTGCGGAGCGCAGTTCGAACGAGTTCGGCGACAGCCCGAGACCGACTGTGTGGTGGCCAGGCAATGACCGTGGTGACCGGTGGTGCGTCGACTATCGGCACAGCGACAAGATCGTCATGCAGGTGTGAACGGCAGGAGTCAGGCGCGAACATCAAGGTTCGGCCAAGTGAGATGAGCTGTAGAAGCTGCGTGTGACTGTGCACCTCGGGCCCATCGCCTTCTGCGAAGGTACCGTCGGGCCCGGGCCAGCGGGGCAGCGGTAGCTCGGGCACCTCAGTGAGATCCTTCAGGCGCAGATCACCGCGGGTGGCGAGCGGGTGACCGGCAGGTAGAACCGCGATCTGACCTTCGGTGTGAAGGTTCTCAGTGTCGAAACCTGTTGTGTCGTCATATGGTCGGTGAAGCAACGCAACATCGGCGCGACCGCTTCGCAATAGCTGCTCTTGTTCACCGGGCCTACACAACACCACGTCGACGCGGACGGACCCGGGTACTGCGTCATAGGCGTGCAGAAGCTTCGCCAGTAATTCATCGGACGCTCCGGCTTTGGCAACCAAGATGATGGCCGCTTCACCGACCGCTGCCTCCGCGGCACGCTGAGTGCGGTGTTCGGCAGCCCTCATTGCGTCCAGAGCCACCCGTCCTTCATGAAGCAGGACAGTACCGGCCGGGGTAAGAGTCACCCCTCGGCTGTTGCGCTGCAACAACTCACCACCGAGCCGGCGTTCGAGCTGGCTGATCGCCCGAGATAGTGGTGGCTGCGCGATGCCCAGACGCTGAGCCGCTCGACCGAAGTGCAATTCTTCAGCAACGGCGACAAAGTACCGTAGCTCTCGGGTTTCCACCGTGACAGCATAACCAGCCGGCGATGAGCGTCGATACCTTGCGGGTATCGCTCATGACCCGATTGGTCTTGGACGGACGCGTGGGCCGAACCGCATGATCGATGGCGTGAATGAAGCAAAAACTGTCCTCGTGACGGGTGCGAACAAGGGTATTGGCTACGAGATCGCCGCGGGGATGGGCAGTTTGGGTTGGAGCGTTGGTGTGGGCGCCCGAGATCAAGCGCGGCGGGACGCGGCAGTGGCCAGATTGCGAGCAGCAGGCGTCGATGCTTTCGAAGTGCCACTGGACGTCACAGACGACCGCAGCGTCACCGAGGCCGCTGACGGGATCAGTGAGCGGACCGGGCGTCTGGACGCGCTGGTCAACAACGCAGGTATCACCGGTGGCGGACTGCAGCAACCGACAACCGTCGACCCAGACATCATTCGCTCGGTCGTGGAGACCAACGTCATCGGCGTCATCCGGGTCACCAATGCCATGTTGCCGTTGCTACGGCGCTCACCCGCTCCGCGGATTGTGAACATGTCGAGCAGTGTGGGGTCGTTGACGCGACAATCCGAAGCCTGCAGTGAGACCACCACCGGTCCGGTCGCTGTCGCGTACGCACCCTCGAAAACATTCTTGAATGCAGTCACCCTCCAGTACGCGCGGGAACTGGCCGCAACCAACATTCTGATCAATTCCGTCTGCCCGGGATTTGTCGCGACCGATCTCAACGGCTTCCGCGGCGTACGCAGCCCGAAAGAAGGTGCTGCGGTTGCGATTCGCCTGGCCACGCTCCCCGAGGACGGTCCCACGGGCGGCTTTTTCGAGGACACCGGCGTGGTGCCGTGGTGACGTCCATGCTCACGCTCCCATTCGCCCGCGCCGCCAACAACTTCTCCATTCGTCCACTGCTGAGGAAGATTTCATGAATATCGCGATATTGGGTACCGGAAAAGTCGGAACCGCTCTCGGGACCCGTCTCGCTTCGGCAGGCCACCACGTGGTTTACGGGTCCCGGACACCGTCTGAGGAAGCCGGGATCCTCGCCCAGTGCGAGGCCGTCGCCTCGGCGGAGATGGTGATCACGGCCATCCCCGGAACAGCCGTACTCGATACATTGCAGGAGATCGGAGAGGAGGTCCTCGGCGACAAGATCGTGTTGGACCCGTCGGCCGCGTTCACGCCGGAAATGACGATGGCGTACCCCGGCGACAGCGTCGCCCAGAAGCTGCAGGCGCGGTTCCCGAGCGCGAGGGTCGTGAAGACCCTCAACACGATGAACTTCTCCATCATGGTTGACCCGAAAGGGTCCCTGTCACAGGCGACCGTGTTTCTCAGTGGCGACCACGACAACGCCAAAGACGTTGTCACCGAGGTACTCAAGGACCTGGGGTGGTCGACCGACAGCATCCTCGATCTGGGCGGTATCGATACTGCTTTGGCAACCGAACACGTGGCCCCACTGTTCTTCGCGCTCGTCAGGGCCCTGCAGACCACCAAGTTCAATATCACGATCTCTCGATGAGAGCCCCCCACGTGGTGGGCTCGTCGAGGATCTGGCACCTGGCGTTCCTGGCGTCAGCGAACCGGAGCATGCAACCTCCGGTGAAGGTTCTTGGGCCATTCCGTGAGACAACGTCCCCAGGGCCTGACCCGCCCCACCCGGTTGCCCGATCATAGCGTCGACAGGCGAGCGAACCTGCAGGCTGTGGACGTGAGAGAATGAACGGTGTCGGTAAAGACATTGCCGTCGCGCCCGTGTGCCTTAGTGCCCACGGGCGGCGATGAACTGTTAGAACCGAAGGGATCCCGTCCGTGAATCGAGATAGCACCGACGCAGTAATCGTCGATGGAGACGACTCAACCGCCGGCACCGCCACATTGACCGTGGTCACCGTTGCGCACAACGAGCTGGTCATCTTGACCGTGCAGGGCAGCATCGACGTCCTGACCGCACCACAGCTCACCGAGGCGGTCGCCGACGCACTGACCAGCGAGCCACGTGGACTGATCATCGATCTGACCACCACCGAGTTCCTCGCCTCGGCAGGCATGAGTGCCCTGGCCTCCGCCCATGAAGCCATCGCCCCGACCGGGCTGTTCGGCGTCGTGGCCGACGGCCCGTCCACCTCACGGCCACTTCAAATGGTCGGACTGGACCAAACATTGACCCTCTACCCCACCCTGGACCAAGCAATTGCCGCGATGGCCTGATCGGCAGCCTGCGTAAATCTGCCATCGGCTGGGTAGTCAGCACCTGTGACCCCACTACCCCAACTACGGCGCACCTCCGGGCACTGCGGGTTCTCGCTACACAACCTTCCCGCCGACGCCTCAGATGTAGCCACCTTCCGCCGCCACTTCACCCGATGGATCGCCGACCAGACCAACGCCACCGACGAACGTCGCGCCGACATCGTCCTGGCCGTCTATGAAGCTGTCGCCAACGCCGCCGAACACGCCTACGCCACCCACTCTCCCGACGCGACCTTGAACATCGCCGCGCGCTACCGGCACACCGCCCGCACCCTCGATGTGACCGTCACTGACCACGGCACCTGGAAAAAACAGCAGCCCGGCCACGCACGCGGACGCGGTCTACTGCTCATCCGCGCCCTGACCGACACCACCGACATCGCCACCGGACCTGCCGGCACCACCGTGAACCTGCAGTGGCGGTTGTTCTCCTCGAGCGCCAGCGGCAGGCCGACGACACTCTAGTGCCGGCGCCCCCCTGCGGCGGTGCGGTAAAGGACCTCACGGCACCGGGTAAGACCCAGAGCCACTACTTCGCGGACGAGGTACCGCTCTCCAGAATGCTCACGATGGAGTACAGCGAGAAGCAGATCGCGCCCAAACCGACGAGCACGCGAGCGGCGATGAACACATTCAGGTTGTCCACTGCTTCTTGGAAGACGAAGGCGGCCAGGAACAGACAGCTCAGAGCGGTGACAACGGGAATCAACGGAACCCGGTTGGCGAGCCCGAAGGTCCTGCGCCACACCAGCGCCAACAGGCCGACCTTGCTCAGGATGCTGAAGCAGACCAGTCCCAGCCCGATCATCACGAAGCCGGGCGTCAGGTAGTACTCCTTGCTGTGCAGTGCGAGGACGACGATCCCCCAGACCATGCTCAGAGCGCCCATGGTGATGACGAGCCACGGCCAGAAGATCCGCTCCCGCGGCTCATAGGTGTTCTGCACCTGCCGAACGATGCTGAACACCAACCCGATCAGGCTCGTGCAGATCATCGCCAGGCCGGCGACGACGTGGCCGACCGTGAACCGCTCCGGGGTCGTGGTCTGTGCCAGGTTGATGATCGCGAACACCCATGCGGTGATCGCCAGTGCCACCGGGATGATCGACAACACCAGGACCGAACCGCCTCTGAACGCCGCGGCGGGCGGGTGCCGGTCATTCTCCGACTGACTCGAATTCTGCGGGATGAGCGTGAATTTCGTGGACGCGGTTGCGACGGTGGCAACGCATCCGCTGATCAGACCGAGACCGAAAACGACGTGCCCGGCGACGTAAGCAGGGGCACGTGCGGATTCTGCCCCGGCGAAGATGATGATTCCGTAAACCGCCGTCCCGATCGCCGTGGCGAACCCGAGAGTCGGATAAAAGATCTTGTCGACGGTGTTGAAGCGGCCGATCAACTGTCTGATGATCGTGGCGGCGGTACAGAACAGGCAGAGACAGATGGCGGCGAGGAAGGTGACCACTCTGCCGGCGACGAAGTTCCCCGACGCGTCGCCGTCCGTCCAGATGTAGACGCCGTAGCCGATGCACAACCCCATCATGACCAATGGAATCGTCCGGAAGACCACGCTCATCCCGTAGTTCATACCGATCACGACCTCGTAGCGTTGCCGGTCGATCACCACTCCAGAGCAATGATCGAGACTTCTGAGGTGGACGCCTGGGGTCAAGGGTTGGTCCAAGGGTCCGTGATTGCAGTCAACCATGGCAGAACAGCATTGAGAGTCGTTTCACGGCAGGTGTCACGAACCAGGCCACTGCCCCTGTCCGGCTTTCCCCACCCCTCCGCTCGCCGAACCGAACGAGATACGCTGCGCCACACCGTATGGCACCCCCGCCGCAGCGGACGAAGGTCGTTGTCACACCTGACCGAACCAACCGCGAGTCATGCTCGAATCTGGCGTTTTCTGGTGGACACTCGCCAGTTCACCCTAGTCTCGGTGTAACCCATACCACCGTCAACAGCCAGTCGGGGGAACGAGCATGAAGAGCTTTTCAAGTTCGCATATCGCCCAAATCGGAACGGCCGCAACGGCCCTTGCCGCAGTCCTCACCATCGGAATCGGTACGGCCGGCGCCTCGGCGGCGACCACCGAAGACCTGGCCCACGTCATCGAGCCCGGGCTCGAGCAACCGGCCGGCGACGTCATCCTCAACGGCCCCAGCACCTGGTCGGCACCGGTCGGCAATGGCCCGAGCAGTGATTCCTTTCTGCCGGCATTTGCGTACGGATTGTTCAATCCGGATGTCGCACCTCCGGGCGCGAACGATTGGGATTGCACACCCGAGGACGGCCAAGAGCCCGTCGTCCTCCTCCACGGAACATGGGAAAACGCCTATGACAATTGGGCTTTCATGTCGCCGGCATTGAAAGCCGCAGGACTGTGCGTGTACGCATTGAACTACGGCAAGTTGCCGATCCAGGACGGTGGCGGGCTCGGGGACATCGTTCCCGGCGCCAACGGCAACGGCGATATCGCGCAGTCGGCCGGACAACTCGCGACGTTCGTAGATCGGGTGCTCGCCTCGACCGGTTCGACGAAGGTCAACCTGGTCGGCCATTCGCAAGGCGGCCTGATGGCACGGCAATACCTCAAGTTCAACGGCGGCGCCGACAAGGTCGACAACCTCGTCACGCTCGGCGCCACCAACCACGGAACCAGCCTGCTGGGCATCGGCACCCTGGGCCGGACCATCAACAACCTCGGTATCGACATTCTCGGCCCGGTCGCACTCGTGGTCGGGGTCGCCGGGATCCAGCAGGTCTACGACTCGGAGTTCCTCGAGACCCTCAACGCCGACGGTGACACCGTCCCCGGCGTCGATTACACGGTGATCGGCAGCCGATACGACGAGATCACCACGCCGTACGCGTCAACATTCCTCACCGCCGGCCCGGGCGCGAGCGTCGACAACGTCACCATTCAAGACGGCTGCGAAATCGACACATCAGATCACCTGTCCCTGAGCTATTCACCGCGTGCGGCATCCATCACCGCACGTGCGGTCGGAGGAAGGACGAGCGACGGCCGTCCGGTACCCATCGTGTGCGAACCGAACGCTTGGCTTTTCGGTTGACGGCAAACTCATTGTCCCACTGCTCTTTACCGTTATAAGGAGGCATTCCGGCGCCGTGCAGGTATTGCAGTGTCGGAGCATAGACAGGGGGATCGGCATGTCCCCTGACAGCGAAAGGACTTGATCATGAACGAGGCCGACCTGATCCGCGACGCATACGGCCGAATCTCCGAGGAGGTTCACGCGACGCTCTCCGACCTTCCAGATGCCGCCCTCACCTACCGGATCGACCCCGGTGCGAACACGATCGCATGGCTGATCTGGCACCTGACCCGCGTACAGGACGACCACATCGCCGGTGTCGCCAACTCGGAGCAGGTGTGGACCGCACAGGATTGGTATGGCCGCTTCGCATTACCTTTCGACGCCGACGAGATCGGCTACGGACAATCCAGCGACGACGTCGAGAAGGTCCGAGCCGCCGGCGACCTCCTACTCGGATACCACGACGCGGTCCACGAGAGAACCGCCGCGTTTGTCGAAACCCTGAGCTCAGAAGACCTCGACACCGTGGTCGACCGGAACTGGAACCCACCGGTCACCCTCGGTGTGCGCCTGGTCAGCGTCGTCGCCGACGATCTCCAGCACGTCGGTCAGGCAGCGTTCATCGCCGGCGTATTCGCTCGCACGGCGACCTGAATCCGCCACGCAAACCCGACCGAGTCTGAGAACTCCCCTAGAATGGTTGTGCACAATTCAATTGCGCACTATGTTCAGACATGTGACCGCACTTCGCCTGGACAGCCAACTCTGCTTCGCCCTGTATTCGG
Organism: Williamsia sp. z71; assembly: GCF_059553375.1. NCBI lineage: Bacteria > Bacillati > Actinomycetota > Actinomycetes > Mycobacteriales > Nocardiaceae > Williamsia > Williamsia sp. z71. Next base: position 98,689 of record NZ_JCANWX010000012.1, read on the forward strand.
CGTCGCGGGCGACCACCGCCGCGTACCGTCCGATGCTCGACGAAATCGGGCTGACCTATCCGCAATATCTGGTTCTGCTGGTGTTGTGGGAGGAGAGGACGATCACGGTCCGCCGACTCGGGCAACGGCTACAACTGGATTCGGGCACTCTCTCGCCGCTGTTGAAGCGGTTGGAGACCGCCGGTCATGTCCGGCGTGACCGCTCCCCGACCGACGAGCGGTCGGTCGAGGTCACGCTCACCGACGCCGGCCGAGAACTCGAATCGAAGGCCCAGTGCATACCCGAACAGCTCTTTGCTGCAACAGGTTTGGATGTGGATCAAACCGTAGAACTGCGCGACGCGGTCCAGCGGTTGACCGTCGCACTACGTGAATCCGGCAATCCGGCCGGTTCGTGAACAGCCAACTCCGAAAGGCACCACCATGAAAGCTCTCTACACCGCAGAAGCACTCGCCACCGGTGACGGCCGCAATGGTCACGCCCGCACCACCGACGGCAAGGTCGACGTCGACCTGTCGGTTCCAAAAGAGATGGGCGGCAACGGTGTCGGAACCAACCCTGAGCAGCTCTTCGCCGCCGGATACGCCGCCTGCTTCCACTCGGCACTGCGTTTGGTCGCCGGACAGGAAAAGGCCGATGACACCGATTCGACTGTGGGCGCACGGGTGTCCATCGGAAGCCTCGACAACGGCGGCTTCGGCCTCGCCGTGGAGCTGGAGGTGACACTGCCGAACCTCGATCACGCCACCGCCCAGGCACTCGCCGACAAGGCACACGAGGTTTGCCCGTATTCCAACGCAACCCGCGGGAATATCGACGTCAAGCTCGTGGTGACCGACGACTGAGCCGCCAGAATCGACCGAACAGATGACGGCAGCCGTCGGGCCACAAGGCCCGCCGGCTGCCGTTTTTCGGCTTCAACGGTTCATGGAAGAGCGCCCGGTTGTGCAACAACGCCGGACATGTGGTTGATAATGCCGGGATGAGATCGCGGAACAAGATCCTGGAGGCCACACTCGGGTTGATCGCTACCGAGGGCTTCGACGGGGTCAACATCGCCGCCGTGGCAAGCGCTGCCAATGTCTCCCGCCAGACCGTCTACTCGATCTTCGGCACTCGAGAAGACCTCGTCTCTCAAGCCGTCGCAGGCCTGACCATGGAAATTCTCGGCGATATCCGTAATCACCTCGAAGCCGTCGACACACCGGTGGCCTACATCGTCGAACTCATCGTCGCCGGCCGGGCAACTGTCCGAAGCCACCCGGCACTGGCCGCCCTGCTCCACGCGGAAGTCGGAAATCCGATCTTCGACACCGGGATGATCTCCCGCGCGAAACCGATTGCCCATGAACTGCTCGCCCCGCTGGCCGAGCAATATGCCGAGGTCAAAGAGCACATCGATGACATCGTCGCAATGGGGCTGCGGCTGGGGCTCTCGACCGTCCTCTTCGATGACGTCGACGTCACCGAGGACGACGCGCTCCGCGACTTCCTCATCCGGTGGCTGGCTCCGGCGATGCAATCCTGGACCACATCACCCGACGACTCTTGACACTTTCGGACGGAACTGTCTAACTTTACCGGGCGACCAGCCGCGTCCGCGGAGCAACTTCGGTCGACGATGAACATCTGACCGGGGGCAATGTTGTCTGAAATCAAGCGCCGCACGTTCTTGGCCGGGGCCGCCGCGGCCGGGGTGATGGCGGCGAGTTCGACGGTTGCACAGGCGAAGTCGGTACCGGTCTCACGCACACCTGTCGCCCGGACACCGGTCACCCGCGAGGACCACCGGGTGATCGTGATCGGCTCCGGCTTCGGTGGCGGCGTGGCCGCGCTCCGGTTGGCCGAAGCCGGCGTACCGGTGACCATCCTCGAGCGGGGTCGCCGGTGGGCAACCGGTCCGAACTCCAACACGTTTCCCCTCGCCACGGCCCCGGACAAGCGGATCCTCTGGCACAAGGGCGCACCGCAACTGTTCGGCAAGCCCGCCGTCTTCGAGCCGTACACCGGGCTGATCGAAGCGATCATCGGCCAGAACATGACCGCCCTGTGCGCAGCCGGGGTCGGCGGCGGATCCCTTGTCTACCAAGGAATGACACTGCAGCCGGACGAGTCCGTCTTCAATGCCAACTTCCCCGAGGCCCTCGACTGGAAGACGATGGACCGGGTGCATTACCCGCGCGTGGCACAGATGCTCAAGCTCCAGGTCGCACCTGATGAGCTGATCGCCACCCCCAACTACCAGGCCCCCAGGATGTTTGCCGAGAGCGCACGACGGGCCGGGTTCCCGGTATCGAAGATCCCGATGCCCATCGACTGGAACTACGCACTCGACGAGCTGCGCGGCAAGATGAGGCCCTCCTATACCAACGGTGATGGCGCACTCGGTGTCAACAACGGCGGCAAACACTCGGTGGACGTCACCTACGTCGCCGCGGCCGAAGCGACCGGCCGCGCCACCGTCCACACGCTGCACGAGGTGACCGACGTCGAACGGACGAACGACGGCCGGTGGCGGGTGCACGTCGAACGGACCGACACCAGCGGCACCGTCCTGGAGAACAAGATCCTCACCACCAACGCACTGGTGATGGCGGCGGGCAGCATGAACACCACCAACCTGCTGATGCGGGCGGCCGGCAAGGGCGCGATCGGAGACATGCCCGACGGCCTGGGCGGCAACTGGGGCACCAACGCGGACCGCATCTATCTATGGACCAACCCGGGCTCCGGTTTCGGCACACCACAGGGCGGTCCGGTCGTCTATGGCAGCCGCAACTGGAACGACCCGAAATCCGCGTTCACCATCATCCAGGCGTCCATCCCCAGCATCGGCATCGATGCCCGCAGCACGATGATGGTCGGATTCGGGGTCAGCGCCGACCGCGGCCGCTTCGCCTACGACGCCGCGACCGACAACGCGACGCTGCACTGGCCCATCGACGGCGATTCAGAGATCCAGAAGGGCCACATCGGTCCCGCTGTCCACAAGATCGCCGGCACCGCGACCCTGACCACGGACACCAACCTCACCTTCCCGTCCACCTGGCATCCACTCGGGGGCGCGAGCATGGGTTCGGTGTGCGACCTCCAGGGACGCGTCCAGGGACAGCGGGGGCTCTATGTGCTGGACGGCGCGTTGATGCCGGGCAACTCCGCAGCGTGCAACCCGTCGATGACCATCGCCGCGGTCGCCGAGCGCGCAATGGACCACCTCGTCCGCGAGGACGTCGGAACGATCATCTGAGCGACCGAGTGACCGGCCGGGCCGACGTGTTCCCACCGCTCTGTGTCGGCAGACCTGCACACCCGTGCCAAACCCGGTTGAACGAGTTTCGGGTCATAACCGCAGGTCAGCGGCGCAGGACAAAATAATTTGCCCCCAATTTGTCCCTGGGACTATCCGTTTGGGGAAATCCGTGCAACACTATGTACCAGGGACGTGTTAATGCGTTCTGCAGGAAAAAAGAGAGAAGTACTTTAATATGGCACAGGGAACTGTGAAATGGTTCAACGGCGAAAAAGGCTTCGGCTTCATCGCCCCCGACGGCGGTTCAGATGACGTCTTCGTTCATTACTCCGAGATCCAGGGCGGCGGCTTCCGCACCCTCGAGGAGAACCAGCGAGTCGAGTTCGAAATCGGCCAGGGCGCCAAGGGCCCCCAGGCTACCGGAGTGACCGCGATCTAAGATCGTCAGACTTCAAAAAAGTGGGTTGACCAGCGAGAAATCGCGGGTCGCCCACTTTTTTGCTTGTAACCCGTTCGGTAGGGACACTACCGACCAGCTCCTCATGGCTCCTCCACGTGGCGATTGCCGTGGACACGTCCGGCGCAAGCCGACACCGCAAGTGACTGGCGCACCAGGATCGAGCTCTCTGAACCAGTGAATGATCGATCCGCGCGCCCGAGTGCGCTCTCGATCGGTCAGCGCGTCAGGACCATCTCGTGCGTCTGCACGAGATCCTGTGAACCTCCGGGACCCGTCTTTGCATGCTCGATGAGAACCGACGCGGTGTCGCCCTTCAGTCGCAATACCATCACGCCGTTGTCGAACCACGGTCCCGCATCGACCTGCCAGGTGATCGCGTGATCCCCGAGTCCGGCCCGGCGCGCGAGGAAGTGCATGAACTTGACCACGGGCCGTCGAATCGCGAGCCGATTCACCGCTCGGATCGGTAGGTCGAGCGGGTTCCGGAACGGTGACATCGTCAGCTGGTACAACGCCGTGCTGCTGTTTGCGCCGCTGTCCGTCAACTCGGCCTGGGCAACGTACGAGCAGTGCACGTCGCCGGAAAGCCACAGAATGCTCGCCGGGGCTTGCGGCCGGCTCACCAGGTCGCCGACGAGGGTCACCATCTGCTCGAACGAATTGCCGAACGCAGCCCAATGCTCGAGATCGAGTGCCAAACGCAACTTCTCCCCCACCTTTGCCCACCGGCGACCCCAAGCACCTTGCGCGACAGCCTCATTCCACTGTTCGAGCTGGTGAAGCGCCGGCAGCATCAGATACGGAAGCGACGTCCCGAATACGATGTGCCGCGCATCGGTGGCCAGAGCCTGCTCACACAGCCAGGCCCATTCGAGATCGTCGAGCATTGCTCGCCGCTCCGGGGTGAGGTCTCGCGAGCAGCGCGAGTCGATCATGATGATCCGGGTGTTGCCCAGATCCCGGACATAACTCCAGCGGGCCGACGCCGGCTCGCGGTCGGCCCGGAGCGCGAAGTCCGACAAGAGCTTTTCCCGTTCCTCTGCGCTGACCGCTGACCGCACTGCGAGGTAGAGCTTGTCCGTCGCCAGTTCGTTCGGCGACAGGTTACCCAGGTGCTGGTAGATCCAGTACGAGGAGAAGGCGCCCACGACGCGTCGGTGCCACCAGGGTTTCTGCTCCATTTCCGTTCGCCAGTCCAACGACGAGTTCCAGTCGTCGCGAAGGTCGTGGTCGTCGAGGATCATGCAGCTCGGAATGGTGGCCATCAACCCGGTGACCTGTTCTGCGCCCCACGATTCGCGGTAAAGCCACGTGTACTCCTCGAAGTCGCAGATCTCTTCGTAGACCTCCTCACCCAGTTCCGGGTCTTTTTCCGTTTCCCGGCGCTCCCGGAGCCTGGCCTTGATCTCGGGTGAGGGGTCGTCGGCATAGACCTGGTCTCCGAGCAACAGGAGCAGTTGCGGCCACAGCTCCGCATCCTGGTCTTTCACCTGGGCGGCCAGCCCGGCGAGTCCATCGGCGCCGATCGCCTTGATCCGATCGTCGTCGTAGGTATCACCTCGACGACACGAACCGAAGGCGACAGTCAGGGAGTCGTCCCGCGCTGCGGTCCTCAGCGTCCCCTCGGCACAGATCACCGGAGTCACCTCCGAATCCGGATCGCCGGTCGGCGTCAGCGTCACCGTGTAGTCGATGAGGCTGCCGGACGGAAGTCCGACCAGTTGCACGATCGCAAAGTGATGCCCGTGCACCGACCAGGTGTTCTCAGCGCCGATCTGGCCGGTGGACGTTCGGACTTCCGCGTTGCACGCGTCATCGGTTTCCACCCAGATCGTGGCTCTCGTGGTGTCGACATAACGAAGGATCGGTCCGAGGACGAGCCCCGGCAGTCTCATGCTCATCGGTCCCACAGTTACACCGATTCGCCGATTCCGCACGTTTCCGTGGTCATCGACCTGTCGAACGCGCCACCGCGCTGCCGATCGGCGATTCTCCCCGGGGCCTGCGGACCGCCCGACCCATCAGTAGTATCCAGCGTGGACGGCGCCATGGCGTTCAGTCGCGGCCCGTCCGACGATTCCGTAGCGGGATAGGGGCGTTCACGATGACGAGTCCACACGATCCGCGGCCTGCGACGGTCAACATGACCGATCACCCCTACCTGTCCGGCTTCTTTGCCCCGCAACGCAAAGAAGTCGATGTCTCCGCGCTGACCGTGGACGGTGACCTGCCGGCCGATCTGATCGGCAGCTATCTCCGCAATGGGCCCAACCCACGATTCGATCCGATCGGCAGTTACCTGTATCCGATCGATGGTGACGCCATGGTCCATCAGATCGAATTCGACGGGACGACGGTGTCGTACCGGAACCGTTTCGTCCGGACACCGGCTGTCGTATCGGAGGAAGAGGTCGGTCACGCCCTGTGGTCCGGACTCTTCGATCCGTACGTCCCTACCGAAGACGATCTGGACGGGGCCGAGAACACCGGTCGCGATCTGCCCGACATCAACGTCGTCAAACACGGGGGCAGACTACTCGCGATGGCCGAGGCCGCACGGCCCTATGGCCTCGACCCCAGTGATCTGTCGACCCTGGGAGTCGAATCATGTGACGGCGCAATGCTCGCGGGCAGTACCGCGCACCCGAAGATCGATCCGGTGACCGGCGAGATGCTGCTGTTCAACTATGCGTTCGAGGCACCGTTTCTCACTTGGTCCGTGGTCGGTCCGGACGGAAAGTGTACGCGCCCACCGACTCCCATCAACGGAGTCGATGCCCCGATGATGATCCATGACATGGCACTGACCGAACGGTACGTCGTGATCTTCGTCTGCCCCCTGAAGTTCGACATCATCGCATCCTTCACCACCGGCGCCTCACCCCTGGAATGGCTTCCCGAACGAGGCACCCGGATCGCGCTGGTCCCCCGCGACGGCTCAGCCGTGAAGTGGGTCGACGCCGACCCGTTCTGGGTGTGGCATTTCGCCAATGCCTTCGACACCGAAAATGGCGAAGTGGCCGTCGATTACGTGCGTTGGAACGAGCCGACCAACCTGGGTGTGGAAACCGGACCGGGCGTCGCCGCCATCACCCGCACCCGACTCGACCCCGTCAGTGGACGCGTGACGCATACGCCGCTCAGTGACTCGATGGTCGAGTTCCCCCGTGTTGATGACCGGTCGTTGACGCGCCCACACACCGCGATCGCCTCCGCCGGACAGTTACCCGGTGGACCGGCCGGTATCGAGACCCTGTTCTTCGACGACCTGACCACCGGCACGCAGACGTCCTGGGACTCGGGCACGGTCTGCGTCGGTGAACCCATCTTCCTGTCGGGTGCCGGCAACGATTACTGGGGCACCATCGGCACCGATCGGGAGACCATGACGTCGGCGTTCTACGTATTCCCCACCGACGATCCGGCATCGGGGCCCCTGTGCTCCGCGCGACTTCCGATCCGGGTCCCGGCCGGCCTGCATGGAGCCTGGGTTCAGGGCTCACCCGAGTAGGCGACCGATTCCGTAGCCCTTCTCCCCTGCCACAATGGGTGATCCAATAGCTTGTCGCGCCGGCGAGACCTGCAGAATGCGGCCGGCACCGGAGTGCTGCTACTTCTGGGCAGGGCGGCAGCCTGGCGTTTTGGACGACTCGAGCCAACCAATATCGTCGCGTGAGGCGAACGCTACTTCAGTTGCCATTTCACGGTCACCGAGAACCCGACGGTCTGCTGGCCGGGTTCGAGCGGAACCGAACTGTCCAGCATCGTGCGCTGCTGCTCGGACGCCGACACTGCCTGCCCAGAGGTGGTCTCGTCGATCGTCAGCACGGCACCGAGATCGTCCCCCGACAGGTCTGCGTACTGCTGAGCGCGGCTTCGTGCGTCATTGAACGCTTCCTCTCGAGCATTGGCGACCAACTCGGAATCGTCGTCGATGACAAACGACACGTTGCTGATCCGGATGTCGTTGCCACCCGCCTCGGCTGCCACCTTGAGCACGTCAGAACCCTTGGCCAGGTCGTGGATGTCCACCCGGATCGAGTTGGTCGCGCGGTAGCCCGAGATCTGGCTCGACCCACCGGGGCCGGGATTGGTCATATCGGGTGAGACCGTGACCTGTTGGGTCTGCACATCTTCGCGCGGCACACCGGCATTGACCACTGCATCGGTCACTGCGGTGATCTGCGCGTTGGCCGCATTGATCGCAGTCGACACGTCGTCGCCGGTCGTCTCGACGCCGATATCGACCCGCAACGTGTCAGGTGCCCCCCTGACCTCACCGCTGCCGACCACCGTCACCGAACGCTGGTTCGCCGGATCCGATGGGTTGTCCTCACCGCATGCGGCCAGGCCGAGCACCAACACAGCCGAACCGGCCACGGCAAGGGCGATCCGACGCGGGCTCGGTGCATTCAGCACTCGCCGGCGGGCAGTTGATCGAGGTTCACTGGTATCCACGTCAGGACTGTATCGGGGATCCAGGCGCAGGCATCGACAACGCCGGGATCGGGTGCCTTGATCGTCGAACCCCGGCAGCCGGTCAGTCCTGCGACGGGCGCCATGCGCCCATTCCCAGGAATGTCATGACTATTTGTTTTTCCGTCCGCCGGATCAAGTCTTCTTCTTCGCGGGCATTGCGCGGATCGAGTTCGACGAGTTCCGCGACGGCGTGGAGCATCACGGTGACGATCAGGTCTCCGGCGATCTCGAGATCATCGGCCGGCCAGTGTGCCAACTCAGGAATCCTGGACAGATCGATGGCCAGCTCCCGCGAAAGCAGTTTGAGCTCGGTGTCGATGGCGCGCCGGACCTCGGTGCTCCCGCCATATTGCTCTCGCACGAGAAACCGGAACTGCGACTCGTTGGCGCGGGCCTGCCGGACCACGACGGCCAGGGAATCCTTCGCGGTGGGCACGGCCGTGCGGGCGGCTAGATCACGTCGCCCGTCACGCAACATACGGCGCAGGGTCCGCATCGCGTCCTCGACCAGGGTCACGCCCACTTCGTCCATCGACGCGAAGTGGCGATAGAAAGCCGTCGGCACGATTCCGGCCCGCTTCGTCACCTCACGCAGACTGATCGACGAGAAACTGCGCTCACCCACCAACTCGAGAGTTTCGTCGAGCAGCGCCTGACGGGTCCGGCTCTTCTGCTCGGCGCGGGTTCGGGATACCTCGGCAACACGCTCGGCCGACGCGGAGCCATGCCGAGAACCACTGGCGATTCTCGAGCTGTGATGTTTCGAACTCCGCGACACGCAGCTGAGTGTACGTCCGTACACCGGAGACGTCTGCAACCCCGCATCCAAAACGTGGCGCCCGTTACACCTGAAACCCTTGACGGCGGGGGGCCCGGTGATGCGACACTGCTAGTGAACAGTCGTGCACTGAATGAAAGGACTCGACAATGTCGAGAACCATTTCCAGATTCCTCGGCCCTGTACTCGAAGCTGCCCTGACGCCTCACGCCGTCGATCGCTACCTGGAGTTGATCGACCCGCGCATCACCTGGAGCGACCTGCGCGCCGAGATCGTCGACGTACAACACCGCTCGCCACGATCGGTGACGCTGCTACTGCGCCCGACCCGGCAGTGGACCGGATTCGAGGCAGGGCAATTTGTGCAGCTCAGCACGGTGATCAACGGCGTTCGACACACCCGCTGCTACTCGCCCGCCAACAGCGCCACGACCGACGACCACATCGAACTGACACTCACCGCGCACGACGACGGACTCGTGTCCAAGCACCTACGCGAACACGCCCGCCCCGGCCAGGTCCTGGGACTCTCGCCCGCGACCGGATCCTTCACGCTGCCTGCCGAGCGGCCTGACCGGATGGTCTTCGTCAGCGGGGGCAGCGGTATTACACCTGTGCTCTCAATGTTGCGCACACTTGTAGCCGAGAACTACCGCGGACACGTCGACTTCATCCACTACGCGCGCAACGCCGACGATCACCCGTACGCGCGCGAGCTCGGGGCCATCGCTTCTGATCACCCCGAGTGGAACATTCGCACCCACTTCACCCGCCCGGCCGACGGATCGCCCGCCGAGCATTTTCGGGCTGAGCACCTACCCGGCGCCCACCGAGCCGATACGCCGATCTTTCTCTGCGGCCCATCCGCCCTGCACGACAGCGTGCGTGATCACCTCACGGACATCGGTGCGGTCGACAATCTGCACATCGAACAGTTCGTGCTGGTCACACCGGCCGACGACGACGATGCCCCCGCACACGGACAGCTCAGCTTTGCTGCCAGCGGCAAGACCGCACCCAACACCGGTGCGTCCATCCTCGAACAGGCAGAAAAGGCCGGGCTGCAACCAGAGTTCGGCTGCCGGATGGGCATCTGCTTCTCATGCACCGCGGTCAAGCGCTCCGGTCTGACCAAGAACATCCTCACCGGCGACACCGACGCCGAATCCGATGAGCACATCCAGCTCTGCATAAGCAAACCGGTCGGCGACTGCGTCATCGAGATCTGACACCCAGATTGCCCGGCATCCCAAGCTCCCCCACACCCCGAGTTTCCGACACCTCTGTAGGAGTCACCATGACAAACAAAGAACTCGTCCTCACCCACGACCAAGTCGAAGAACTCGGCCAGGAACTCGACGCACTGCGTGCGCGGGTGGTCGCCGACCTCGGCGCGGCCGACCGTGAGTACATCTATTCGATCATCAAAACGCAGCGCACCCTCGAGGTCGCCGGCCGCGCACTGATGTACTTCCCGTTCATCCCGCCGGCCTGGCTCGCCGGAGTCGGGGCCTTGAGTGTCTCGAAGATCCTGGACAACATGGAGATCGGCCACAACGTCATGCACGGCCAGTACGACTGGATGCGTGAGCCGGGCCTGAACTCCCGCGAGTTCGAATGGGACACAGTCTGTCCGGCAGATCAGTGGCGACACAGCCACAACTACATGCACCACACCTTCACCAATATCGTGGGCCAGGACCGCGACATCGGCTACGGCATCCTCCGTATGGACCGCGACCAGAAGTGGAACCCCTACTACCTGGGCAATCTCGCCTGGGCGAGCGCACTGATGGTGCTGTTCGAGTGGGGCGTGATGCTGCATGATCTCGAGACCGAGAACCTGTTGGCAGGCAAACGCAAGTGGACCGACGTCAAGGGTCTGGTGAAGGGCATGTGGCGCAAGGCGAGCCGACAGGTCCTCAAGGACTACGTCGTCTTCCCCGCGCTCACCGGACCGTTCTTTGTCAGCACATTGGTCGGCAACGCCGGCGCGAACCTGGCCCGCAACCTGTGGACGTTCTCCATCATCTTCTGCGGCCACTTCCCTTCGGGTGTCCAGACTTTCAGCAAGGAAGAGACCCAGGACGAGACCCGCGGTCAGTGGTACCTGCGACAGATGCTCGGTTCGGCCAACATCACCGGCACCCCGTTGTTCCACATCATGAGCGGCAACCTGTCCCACCAGATCGAGCACCACCTGTTCCCCGACATCCCGGCCAACCGCTACCCGCAGATCGCCGGTGAGGTCCGCGAACTCTGCGAGCGCTACGGATTGCCTTACAACACCGGCAGTTTCAGTCATCAGATCGGATCGACGTGGCGGAAGATCGCCCGGCTCTCGCTGCCCAACTCATGGGTGGCCGATGACGCAGAGTTCAGTGTTAAGGTCGAATCCAAAGTTGCTGCCTAACGCCGAATCCTCTGACAAAATGGGACGATTCCGGCATCGACACGGAAGGCCCTCATGGTCTCGCAATTCGAACGCAACAAGGACATCGCCCAGGAACTGATCGAACAGACCACTCACCGGGTCGGTCGGATCGCGTCCATCATCACCGGAGCAGTCATCGACGTCACCAGGGAGGTCGGCGACCTGATCAGCGACGGCATCGAGATGCGTGAGGCATCCAAGCGCGCCCGCCTCGACGATGCGGAACGCACAGACGGTCCGAGCGCCTGAATGACCGCGCCGGTCTACCAGCGGCGCAACCTGGCGATGGCGATTCTCGCCTTCGCGATGTTCATGGATCTCATGGACGTGACGATCGTCAACGTGGCGATCCCATCCATCCGCGGCGACCTCGGCGCCACCCCGGCGCAGATCGAATGGCTGGTCGGCGGCTATGTCCTGGCCTTCGCCGCCGTGCTGATCACGGCCGGTCGCCTCGGTGACCGTTATGGCAAACAAAAGGTCTTCCTCGTCGGAATCGTCGGCTTCACCCTGGCCTCGGTCCTGGCGTCCACCGCGCAGACCGGTGGCGTCCTGGTGGCATCGCGGGTGCTGCAGGGCTTCTTTGCCGGGCTGATGGTTCCGCAGGTACTGGCCAACGTGCAGGTCCTCTACCGACCAAAGGAGCGCGCGCCGGTCTTTGCGATCCTGGGCACCATCACCGCGATGGCGGCGGTGATCGGTCCGGTCCTGGGCGGCTGGCTGGTCACCGACAACCCGTTGGGTGGGCAGTGGCGGGCGATCTTCTTCATCAACGTTCCGATCGGCATCATCATCGCGGTCGCCGGCTGGTTCCTGATCCCCGACACCAAGTCCGCGAAGGTCACCAACCTCGACCTCCTCGGGGTGGTACTCGCCGTCGGTGGCGTCCTGCTGCTCGTCTATCCCCTGGTGGAGGGACGGCAGTTGGGCTGGCCGACCTGGTCGTTTGTGCTGATGGCGTTGTCGCCGGTGGCATTGATCGCGTTCGTGTTCCAGCAGCGACGGCGAACCGTCGAAGGCAGCGCACTGATCCCGCTGCGCCTGTTCCGCAGCCGCGGCTTTGTCGGGGGTTCGGCCATCCAGTTCCTGTTCCAGGGCTCGATCACGTCGTTCTTCCTGATCCTGGCGCTCTACGTCCAGGTCGGGCTCGGCTTCGAGGCCATCACGGCCGGCGCGATGACGCTGCCCTTCAGCATCGGCGCCACCGTCGCCGCCGGCATCGGTGCCGCGCTGACCACCAGACTCGGACGTAATCTGCCGCTGATCGGTGGTCTCATGATGAGCGCCGGCACCGCCTGGACCATTGTGGTGATCCGCGACGCCGACGCAGCCTTCTCGAGTTGGGACACCGTCTTCCCGATGGCCCTGGCCGGTCTCGGTCTGACGATCATGCTGGTACCGCTGCTCGATATCGCCCTGTCGACCGTGGACGTGTCCGATTCCGGTGCCGCGTCGGGCACCTTGAACACCTTTGCCCAGATCGGCGGCGCCGTGGGTGTGGCCGTCACGGGCGTGCTCTTCTTCGGCGAGGCCGGTCGCTACACGCAACCGGAGTTGCTGCACGCGTTCACGATCGCCGCCTGGGTGCCGATCTGCGGTTATGCCCTATGTGCGGCGGCCAGCTTCCTGTTGCCCGGGCTCAGTGCCGTCCGAAAACACGCCGAAGATCAGGAACGGCTCGCCGAACTGGAAGAATCCAGCCCCGCCTAACCCGAAAGTGTGCCCTTTTGGCGAACAAACTCCCAGGTCAGCACCGCCAAAAGTTGCTCCTATGTCAAGCGGCGGCGGTCTGAATGGCTCGTGGTTGGGGCGCAGTGTCGGTGATCAGGCGTTGATAGACGGTGCGGACCAGGCGGCGTCGGAGTGCTCGGAGGGCTGCGGTGGTGGAGTCGCCGGCGGCGCGGCGTTTGCGGTAGTAGGTGTAGCCGTCGCTGTCTTCGAGTCGGGTTTGGGTCAGGGCGATGCGGTGCAGGGCGGTGGTGAGTTGTCGGTTGCCGCAGCGCGGTAGCCGGACGCGGCCGGCGGTGTTGCCGGACCAGACCGGGATGGGGGCGGTGCCGGCGTAGTTGGCGTAGGCGTCGGCCGAGTGGAAGCGGGCGATGCCGGCGGTTTCGCCGACGATTTTGGCTGCGGTGAGTTCCCCGCAGCCGGGTAGCTGTAGTAGCGAGGGAACCAGTTCGCGGACTCGTTTGCCGATCTCGGTGGCCGTGGTGTTGATCCGGGTGGTCAGGGAGATGATCTCGTCGAGTTCTTCGCGGGCGATGTCGGCCAGCAGTCCGGTCTCGGTGGCCAGCTGTGCGGCGAGGATCTGTTGGTGTTTGTGCATGCTCAGCGAGCGTGGTTTGGGGGCGTAGGCGGGGTTGATTTCATGGACTCGCCACAGCAGTCGGTTGATTGTTGAGGTGCGTTGTGCGACAAACACTTCGCGTCGATCGACTAGTAGACGTATCTCGCGGGATCGGGGGTCGGCGCCGGCGGCGGGCAGGTTCGGTTCGCGCAGCACTGCCCGCGCGACGGCCAGAGCGTCGATGGGATCTGATTTGCCGCGGGTACGTGCCGAGGCACGGGTGTGGGCCATCATTTTGGTGGGTACCCGCACGGCGGTCTGGCCGGCGGTGAGTAGGTCGCGTTCGAGGCGGGTCGACATCTGTCGGCAGTCTTCGATGCCCCAGAGCAGGTCGGTACCGAACTGGGTGTGGGCCCATCGCATCGCGGCATGATGGCCGGCGGTGGTGGCCGGGGCGGTGAGTTGGCCTAGCTTTTTGCCGACGGGATCGACGGCAACAAATGTGTGTGAGCTCTTGTGTACATCGACTCCAACTACAACCATGGTGGTTGCCTCCTGATTTCAGAAACAGGGACCAGGGACGGTTGGGCCGGTCGGTGGGCAATCCTCAGTTGGGGGCGTTGCCACGCTCCTATCAAGCCACATCGGCCGGTCCTTCCCACCTGGTGTTGGCATAACTTTTGCAAGACCAGACATGCGCATCAATGCGATGCCGGCAGGCACATCAAGAGCCAAACACCAGGTGACCAGGACCCAACCACCGCTCAGGCGGCAACACAAGAGTCACACTGAGGGCACATCATCGGGG
>NZ_JCANWX010000013.1:0-110546 GCF_059553375.1 Williamsia sp. z71
GTTTCAAAAAAATATGTCCTGAAGAGATTTCATAATCCCAACCAAACAAAAACTGACACCACCACAGGACTCAAAACCTGCGATGGGATCAAAAAATTATCTAACTAATGCCGGCACCACACATCCGCCAACCCGACCAAACCCCAGACTGGGATTTCGTCACCGTGACAGACATACAGCACCTAAATTGGCACTAACAATCCATCGACACACTATCGAGTTCTCAAAGAACACACCCGCACCGACTTCGACACTGTCTAGCAGCGCCATCCCGGAGGAGTAGTTATGTTATGTAGCTTAGAAGTTTCTGCGTCCCAGACTCTGTCCGGCGCAGGTCTCCCAACCTACCAGCTTCGAAACTCTCCTGCAACACGCTGGTAACCAGCTTGCGGCGTTCGGGTTTCTCAACCTCGTTCCACCCGCGCTTGAACGCTCCACTCGAAGGTGGATCTGATTCTCACTTGGGCGGTCTGCGTTGTTCCTTCAGGAAAAGACTTCCCTGTCGGTGTTCTCGGCTCCCGGCTTCTTGCTCTCCGGCGCCTCACTCGCTGACTTGAAGAAAGTTACGCGGTTGTCGGCAGTGCGTCAAATCGGCTGGTCAGAGGCTTTTGCGTTCCGAACCATCGAGCGACGACTCATCCGATCTTCGCGCCGGCCAGGTTCTTCTTGCCGCGACGCACCACGAGCCAGGCACCGTGGAGCAGATCGTCGCCCGCCGGCGTCCACTCGTCACTGGTGATCTTGACGTTGTTCACGTAGGCGCCGCCCTCGTTGATGGTCCGACGGGCAGCCTTGTTGCCTTCGGACAGCCCGGTCGCAACAAGCAGCTCGACGATCGTCGGGGTGGAGCCGGCCTCGAACTCGGCCACAGTGGTCTCCGACAACGCGGCAGCCAAGGTGCCTTCGTCCAGGCTGTCGAGCTCGGCCCGACCGAACAGCGCCTGACTGGCGGTCTGCACCGCATCAGTGTTGGCCTGCCCATGAACCAGGGTGGTCATCTCCTCGGCCAACCGTCGCTGAGCCGCCCGCA
The DNA here is from genome assembly GCF_059553375.1 of Williamsia sp. z71. Lineage (NCBI taxonomy): Bacteria > Bacillati > Actinomycetota > Actinomycetes > Mycobacteriales > Nocardiaceae > Williamsia > Williamsia sp. z71. The sequence continues at coordinate 1,031 of NZ_JCANWX010000013.1, forward strand.
AATGCGGCGAATCAGCCGTGACCTGCTCGAGTTCCGCGATTTCCTCCCGACCCAGGAACGTGAACCACTTGAGGTAGCGGATGACGTCGGCGTCGGCGGTGTTCAGGAAGTACTGGTACCAGGCATACGGCGTGGTCATCTCCGGGTCGAGCCACAGGCTTCCGCCCCCGGTCGACTTACCGAATTTTTTTCCGTCGGACGAGGTGACCAGCGGCACCGTCATTGCGTGTACCGCGTGACCGTCCACCCGCCTGGTCAGGTCGACTCCGGCGATGATGTTGCCCCACTGATCCGATCCGCCGACCTGCAACGCGCAGCCGTACTCCCGGTGCAGCTGCAAATAGTCGTTGGCCTGCAACAACATGTAGCTGAACTCGGTGTAGCTCATCCCGTCGGATTCGAGACGGCGACGAACCGTCTCGCGGGCGAGCATCACATTCACGGAAAAGTGTTTGCCCAGGTCACGTAGGAAGTCGACGGCCGTCAGTTTGGCGGTCCAGTCCAGGTTGTTGACCACGATGGCGCCGTGGGGCGAGTCGTCGAAATCGACAAAACGCTCGAGCTGGCCCTTGATCCGACGGGCCGACTCGGCGACGGTCTCGGCGGATTGCATCGTCCGCTCCCCCACGTCACGGGGATCACCGATCAGCCCGGTGGCACCGCCGGCCAGCACGATCGGACGGTGACCTGCGCGTTGGAACCTCTTGAGCGTCAGCAGCGGTACCAGGTGCCCGGCATGAAGGCTCGGTGCGGTGGGGTCGAAGCCGGCATAGAGGGTGGTCAGCTCGGACAGCACTTTCCCCAACTCGTCGAGGTCCGTGCTCTGGGCGATGAGCCCACGCCAAGTCAGTTCGTCCAGGATGTCTGCCGGTGCGAGATTTGCTGCGGTCACGAAGTCGATCCTCCCCCATCGGCGACCGGTACCGACAGCCGGAGGGGTGCGGCCCGCCGGTACTTGGACACCGCGGGGCTGCGTTCGTCCCAGAGTCGCCACGGATGATCCTGTGCGGTACTCACTCCGACCCGGGGGCCATGTACGACGGCTGATGCCGGGATGCGCGGTCCGCGAAACAGACGCACCGGCGAGTCCGCGGTGCAGACAGCTGCCCCGTTGAAGCTCCGGTCGATCGCCATCGCAGACCCGACATTGCCTGGGCCACAAGCCAATTGATTGTCATTACGCGCGGTCGGCCGTCGGTTGCGGGCAACCTCGATACCGGCGACGACCTCGCCGGCACGCATCAGCACACCACCGCACTGCCCGACCGGGCCATAGGAGATGTTGCCGCACCAGTGGATGCCATACGAGCGGTAGACGTACAGGTGCCCGGCCTCGCCGAACATCACGACATTTCGGTCCGTCGGGCCGCGGTAACCGTGCGAGGCCGGATCCGGGTACGGGCTGCCCGGCGGACCGCCGTAGGCCTCGACCTCGACGATGCGCATCCGCACCGTCCCACCCGGGCCGTCGACCTCGAGGTAGGACCCGAGCAGACGGCGGGCGGCCTGCGCCGGCGTGGCAGTTGCCAACCGGCGGACATCGAACAGGACGGGCGCGGACAAACGATCAGTCGGCGACGGGGCCGGTTGTCGCTGTCGCGCGCGAGAGAAGTTGCTCATGCTCGTCGTCGTCGACGTCACGGGCGTCGTCGATCAGCAACGCGGGAATTCCGTCATCGATCCGGTAGGCCCGGCGCAGGCGTGGGTTGTACATCTGCTCGTTGCCGATGACCAGCAAGGGACCGTGATCTTGTGGGCAGGCCAGCAAGGTCAACAACAAGGGACTCAATCCGGCTTCGTGTGACACGGCGTCAACGGTACCCGGGACCCGGTTCCCACCCGCGTTGGTGGGCGATCGCCTTGGTGAGTCTGCGGTATCGGCCTCCCTCGTCGCGGTACCAGACCGACGCACCGGCGGCCGGAATCCCGGCGGCCCGGAGCGCCGATGCCTGCGGTCGGAACGAAGGGGTCAGATCGATGTGGTCGAGGATCGAGATGATGTGGGGACGCTGCGCAGGCGTCAGGCCGGCCAGCGCCAAACGCAGTGCGGATCCGGTCGGTGAACCGGTACCGTCCTGCTTGGAGACCGCAGCGATCGCGATCTCGTCCCCCGGTTCCCCCAACTTGTAGACAACCGCGTGTTTGACCTGGACCAGACGGGACAAGCCGTCCACGATCGGCTGTGGGTAGATGTATCCGTCGGCCGAATCGACCACGGCGCAGGCGTGCCCCATGAACCAGAAGTCGCCGTCGGCGTCGCGGCGGAACATGTGCTCCGACAGCTGCCACCGGTCGCCCACCGCGAACACATCACGGAGCACCGTGGCACCGACTTCGTACTGCTGCTGACCTTTTGACATCATCACGCCGACCTCGTCGACCCGCGCTTCGCGCACGAAACCGGTGTCATCGGTGATCAGGCGTCCCTCGGACAGATCAAATGCGGCGACCGCGACATCGTTGACACCGGGTACCGGACGGCCGGACGAACCCACCTTCGTACCGGTCACGTTCGCCAGGATCGCCGACCCGTCGCCGGTCGCGAAGAACTCCAGAACCCGGGCCCGCGGGAACTTCTCGTTCACGTCCTCCCACAGTCCCGCAGACATTCCCGAACCCATGAACAGCCGGATCGTGTTGTGGTCGGAGATGGTGAAGTCGTCCGAGCCGATGATGTCCTGGAGCATCGACCACGTGTACGAGACGACGGTGATCCCGTACCGGGAGATCTCTGCGGCAAACGTATCCGGGTCGAGCCCGGCGGACAGGGCGATGCGGGCGCCGCCGGCAACGGTGCCACCGAGAGCTGTCAGGAGTCCGGACGCATGGTGGAGCGGCGTCAGGCAGTACACGGTGTCGTTGCCGCTGAGCGCGGCCGCAGAGGCGGCGCCGAACGCCGACAACGCCCACCGATGGTTGGTCACCGGCCATCTCTCGAGGTTGTCGCCGTTCTTGCTGAACAGCACAAACGCGAGATCTCCCGCGCGCCCGGGATCGGGCCGATACCAGGAGGGCACCTCCACCGACTCCGGATCGATCTGTTCCATGTCGATGATGCGCTCGCCGTCGGCCTGCGCGAGTGTCCGCTCATCACCGCCACCGAGTACCAGCACCCGGTCGGCCACCGCGGCGACCTCGTCGAGGTTGGTCGGATCGGTCATGACCAGCGAGCAATCCCCCAGCCGCAGCGACAACTCGAGGTCGGCGCCCGCGGACAACATCACCGCGACCGCTCCGAGCCGCGACAATGCGGCAATGGCCACCAGCGCGCTCGGACGGGTCGGCATCCGCACGCCGACATGTTCGCCGGGCCGGACCCCACAAGAGATGAGTCCGCGGACCACATTGTCGATCCGGTCGTTGACCTGGCGATGACTCAGGACGCGGTCCTCGAACAGGAACAACTCCTGTCTGCCGTTGCGGCGCGCGTTCTCGTTCATCAACTTGCCGAGTGAAATGGTTGTGCGGGACTGGATCTGACCGAGTCTGACCAGTCGGGGCAACACCCGCAGCGATTCGCGCCGCACCGCATCGGCGGTCCGACCGACCGAGATGGCCGCACCGACGATGTCGCGTCCGGTGTCGGCACCGACCCCGGCGGCCGACCCGAGCCCATGGGCAACCCGGGACGAGAAGCTGACACCGGTCCCCCGGCCCTGGTCGACGTCGTCGCGCATCTTCTCGATGGCTTCGGGCTGATCCCCCGATCCATCGATCCAGCGGATCCACTGCGCCGATGTCGGCCAGGTCCGTGAGCCTGCGGTCGATCCGACGACCAGCCCGAAATGCCCTACCGGCAATGACGATTCATAGACCTGCGCCATCGGTGAGGCTCGCAGGATGCCGCGGACCGCCACCGGTTGCCCGATGTCGTCGGCCTCGCCCACGAACGCCAGCACCGGGCAGGTGATCTCGGCGAGCGTGACCGCCTGATCGTTGATCACGAACCCACCGCCGACGAGCCGATTGTGGACCACGAACTGGCGCAGCAACTCTGCCACCGCGGGTCCGGACCACGCCACCCAGCCGTCGACCTCGATGAACCGTCGTGAATCCTCGCGCGGCAGCAACGCTTCCCGGTCGTGGAGTTGGCGCAGGAAATCGATCCGGCTCCGGGCGGCCTTCACCGGGTCGACGAGCTGAAAACCGGTGCGGGCCAGCCACCCCGGGATCGCGATACGGTTGAACACGTTGTCGGCCAGGAACTGTGCGCCGGGTGTCACCAGCGCCGCGGGCAGGCCCAGGGGAAGCGCGCCCAGCACATCCACCGGGCTGCCATAGGTGACGATGCTCGCGATGCCCGCCGAACGCCGGTAGGCCGCAGCCTGATAGCAGAACATGCCGCCCTGCGAGTACCCCGCCAGGTGCACGTCCTTGCCGGTCACCGCGCACACGCGGTCGATGATCTCGTCGATTGCCACGATGTGGTCCGCCAGCGTGCGGCGCATGCCCCCGGCGACCTTGTCGGGTGAACCGAAGTCGACGACCCACGGGTCGAGTCCGGCCCGGTGCAGGATGCTCACCGCTCCGTTGTCGGTGGTGACGTCATAGACGTTCGCCGACACCATCATCGGCGGGACCAGCACGACCGGCGGACCCTGCGCCACATCGTCCGGGAAGTACCGACGGAGCCGGTACATCGGGACGGTCTCCTCCACCCGGAACGGAGCGGGCCGGGTCCCGGTTTCGAGACTGCCGTACCGGATGACCTCTAGCCCGTTCTGCGCCGTGGCCACAACGCGATCAAGGGATTCCTTGATGTTGGGAACGCCTCGCACAAAACCCCCCTCAGAACCGCAGCCAAGTATTGGAGACTGCCGTCACATGCTACCCGGCGTCGTGGCCTGCGCCCCCCGGTCGAGCATCCCTGCCGTCACTTCCCCCCGAACTCAGAAGTTGCGGTGCGCTGCCGCCTTCTCCGCCAGTCGCTGCAACTGCTCGGCGACCCGCACACCGGCCGTACCGCCGAGTGCGTCACGGGAAGCGATCGAGCCCGCCACCGTGAGGACCTCGCGAACATCGGGGGTCAACGCCGGATTGATCGCCGCGAACTGCTCATCGGTCAGATCAGCAAGTCCGACACCACGTTCCTCGGCGGCCCGCACGCAGGCACCGGCGACTTCGTGGGCGACCCGGAACGGCACACCGGCCCGGACGAGCCACTCCGCGATATCGGTCGCGAGGGTGAATCCGGCCGGAGCGAGCTCCGCCATCCGCTCCTCGTGGAATGTCAGCGTGCCCACCAGACCCGCGATCGCCGGCAACAGCAACTGCAACTGGGCAACGGAGTCGAAGACCGGTTCCTTGTCCTCCTGCAGGTCGCGGTTGTACGCGAGCGGTTGCGCCTTGAGGGTGGCCAGCAACCCGGTGAGGTTGCCGATCATCCGGCCCGACTTGCCTCGCGTGAGCTCGGAGACGTCCGGGTTCTTCTTCTGCGGCATGATCGAACTACCGGTCGACCATTCGTCGGCAAGAGTGATGTAGCCGAATTCCGGTGTGCTCCAGAGGATCACCTCTTCGGCCATCCGAGACAGGTCGACACCGATGAGCGCGAACACGAAGGCCGCCTCGGCCGCGAAGTCCCGCGAGGACGTGGCGTCGATGGAGTTCTCGGCCGCGCTGTCGAACCCGAGGTCTTCGGCGATCGCGGCGGGGTCCAGCCCGAGCGACGATCCGGCCAACGCACCCGAACCGTACGGGGAGACCGCAGCACGCTTGTCGAAGTCCTTGAGTCGCTCGACATCCCGCAACAACGGGTGCGCGTGGGCCAGCAGATGATGGGCCAACAGGACCGGCTGTGCTGCCTGTAGATGTGTCTTGCCGGGCATCACCGCATCGGGATGGGCCTTTGCCTGGGCGATCAGCGCATCGACCACGTCGAGCACGCCGGCGGCAACCTGACGGACCGCGTCCCGCAACCACATGCGGAACAGCGTTGCCACCTGATCGTTGCGTGAACGACCGGCCCGCAGCCGTCCGCCGACCTCCGGACCGACCCGCTCGATCAGGCCGCGCTCGAGGGCGCCATGGACGTCCTCATCGGACTGCGCCGGACCGAACGCACCGGACCGGACGTCGTCGGCCAGCCGGGAAAGCCCTTCCTGCATCGTGGCCAGGTCGTCGTCCGACAACAGTCCGGCCTTGTGCAGGATCCGGGCGTGCGCCTGCGACGCCCGGATGTCGTACGGAGCCAGCACCCAGTCGAAGTGGGTCGACTTGCTCAGGGCCGCCATGGCGTCGGCCGGTCCGGCTGCGAACCGGCCGCCCCACAGCGAACCCTCGTTGGTCCCGGAACCTGAAGACGGGGTCATCTACAGGCCCAGGTCCCGCTTCGCGGCGATCTTCGAGGACAGGCCGTGCAGGTGAACGAATCCCTTGGCGGCCGACTGATCGAAGGTGTCGCCCTCGTCGTACGTGGCGAGGTTGAAGTCGTACAGCGATTCACCGCTGCGTCGCCCGGTGACCGCGATGTGGCCGCCGTGCAGGTCGAGCCGGATGTCACCGGAGACGTGCTGCTGGGTGTGATCGACAAACGCTTCGAGCGAGGCCTTCAGCGGCGAGAACCACAGACCGTCGTAGACCAGCTCGGCCCACTTCTGATCGGTGTGGCGCTTGTAGCGGCCCAGCTCGCGTTCGAGGGTGACGTGCTCGAGCTCCTCGTGCGCACGGATCAGGACCATGGCGCCGGGCGCCTCGTAGATCTCGCGGCTCTTGATGCCGACCAACCGGTCCTCGACGACGTCGAGACGACCGACGCCGTGTGCACCGGCGCGACGATTGAGTTCGACAATCGCCTCGAGCACGCTGACCGGTCGGCCGTCGATGGCCACCGGGCGGCCCTTGTCGAAGCTGATGATGACCTCGTCGGGAGCCTGCCAGTGCGTGGTCGGGTCCTCGGTGTACGAGTAGACGTCCTTGGTCGGCGCGTTCCACAGATCCTCGAGGAAACCGGTCTCCACCGCGCGACCCCAGACGTTCTGGTCGATCGAAAAAGGAGACTTCTTCGACACGTTGATCGGGATGCCGTTCTCCTCGGCGAACGCGATCGCCTTCTCCCGGGTCCAGGCGTAGTCGCGGACCGGTGCGATGACGTCGAGTTCGGGCGCCAACGACGCGAAACCGACCTCGAAGCGCACCTGGTCGTTGCCCTTACCGGTGCAGCCGTGGGCGACGATCGTGCCGCCGTGATCACGTGCGGCGGTGACCAGATGCTTGACGATCAGCGGCCGCGAGATCGCCGACACCAGCGGGTACCGGTCCATGTACAGCGCGTTGCTGGTGATGGTCGGCAGGCAGTACTCGTCCGCGAACTCGTCCCGGGCGTCGACCACCACCGACTCGACAGCGCCACAATCGATGGCTCGCTGACGAACCACCTCCATGTCCTCGCCGCCCTGACCGAGGTCGATGGCAACGGCCACGACCTCCTTCCCGGTCTCTTTACCGATCCAGCTGATGGCCACCGAGGTGTCCAGGCCGCCCGAGTACGCGAGGATTACGCGCTCCGCCATGAGGGGGTCACTCCTTGTTTTTTGTCTTGATTGTGAAGTCTTGATGTTCGGATAACGTGTGCGCGGTGGTACACGGCCATGGTCAGAATCTCATGCCAGGGCCTCCAGCATTTCGGCCAGGTCTGCTCCGGTCATGGGTTCTCGGGCGAGTACGAACAAAGTGTCGTCTCCGGCAATGGTTCCGACCACCTCCGGAAGGGTCGCCCGGTCCAGTGCGCTGGCGAGATAGTGCGCCCCACCCGGCGGGGTCCGCAGCACCGCCATCGTGCCGCTGGAGTCGACCGAGACCAATAGCTCGCCGAGCAGCCGGGACAGGCGATCGGTGCCGCCGGTGACGCCGCGAACCGGCGACCCGTCCTCCGGCACGACGTAGATACCCGATCCACCGTCGGCCCCGCGCAGTTTCACCGCACCGAGCTCGTCGAGGTCCCGCGACAGCGTCGCCTGGGTGGCCTCGATGCCTTCGTCCGCCAGCAGCGTCTGCAACTCGGTCTGGCTGTGCACCTGCGCACCGGAGAGCAGTGCCACGATCCGGGCGTGACGTCCCGCCCGGGTGGTCACCGTTGTCCCAGAAGCCACGAGAGCACCGCTTTCTGTGCGTGCAAACGGTTTTCGGCCTCGTCGTAGACCACACTGCGCGGGCCGTCGAGGACCTCGTCGGTGATCTCTTCCCCGCGGTGGGCGGGCAGACAGTGCATGACGATGGCCTCGGGGTCGGCGAGCGCGACCAGTTCGGCGTTGATCTGGTACGGCCAGAACGGCGCCACCCGGTCTTTGCCGTCGTCCTCCTGGCCCATCGACGTCCAGGTGTCGGTGACCAGGACATCGGCCCCGGCGGCGGCTTCGCGGGGATCACCGATGACGGACACGCTGCCACCGGTCAGTGCGGCGCGTTCGGTGGCGTAGCCGACGAACCTCTCGTCCGGGGTGAATCCCTGCGGTGCACTGACCCGGATGTGCATACCGGCGGTGGCGCCGCCGAGCATCAGCGAGTGGGCCATGTTGTTGGCACCGTCACCGAGGTAGGTCAGCGTCAACCCGGCCAGTGTGCCCTTGTGCTCGGCGATCGTCTGCAGGTCCGCCAGCACTTGGCAGGGATGGAAGTCGTCCGAGAGCGCGTTGACGATCGGGACCGTCGCCGCCGACGCCATCTCCTCGAGCCGGTCCTGGCCGTAGGTCCGCCAGACCACGGCCTCGACGTACCGGGACAGCACCCGTCCGGTGTCGGCGAGTGTCTCCTCGCGGCCGAGCTGGGTGGCCTTGCCATCGACGACGACGGCGTGACCCCCGAGTTGCGCGATGCCCATCTCGAACGAGAACCGGGTCCGGGTGGAGTTCTTGTCGAAGATGACACCGACACCCCTGGGGCCGGCAAGTGGCTTGTGGGCGAAGGGATCCCGCTTCATCTCGGCGGCGAGTTCGAGCACGCGGGCCTGCTCGTCCGGCGACAGGTCGTCGTCGCGCAGGAAGTGGCGGGTCATGACGCAGCCCCTTTCGCGGCGTCGAGCATCTCCGGGAGGTCGTTCACGAACGCGGTTGCCTGCTCCTCGGTGAGGATCAGCGGCGGGGCGAGTCGCAGCACGTCCGGACCCGGGGCGTTGATGAGATAACCATGGTCGCGAGCCACCGCCTCGACGGCCGGAGCTATCGGCTCGGTCAGCACGATGCCGATCAGCAGACCCGAGCCGCGCGAGTGGTCGATGATCCGGTGACCGAGCTCTTCGATCGACGACGTGATGTGCTTGCCCAGTCGCGCAGCATGATTGGTCAGATCGAGGGTGTCGACCTGTTCGAGTACGGCCAGAGCCGCTGTGGCGCAGACCGGGTTGCCGCCGAACGTGGTCCCGTGTTGTCCGGGCTGGAACAGATCGGCAGCTACGCCGGTGGCCACCACGGCACCGATCGGCATACCACCACCGAGGCCCTTGGCCAACGTCATCACGTCCGGGGTGACTCCGGACGCCTGATGCGCATAAAACGTTCCGGTACGGGCGATTCCGGTCTGGACCTCGTCGAAGATCAGGAGTGCGCCGTGCTCGACGGTCAACGCCCGGACCGCGGCCAGGTAGTCCACCGGCGGCACGATCACACCGCTCTCCCCCATGATGGGTTCGAGGATGACCGCTGCGGTCTGCGGCCCGATCGCGGCCTTCATCGCCTCGAGGTCGCCGTAGGGAACGTGGCGCACCCCGGCCGGCATCGGCTCGAACGGTTCCCGCTTGGCAGGCTGACCGGTCATCGCGAGCGCGCCCATGGTCCGGCCGTGAAAGGCCTTCTCGGCAGCGATGATCTCGGGCCGGCCGGTCAGGCGCGCGATCTTGAACGCGGCCTCGTTGGCCTCGGCGCCGGAGTTGCAGAAGAACGCCTTGCCCTGCACACCCCACCTCGACAACAACGACTCGGCCAGCTTGACGACCGGTTCGGTGAGATAGAGATTCGACGTGTGTCCGAGCGTGGAGAGTTGCTCGGTGACCGCATCGATGATCGCCGGATTACCGTGCCCGAGGATGTTCACCGCGATGCCACCGAGGAGGTCGAGGTACTCGCGACCATCGACGCCGGTCACCACCGCACCCTTGCCCGAGCGCAGCGCCACCTTCGGGGTGCCGTAGTTGTTCATCATCGAAGCCGTCCACCGCTCCTGCAGTGCGACAGTCGGATCGGTCTGCTGACTGACATCGGCTTGCTTGGTCATGATTTGTCCTCGATAGGTGGCTGCCGGCCGTAGGCGGCCGGGACCGCATGGTCGGCCTCGGGCACGACCATGGTGCCGTTGCCTTCGGCGGTGAACAGTTCGAGCAGTGTCGAATGCGGTGTGCGGCCGTCGATCACGTGTGCACGGGGCACTCCCCCGGCCACCGCGCGCAGGCAGGCCTCCATCTTCGGCACCATCCCGGCATCGAGGGTCGGCAGCAATTCGGCCAATGTGGTCGTGTTGATCTCCGACACCAGCGATCCGCGATCGGGCCAGTTGGTGTAGAGGCCTTCGACATCCGTGAGGACGACGAGCTTCTCGGCACCGAGCGCCTGGGCCAGCGCTGCCGCGGCGGTGTCGGCGTTGATGTTGTGGACCACGCCGTCGGCGTCGGGCGCGATGGTGGAGACAACCGGAATGCGCCCGGCCGCAATGAGATCGGTGACCGCTCCCGGATTGACGGTGGTGACATCGCCGACGAGACCGATGTCGGTCGCCGCGCCGTCGACCATCACCGAACGCCGGGTCGCGGTGAACAGGTGTGCGTCTTCACCGGAGATACCGACCGCATACGGTCCGTGGGCGTTGATCAGGCCGACGAGTTCGCGACCGACCTGTCCGAACAGGACCATCCGGGCAACATCCATCACCTCGGGCGTGGTCACCCGGAAGCCGCCCTTGAACTCACCGGTCATCCCGAGTCGGGCGAGCATGGCCGAGATCTGCGGACCGCCGCCGTGCACCACGACGGGATGAATCCCGCAGGTACGCAGGAACACCATGTCTTCGGCAAACGCCGCCTTGAGGTCTTCGTCGACCATCGCGTTGCCGCCGTACTTGACGACGATGATCTTGCCGGCGAACCGCTTCAGCCAGGGCAGCGCCTCACCGAGCACATGCGCCTTGTCCAGGGCGCTCAGTGTCTCCGTCACGGGTCGAGCTCCGCTCCGCTGCGTCTCCGTCATGACGAATAGGCCGAGTTCTCTTCGACGTAGGCGTGGGAGAGGTCGGTGGTCCGGATGAACGCCGTCCCCGAACCGATGCCGAGGTCGACGGTGAGGTCGATGTCGATGCCGGACAGGTCGGCGTCGCGCGCACCTTCCACGCCCATGCCGTTCTCGCAGACCGGATGGTCGTTGAACCGCACCGAGATCCGATCGGGGTCCAGTTCCACCGGAGCCATGCCGACCGCGGCCAGCACCCGGCCCCAGTTGGGATCCGAACCGAACAGCGCCGTCTTGACCAGGCTGTCGCGGGCGATCGTGCGAGCGGCGGCCAGCGCATCGGCATCGCTCGCCGCACCGGTCACGGTCACCACAACCCGCTTGGTGACGCCCTCGGCGTCGGCCTGCATCTGGACGGCGAGGTCATCACAGACCAGCCGGACGGCCTCGTTGAGCGCGGACTGATCCGGCGTCTTCTCGCTGGCACCCGAACTCAGCAGCAGCACGGTGTCATTGGTGGAACACGAACCATCGACGTCCAGACGGTCGAACGTCAGCGCGGTGGCCGCCCGCAGCGCTTCGTCCAACTGCGCGGCCGATACCGCGGCGTCGGTGGTGATCACACAGAGCATCGTGGCCAGCGACGGCGCCATCATTCCCGCGCCCTTGGCCATGCCGCCGACATTCCAGCCATCACTGTGGTGGAAGGCCGCTTGTTTGGGCACGGTGTCGGTGGTCATGATCGCGTATGCGGCGTCGGTGCCACCGGTCAGGCCGCCGCCCATCTCGTGAACGATCTCGGTGACGCCGGCGAGCACCTTGTCCATCGGAAGGCGATCGCCGATCAAACCCGTGGAACAGATCGCAACTTCGATGGCACCGGTCTCGGTGCCCCAATCGCTGATCGCCGCTGCGGTCGCTTCGGCGGTGGCATGGGCATCCTGGAATCCACCCGGACCGGTGCAGGCATTGGCGCCGCCCGAGTTGAGGACCACTGCGCGCAGCCGTCCGGTGCTCAAGACCTGCTGGCTCCACAACACCGGGGCAGCCTTGACCTTGTTGGAGGTGAACACTCCGGCCGCCGCATAGTCGGGACCCTCGTTGAAGACCAGCGCCAGATCTTCCCTGCCGCTGGCCTTGATCCCGGCCTTGATGCCCGCCGCCCGGAAACCCAGCGGTGCGGTCACACCCTGCAGGTTCGTCATGCGGTGTCCACCGTCGACGTCGCGCCAGTTCGCGGTCACATCCACCACCTCGTCACCGGTTCCATCTGCCCCGCTTGCAGCCACATCGTCACTGCCCTTGTTCACGGTGCCACTCCCACGGTGCTCAGTCCTTCGGTTTCGCCCCATCCCAGGGCCAGATTCATCGATTGCACGGCACCGCCACCGGTGCCCTTGGTCAGATTGTCGATTGCGCCGACCGCGATCAGGGTGCCCGACCGCTCGTCGACGCCGACACTGAGCTGCACCGCATTCGACCCGATCACCGAGCCGGTGGCCGGCTGACGGCCCTCCGGCAGCACGGTCACGAACGGTTCATCGGCGTATGCCTTCTCGTAGATCGCCCGCGCCTGCGCCGACGTCGCCGACGTCGGTGCGGTGCAGGTCGCCAGGATTCCGCGGGCCATCGGCGCCAGTACCGGCGTGAACGAGACACTGACCGGGGCGTTGGCCACCGCCGACAGGTTCTGGATGATCTCCGGGGTGTGCCGGTGAGCGCCGCCGACGCCGTACGCGCGGGCCGAACCGATCACCTCGGCGGCGAGCAGGTCGACCTTCGGCGACCGCCCGGCGCCAGAGGCACCGCTGACCGCGACGATGGTGATCTGCGGGGCGATGATGCCTGCGGCGACCGCAGGCAGCAGCGCGAGCGTGCTCACGGTCGGATAACAACCGGGCACCGCGATCCGGTTGGCACCGGAGAGGACATCACGGTTCCCGGGCAGCTCCGGGAGTCCATATGGCCAGCTACCGGCGTGGGTACCGCCGTAATACCGCTCCCACTCCGCCGGATCCTGTAGCCGGAAGTCGGCTCCGCAGTCGATCACCAGGGTGGCAGGCGGCAACGCATCTGCGACGGGCCCGGAGGTTCCGTGCGGCAGGCCCAGGAAGACGACGTCGTGCCCGGAGAGGATCTCGGTGGTCGTCTCCGACAACTCCCGATCCGCCAGCGGCAACAGGTGGGGATGGTGCTCCCCCAGCAACGAACCGGCATTCGATCCGGCCGTCAGGGCACCGATCTGCAGCTCTCCTGTTGCATATTTCGGATGACCGAGAAGCAGACGAAGAATCTCGCCACCTGCATACCCGCTTGCGCCGGCTACTGCGACTGTGACACTCATATGATTCATTATGCACCCCACCGTAAGTTAATTCACAAGCGGGTCCCTGCGCTTCACCGGCGGACCGGGTGCGCGACGCGGTAAGACTGAACGGTGACCCCGTCCGCAGCGATCATCGCGCAGTCGCTTGTGGTCAAGCGAGGCGGCAAACCGGTCCTGCACCACCTGGATCTCACGGTACCCGCGGGATCCATCACCGGGCTTCTCGGTCCGTCGGGCTGCGGCAAGACCACCCTGATGCGCGCCATCGTCGGCACCCAGCAGATCGAATCCGGCTCGGTGACCGTCCTCGAGCAGCCGGCCGGCACCGCGGCGCTGCGACATCTGGTCGGCTACGTCACGCAGGCCCCGTCGGTTTACACCGACCTGACCGTCGAGCAGAACGTGGCGTACTTCGCCGACCTCTACGGCAACCGGGCCGGCGTGGGCAGCGCCATCGACGCGGTCGGTCTGAACGAGTTCCGCACGCACAAGACGCGGCACCTGTCGGGCGGTCAGGTCAGTCGCGTCTCGATCGCCTGCGCACTGGTCGGCTCCCCGACGCTGCTGATCCTCGACGAGCCGACCGTGGGCCTCGATCCGATCCTGCGTGAAGACCTGTGGAACCGTTTTCACGCGCTGGCCGATGCCGGTGCGACCTTGCTGGTGTCGAGTCACGTGATGGACGAGGCAGACCGCTGCGACAACCTGATCCTGATGCGGGAGGGACGGATGGTCGCCGAACTGACACCGGACGAGCTCCGAGAACGCACCGGCCAAACCAACCTGGAAACCGCATTCCTTCGGCTGATCACCAAGGGATCGCGCTGATGCACCGGCGTCCGTTCGTGTCCACCACGCGACGCATCCTCCGGCAACTGCTGGACGACCGCCGCACCGTCGCGCTGATCCTCGTGGTGCCGTGCGTCCTGATGGTGTTGCTGTACTACATGTTCGAGGACCAGCCCGGCCGGATCCCGGGGACCTCACGCTTCGACGAGATCGGGATCATCATGCTCGGCATCCTGCCGTTCGTGTTGATGTTCATCACCACGTCGATCGCCATGGTCCGGGAACGCACGTCCGGCACGCTTGAACGCCTACTGACCACACCGCTGGGCAAACTCGACCTGCTCGCCGGGTACGGGGCCGCCTTTTCCATCGCCGCCGCGGCGCAAGCACTGCTCGCCAGTGCCGTGGCCTTCTGGATCCTCGACCTCGACATCGCCGGCCATGCCATCTGGGTGGTCGTGATCGCCGTACTGGTCGCGATCCTCGGGGTGGCATCGGGACTGTTCTTCTCGGCATTCGCCCGCACCGAATTTCAGGCCGTGCAGTTCATCCCGGTGGTGGTCATACCCCAGCTCCTGCTGTGCGGACTGTTCGTGCCACGCGATCAGATGGCTTCCTGGCTCGACTGGATCAGCAGGATCCTGCCGGTCACCTATGCCGTCGACGCACTGCAGCAGGTCGCGGCGCACCCTGGACCCACCGGCCAGATGTGGCGCGATCTGCTTGTGGTGCTCGCCTTTTCGATCGTCGCCCTGTGCCTGGGTGCGGCCACCCTGCGTCGCACCACGGCCTGAGGCCGCGCCCCTCACTCGGCAATACTGAGCGCAAGGACGAAATCGACCCTGTCGTGCAGCGTCGCCAGACTTCGCTCGGTCAGTTTCTCGACCCGCTGCAGCCGATATCGCAACGTGTTGACGTGGATGTGCAGCCGTTCGGCGCTGCGGCTCCACGACCCCGACTCCTCGAGAAACACCTGCAGTGTGGGAAGCAGGTCGGTCCGGTGCCGTTCGTCGTGTTCGGCGATGACGCCGACCAGCCGTCGCCGGAAGACCCGCTTGATCTCCTCCGGCACCGCAGCCACCAGCAGCAGATGCGACGACAGGGAATTGTTGTCCGCGAACCTGATCGGTCCACTGCCCTGAGTCGCGTACCGGTGGGTGTACTCGGCCTCGCTCATCGACACCCGGGCACCTTCGGGCAGCTGCCCGGGGGTACCCGTGCCGATGGCCACGTACCCACGATCCAGCAGCGGACTGAGCCGCTGCGCGATCGAACGAACCTGCGCGGAAAGGCTGTTCGCCGCCTCGGACGTCAGCTCCGGATCGACGCCGACGAACATCAGGAATGCCTCTGAAGGCAGTTTCACCGGAGCAGTCGACAGCGGCATCTCGTCGTGCAATTCCTCGAGGATGACACCGGCCAATTCGGTTCCGTAGCGGGTGTCCCGAGAACTCACCACGATGCAACTGACCGGTGCGTCGCCGTCGAAGCCCAGACTCCGGAACTGGCTGTGGGCGCCGGCCGAGTCATGCCGCTGCAATCGGGCCAGCACCTCCCGGACCATGCGCTCCTCGAGCCGCCGCGATTCATATCTGGTGGACCGGTCCATCGCGAGCAGTGCACAGACCTCCTCGACCGCGGCGGACATCCATGGCGCCTGGGTGCGGTGGTCACTTGCGATGGCCACATAGGCGACAGCCGGGCGCCGGGCCACCGGCGATCCGACCGCGAAGAAGGAGACGTCCTCCTGATCGCCGACACGCTGGGCCGAGGGGAACGTCCACTCGTTCAGCGCCTTTCGGAAGGCGTCGGCCAACTGGGCAGGTCCGGTTCCGGTCAGCCCACCGGCCACCATTCGACCCGTCGCGGTGATCACCGCACAATCGACACCCAACGCCCGGCGAAGCGAGGCGACCAATCCACTCGGCCCCTCCCCGGATGCGAGATCCGCCACCAGATCGCGGTGCAGCGTCAGCTTTCCCGCCGCGCCGGCGAGCACCCGCATCACGGTTTCGGTCAGGAAGCGGAAGGACACGGCGCCCTCGACCGCGAACAGCGCCAGCCCCGCCTCTTCGCAGGCCCGGACCAGAGGTGGCGGCACCTCACCGATCGCGGCCAGACCCACCACCAGAGCAGTGGCATGACCACCGGTCAAGGCGCCCACAAAGGTCTGGGCGTCGGCCGGTTCCCGGTACCACAGCCCACTGGTCAGCACCAGTTCCCCGCCATAGAGGAACGCCAATGGATCTCCGAGATCGGTGGTGTAGACACCGTGGACCTGAGGATCGCCCTCGCCGGCCACCACCTCGATGAAATCGAGATCGGGAATGGTCGCTATATCCGACAACCGCACCGCTCAACCCCTTTCGGCACCGACATGTGATCAGTACCTCAGCGGACGCCAACGAGTTGTTACGCCCAGGAAACCACTTTAAATCAGCTTGGAGATTCCTACTACTCGGCGCGACTCGAGGCCCACCGTTTTCGGTGAATCGTCCATGTCGGGGCGCGCGTGCGTGGACTTGACTGTTGACACAGCCCACGCGCCGCCATCAGGTACACAGAGGAGAAGTCATGAACGCTCGAAGTCCCGAAACGGGTTTTCGCGCAACCGGTATCGACCTCGCAGGAGTGTCGAAGCGGTTCACGATGAAGCGGCAGCAGGTGACCGCTCTCGACAATGTGAGCCTGCAGACCGACCGGGGAAGCTTCGTCTCCCTGCTCGGGCCGTCTGGCTGTGGCAAGTCGACCATCCTGCGCCTGCTCGCCGACCTCGAGTCCCCCACCAGCGGATCGATCCTGGTCGACGGCCGGACACCGAACGAGCTTCGTAACGAACACATTCTGGGTGTGGCGTTCCAGGATTCGGCGCTGCTTCCCTGGCGCAGCGTCGAGGCCAACATCCGCGTTCCGCTCGAAGCCGCCGGAAAGCCGGTGTCACACAAAGAGGTCAGCGATCTGATCAAACTCGTCGGACTGGACGGTTTCGAAGGCGCCAAGCCCGGCCAGCTCTCCGGCGGTATGCGGCAGCGGGTGTCGATCGCACGCGCGCTCATCCTCAAACCCATGGTCCTGTTGCTCGACGAACCGTTCGGTGCGCTCGACGACATGACCCGGCAACGCCTCAACACCGAACTCATGCGCATCTGGACCGAACGGCCGTCCACCACACTGATGGTCACCCACGGCATCTCCGAGGCGATCTACCTCTCCGATCGGGTGGCCGTGATGTCGGCGCGCCCGGGCCGGATCCAGCAGGTGATCGACATCGACCTGCCCCGTCCCCGAAAGCCGGAGATCATGCGGAGTCCGGAGTTCCGGAGTTACGTCGAACAGGCATCCGACCTCCTGTTCGCACCACCGGCGGAGTCGGTGCAACGATGACCACAGCAACCACGCCCCTGACCGCCGGTGTGATGCGCCGGCTGCCCAAAGCCGAAGTCCACGTTCACCTCGAGGGCTGCTTCGACGTCGCCGACCTCGTCCAGTCCGCGCGCGAACTCGGCGTCGGCCTACCGGGACCGGCCGCAACACTTTTCGACACCTCCACCCATCACGTCGAGCGTGATCCGCAGGGTGCTGCCGTCAAGGGCATGGGCGTCGGCACCTTTCTGCAGTTCCTGGACTGGGAGGGATCACTGGTCCGGACCCATGAACACCTCGCGAGCGCCGCGTACCGCGCCTGCGCACGAGAGAGCGCCTCGGGTGTCCGGTACGCGGACATCATCGTCAACCCCACCCACTGGGGTAGCTGGCAGGGACGGCTGACCGACTTCACCCGAGCCATCGCCGAGGGTTTCGACGAAGCCGCCCGCGACGGCCTGTGCGAGGCCAACCTCTGCGTCTCCCTGTTGCGTCAGCAGTCCGGAGAGTCGGCGATCGAGGTGGTCGAAGAGATGATCCGCGCGCGTGTCCCCCGGGTTGTCGCACTCTCGATCGACGGCGATGAAACCCATGCCGGCGACACCAACGCGAAGTTCGCACCCGCCTTCACCCTCGCCCGCGACGCCGGATTCCGGCGCACGGTGCATACCGGCGAATCCAGTGGCCCGGAAAGCGTCTGGGGCGCACTGGATCTGCTCCACGCCGAACGGATCGACCACGGGGTCCGGTCCATCGAGGACCCACGACTGGTCGAGGTACTCGCCGAACGTGAGATCCCGCTGGGGATGTGCCCCCGCTCCAACGTCGAAGGACTGAAGGTGTATCCATCGTTGGACGTACATCCCATCGAGCCACTGCGTCTGGCCGGGGTCAAGGTCTCGATCAACACCGATGACCCGGCGCCGATGAGTGTTCGGATCGAGGATGACTACGCCGACTGTGCGCGCACATTCGGCTGGGATCTCGCCACGGTGAAATCCATCGCCGCGACGTCGATCCACGCCAGTTTCGCATCCGACGAGCTCAAGTCCCGCATGCTCGCCGACCTCGACGCTTTCGAAGGCTGAGGCCCACATGTCGACAACCCTGACCGCGCCGATCCCGCCGCGTCTGAACCTGACCGGCCTCCTGGCGAAGGTGAACGTACTAGCCCTCGGCAGCGTCATCGCCCTGGTCGTCGTATGGCAACTGCTCGCAAAGACGGTCTTCAGTGATGTCTACGCCATCGCCGCGCCCCTGGACATCTTGGCCACCGCAATCGACGACTTCGCTTTCGTCTGGCCGAACCTGCTGACCACCGCCGGCGAGGCGGGCTGGGGATGGTTGCTCGGAAACGCGATCGCCGTGACACTCGCGGGATTGTCACTACTCCTGCCGTGGACCCAGGCCATCGTGATGAGAGTCGGCGTGGTCGCGTATTGCCTTCCCATCGTCGCCATTTCGCCGATCCTGGTCGCGGTCACGACCCGATACATGTCGGTCGTGCTCATCTCCGCGCAAGGCGTTTTCTTCACCACGCTGGTCGGGGCCGTCCTCGGTCTGCACAGTGCATCGGCCACCCGGGTGGACGTCATCCGGGCGGCGGGTGGTGGACGCGGAAAAGTCCTGCGGATGGTCCAGATCCGGTCGGCCGTACCGGCCCTGTTCGCCGCGCTCCGCGTCGCCGCACCCCTGGCGGTCCTCGGCGCGATGATCGGTGAGTATCTGGGCGCGGACAAGGGACTCGGCGTCGCGATGGTCTACTCGCAGCAGTCACTCGACGTCGACCGCACCTGGGCCCTGGCGCTGTACGCCGCCCTGCTCGCCGCCGGTGCCTACGGGCTGACCGTGCTCGCCGAGAAACTCGTCTACACGTGGCGGGATCAGGAGACCGTCTCCGATATCTCGGTGGCCTCCGCGCCTCAGGTGACCAAGTCCCGAAACATGATGGGCGTCGTATCGCAGTTCGCGGTGACTTTGGTGCTGGTCTTGGGTGGCTGGTACCTGATCGCGCGATCGGTCGACCCCTACTTCGGGAAGACACCGGTGGATGTCTGGAACTACCTGACCTCCGGCCGAGATCTGTCGGACATGTGGGCGGCGTTGCGGCTCACCATCGTCCACACGGTGGTCGGATTCGCCAGCGGCCTGGGACTGGCGCTGATCGGCGCCGTTGTCGTCGTCCTGTCCCGCACCGCGGAGTCGATCATCATGCCGATCGCCATGTCGATCCGCACCGTCCCGCTCGTGGCGATGACCCCATTGATCGCGCTGATCTTCGGGCGCGGGTTCATCACCTTGATCGTGGTGTCCGGCGTCGTGACGTTCTTTCCGGCACTGGTGACGATCGTCGGCGGTATCCGGTCCGTCCCGCCCAGCGCCCGCGAGGTGGTGTCGGTTTCCGGCGGCGGTCCGGTGAAAGTGCTGTGGATAGTCCAGCTTCCGGCCGCCCTGCCGTCGTTCTTTGCCGCCGCACGCGTCACCGCACCGCTGGCGATGACCGGTGCACTCCTGTGCGAGTGGCTCGCCACCGGGGACGGAGCCGGCTTCATGATGCTCAGAGCCGGTGTGAGCGGCAACTATTCACTGATGTGGACACTGGTTGCCCTTGTCACCCTGTCCGCGGCAGCGCTCTACGGGATCGCGGCACTGGCCGAGAGCGCCATCAATCGCATTCGAACCTGATCCCTCCCACATCTTCTCGACCACGGTCAACCCTCTCGCAACCAGGAGTTCCCCATGCCGTTTTCACCTTTGTCCGCACCGATCAGCCGCCGGTCACTCTTCCGCGGCGGTCTCGGTATCGGCGCCACCGCTCTCGTCGGTATCCCGATCCTCAGTGCCTGCGGGTCGGATTCCACATCGCCGGGCGACGGCAGCGTCTCGGCCCAAACCGGCTGGGTACCAACGGTCGAGCAAGCCGGAACCTATATCGCCGCGAGCAACGGCTACTTCACGTCCCGGGGCGTCGACGTCAACATCCTCGCCGGCGGACCCAACACGGCTGTGGACACGGTGGTCGTGTCGGGCAAGGCGGCACTCGGGAACGGCTACGCGGACGCGGTGGCCGAGATGATCAACAACGGCGCGGACGTCAAGATCATCGCGACCCGTTTCCAGCGCAGTCCGTTCTGTGTGTACTCACTCCAGGACAAGGCCCTGACCGAACCGAAGCAGATGGTCGGCAAGAAGATCGGCGTCGCGGCGCAGAACGAGGCGCCGTTCCGCGTCCTGTGCGCGATCAACGACATCGACGTCGACGATCTGGACATCGTGCCGGTGCAGTTCGACCCGGCGCCGACCGCGAACGGTGAGGTCGACGCACAGGTCGGCTTCCTCATCGACCAGCCGGCCACGCTGCGGGCCCAAGGCCTCGACGTCAACACGATGTTTTTCTCGGACTTCGGTTACCAGGCCTTCTCGAGCGTCTGGTTCGCCACCACGGAAACCATCGAGAACCGGTCCGACATGCTCGTCTCGTTCCTCGGCGGCGAGCGGCAGGGCTGGCAGGAAAATCTCGAGGACCCGGCGCTCGGCGCCCGGCTCGCCGTGGAGGTGTACGGCAAGAACACCGGCCTGGACCTCGCCCAGCAGACCCTCGCCTCGGAAAGCATCGAGGCACTGATGGTCAGTCAAGAGGTTCCCGCGGCCGACCTCCTGACGATGACCGACGCCCAGATCGCCGGCAATATCGCCACACTCAAGTCTGCCGGAATCGACATCTCCGCCGATCAGCTGTTCGACACCAGCATCTTGGCCCGGTTGTGAGTTTCGACCACCGCCCCGGCCGGGAGATCACCGGCGAGCGCATCCAGCACGCACCAGCACACGACCACACGAGGAGCCCGGCATGATCCAGCAGGCCGACATCGCCATCACCGGAACCACCGTGATCATGCCGGACGGTATGGATCCATTGGTCGACCACACGGTCCTGGTGGCCGACGGGCTGATCTCGGGTCTGGTGCCCGCCTCGACACCCGTGCAGGCGGCAAGGGTGATCGACGGGACCCACTCCGCGGTACTACCCGGAATGGTCAACGCGCACACCCACATCGCGTCGAACATGTTGCTGCGCGGACTGCTCGAGGACACCGAGCTGTTCGCTTGGCTCGACACCATGTGGCGGCTCAAGCAGAACTTCGACCACGAGACCCTCTACTGGGCGTCGATGTGCGGGCTGGTCGAGATGGCCAAGGCCGGGATCACCTGTTTCAACGAACATTTCGACGCCTACGCGGTGACGCCACAGGCGCGGGCCCTGCGCGAGGTGGGCCTGCGGGCCACGCTCGGTTACGGGTTCGCCGACGGCGGGGTCTACCGCGATGTCGGTCCGTGGTCCTGGGCGGCGGTCGAGGACTTCGACGCCGCGACCGCACCGGTGTCCGGGCTCATCGATGATCGCGTCCGCCTGGCGCTCTCCCCCCATGCGCCGTACTCGTGCAGTGGTCCACTCTGGCAGGCGATCCGAACTCTGGCCGATGAACGGTCACTGCCGATCCACACCCACATCGCCGAGGGCCTGAACGAGAGTGCCTACATGGCCTCGACCTACGGTCGCACCACCGTCGAATGGCTCGACGACCTCGGCTTCCTGGGGCCCGACATCACCGCCGCACACTGCACTCAATTGACCGCAGGCGACATTGCTCTGTTCGCCGAACACGGGGTCAAGGTGGCCCACTGTCCTTGCTGCAACGCAAAACTGGTGTCCGGCACGATGGATTTGAAGGGGCTGTGGTCGGCCGGGGTCACCGTCGGCCTCGGCACCGATGGACCGGCGAGTCAGAACACCCTGGATATGTTCGGGGAGATGAAGTTCGCCGCCGTCACCCACAAACAGTCCACGGCCGATCCCACGTTCCTGACCACCCGCGAGGTGCTGACCATGGCCACGGAGCGGTCGGCGATCGCGATGCATCGACCCGAGTTGGGTGCGATCCGGGTCGGGGCGCCTGCCGATCTGGTTGTCGTCGACCTCGACCGCCCGCACGTGGCACCGGTCTACGACGTCGAGGCGGCCCTGGTCTACAGCACCCGCGCCGACGACGTCACGCACACCATCGTCGGCGGCGAGTTCGTCGTCGACAACGGTGAGGTCATCGGGGTCGACGAAGCACAGGTGGTCGCGAAGTTCCGAGAAAGCGCACTGCGCCTTCGTGATCGGTCACAACCCACCGGACCACGCTGACCCCGCCCGTCCACCATCTCTCCGGTGGTGTGGGCGCACCCCCCGCCGTCAGCCCCGCATCACGGCGCCGACGGTCAACGTCGCATGAGCCAGCGCGGCGTCGCGGCCGGCGGTGGCCTCGTCTTCGGTCAGCGTGCGGTCGTCGGCGCGGAAACGCAGTGAGAACGTGAGCGACTTCTTGCCCTCACCGACCTGCTCGCCGGTGAAGACATCGAACAGGACGATGCTCTCGAGCAACTGTCCGGCTCCGGCCTCCAGCGCGGAGCGCACGTCCTCGGCGGCCACATCGTCATCGACGACCACCGCGAGATCCTGCAGGACCGGCGGGTACGGCGAAATCCGCGGGGAGACAAGGTCATTGTTCACCGGGACGGCGTCGAGGTCGATCTCCAGCGCCAGCGAGCGCGGCGGCAGGTGCAACTTCTCCAACACCGCCGGGTGCAGTTCACCGGCCCAGCCGACCACTGCGTCGTCGGCGAGGATCTCACCGCAACGACCCGGATGCCAGGGCACCTGCGCGGCGGACCGCAGTTTCAGCTCGACTCCGGCGGCCTGTCCGATGATCGCCACCGCGTCGAAGATGTCGGTGGTGTCGGCTGTACGTCCCTTGCCCCACGGCCCGGCCGGTTCACGCAGACCGGTCAGCACCGCCGCGACGTGCAGCGGCTGGGCCGGAAGCGATTCGACCAGCTCGGCGATCTGTTCCGCAGTCGGCCGCCGGTCCACGGGCAGCGCATCGATCGGGCGGACGTTCTGTCCACCCAGCACCACCTGGCCGATGGTGTACATCGACAGATCACGTTGTCCCCGAGCAATATTGCGGCCGACCATCTCGAGCAGTCCGGGCAGCAACGTGGTGTTCAGCTCGGGGCGGTCGGCCTCGAGCGGATTGAGCACCCTGACCGTGGCCCGACGCGGATCGTCAGCGGGCAGATTCCAGAGGTCGAAGACGCCGGCGGGCATGAACGGGTACGGCAAGACCTCCACGTACCCCGACAACGCCAGGCTGCGTCCGACACTGCGGCGACGGAGCTGACCCTGGGTCAGGCCTCGTCCACCGGGCGCCTTGGGGAGCACGACGGGAATGTTCTCGTAGCCCTCCAGACGCAGCACCTCCTCGACGAGGTCGGCACTCAGACGCAGATCCGGCCGCCAGCTCGGCGGGGTGACGGTGAGCATGTCGCCCGCCGGTTCCACCGAGCAACCGACCTGGACCAGACGCCGCTGCGCGGTGCCGACCGGGTAGTCGATCCCGGCAGTATCCGACGGAGCCCGCTCCGACATCAGCACGGACACCGCAGGTGCCACCGAACCGGCGTCGGTGTAGGTGGAATCAACGGTGCCACCGCAGATCTCGGCGAGCAGCGAGGCTGCTCGCAGAAGTGCGATGTCGGTGACCTCCGGGTCGACGACCCGCTCGAAGCGCTTGCTGGCCTCGCTGGTGAGTCGGTGGCGCTTGGCGGTCCGGAACACCGCGACCGGGTTGAACGTCGCCGATTCCAGCAGCACATCGGTGCTCTGCGCGTTGATCTCGGTGGCACCGCCGCCCATGACACCGGCCAGGGCGATCGGACCGGTGTTGTCGGTGATGACAACGTCTTCCGGATCCAGATCCCGCACCACGTCGTCCAGGGTGGTCAGCTTCTCCCCCGCGATCGCCCGGCGCACCCGGATGTCACCGGAGAGCTTGGCGGCGTCGAAGGCGTGCAGCGGCTGGCCGAGTTCGAGCATCACGTAGTTGGTGATGTCCACGGCAGCCGAGATCGGCCGCACCCCGGACAGCATCAGCCGCTTGACCATCCACCACGGACTCGGAGCCGACGGATCGATACCCCGCACGATCAGCGCGCAGTACCGGGTGGCCCCGGACTCCGGATCGAGGTGCACGGTTGGGCCCGACTCGCCGGCCGTGGTCGGCAGCACCGGCGCTGTCGCCGGATCGGCGAACGGCAGATCGAAGCTGCAGGCGAGCTCGCGGGACAGACCACGCGCCGAGAACGCGTAGCCGCGGTCCGGGGTGACATTGATGTCGATGATCGTGTCGTCGAGACCGAGCACCTCGCGTGCGTCGGCACCGGGTGCGGCGGTTTCGGGCGGCAGCACCAGGATGCCGCTGTGATCGTTGCCGACACCCAACTCGGTGACCGAACAGATCATCCCGTCGGACACCCGGCCGTACGTCGTGCGGGTCGCGATCGCGAAGCCACCGGGCAGCACGCAGCCAGGCAACGCCGCAACGATCAGGTCACCTTCGGTGAAGTTCCTTGCACCGCAGACGATGTCGCGGTCCTTGTCCTCACCCACGTCGACCTGGCAGAAGCGGATGGGCTTCTTGAACTCGGTGAGTTCTTCGATCCGGGTGACCCGGCCGACCACCAGCGGTCCGGTGATCTCCGGCAACGGTGTGATGTCTTCGATCTCGAATCCGACGCGAACAAAGGCCTCATCGATCTCGGCGGACGGCTTGGACCACCCGGGAGTGCCCTGTTGCAGGATCTCTGTCAGCCACGACTGCGCTAATTGCACTGGAAACTCAGCTCTTTCGTTGGTTCTGCGTACTCAGGCGCCGGGACCGAAGGGCACCGTGAAGCGGATGTCGCCCTCGACCATGTCGCGCATGTCGGGTAGGTCGTTGCGGAACTGCAGGGTCCGTTCCAGTCCCATCCCGAAAGCGAAACCGGAGTAGACGTCGGGATCGATCCCACTGGCGCGCAACACATTCGGATGGACCATGCCGCAGCCGCCCCATTCGACCCAGCCGGCGCCACCCTTCTTGCCGGCGAACCAGACGTCCACCTCTGCCGAGGGTTCGGTGAACGGGAAGTAGCTCGGACGCATCCGGGTGACCGTCTCGGGGCCGAACAGCGCCTTGGCGAAGTGGTCGAGGGTGCCCCGCAGATGCGCCATCGTCAGGCCCTTGTCCACGGCGAGGCCTTCGACCTGATGGAACACCGGGGTGTGGGTCGCATCGAGCTCGTCGGTCCGGAAGGTACGGCCCGGGCAGGCCACATAGATCGGCAGCTCGCGCGACAACATCGCGCGCACCTGCACCGGGGAGGTGTGCGTGCGCAGCACCTGCCGCGACTCGGGCGGTGCGATGTAGAAGGTGTCCTGCATCGACCGGGCCGGATGATCCGGCAGGAAGTTCAACGCATCGAAGTTGAAGTGCTCGGTCTCGACCTCGGGACCTTCGGCGATCTCCCAGCCCATCCCGACGAACACGTCGGCGACCTGGTCACCGATCACCGTGATCGGGTGGCGGGCGCCGGGTGTCCGGCGTGCGGTCGGCAGGGTGACGTCGATGGTCTCGGCGACCAGCACCGCGGCGTCGCGCTCGGCCGTCAGAACCGCGAGCCGGTCTTCGTAGGCCTTCTGCGCCTGCCCACGGGCAACGTTGACGAGCTTGCCGGCCTGCGCCTTCTGCTCCTTCGGCAACGCGCCGAGTTCGCGGCGGGCCAAGGCGATCGGCGAGCGGTCACCGAGGTGCTCGGTCTTGGCGGTTGCCAGCGCTGGCAGATCAACCGCGGCGGAAAATGCTGCGACGGCAGCGTCCACTGCGGTCGCCAGGCTCTGGCTGTCGACGTCGGCCACGGCTGTGTTGACTCCCTTGAATATGACTTCGTCGAGCTGAAGTACGTCTGATGGAACCGGCTTGGCTCACCTGCGAGGGTAGTCGACCGCTCGGGTGGCATCGGCGCTGGCATAGAGGCAGATCGCGGCCGCGGCAGCCAGGTTGAGGCTCTCCGCGCGACCATGGATCGGAATGGAGATCCGATGATCGGCCTGCGCCAGGATGTCGTCGGGCAGTCCGTGTGCCTCGTTGCCGAACAACCAGGCGGTCGGCCCGGCGAGCACGTCGCCGGCGTCCGGCAGGCTCAACTCGGCATCTCCCGCGGTGGCGCAGATCGCCACACCGGCCCGGCGCAGCGCGGCCAGGACCTCGTCGACACTGCGCTCCCGGGCGACCGGAACGTGGAACACACTGCCTGCGGTGGACCGCACACACTTGCCGTTGTGGGGATCGACACTGTCACCGGCCAGGATGACACCGTCGGCGCCCATCGCATCGGCGGTCCGGATGAGGGTGCCGGCGTTGCCCGGATCGGTCATCTCCACGGGCACCGCGAGCAGACGCGGGGTGGTGCTCAGCACGTCGGACATCGGCACGTCGACCAGATCGCACACGACGAACAACCCGGTGCTGGTGATGGTCTCGGCGAGCTTGTCGGCAGCACCCGAGGTCACGTGCAGGACCTCGACGCCGCCGGCCTGCGCCAGGCTCACCAGGTCTCCATATCGGTCGAGGGCCTCATCGGTCGCGAGCAAGACCCGCGCGCGACGCGATGCGATGGCCGCGTCGACGGCGTTGAAACCTTCGGCCAGGAAACTACCCGCTTTACGCCGCGCCGCGGAACGGTGCAGCTTTGCATATGAAACAACCCGCGCCGAACGTTCGGTGAGAACGTCCGGCGCGGGGATGTTTATCTCGCCGCCGATTAGGCTGCGGGGGCGTTGACGTCAGCCGGCAGTGCCTTCTTGGCAACTGCGACCAGACCGGTGAATGCCTCGGGATCGCTCACGGCGATCTCGGCGAGGATCTTGCGGTCGACCTCGACACCAGCGATCTTCAGACCCTGGATGAAGCGGTTGTAGGTGATGTCATTGGCCCGCGCCGCAGCGTTGATACGCGCAATCCACAGCTTGCGGAACTCACCCTTGCGAGCACGACGGTCGCGGTAGGCGTAGGTCAGCGAGTGCAGCTGCTGCTCTTTGGCCTTGCGGTAGAGACGCGAACGCTGTCCGCGGTAGCCCTTGGAAGCTTCCAGGGTCGAACGACGCTTCTTCTGGGCGTTTACCGCCCTTTTTACGCGTGCCATTGTTGATTTACCTCTTAGAATGTGGCGGCCGGGAACCGGCAGCGAGTGGTCTGGTGGGGAGCGTTAGATCTTCAGCAGGCGCTTGATGCGGGGCGCATCGTTCTCGGAGACGACAACGGTGCCATCGAGACGACGGGTCTGCTTGGAGGGCTTGTGCTCCATCAGGTGGCGACGGCCCGCACGCTGACGGACGATCTTGCCGCTACCGGTCACCTTGAAACGCTTAGCGGTTCCCTTGTGGGTTTTTGTCTTGGGCATGGGAATGCCTTTCTCTTCGTAACGCCTGTGGAGAGGTCAGCTCTCAGGGTTGGCGGCCGGAGCCGGTCCTGAATCTGCCGCAGGCTTGGTGGGTGCACTCTGCTGGGGTTGCGCTTTTGGTGCTTGAGCTTGCGCTTGTGCTTGCGCCTTGGTCTTGGCGCCCTTGTGCGGGGCCAGGACCATGGTCATGTTGCGGCCATCCTGCTTGGCGGAGGTCTCGACGAACCCGTACTCGCCTACGTCGGAGCCCAAACGCTGCAGCAGTCGGTAACCGAGTTCGGGGCGCGACTGCTCGCGGCCACGGAACATGATCGTCACCTTGACCTTCGACCCGGCTTCGAGGAAGCGGATGACGTGACCCTTTTTGGTCTCGTAATCGTGGTCGTCGATCTTGGGGCGGAGCTTCTGCTCCTTGATGACGGTCATCTGCTGGTTGCGACGCGATTCGCGCTGCTTCTGTGCCGCCTCGTATTTGAACTTGCCGTAGTCCATGATCTTGCAGACCGGCGGACGAGCATTCGGGGCCACCTCGACCAAGTCGAGATCGGCCTCGATTGCCAAGCGCAGGGCATCTTCCACGCGGACAATGCCTACCTGCTCCGAGTTGGGGCCGACAAGACGGACCTCGGGAACTCGGATGCGCTCATTGATACGAGTCTCAGTGCTGATGGGGCCTCCTCATTTGTGTCCGCGTACGAAGTGGTTCCTCGTGGCAGACGTTTTCGTCTCAGGTTGACCGCGGTAGCAACTGGTGAAACAGATCCTCAGCGAAAAGGCCCCGGATCGATGATGATCATCGACGGGGCCCACACCGACCGGCACATGTCACCTATCGCATCCCAGCGATCCCAGCCTTCAACCAGAAGACTCCCGGAGATATTCCGCTTTCGCGGCATCTCCGGCGACAAAACCGGACCGTTCAACCGTACAATTCTTCTTGCGAAGAGATCGACGTCGAGCGGTGGGAGTGTGAACTCCACTTGCAACCCCGGCGTGAACCAGGGCGGTCGTAGGTGAAAGTCTAACAGCCATGACGGAAAACCTGAATTCCGAGCCCGAAGTGCGCGACCTGGCCGAAATCCCGGCCATCGAAGTGATCACCCGAGCCGCGGTCATGCTGATGAGCGCTGCGGCCGAAAAACTCGGCCTGTCCGAGCAAGATCCGTCGAGCAGCCCGCACCTCGATCTCGACGAAGCCCGCAAACTGATCACCGCCCTCGCCGGCCTCATCCAGTCGTCGGTCGCCGACCTGGGCATCCACGCCTCCGCGCTGCGGGACGGCCTCAAGAGCCTGCAGCTCGCGTTCCGCGAGGCCAGCGCCCATCCCGACGAACCCGGCCACGGTCCGGGAGAAAAGCAGACCGGCCCCGTCGCCGACTAGCCCCACTCCCCGATGATGTGCCCTTTTGGCGGTGCCCACCTGGGCTTTTACTCGCCAAAAGGGCACATCATCGGGGTGCGGCAGGGGGTTCGTCAGTGGGTGACGGCGCCGACCGAGGCCGAACGGACGAGCTTGGCGTACTTGGAGAGCACACCCCGCTGATATTTGTGGTCAAGCGGCTGCCAGTCCTGCTTGCGTGACTCGATCTCGTCGTCGTCGACGAGGAGGTCGAGGGTGCGGCCGGCGATGTCGACCCGGATACGGTCACCGTCCCGGATGAAGGCGACCGGTCCCCCGTCGGATGCCTCCGGCGCGATGTGCCCGATGCAGAGTCCGGTGGTGCCACCGGAGAACCGACCATCGGTGAGCAACAACACATCTTTACCCAGGCCGGCGCCCTTGATCGCACCGGTGATCGCCAGCATCTCCCGCATTCCCGGTCCGCCCTTGGGGCCCTCGTACCGGATCACCACCACATCGCCCGCCTGGATCACGCCATCGGCCAGAGCTGCCAACGCACTTTGTTCGCGTTCGAAGACCCGCGCCGGACCCTCGAAGGTGTCGGCGTCGAAGCCGGCCGACTTGACCACCGCGCCCTCCGGGGCCAGTGAGCCGCGCAGAACGGTGATGCCACCGGTCTTGTGAATCGGATTGTCCAGTGCGCGAATGACTTTCCCGTCGAGCGGGCCGATCTCCATCGCGTCCAGATTCTCCGCCATGGTCTTGCCCGTGACGGTGAGCGCGTCACCGTTGAGCAGGTCGGCGTCCAGCAGGGCCTTCATGATGACCGGGATGCCGCCGTGACGGTCGAAGTCGTTCATCACGTACCGGCCGAACGGCTTGAGGTCGCCCAGATGGGGTGTGCGGTCACCGATGCGGTTGAAGTCGTCGAGGTTCAGATCGACCTCGGCCTCATTGGCGATGGCCAGCAGATGCAACACCGCGTTGGTCGATCCACCGAGGGCCATCGTGACGGTGATCGCGTTCTCCAGGGCGGGCTTGGTGATGATGTCGCGGGTCGTGATCCCCAGACGCAGCAGGTTGACGACGGCCTCACCCGAGCGATGGGCGAAGGCGTCCCGACGACGATCTGCGGCCGGAGGCGCGGCCGAACCCGGCAGGCTCATCCCGAGCGCCTCGGCGATCGACGCCATGGTGTTGGCGGTGTACATGCCACCGCAGGCACCCTCACCCGGGCAGATGGCCCGCTCGATACGCCCGAGGTCTTCCTCGGACATCTTGCCGGCCCGACAGGCCCCGACCGCCTCGAAGGCGTCGATCAGGGTGACGTCGCGCTCGCTGCCATCGGCAAGCTTGACCCAGCCCGGCGCGATGGTGCCGGCATAAAGGAACACCGAGGCCAGGTCGAGGCGGGCCGCGGCCATCAACATGCCCGGCAACGACTTGTCGCAACCGGCCAGCAGGACCGAGCCGTCGAGGCGTTCGGCCGACATCACGGTCTCGACCGAGTCGGCGATCACCTCACGCGAGACCAGCGAGAAATGCATGCCCTCGTGGCCCATCGAGATGCCGTCGGAGACCGAGATGGTGCCGAACTCCAGCGGGTATCCGCCACCGGCGTGCACGCCCTCCTTACTGGCCTGAGCCAGTCGGTCGAGCGAGAGGTTGCAGGGAGTGATCTCGTTCCACGAACTACCGATGCCGATCTGGGGCTTGTCCCAGTCCTCATCACCCATCCCGACCGCACGAAGCATCCCACGACTCGGAGCCGCACTGATCCCATCGGTGACGGTGCGGCTACGGGGCTTCATGTCGACCATTGGATCTCCTTGGTGTTGTCGTCGGCCGGCGAGAACCCCCCGCCTGACCCGATCAGTCGTTCCGCACTCAGCCTGCGGTGACCGCTTTCTTACGTCCAGTCTGCTTGGCCGCGGCCTTCCGCGGGGCCGCTTTACGTGCAGGCGTCGGCGCCGCTGCACTGGTTGGCTTCAGGATCTCCGCGAGAAACTTACCCGTGTGACTGAGCGGTTCGGCCGCGACATCCTCAGGGGTTCCTTCGACGACGACCGTGCCGCCACCCGAACCACCCTCGGGGCCCATGTCGATGACCCAGTCGGCGGTCTTGATGACGTCGAGGTTGTGCTCGATGACAATCACCGAATTGCCCTTGTCGACAAGGCCGTTGATCACGTGGATCAACTTGCGGATGTCTTCGAAGTGCAGACCCGTGGTGGGCTCGTCGAGGATGTAGGCGGTGCGACCGGTCGACCGTTTCTGCAGTTCTGCGGCCAGCTTCACGCGCTGCGCCTCACCGCCGGACAGGGTTGTCGCCGGCTGCCCGAGCCGGACATAGCCGAGCCCGACGTCGTTGAGGGTCTTGAGGTAGCGGTGGATCGAGGTGATCGGCTCGAAGAACTCCGCAGCCACCTCGATGGGCATGTCGAGTACCTCGGAGATGGTCTTGCCCTTGTAGTGGACCTCGAGCGTTTCGCGGTTGTACCGCGCCCCGTGGCAGACCTCGCACGGCACGTAGACGTCGGGCAGGAAGTTCATCTCGATCTTGATCGTGCCCTCGCCCGAACAGGCCTCACAGCGTCCACCCTTGACGTTGAACGAGAACCGTCCCGGCTGATAGCCGCGGACCTTGGCTTCGGTGGTCGCGGCGAACAGGGTGCGGATCTTGTCGAACACACCGGTGTAGGTGGCCGGATTGGATCGCGGGGTACGGCCGATCGGTGACTGGTCGACACGGACCAGCTTGTCGAGGTTGTCCATCCCGTTGATCCGGGTGTGCCGGCCGGGCACCTGACGCGCTCCGTTGAGCTTGTTGGCCATCACCGTTGCCAGGATGTCGTTGACAAGTGTGGACTTGCCCGACCCCGAGACCCCGGTGACCGCGGTGAGAACGCCCAGCGGGAACACCACATCGATGTCCTTGAGGTTGTGTTCCCGCGCCCCGACAACGGTCAGCTGCCGTTTGCGGTCGATCGGTCGCCGGATCTCCGGGACCTCCAGCCGCGAGCGCCCCGACAGGTAGGCGCCGGTGATGGACTCCTCGTTCTTCAGCAGGTCTTTGTAACTGCCACTGTGGACGACCCGGCCGCCGTGTTCACCGGCGTGCGGACCGATGTCGACGATCCAGTCCGCCGACCGGATGGTGTCCTCGTCGTGCTCGACCACGATCAGGGTGTTGCCCAGGTCGCGCAAGCGGGTCAGGGTGTCGATGAGCCGGCGGTTGTCGCGCTGATGCAGGCCGATCGACGGTTCGTCGAGGACGTAGAGAACACCGGCCAGGCCGGAACCGATCTGGGTCGCCAGTCGGATGCGCTGCGCCTCGCCGCCGGACAACGAGCCCGCCGCCCGCGAGAGCGACAGGTACTCCAGTCCGACGTCGAGCAGGAAGCGGATGCGTGACTGCACCTCTTTGAGAACCTGGCCGGCGATGGCCTCCTCGCGCTTCCCGAGCTTGAGGTCGGAGAGGTAGTCGGCGCATTCGGCCACCGACAGGGCACAGACCTCCGCGATCGACTTCTCCCCGAACCGCTGGTGGTCGAGGGTGACGGCCAGGATCTCGGGACGTAGCCGGGCACCCTTACAGGTGGGACACGGGATGTCCCGCATGTAGCCCTCGTACCGGTCTTTCATCTGCTCGGACTCGGTCTGTTCCATGCGGCGGTGCAGGAACGACATCACACCTTCGAACTCGGTGTAATACGAACGGGTACGGCCGTACCGGTTACGGAACTTCACGTGCACCTGGTGGTCACTGCCGTTGAGGATCGCCCGGCGTGCCTTGACCGGCAACTTCTTCCAGGGGGTGTCGGTGTCGAAACCCATGGCGTCGCCGAGTCCGGACAACAACCTCAGGAAGTAGTCGGCGTTGTGGCCACCGGCCCATGGTGCGACGGCACCCTCGGCGAGCGTCAGATCGGAATCGGGGACAACGAGTTCCTCGTCGACCTCCTTGCGGATTCCGAGGCCGTCGCAATCGGCGCAGGCGCCGTAGGGCGAGTTGAACGAGAACGAGCGGGGCTCGAGATCGTCGATGGCGATGGGGTGCCCGTTCGGGCAGGCCATCCGCTCGGAGAACCGGCGCTCACGATCCGGATCGTCTTCTTCGAGATCGACGAAGTCGAGGACGATCACACCGTCGGCCAGTCCGAGCGCGGTCTCCACCGAGTCGGTCAGGCGCTGCTTCGCGGAGGCCTTCACCGACAGCCGGTCGACCACCACCTCGATGTCGTGCTTCTCCTGCTTCTTGAGCTTCGGCGGATCGGCCAGCGGATGAACCACACCGTCGATCCGGGCCCGGGA
This sequence comes from Williamsia sp. z71, assembly GCF_059553375.1. Lineage (NCBI taxonomy): Bacteria > Bacillati > Actinomycetota > Actinomycetes > Mycobacteriales > Nocardiaceae > Williamsia > Williamsia sp. z71. The sequence goes on from NZ_JCANWX010000013.1 coordinate 34,641, forward strand.
GAAGCCCTGCGTCTGCAAGGTGCCGAACAGGTCGACGAACTCACCCTTGCGGGTCCGCACCACCGGGGCCAGCACCTGGAACCGGATGCCCTCGTCCATCGCGAGCACCTGATCGACGATCTGCTGCGGGGTCTGCTTCTCGATGGCCGCACCACACTCGGGGCAATGTGCCTTGCCTGCGCGCGCATACAGCAGACGGAGGTAGTCGTAGACCTCGGTGATGGTGCCGACCGTCGACCGCGGGTTGCGGTTGGTCGACTTCTGGTCGATCGACACGGCCGGCGACAGGCCTTCGATGAAGTCGACGTCGGGCTTGTCCATCTGGCCGAGGAACTGCCGGGCGTATGCGGAGAGCGATTCGACGTATCGGCGCTGGCCCTCGGCGAAGATCGTGTCGAACGCCAGGCTCGACTTGCCGGAGCCCGAGAGTCCGGTGAAAACGATCAAACTGTCGCGCGGGAGATCCACGTCGACGCCGCGAAGATTGTGTTCGCGGGCTCCGCGCACGATGAGTCGATCAACCACTGTGGTCCTTTTCGGGGTCAATTTGTACTATGCCAACCGTCACTGATCAGCTGGTGGGCGTGCGCCAGGGGCGTACCCGGCAATGCTAGAGGCACCTACTGACAAGATACCGGTGGCAACAAACGGCACCGGCCACCCGCGCTGGCGGCGCCGCGGCCTCAAACCTTCTGACCTGCGAAAACACGCACCACCCAGAGTGTGAGCAAGGCAACGATCACAAAGGGCAACCAGACCGCCGACATACCTATTCCGCGGTAGGCGCCGGCACCGGCAAACGCGCCGACGGCCATCGACGACCACAGCAGGAAATGCCGCGCCCAGACCCATCGCGGGCCGCCGAACGCCGCGTCGACCAACCGCTGTGCCGCCTTCACCAGGGTCCCGGTCATGTAGGTCAGGCCCACCGAGACCTCCCCACCTTTCTCGAACACCGAGTTGAGCGCGCCCATCGCCACCGCCACGACCATCAAGGACGCATATCCCGACCATGTGGCGGCGGTCACTGCGGAGACCGCGAGAAGTGTTGTCACCGAGCACAACACCGCGATCCGCCCGTGGGCATCGGCGATGAGCCTGCGGACGACCGAGCCGGCGATGACACCGATGACGAACAATCCGATGATCAGCAGGCAACGCAGCCCCGCGCTGGTCATGTCCTCGACGAACGACGTCGACATCTGTGTGGTGTTGCCGCTCATGAACGAGATGAAGTAGCCCCCGAGGTGGATGAACGCGATCGCATCCAGGTATCCGGCGACCGCGGTCAACGTCGCGGCCAGCGCCAGTTCGCTGCGATCGATCGTCTTCAAGGCCGCACCGTCACAATCCACACTCCTGCCGAGTCCGGCCAACGGGCTCAATTATGCGCCTCCGGTCCGGTTCAACACGCTCGGCGGCCGACCCGCCACGAATGCCCCTGCCCTGCGCGGCGACACCGTCGGCACATGCTCCCCGGACAGGACACCGACAAACCCTCATCCGGACGGTTAGGGTTGACCCCATGAGCGCAGCGGCCCCGATTTCCGACACCTACACCGGCGACTTCAGCAATTCGGATGTGCCACAACGCAAGACCACACCGAATGCGACGATCCTCAAACTGTCCGTCGGTCCGATGGACAACAACGTCTACGTCGTCACCTGCCGGGAAACCGGCAAGGGTCTGCTGATCGACGCCGCCAACGACGCCGAGGTCCTGATCGACCTGATCAAGGCACACGGCAACATCGAATCGATCTTCACCACCCACTGGCATCCCGACCACTGGATCGCACTCGAAGAGGTGGTCAAGGCGACCGGATTGCCCACCGCCGCGGGCCGGATCGATGCCCCACCGATCCAGGTTCCCACCGATCGGCTCGTCGACGAGGGCGACATCATCGAGGTCGGCAACCTGAAGCTGGGCACCATCCATGTCAAGGGCCACACCGACGGTTCGATCGCCCTGTTCTTCGACGACGACGTCACCCACCTATTCACCGGTGACTGCCTGTTCCCCGGCGGCGTGGGCAAGTCGCAGACCCCGGAAGACTTCGAGTCGCTGATCAGCGACGTCAAGACCAAGCTGTTCGACCGATTCGACGACAGCACGATCGTGTACCCCGGGCACGGACTCGACACCACTCTCGGTGCCGAGCGTCCCCATCTGGACGAGTGGCGCGAGCGAGGCTGGTAGAAGTTCGCCCGGCGGGGTACCCACGGAACGTCTATAGGCTCCAAGAGTCCAGTAGCCGAGAAGTTCGACAAGCAGTTTCGACTTAGAACAGTGTCTTTGAGGAGGCCCTTCATGCTGATTCGCCGAATTGCCCGTCCCATGCTCGCAGCAGCGTTCATCGCCACCGGGGTCGAGGTGATCCGACGCCCGGAATCCCTGGCCGAGACCGCGCAGCCCTACATCGACAAGGCGAAGGGTGCGCTGCCACCCACCGCCGCAGATTTCATCCCCTCCGACCCGCAGGTGGTCGTCCGTGTGAACGGCGCCATCCACATCGTCGGCGGTCTGGCCCTGGCCACCGGAAAGTTCCCTCGACTGGCGGCACTGTCGCTGGCGAGCGTTGTCGTCCCGACCACACTGGCCGGACACGACTTCTGGAACGAGACCGACCCGCATGAGCGGGCGGAACAGCAGGCCCACTTCATCCAGAACGTCGGCCTGCTCGGCGGACTGTTGCTCGCGACCGTCGACACCGAAGGCAAACCATCACTCGCCTGGCGTGGACGGAAGGCCGCTGCCGTCGCGGGCGAGAAGGTGGCATCGGCACTGCCCACCGGTTCGTCCGGTTCGGCGACCACAGAGGTACTGACGGACAAGGCCTCACACCTGGCCGGATTGGTGTCCGAACGCACCGGGGAGCTGGCCGAGGTCGCCGCAGATCGAGGTGGCAAGTTCGCCGACGTGGCCTCCGTACGCGCCGCCGAACTGGCACACAAGGCCTCGGAGAAGGCCTCGATCATCGCTGATGTGGCGGTCGAACGTGGGTCCGAGTTCTCCGATGTCGCGGCCAAGCGAGGAGCTGTTCTGGCAGCCATCGCTGCCGACCGGGCCGCCGAACTCGCCGATGTCGCCTCGAAGAAGGGCGAACATCTGACCGTGGTGGCGTCCGAACGGGCGGCCACGCTCTCGAAGGCTGCTGCCAAGAAGCAGGCCAAGCTCGGTAAAGAGGCCGGCAAGAAGCAGGCGAAGTTCGCCAAACTCGCTGCGAAGGAACAGTCCAAGCTCGCGAAGAAGGCGGCCAAGAACCGCTCGGCCGCCAAAGATCTGGCTGCCGAGCGCAGCGCGGAGCTCGCGGATTCGGCAGCCAAGGCATGGGCCTCGACCAACGGCTACGCCGAGCACTACCTGAACACGGTGCGCGACAAGGCGCCCGAGTTGGTCGAGCGCGCCGCCGACGAGCGCGCCCGACTCGCGGCCCTGGCGCGTGAGCAGGCCAAGAAGGCGCAGAAGAAGGCAGAAAAAGCGCTCTAGATCTCTCTGATCCGGTGGGTGCGCGGGCCTCAGCCCAACACCGCGCGTGCCGCGGCCCGCGCGCCCGCCGGATCTGACGTCTGCGAGACCGCTGCCGCTGCACGACGGCAGTCGTCGAGGCTGACCGTGCCGAGCTTCGCGCCGACCCCGGACACCGCGGAGGCCGCTGCCGAGAGCGACGTCACGCCCAGCCCGACCAGGACACAGGCCAGCAGCGGATCGGCCGCCGCCTCACCACAGACGCCCACCGGTTTGCCCGCCGCTGCACCGGCCGCCGCCGTCCGGGCAACCAGCGACAACACAGCCGGCTGCCAGGGATCGGTCAGCCCGGCGAGATCGCCCGACATCCGATCGGCGGCCATCGTGTACTGGGCCAGGTCGTTGGTTCCGATGGACAGGAAGTCGACGTGCTCGAGTACCCGTTCGGCCATCAGCGCGGCGGCGGGCACCTCGATCATCACGCCCGGCACGAGCCCACGTTCACGCACTTTCTCGGCGAACCACTTCGCCTCGTCCGGGGTGGCGATCATCGGGGCCATCACCCAGGGCGCCCGTAGGCCCTCCGCCGCGGCCGCCACACCGTCGAGCTGACGCTCGAGTAATCCGTTGTCCCGCAAAGCCATTCGGATACCGCGCACCCCCAGCGCCGGATTCGCCTCATTCGGGTGCGCAGCGAACCGCAGCGGCTTGTCCGAACCCGCATCGAGGGTTCGCAGTACCACCTTGGAGTCGGGAAACGCCGCGATCACCTCGCGGTAGATCGCCGCCTGCTCGTCGACCGTTGGTTCGTGGTCGCGATCCAGGAAGCAGAGCTCGGTCCGGAACAGACCGACTCCCCCGGCCGCGCTCGCGGCCGCCACCCGCGCGCCCGCGCCGTCCTGGACGTTCGCGAGCACATCGACCCGATGACCATCGGACGTCGCGCCCGGACCGGTCCACGACGCGGTGCGCTCGGCCACCAACCGGTAGGCCGCAACGGCCTGCGCCGCGGCCTCCCGATCCGGTGACACGGTCAGCTCACCGGCACTTCCGTCGATCAGCACCGGCGTTCCGGCGGCGACGGACTCGAGTCCGGACACCGCCACCACACAGGGGATCCCGAGCTGGCGGGCGATGATCGCGGTGTGACTGGTCGGTCCGCCCAGTGAGGTCGCCAGGCCGACGATCAACGTCGGATCGAGTCCTGCGGTGTCGGCCGGGGCAAGGTCTTCGGCCAGGAGCACCGACGGGACCGCCGGCACCGGGACACCGGGTTCGGGCAGACCCAGCAACTCGGCCAGCACCCGATCGCGGATGTCGTTGAGATCGGTCACCCGCTCGGCCATCAGTCCGCCGATCTTGGTGAACATATCCACGAATTGGGCGGTGGCGGCAACAGCTGCGGCGGCGGCCGAACTGCCACCGGTGATGAGATTCTCGGCCGCGCCCAACCATCCCCGATCAGTCGCCATCGCAGCGTTGGCCGCAAGCACCTCCGAGGCCGACCCGGTCGCCTTCCCGGCACGGTCGGCCAGACGCTTCGCCACCGCCGTGGTCGCACCGGCGAACGCCTTGAGCTCCGCGTCCCGTTCCGCTTCGGGCACCGGATCGGTGTCGACAACCGGTTCCACGCGGGGCCCGGGGACCACGGCCGGCCCCAGGACGACCCCGGGCACGACCGGGGTACCCCGCAGAACCCGCCGCGGACTCTCCACCTGCGCTGACATCTTCATCCGACCTCCTCTGGCAACCCAGTACACGTCATGTGACTGGACATCTCCAACGTAGCGATGTGATCTAGATTACGGAAAACTCTTGACAAGGCAATACAGTCGGGCATAAAACAACATAAAGCAACATTTCAAACCACATGCTCGCACATCGCGGCGGGACACACCGGAGGACGGGATGTACCCAGAGGAACGGCAACAGGCGATGGCATCGGTCATCACCCAGAACGGTCGGATGTCAGTCGCCGACCTCGCCGAGCTGTACGCGGTGACCACCGAGACGGTCCGCCGCGACCTGGCCGCACTGGAGCGGCTCGGACTGATCCGGCGGGTTCACGGGGGCGCTGTCCCGGCCTCGGCCCTGACCGCCATCGAGCTCGGCACCACCGAGCGCGAGAACAGCCATGCAGCCGAGAAGGAACGCATCGGCAAGGCCGCCCTCGACCATCTACCGCCGGCCGGTGGCAGCGTGCTGATCGACGCCGGGACCACCGCGGCCCGGTTGGCCGCATACCTGCCCACCGACCAGGATCTGGTTGTCGTCACCAACTCACTGCCGGTTGCCATGCGGGTCAGCGGGCTCGGCGGCCTGCGGTTGCACCTGCTCGGCGGACGCGTCCGCGGCATCACGCAGGCCGTGGTCGGCCACGATGCCCTGCGCACCCTGTCGACGATGCGAATCGACGTCGCGGTGGTCGGGACCAACGGAATCAGCGTGCGCCACGGCCTGTCCACACCGGACAGCGACGAGGCGGCGGTCAAGCGGGCCATGGTCGAATCCGCGCATCAGGTCGTCGTTGTCGCCGACTCGTCGAAGGTCGGTCGTGAGGACCTGATCAGCTTCGCCCCGATCGACCGGGTCGACGTGCTCATCACCGACACCGACATCCCGGATACCGCCCGCGCCGAGTTCACCGACGCCGGCATCGACGTAGTGACGGCATGATCATCACCCTGACCGCGAACCCCAGCATCGACCGGACCGTGACGCTGGCCGAACCGCTGCGTCGTGGTGCCGTTCACCGGGCCACCACCGTGACCTCGCACCCGGGCGGCAAGGGCGTCAACGTCGCCCGGGTCATCACCTCCGCCGGACAACGCGCCGTCGCAGTCCTCCCCGGGAACCAGAACGAACCACTCCTTGTGGCATTGACCGAAGCCGGTATCGAGCACCGCGCAGTCGCACATTCCGGTGCGGCTCGCGTGAATCTGGCCGTGACCGAACCGGACGGCACCACGACCAAGATCAATGAACCCGGCGCCGCACTGCTGCCCGAGCACCTCGATGCCCTGGCGTCCTGCCTGCGCGATCTCTCGGCGCCGGCCGACTGGGTGGTGTTGTCGGGTTCACTGCCACCGGGGGTCCCCGACCGCTGGTACGCCGAACTGGTGGCGACGCTCCGTTCGACCGGAAGCGCCCCGGTCCGGATCGCCGTCGACACCTCCGATGGACCGCTACGCGCACTCGCGGCCGAATTCCCCACGGCCGCACCCGATCTGATCAAGCCCAACGCCGAAGAACTGGGCCAGATCGTCGGGACGGACGGTCTCGAACTCGAGCGCGCCGCCGAAGAGGGCGATCCCTACCCCACCGCCCGCGCCGCCCGATCGCTCATCGAGCGCGGTGGCCCACAGACCGTGCTGGCCACCCTGGGTGCCGCGGGCGCCGTCCTGGTCACCGCGACCGGCGCCTGGCACGCCACCACACCTCCGATCGCGCCGCTCAGCACGGTCGGTGCCGGCGATTCCTCGCTGGCCGGATATCTCCTCGCTGATCTGGAAAACGCCGGACCAGCTGACCGCCTCGTCATGGCGGTCGCGTACGGCAGTGCCGCTGCCGCCCTACCGGGCACGGCACTCCCGAGTCCCAACCACATCAACCCGGACGCGGTGACCGTCACCGCGCTGACCTCGATCCTCGGCAGCTCCTGATGGCTGCACCCGATCCGAAAACCAGCGCCGCGCACCCTGCCGATCGCGCATCTCCAACCTAGGAATCAGCCATGTCGAACCCGACAGTCCACACCGGCCCCACGCCGGCAATCATCACCCCCGAACTGATCACCCTCGATGCCGGACTCGGCACCACCAAAGAGGCGGTCATCGAGGCCCTGGCCGAAAAGCTCGCCGCCGCCGGGCGCACGACCGACGTCGGCAGCCTGCGCGACGCCGCGCTGGCGCGGGAATCGCAGTCGGCCACCGGACTTCCCGGTGGGATCGCGATCCCGCATTGCCGGGACGAATCCGTCGTCACGGCGTCCCTCGGATTCGCCCGACTCGACCCCAAAGTCGACTTCGGTGCCCCCGACGGGCCGGCCGATCTGGTGTTCCTCATCGCCGCACCCGCCGGGGCCGGTTCCGAACACATGAAACTCCTCACCGCGCTGGCCCGCGCCCTGGTCCGGCCGGAGTTCGTGTCATCGCTGCGGTCGGCCGCCGGTCCGGACGACGTGGTCGCACTGGTCGAGAGCGTCCTGCATCCCGCCCCGGCACCGACTCCCGCAGCCTCTCCGGCGACCGCGCCACCGGCGCCTGCCCCGGACAACACCGGCACACAGACCCCGGGCACCGAGAAGTCGCCCGCCTCACCCACCGGGGCCACCGGTCCGGGCGGGGCCGAGCGCACCATCGTCGCGGTCACCGCCTGCCCCACCGGAATCGCGCACACCTACATGGCCGCCGACTCGCTGACGGCGGCCGGCAAGCGCGCCGGCGTCGAGGTGCTCGTCGAGACCCAGGGGTCGAGCGGCAGCACTCCCCTGTCGTCCGAGGCGATCGCGTCCGCCGACGCGGTGATCTTCGCCACGGATGTCGGGGTGAAGGCCAGAGAACGATTTGCCGGTAAACCGGTGGTCGCATCGGGTGTCAAACGGGCCATCAACGAGCCGGACACGATGATCTCCGAGGCGTTGCGCGCCGCCGATGATCCCGGCGCGGCCAGAGTCGCCGGGTCCGCGACCGCGGACGCCGAACATTCGGGTGGAGGTGGCGGCGACGTCGGCTGGGGCACCCGAGTGCGGCAGATCCTGCTGACCGGCGTGAGCTACATGATCCCGTTCGTCGCGGCCGGTGGACTCCTCATCGCACTCGGCTTCCTGTTCGCCGGGTACGAGATCTCCGACACCGCCGCCGACATCACGCTCGACAACTCGCTGACGTCCCTGCCCGAGGGCGGCCTGATGACCTACATCGGCGCGGTCCTCTACCAGATCGGCTCCTTGGCCTTCAGCTTCCTGGTGCCCGCGCTGGCCGGTTACATCGCTTTCGCGATCGCCGACCGGCCGGGCCTGGCTCCCGGTTTCACCGCAGGTGCGGTGGCCGTATTCGTCGGAGCCGGGTTCATCGGCGGTCTGGTCGGCGGTTTGATCGCCGGTTTCGCTGCCCTGTACATCGGCCGGATACCCGTTCCGCAATGGGCACGCGGCCTGATGCCGGTGGTGATCATCCCGCTGTTCGCCTCACTGGTGGTCGGTCTGTTGATGTTCATCGTGCTCGGCAAACCGCTGGCCTCGATCACCGAGGGACTGACCGATTGGCTCAACAGCCTGTCCGGTTCGTCTGCGATCCTGCTCGGCGTCATCCTCGGACTGATGATGTGCTTCGACCTCGGTGGACCGGTCAACAAAGCGGCGTACGCGTTCGCCGTGGCGGGACTCTCGGTCACCGACGACGCCTCGCTGCGGATCATGGCCGCGGTCATGGCCGCCGGGATGGTGCCGCCGCTGGCGATGGCACTGGCCTCGACCGTCCGGCCCGGGCTCTTCACCGAGGCCGAACGGGAGAACGGCAAGGCCGCCTGGCTACTGGGCGCCTCGTTCATCTCCGAGGGCGCCATCCCATTTGCCGCGGCGGACCCGTTGCGGGTGATCCCGTCGATGATGGCCGGTGGCGCCGTGACCGGTGGGTTGATCATGGCCTTCGACGTCACGCTGAGCGCGCCGCACGGTGGCATCTTCGTCTCGTTCGCGATCGGTGGGATCGTCTGGTTCTTCGTCGCACTCGCCGCGGGCACCGTCGTCTCGGCGATCTGCGTTGTCGCCGCGAAACAGTTCATCCGTCCGCGCAAGTCGGCACCCGACGAGGCCAAGGTCCTCAGCGCGGCCTGACCCTCATCACCCCCTGATCAGCATCAACAAGTAAACCAAGGAGAAATCATGCCAAGTACCACCGTTGCCGTCGGATCGTCCATCGGCCTGCATGCCCGTCCCGCGGCGACGATCGCCGAGGCAGTGGCCGCCGCCGACGTCCCGGTGACCCTGTCGGTGGCCGGCGGTGAGCCGGTGGACGCCGGTTCGGCGCTGCTGATCATGACGCTCGGTGCCACGGTCGGCACCGAGGTCACCGTGACCTGCGAAGACCAGGCGACCCTCGACAAGATCGCGCAGTTGGTGGCCTCCGACCTCGACGCCTGATCAACGACGAGGACCGCAGCTGTTAGCAGGCCTCAATACTCAGGTCACGTGGTGGGCCGGGAACGTTTACCCGGCCCACCGCGTTATTCTTTGGCACTATTTTTGTGCGCCCATGGCGCGGTCGAATACCCGATTCGGCACGGTGCTGCAGCAAACCGAGGAGGACTGTGTTCGAGGCCGAACAACACCATCTGGATCGCGTATACGGTCGTCTGGACCGGATGCGCCGCAATACCCAGACGCGGTTGGCATCTGCTCTGCGCGACACCGGCGGTACCCCGCAGGCGCGTTCCGAACGCGAATCCTATGAACGTCTCTACAACGACGACCTGACGAAATTTGATGCTGCCGAACACAACCTCTACTTCGGCCGCCTCGACCTCGAGAGCGGCGAGGTCCGCCGGATCGGTCGCATCGGCATCCTCGACGACGACGATCAGGACAGCACGCTCCTGCTCGACTGGCGGGCACCGCTGAGCCGCCCGTTCTACCTCGCGACCCCGGCCTCACCGGAGGACGTCCAGGTCCGCAGCCATGTCCGTACCCGCAATCGCAAGATCACCGCGATCAACACCGAACGCCTCGACGTCACCGAGATCGCCGACGCCGACAGCACCGGGCACGGTGACGTGGTCAACGAGACGGCACTGATCACGGCGCTCAATGCCGCCCGCACCGGGCACATGAACGACATCGTCGAAACGATCCAGCGCGAACAGGACGTCATCATCCGGTCCCCGCACCGCGGCGTGCTGGTGGTCCAGGGTGGACCGGGTACCGGTAAGACCGCGGTTGCCCTGCACCGCGCCGCCTACCTGCTGTACACCTATCGCGAAACCCTCGCTCGCAGTGGTGTTCTCATCATCGGGCCGAACACGACCTTCCTGAAGTACATCGGCCAGGTGCTCCCGTCGCTCGGTGAGAGCGGTGTGCTGCTCTCGACCATCGGCGACCTCTATCCGGGGGTTCGGGCCACCGTCACCGACAACCCGGTGGCATCGACCCGCAAGGGCGACCTGTCCATCGTGGAGGTGTTGAAGCAAGCGGTCCGCGACCGCCAGGAACTGCCGACGTCGCCCATCATCCGCAAGTTCGAGGGCTATGACGTCGCGATCACCAGCAAGGTGATCCAGCGCGCCCGCGGCCGGGCCCGGTCATCGAGACGACCGCACAACCACGCCCGATCGGTCTTCCTGCGGTCGGCGTTCGATGCCCTGGCCCAGCAACATGCCGAACGCATCGGATCCAGTGTGGTCGACGGTTCGCAGTTGTTGAGCGGCACCGACATCGCCGATATCCGCGACGAGATGCGCGAAGACCCGGATATCACTGCGACGCTGGCCCATTTCTGGCCGCAACTCTCCCCGCAGGAGGTCCTGACCGACCTGCTGACCTCACCCGAACGGATCAAGTCCGCCACACCCGGCTGGTCGCAAGCCGACCGTGACGCGCTCCTGCGGACCGAGCGTGGCGGTTTCAGTGCCGCCGATGCACCGCTGCTCGACGAACTGGCCGAGATCATCGGCATCGACAACAACGACGATGAAGAACGCGAACGCGCCCAGTGGCGGCAGAAACTCTCGGATGCCCAGGACGCACTCGACATCCTGACCGGTTCGGCACCCCAGGATCTCGAAGACGAACTCGACCCCGAGATCCTGATGGCGTACGACCTGATCGATGCCGAACAACTCGCCGCACGCCAGACCAATCGGGTCGCCCTGACCACGGCCGAACGCGCCTACAACGACCGGACCTGGACGTTCGGTCATGTGATCGTCGACGAGGCCCAGGAGCTGTCGGCGATGGCGTGGCGAATGATCATGCGCCGCATCCCGAATCGCTGGATGACCGTCATCGGGGACACCGCTCAGACCGGCGATCCGGCCGGGACCAACTCGTGGGGTGAGGTCCTGACCCCATATGTGGCCCAGCGGTGGCGCAAGTTCGACCTGACGGTCAACTACCGCACGCCCGCCGAGATCATGGCAGTTGCCGCCCCGATCCTCGAACAGATCGACAGCGAGATGTCGGCGCCCACCTCGATCAGGTCGAGCGGACGGCCACCGGTCTTCGAACACACGTCATCCGAAAAGCTCGGTGCGGTCGCCGGCCGGCTCGCCACCGAACCTCTCGACGGTATCGCCGCGATCATCGCCCCGGATGATCTGGTGGACGAGATCCGCAGTGCCACCGAGAATCTCGAGGGCACCGGAGAACTGTCCGTGCTCACCGTGGCACAGTGCAAGGGCTTGGAATTCGACCGCACGATCGTGATCGAACCGTCGATGATCGTGCGTCAGTCATCACGTGGATGGGGCGACCTGTACGTCGCGCTCACCCGGGCAACCCAGCAGTTGGCAATTGTGCACAGCGCCGAGTTGCCCGAGCCTCTGCAGCAGGCCGCTCAGACCGTGTGAACGATCAGGACGTCGCACCGCGACTTGCGGGCGACGTCCGCCGGGACTGATCCCAGCAACCGCCCGGCGATCGAGTTCAGGCCCTTGTTGCCGACCACCAGCAGGTCGGCCTTGGAGACGACCACCAGATTCAAGAGCGCGTCCACCGGCGAGCCGACGACGGGTCGGGTGGCGATATTGACGCCACCGGCCGCGGTCGCCCGCTCCTTGGCGGTCCGAAGGATTTCTTCGGTCGGCGCAGACCCATGTACCTGGTATGCCTCGTCTTTGAGCACATCGGATGCCGCAGAGAAGTCTTTGTCGTCGGTCGGGAAGTACGCACAGGCGATGATCAACTGTGCCCCGTCCCCACTGATCGCCCCCGCTCGTTCCACTGCCTTCATCGACGATTCAGATCCATCGGTTCCCACTACGACGGTCTGGTATGCGCTCATTCATTCCTCCAATAAACGTGCCTGCATAGGAAATCGCTCCACGGCGTTGCCTTCCGAGAAGGGTATATCGACACCTACGGGACACAATTGGGTATCCGGCGAAGCGCACACCGCCGGGCCCGCTGACCTGCGACAACACTTACTGTCACTCGCGTCACATGTATCTGCGGGCCGGCGGTTCGGCTAGGAGATGCCGGCGGCGTCCATACCGCGCAATTCTTTCTTGAGATCGGCTATTTCGTCGCGTAGTCGACCGGCGAGCTCGAACTGCAGATCGCGCGCTGCGTTCATCATCTGATCGGTGAGCGCGGCGATGAGGTCTGCCAGTTCCGCACGCGGCATCGCGGACACGTCCCGGCCCTCGAGAACACCCGACGAGGACGACGCCCGGCCCGGTTCGCCCTGCGCGCGCCGGCCCCGACTGGAATTGCGGCCGGAACCACCGATGGCGATCGAGTCCTCGGCCTCCTCGTACACCTGGTCGAGAATGTCGGCGATCTTCTTACGCAACGGTTTTGGATCGACACCCATCTTCTTGTTGTAGGCGATCTGCTTCTCGCGGCGACGGTCTGTCTCGTCGATGGCATTGCGCATCGAGTCGGTGATCTTGTCGGCGTACATGTGCACTTCACCGGAGACGTTTCGGGCCGCACGCCCGATCGTCTGGATGAGGCTGGTGGTACTGCGCAGGAATCCTTCTTTGTCGGCGTCGAGAATCGCGACCAGCGACACCTCGGGTAGGTCCAAACCCTCACGCAGAAGGTTGATTCCGACCAGGACGTCGTAGTCACCGAGCCGCAGCTGCCGCAGGAGTTCGACGCGGCGCAGCGTGTCGACCTCCGAGTGCAGATACCGCACCCGGATACCCATCTCGAGCAGATAGTCGGTGAGGTCTTCCGACATCTTCTTGGTCAGCGTGGTGACCAGTACCCGCTCGTCCTTCTTGGTGCGTTCCCGGATCTCGTGGATCAGGTCGTCGATCTGCCCCTTGGTGGGTTTGACCACCACGTGTGGGTCGACCAGACCGGTCGGCCGGATGACCTGCTCGACGAACTCCCCGTTCGACTGCCCGAGCTCATACGGGCCGGGTGTGGCCGACAGGTAGACCGTCTGACCGATCCGCTCGGTGAACTCACTCCAGGTCAGCGGACGGTTGTCGACGGCCGAAGGCAACCGGAACCCGAAATCCACCAGGTTGCGCTTACGCGACATGTCGCCCTCGTACATGGCGCCGATCTGCGGCACCGTGACATGCGATTCGTCGATGACCATCAAGAAGTCTTCGGGGAAGTAGTCGATCAGCGTGGCGGGCGCCGTACCCGGTCCGCGGCCGTCGATATGCCGTGAATAGTTCTCGATGCCGGAGCAGAAACCGACCTGGCGCATCATCTCAACGTCGTAGTTGGTTCGCATCCGCAGCCGCTGGGCCTCGAGCAGTTTGCCCTTGCCCTCGAGTTCGGCGAGCCGTTCTTCGAGTTCGGCCTCAATGGAGGCGATGGCGCGCTCCATCCGGTCCGGACCGGCCACGTAATGCGTGGCCGGGAAGATCCGCAACTCCTTGACCTCCCGGACCACGTCACCGGTGAGCGGATGGAGGTAGTACAGCGCCTCGATCTCGTCACCGAAGAATTCGATGCGGATCGCCAGTTCCTCGTAAGAGGGGATGATCTCGACGGTGTCACCCCGCACCCGGAAACTGCCGCGGGTGAAGCTGACGTCGTTGCGGCTGTACTGGACGTCCACGAGCAGTCGCAGCAGGGCGTCGCGGTCGACTTCCTGGCCGACCTCGAGTTGTACCGAGCGATCGAGGTAGGACTGCGGTGTACCGAGACCGTAGATGCACGACACAGAGGCCACCACGACCACGTCACGGCGCGAGAGCAGGTTGGACGTCGCCGAGTGACGAAGCCTCTCGACGTCGTCGTTGATCGACGAGTCCTTCTCGATGTAGGTGTCCGTCTGCGCGATGTACGCCTCGGGCTGGTAGTAGTCGTAGTACGAGACGAAATACTCGACGGCGTTGTTGGGCAACATGTCTCGTAACTCGTTGGCCAGCTGCGCGGCGAGGGTCTTGTTGGGGGCCATCACCAGTGTCGGCCGCTGGACCTTCTCGATCAGCCACGCGGTGGTCGCCGATTTACCGGTACCGGTGGCGCCGAGCAACACGATGTCCTTTTCACCCCTGGACAGGCGCTGCTCGAGCTCCTTGATCGCCGCCGGCTGGTCACCGGCCGGTGAGTGATCGCTGACCACCTCGAAGGTGGCTCCCGAACGTTCGATCTCGCCGACCGGGCGGAATTCCGAGTGCGCAACGATCGGATGTTCTGCTGCAAAGGCCATGTCATCAGAGTAAACGCGACCTCCGACACGGCGCGTACGCCGACAGTGAACATCGCACTGGGCTAGGTTGACGCGATGGACGCGATTCATCCGCCCAAACACGAGATCTTCGACGTGCCCGGGAGCACGAACACCGACCCCAAAGGGTTCATCCGTCAGGTGGATGTCTACCGGGCCACCGAGTTCGGCCTGTACATGGACCGGCCGGCCGATCATCGCAAGTTCAGCCGAATACAGTCCTGGCTGCTCCCCGACTTCGGACTCCGGGCCACGATATTCCACTTCCGGCCCGGGTTCGAACGTGACCAACGCCTCTACCTCGACATCGGCGAGTTCACCCGCCCCGACGCCCAGGGGTGCTGGCATTCCGAGGATTGGTACCTCGACCTGATCGAGCGCCCCGAATACCTGGAACTCGAGGACGTCGATGAACTGTTCGACGCCCACGCCGCGGGGATGCTCCCCCGCGAACACGCCGAGGCCGCGGTCCGCATCGCCACCCGCACGATGACCGGCGCGGCCGCGCACGGCAACGACGTCGAGGCCTGGCTCGCCGGCCAGGGCGCCACACTGGTCTGGCAGTGACCCCGGCCGGACGGTGAACCCTCAGGTCATGGTGTACGTGACACCGGATTGACCGTCACACCAGCCTGATCGTCACCGCACGCCCGGGGTCGGCGTTGGCATGCACTCCGGGACTGCTCACCGGGAAACCACCGTCCGAGAGCGGATCGATCAGATCTGCGGCCGAGACCCCGGCGGCCGGCGAGATGTCGAGGTCGATGACGTCGACGGCCGCGGATCCGACCACGGAGGTGGGGCCCACGTGTTTGATGTCGGCGATCTTCTCGGCACCGAGCACTCTGAGCCGATTGGCCAGCCGGGTGGCATCGACCGGCCATTGCTCCCGGTAGGCGACCTCCGTCGTCGGCTGCGGCGCGCAGACCCGGGTGCGGACGCCGCGTTCGTACGGCACGAGCCGCTCGTCCCAGAGCGTGGCCGCCAGCGCCGCGAGGTCGTCCGGGGTGCCGCTGTTGTCGAGCCAGACATCTGCGACGGCCCGCCGTTCCTCGACGGTCGCCTGCGACCGGATCCGTGCCCGCGCATCCTCTTCGGGCATGCCGCGCTGTCCGGTCAGCCGCGCCAGCCGGACGTCTTCGTCGGCGTGCACGATGACGACCAGATGGAAGAACGGCGCGGTCCGGTTCTCCACCAGCAACGGGATGTCCTGCAGCACGATCGCGTCCGCCGGGGCCGCGTCGAGCAGTTCCGCGGCCCGGGCACCGACCAGCGGATGCGTGATGCCGTTGAGAATCTTGCGCTGTTCCTCATCGACAAAGGCCTTGGCCGCCAGCGCCGGCCGATCGAGGGCGCCGTCGGCGAGCAAAATGTCCGCTCCGAAAGCCTCGACCAGCTTCGCCAGACCCTCGGACCCGGGCGCCACGACCTCACGGGCGATCACGTCGGCGTCGATGAGATACGCGCCGCGTTCTGTCAGTGTGCGTGCCACCGTGGATTTTCCGGCGCCGATACCGCCGGTCAGGCCTACTCGAATCACCGACCCAGTGTTGCAGACCGGCCCACCGTCTTCCCGCATCCACCCACCATCGGCTTATCCGGCGACTCCGGTCAGCTCGTTCGCGGCCGCGGCGAACTCATTCTCGGCGGTGATGTCGCCGGTGCCGAGATCCACCGCGACGATCTTGTTGTTCGCCGGATCGGTGACGTAGGCGGTCGACTCCATGACGAACAGGGTCGGGCGCGGAGCCTGCCACTCGACGGGCTCGGCCCAGTCCGCGATGACCTCGATCCGGTTGATCGTGGTGCCCGAGACAGGATCGATCACGTGGATATCGCCATCGGTGCCCAGGACCAGCGCTTCACCGTTCGGTCCGCGCCCCAGTGACCGGAAGCTGTAGCTGGTACCCAACTCGACGAGTCTGAGTTCGGCGGTCTGCGTGTTGGTCAAACTGATCCGGGTCGGGCGTTCGAGCTCGGCCTCGGCGTCCACCTTGTAGTCCCCGAGTACCACCGGTGACGTTTCGGTGCCTGCTTGATTACCGATCCGCCCGTAGGTGTGCGGGCTGGTGATCTTCTCGATTGTGTTGCCCTGCACCACCAGAAGGCCGTCCTGACATCCGAATGCGAGTACACCGTCGGCGGCGATGGCCTCACCGTGGACGCCGGGACATCGATCGTTGCTCGCCAGTACCGCGTTGTCGGGGCCGAGAACCTGGACGCCACTGCGGGATTCCTCGGTACCGACGGTGGTCACCAGGGTGCCGTCGGCGCGCGCCACGGCGACACCGTGATGCGCCGGGACCTGATGTCGTTCCGCCTGAGCCTTGCCCCGGGACAGTTCGGCCGGTGCGACCACATCGATGCCACCGGTTCCATCTGAGAACAGCGTGGTCCGATCATCGTGTGGCACAACATGTCCCGGATCTTCCCCGCCGAACGCCAGCGCGGTCATCGCCGGTTGCGCCGTGTAGTGGTGGCGGTGATCGCCGTGCTGACGTGTCCAGGTGCCCATGTCGAGGACGCCGAATCCCCCGGGGCGCGAGACGAACACGTGGCGTCCGTCCCCGGCCGGGTTCAGCCGGATGAATCCCTGTGTTGCAACCTCACCGACCGGGTCCAGATCGTCCGCGTCGACGATCACGATGCCTTCATCATGGGTGAATGCCAGCCGCTTGGTGGCCGAGGTCTGCTCGACGGGTTCAGAACCGGCAGCGGCTTTCTCGGCGGAGGCCCCGGCAGAGGGTGAGGTGGTGTTGTCACCGTCGGTGCCACAGGCGACAAGCAGGCTTCCGGCACAGAGGGCGGTGATCAGTTGGACGGCACGAGTATTTTTCACGCCCACATGGTCCGCCTTAATGACAAT
The DNA here is from genome assembly GCF_059553375.1 of Williamsia sp. z71. Lineage (NCBI taxonomy): Bacteria > Bacillati > Actinomycetota > Actinomycetes > Mycobacteriales > Nocardiaceae > Williamsia > Williamsia sp. z71. The sequence continues at coordinate 52,330 of NZ_JCANWX010000013.1, forward strand.
CATTGTCAAAAAGTAATAGGTGCATGGCTCGGCTTCTTGGCGTAACCGCGTCCCGCCTACGCACTCGAGCGGTACCGTCGCACTACCCCCACACGGAGCGTCCCGCCTCGCGGGATCGGCGCGTGCTGGATTACCGAGCCGCCCATCTGGTCTCCCGAAGCTCGTCCGAACGCCACTGCCTCCCAGATGGATCGCTCCCCGCGGCGTGATCGACCCATCGGAAGCGAGCAGAATGTTCCCCCCGAACCCGTTGAACACCAGGGACGTACATCAACCATCCCGTCGACCGCGACGTACCACCGCGGTCACCCTGATGCTCACCGTCGCACTGGTGGGCACTGCCTGCTCGTCGGATGTCGACACGTCACCGACGACGAGCGATTCGACGTCGACCAGCGCACTGTTGCCGCTCGACACCGCCGCCATGGACCAAGTGGTCGACGACCTCGCCACCGGATTCCATGAAGTCGGAATGCTGGTGCTCATCCGAACACCTACGGGTGACTACACCAACGCATGGGGCACCCTCGGAATCGAATCCGACGACGAACCCACCGTCGACACCAGGATTCGGGTCGGCTCGAATACGAAGACCTGGACCGGCACCGCCATCATGCAGATGGTCCAGGAGGGCACGATCTCGGTCGACGACCCGGTCGGCAAATACCGGCCGGATGTCCCGAACGGGGAGAACATCACCATCGGCCACCTTCTCGACATGCGGAGCGGGCTCTACAACTACACCCAGACACTCGAACTGAACACGGCTCTCGACGAGGACACCCAACGGGTCTGGACGCCGGAAGAGCTACTTGCTCTTGCATTCGAGAACCCGCCGTATTCCGCTCCCGGCGCCGAATATCACTACTCGAACACGAACACCGTCCTGCTCGGACTGATCGCCGAGGCACTCGACGGCAAACCGATCGCCCAGATCTTCGAGGATCGGTTCTTCTCCCAACTCGGCATGACGGGCACGTCGTTTCCTGCCAACACCGACACCGCGCTCCCGGTCCCGTACGTCAGCGGATACTCCTACAGCGGGAACGTCGAGACCCTGGGTGAGGGCAAGGAATCCCTTCCGCCCGAACGCCTGGCGGCGATCGAGGCGGGCACGGTCCAGCCGAGGGTGACGACCAACGACAACCCCTCATGGACGTGGGCCGCGGGGCAGGGCGTCTCCAGCGCCAACGACCTGGCGATCTGGGTGAAGGCCCTGGGCAGCGGCCGGTTGCTCGATGCAAAAACGCAGCAACTGCGGATGGACAGCATCCAACCCGCCGATCCCGACGACCCCGAGAGCTCGGGATACGGCTACGGCATCGCCCAGATGGGACCACTGATCGGGCACATCGGCGAGATGCCCGGATACAACTCGTTCATGGGCTACGACCCGGTCAACGACGTGACGATGGTGGTCTGGGGCAACCTGGCCCCCACCGCCGACGGGTTCCCGCCGGCGGCGATGGTCGCCAAGTCGCTCGTGCCCTACGTGTACGCCGGATCTGCCGACGACACCGGCGAGGACATCGAGGATGCGGCGGAAGACACCGGCGGCGGCTGAACCCCTGAACCCCTGAACCCCTAAACCCCTAAACCCCTGAACCCCTGAACCCAAACAAACCGCCCCCGACCGAAAGGCCGGGGGCGGTTTGGGGTTGGTGCTCTATCAGGCGTTGCCCGAAAGCTTTTCGCGCAGAGCAGCGAGCTGCTCGTCGCTGGCCAGCGAGCCACCGCTCTTCGGAGCGGACGACGAAGACGACGAGGACGATGCGGTGGCAGCGTCGTCACCACCCTTGTCAGCCGAATCCGACGAGTAATCCGTCGGAGCGTTGGCAGCGGCCTCGGCGGCAGCGGCGAACTTCTCCATCTGGGTGGTGTGCATCTTGTGGCGACGTTCTGCCTCGGCGTAGCGCGACTCCCACGCTTCCCGCTGCTTGTCGAATCCGTCGAGCCATTCGTTGGTCTCGGAATCGAAGCCTTCGGGGAAGATGTAGTTGCCCTGCTCGTCGTAGCTGTCGGCCATGCCGTACTTCGAGGGGTCGAACTCTTCGGTGTAGTCCTCGTTGGCCTGCTTGAGGCTCAGCGAGATCCGGCGACGCTCGAGGTCGATGTCGATGACCTTGACCATCGCGTCGTCACCGACGGCGACAACCTGATCCGGCACCTCGACGTGGCGCTCGGCCAGCTCCGAGATGTGGACGAGGCCTTCGATTCCCTCTTCGACCCGCACGAATGCACCGAACGGAACCAGCTTGGTGACCTTGCCGGGCACGATCTGGCCGATGGCGTGGGTGCGAGCGAACTGGCGCCACGGATCTTCCTGGGTGGCCTTGAGCGACAGCGACACGCGCTCGCGGTCCAGATCGACGTCGAGAACCTCGACGGTGACCTCGTCGCCGACGGCGACAACCTCGGACGGGTGATCGATGTGCTTCCAAGACAGCTCGGAGACGTGAACCAGACCGTCGACGCCGCCGAGATCGACGAATGCGCCGAAGTTGACGATCGAGGACACGACGCCCTTGCGGACCTGGCCCTTCTGCAGCTGGTGCAGGAACTCGCTGCGGACCTCGGACTGGGTCTGCTCGAGCCATGCACGGCGCGAGAGGACGACATTGTTCCGGTTCTTGTCCAGCTCGATGATCTTGGCTTCGATCTCCTTGCCGATGTACGGCTGCAGATCGCGCACGCGACGCATCTCCACCAGCGATGCGGGGAGGAATCCACGCAGACCGATGTCCAGGATCAGGCCGCCCTTGACGACCTCGATGACGGTGCCCTTGACGGCCTCGTCCTTTTCCTTGAGCTCTTCGATGGTGCCCCACGCCCGCTCGTACTGAGCGCGCTTCTTGGACAGGATCAACCGACCCTCTTTGTCCTCTTTGGTGAGGACCAGTGCTTCCACCACGTCACCGACGCTGACGACCTCGCTGGGGTCGACGTCGTGCTTGATGGACAATTCGCGGGACGGGATCACTCCCTCGGTTTTGTAACCGATGTCGAGCAGCACTTCGTCACGGTCAACCTTGACGATGGTGCCCTCGACGATGTCGCCATCGTTGAAGTACTTGATAGTTGCATCGATGGCAGCAAGAAAATCCTCAGCCGAGCCAATATCGTTAATGGCTACTTGCGGCGAGGTAATGGTCGTGGACGGCATATGTTAGATGGCTCCGGACAGGTTTGGTTGTAGGGACAGATAATGCAGATATTGCTGGAACGACACGGATCACTGCGAAGTGATCGGCATGTAGAACCACACGAGCTCAGGCACGCGCGTGGTTGACGATACGCCAGGCCCGGTGGCCTGGGCAAATACCGGCGGTTCGCACCCGCTGATCCGCGGCTCCGTGGACTCTCGGACGAGCGCTGCGGCGAATCGCCGCTGGTGGGACGCCGACGCCGACGAATATCACATCAGCCACGGCGAATTCCTCGGAGCGGGCAGTGAGGCGGGCGACTTCGTCTGGTGTCCCGAGGGACTCCGCGAATCCGACGTTCACCTCCTCGGCGACGTCACCGGAAAGGCCGTTCTCGAGATCGGCTGCGGGTCGGCGCCGTGCAGTCGGTGGCTCACCGGGCAAGGCGCCCATGCGGTGGGCCTGGACCTGTCCCGGGAGATGCTGCGCCGCGGTCAGATGGCGATGGCCCGCGGCGGTCCGCAGCCGCCGCTGGTCCAGGCCGGCGCCGAACAACTCCCCTTCCGCGACGAGGTGTTCGACGTGGTCTGCTCGGCGTTCGGGGCGGTGCCCTTCGTCGCGGACTCGGCGGGGGTGATGGCCGAGGTGGCCCGGGTGCTCAAGCCCGGCGGCCGATGGGTCTTCTCGGTCAACCATCCGATGCGGTGGATGTTTCCGGACGATCCCGGACCGGCCGGACTGACGGTGATCCTGTCCTACTTCGACCGCACTCCGTATGTGGAGACCGAGGACGACGGGACGGTGTCGTACGTCGAACATCACCGCACCGTCGGAGATCGGATCCGGGAGATCCGGGCGGCCGGCCTGATCCTGGACGATCTCATCGAGCCGGAGTGGCCGGAGGGGTTCGACCGGGAGTGGGGCCAGTGGAGTCCGCTTCGCGGGCAACATTTTCCGGGCACGGCCATCTTCTGTTGCACAAAGCCATGACCTCGGCTGAAGCAGGCCCGGACGGCCCGGCGTCTGACAAGGTTGATTGATGCCGGCCGTCGCCAGGGTGATCAGGTCGCTGCCCCGCCCGTTCGTGGCAGTGATCGCCGTCGGCTGCGTGGTTCTCGGGGTGATCCTGGGACTCCAGCCGTTCGCGTCGGTGGAGGTGCTGACGATCCTCGCCGGGATCAACGCACTCCTCGTCGGGATCTCGACGATCGCCACGCCCGGCGATCATCCGGTTTTTCGCCGCCTGCTCGGGGTGGCCTGGCTGCTGGTCGGCCTGGTGATCTTGATCTGGCCCCGCCTGACCACCGAGCACCTGTCGCTGATCGTGGGGGTGGCGCTGGTCGTGGCCGGCGTCGTCCACGGCTTCGATGCGGTCAGGACCTCGACAGCCGGCGGCGGCATCGACACCGCAGCAGGTGTCATCGGCGCACTGGCGACGGTGACGCTCGGCGTGGTGGCACTGTCCTGGCCCGACGTCACCGTTTTTGTGGTGGCCGTCGTGTTCGGCGCCTACGTCGTCTGGTTTGGACTCACGTCGCTGGTCGCGGTGTTCCGCCACCGCACACCGCGGGATCAGAACCGGCACAGTGCGACTCCGCCGCGGTCGACGCCCCGACAGTTCCTGCGCCTGGGTGGCCGATCGATCGCGTTGGCACTGAGTCTGGTCCTGGTCGCGGTGAGCATCGCAGCACACGTGAGCCGCCACGACCCGTTCTATGCGACCCCCGACCCGATACCGGGGCCGGCGGGCACGTTGATCAGGTCGATGCCATTCACTCCCGCCGACCTTCCCGACGGCGCGGAGGCCTGGCTGATCCTCTACAGCACCACCGATTCACACGGCAGGCCCACGGTCGCCTCCGCGTCGGTGCTGGCCGCGATCGACCGGCCCGGTGGACCGCGCCCGGTCATCGCCTGGACTCACGGCACCACCGGCGTCGCGCGGCCGTGCGCACCCTCGTTGGCGACCAACGCGTTTGACGGGATGCCACCCCTGTGGCCCGTCCTGAAAGCCGGCCGGGTCATCGTCTCGACCGACTATGCCGGGATGGGCACCGAAGGTGTCGCGCCGTATCTGATCGGCAACGGCCAGGCCTACTCCGCGCTGGACTCGATCCGGGCAGTGCGTCAGTTCGATGAGGTCGAGGTGTCCGAAAAGACTGTGGTCTGGGGTCATTCCCAGGGCGGTCACGCGGCGCTGTGGACCGGGATGCTGGCCCCTGACTATGCTCCGGACGTCAACATCCGCGGCGTCGCATCGCTGTCGCCGGCGACCGATCTGGTGGCCATGGCCCAGAGAGTGCAGGGAATACTCGGTGGCGCCCTGCTGACGGCCTATGTCACACGTTCCTACGCCCGCACCTACCCCGACGTCGATCCACGCGCCTATATCCGGCCCGGTGCGTGGGCCAACGTCCGGGCCGCGGGCGACCGCTGCATCACCGACCCTTCGCTGATGGCCTCGGTGGTGACCTCGCTGCCGGCAACACAATCGGTGACGCTCGCCGATCCGTCGTCCGGTGCGATGGGTGATCGCCTGCGGCAGAACATTCCGACGATCCCCACCCAGCCGGTGTTCATCGGCCAGGGCACCGCCGACGAGGTGATCCCCTTCGACATCACCGAGAAGTGGGTCGAGCAGCAGTGCGCTGCCGGGGCGAGCTTCGAGTTCCAGGCGTATTCGGACCGCACTCACATGAGCGTGCTGGACCGGGATTCTCAGATGATGAAGGATCTGCGGGCGTGGACCACGGCCAGATTCACCGGTACGACACAGACGCCCACCTGCTGAACGATGCCTCCGGACGGCACAGCTGCAACACTGTGGGACATGCCTGAGGAAGCAAACGTCGAACGATCGGCAGGGGTTGAACGGTCGGCAAAGGTCAACAGCTCACACTGGGGTGTCTTCACCGCTTCTGTCGACGGCGACGTGCTGAATGTCGAGCCGGATCCCGCCGACCCCGATCCCTCACCGCTCCTGGCGAACATCCCTGCATCATTCGACACCGGCGCCCGGATCCTGCATCCGTACGTCCGCCGCCGATGGCTCAGCAACGGACCCGGCGCCGACAACACCCGCGGTGACGACGATTTCGTCGAGGTGACGTGGGATCATGCACTCGACCTGGCGGCCGGCGAGTTGGCACGCGTCCGCGGCACGTACGGCAATCCCGCGATCTTCGGCGGTTCCTACGGATGGGCCAGCGCGGGCCGGTTTCACCACGCGCAGAGTCAGATACACCGTTTTCTCAACTGCATCGGCGGCTACACCCGATCAGTGCACAGCTACAGCCACGGTGCATCGAGTGTGCTGCTCCCCCACATCGTCGGGAGCGAAGAGCCGCTGTACAACCCCACCACGTGGCAGGTGATGAGCGAGCACACCGAGCTCTTTGTCTGCTTCGGTGGCATCCCCGCCAAGAACTTCCAGATCAACGGCGGCGGCATCAGCAGACACATCGTCCGCAGTGCGATCGATGCCGCCCACGACAACGGTGCGCAATTCGTGTTGATCGGCCCGCTGTCCGACGACCTGGCGCTGACGGCGCAAGACGAGTGGATCGTCACCACCCCGGCCAGTGACACCGCGCTGATGCTGGCACTGTGCTGGGTCCTCCTCGACGAAAACCTCTGCGACCGCGACTTTCTCGACCGCTACTGCGTGGGCTTCGAACGGTTCACCGACTATCTGTGCGGCGCCCCCGATGGTGTCGTGAAAGACCCGCGGTGGGCCGCAGAGATCTGCGGCATGGATCCGGATTCGATCAGCGGCCTGGCTCGGCGGATGGCAGCCAAGCGGACGATGGTGACCACGTCCTGGTCCTTGCAGAGAGCCACCTACGGCGAGCAGCCCCTGTGGGCCTCCATCGCGCTGGCCGCATTCCTCGGTCAGATCGGCCTTCCCGGAGGCGGTTTCGGCCACGGTTACGGTTCGACCGGCGGCATGGGTGCGGCCAAGCTCCCCTATTCACTGCCGACGTTCTTCCAGGGCGCCAATCCGGTGGATGAGTTCATCCCGGTCGCCCGCATTGCCGACATGCTTCTCCACCCCGGCGAGAGTTACGAGTTCAACGGTCAGACCAAGGTCTATCCCGACACCAAGTTGGTCTATTGGGCCGGCGGCAACCCGTTCCATCACCACCAGGATCTGGTCCGGCTCCGGCGCGCTTTCGCGCAACCGGAGACCGTCATCGTGCACGAGCCGTTCTGGACGGCAACTGCCCGCCACGCCGACATCGTGTTGCCGGTGACCACCACCCTCGAACGCAACGACATCGGCTGCGGACGGTACGACCAGTCCATGATCGCCATGCGACAGGTGTCCGCGCCGGTCGGTGAGTCGTTGAGCGACTTCGACATCCTGGCACAGCTCAGCAAACGTCTCGGCGTCTTCGATGCCTTCACCGAGAATCTCGATGAGCGGGGCTGGCTCGAGAAGATGTACGAGGATTGGCGTCGGGCCACGCCGGCGCACCACACCCCGACCGAGGACTTCGCCGAATTCTGGGAGAAGGGCCGACTCGAGCTGTCCGGCGCGGACACCGAACACTCGCTCTACCAAGAGTTTCGCAGCGACCCGGCCGCACACCCGTTGCCCACTCCCAGCGGCCGGATCGAGATCTACTCGGACACCATCGAGGGGTTCGGCTACGACGACTGCCCGCCCCACCCGGCCTGGCTCGCCCCGCCCGAGGCCGAGGGACTCGGTTCTGGCGAGTACCCCCTGTGCCTGATCGCGAACAATCCGAAGACGCGACTGCACAGCCAACTCGATCATGGTGACTACAGCGTCGCGTCGAAAGTCCAGGGCCGCGAGCCGATCCGCCTCCATCCCACTGACGCCGCGACGCGGTCGATCTGCGACGGCGATGTCGTCCTGGTCCGCAGCCAGACCGCTCAGATGCTGGCCGGGGCGGTCATCGACGACCGGGTCGCACCCAACATCGCGCAGCTGTCCACCGGGGCGTGGTTCGACTACAGCTCCCCCGACATCGCCGGTTGTGTCCACGGCAACCCGAATGTCCTGACCCGCGACGTCGGCACCTCCCGGTTGTCACAGGGATCCACCGGACAACTCGTCCGGGTCGAGGTCGAGGTCTACCGCGGCGACGTTCCCGCCGTCACCGTGCACGACCAGAAGCAGTGGAGCCGACGCTGAATGGCGCACTCGATCGAGCTCATCTTCGATGAGGCGACCAACGCGATAATCGGGCAGCAGTGGCAGAAGATCGCGGAGGCCGGATTGCCGAGCCAGGGCAACATCCGGTCGAAGTCCAACCGGCCGCACGTCACCCTGGTGGCGGCGGACTCGATCGACGCCGCGGTGGACGAGGGGCTCCGGGGGATCCCCGACGTTGTCGGGATGTCCGTCAATGTCGGAGCCCTACTACTGTTCTGGGGTCGCCGGGGTACCGCGGCCCGACTGGTGGTCGCCTCCGAACGCCTCCTGAGTCTGCACGCCCAGGTATTCGCCACCACCCGGCCACACATCGGCGGACGGGCATTGCCGCATATCCAGCCGGGCGGCTGGACACCGCACATCACGCTCGCCCGCCGACTGCTGCCGGGTCAGCTCGGACACATCGTGAGGGCCATCGGCGACGACCCGGAGATGTTCACCGCGCGCGTCGCCGGCCTGCGCCGCTGGAATGGCGAAACCCGCGAAGAGTTTCAACTCTTGTGAAGAATTCCGTTCTCCGGATGCGTCATCACACGGAGACGAGCCGCTCGATCGCGTTCAAGGGCAATGGCAACCAGGCCGGGCGGTGTCGGGCCTCGTACACCGCTTCATAGACGGCCTTGTCGAGCTCGTACGCCCGAAGCAGCGCGGAGTGCGTTCGTGGATCCTCACCGGTCACGGCGGCATATCCGTCACAGAACGCCGCCGAATTACGTTCCACCCATTCCCGTGCGCGGAACTCGAGTTGTCCGGTGCGCGCCGGCGATCCCTCGCCGATCAGGTGGTGGCCGGCATAGTCGAACGATCGAAGCATGCCCGCCACGTCGCGCAGCGGGCTGTCGGGTAGCCGACGCTCGGCCACCGATTTGAGCGGTTCCCCTTCGAAGTCGATCACCAACCAGGTCAAAGGTGTCCGCAGAACCTGACCGAGATGGAGATCGCCGTGGATGCGCTGCACGAGTGTCGGGCCCGCGTCCGCGGCCTCGTCGAAAACCGCCGACACCGGTTCTCGCAGTTCCTCGAGCTGCGGAACCGATTCGGCCGCGGCAACGAGTCTCGCTCGCATGTCTCCGATCACCGCGCCGTTGCCGTTTCGCTCACTCACTCCCAGGCTCCGGGCCAGGTCCGCGTGCACGTGTGCCAGCGCGGCCCCGAGTCGCTCGGCGTCGCCGGCGAAATCGCTTCCCAGCTCGGCCGCATGTAGGTCGGCCTCGGTGAACAGGTCACGCACACTGATCAGCGCCATGCTCCAACCGTCGGCGGCGTTGTCGATGAACTCCTGTGCCATGGCCAACGTCGTCGGACCACCGTCGATGTCTGTTTCGATCCAGCCGCGGAGCTCGGCCACATGCTTGCACCCGACCTCACTGAGGGCGCGGTGCAGTTCCACATCGGGATTGATCCCGATATCCAACTGTCGAAACACTTTGAACAACAGGGATTCACCGAACACCACCGACGTGTTGGACTGCTCGGCACTCATCACCCGACCGGGCGCCTCCGAGTCGATGACGCCACCGGGCAAGGTCTCGAAGCGCAGTCCGCCGATGGTCTCGTTGGCAGCCAATGCCGTCAGGAGGCGACCGGCCAGCTCCGGATCCTGCAGGCCGTCGTAGGCGGTCGCCGAACCCGAAAGCGGATCGGTCACCGCCCATGCCAGCAACGGTTCCGACAGGTGGGTTCGGTATCCGAGGGGTATTTGGTAGCGCAGATCGGGACCGGAATCGAACCCGACGGACACGAGGACCTGTTCGGCCGCGTACCCGTCGTCCGCCGCCAACGGGACCCGCGTGTTCACCCGGACCCCCGATATCTCACGGTTTTTCGCCGAGAACCACCGCTGCTGCGGGAGCCACCGGGCCAGACCCTCGGCAATTTCCTGATCGTCGGGCAATTTCACAGTCATGGTTGGACCGCCGCCTCTGCTTCGCTGCTGAGTGGATACCCCTGTGCGACACCGGCATCAGCCGGGTCGGGCTGCAACGCAAACCAGTAGAATCCGTGACCTGGCAGCGTCACCATGTACGACGCGGAATCGATCTTGGGGAACGGGATGGACCCCGTCAGTTCCACCGGAATCCGGCCGTCGAACATCGACAGGTCCATGATCACCGCTTGCGGGAAGCGCGAGAGGTTGTTGACGCAGAGGATGACGTCACTGGGTCGACGCTCTTCGGCCGACGGCGCCAGCTCCCGCAGGTAGGTGAGAACCGACGGATTGCTGTTGCCGAGTTCGGTGAATGTCCCCAGGCCGAAGGCCGGATGTTGTTTGCGCACTTCGATCATGCGTCGGGTCCAGTGCAGCAGGGTGTTGGTCGAGTTCATCTGCGCCTCGACGTTCAGCGCCTGGAACCCATAGGTCGGATCCATGATGACCGGCAGATACATCCTCGCCGGGTCGGTGCGCGAGAAGCCGGCGTTGCGGTCGGGTGTCCATTGCATGGGGGTACGCACCGAATCACGGTCACCGAGCCAGATGTTGTCGCCCATACCGATTTCGTCCCCGTAGTAGAGCATCGGGGATCCGGGCAGGCTCAGCAGCAACGCGGTGAACAGTTCCAACTGGTTTCGATCGTTGTCGAGTAGTGGCGCAAGCCTGCGCCGGATCCCGATGTTGGCCTTCATTCTTGGGTCTTTGGCGTACTCGGCGTACATGTAGTCACGCTCTTCGTCGGTGACCATCTCCAGCGTCAGCTCATCGTGGTTGCGCAGGAAGATCGCCCATTGGGCCGACTTCGGAATGGGCGGCGTCTGTTCGAGGATCTCCGAGATCGGAAACCGGTTCTGCCTCCGGACGGCCATGAAAATGCGTGGCATCAAGGGAAAGTGGAATGCCATGTGGCATTCGTCGCCGACGTCGGGCTCACCGAAGTACTCGACCACATCCGCCGGCCACTGATTCGCCTCGGCCAGCAGGACGCGTCCGGGGTATTCATCGTCGACGACCTTGCGGCACCTTTTGAGGAACTGGTGTGTCTCGTTGAGGTTTTCGCAGTTGGTCTGTTCCCGCTCGTACAGGTACGGCACGGCGTCGAGCCGGAACCCGTCGATACCGAGATCGAGCCAGAACCGCAGCACGTCGATCATCGCTTCGGCGACTTCGGGATTGTCGTAGTTGAGGTCGGGCTGGTGGGAGAAGAAACGGTGCCAATAGTATTGCCCGCGAACCGGATCCCACGTCCAGTTGGAGATCTCGGTGTCGACGAAGATGATGCGGGCATTCGGATAGCCCGAATCGTCGTCGGCCCAGACGTAGTAGTCGCCGTAGGGACCGTCCGGATCGGAACGTGATTCCTGGAACCACAGATGGCTGTCCGACGTATGGTTCATCACCAGGTCGGTGATGATTCGGATCCCGCGACGGTGCGCTTGATCGAGCAACTCGACAAAGTCGTCCACCGTGCCGAACTCGGGTAAGACGGTCCGGAAATCACGGATGTCATACCCGCCGTCGCGCAGCGGTGAATCGTAGAACGGCGGTAACCACAGGCAATCGACACCCAGCCAGGCCAGGTAGTCGAGCTTCTCGGTCAAACCGCGTAGGTCTCCGACCCCGTCGTTGTTCGAGTCGTTGAAGGCCCGTACGAGTACCTCGTAAAATACGGCCTTCTTGAACCACTCATTGTCCACACGCAGCGGCTTCGCGTGATCGAAGTCATCGGACTGTGCCTCGACCAGGTGTCCGTCGGCTGTGTGCTCAGCCTCCGACAGGTCGACTGGCGGTCGCGATGAGTCCGACTGGTTCTCCAGGGGCATGCACACCTCGGTTGCTTCGCTCGGCAATGTTCCGTGTCCAACCCTACGGGCTGTTCACGCGATTGGTTTGTCGAGCGAGCGAGTACCCGGCGAGGAGAATTGTTACACCTTCGGGTCGACTACCTGCGAAAGAGCTTGTTCCCCAACCACACCAGCGGGTCGTACTGACGATCGACGACACGCTCTTTGAGCGGGATCAGTGCGTTGTCGGTGATCTTGATGTTTTCGGGACACACCTCGCCGCAGCATTTGGTGATGTTGCACAGCCCCAGGCCGTGCTCGGACTGCGCCGACTCCCTCCGCTCGGCGACATCGAGCGGATGCATGTCGAGTTCGGCGATCCGCATCAGGTGACGAGGGCCGGCATAGCTCTGCTTGTTGTCATCGTGATCCCGGATCACATGGCAGACGTCCTGGCAGAGGAAGCACTCGATGCACTTGCGGAACTCCTGGGATCGCTGCACATCGACCTGCTTCATCCGGTACTCCCCCGCTTTCAGTCCTTCCGGTGGGGTGAACGCCGGGATCTCGCGGGCCTTCTCATAGTTGAAGGACACATCGGTGACCAGGTCGCGGACCACGGGGAACGTCCGCATCGGAGTGACGGTGATGACCTCGTCTTCGGTGAAGGTCGACATCCGGGTCATGCAGAGCAACTTGGGGCGACCGTTGACCTCCGCCGAGCACGACCCACACTTACCGGCCTTGCAGTTCCAGCGCACCGCCAGATCCGGGGTCTGGGTCGCCTGTAGGCGGTGGATGATGTCGAGCACCACCTCACCGTCGTTGGCCAGCACGGTGTAGTCGCACAGCTCACCGTCCTCGGCATCACCTCGCCACACCCGGAACTTCGCGTCATAGCCCATGTCAGTTCTCCTCGCTGCCCCCGGCGTTGGGATGACCGGCGATCTCACCGGATGTGTAGTACTTCTCGATCTCGTCGAAATCGAACAGCTCCAGCAACTCCGGGCGCATCGGGGTCTGCTCTTCTTTGACCACCGTCACCTCCGGGACCGGCGAATCGTCGCCGGGGTCGGCTGTGCAGACCAACAGCGTGTTACGCCAGGTCGGGTCCATCGCGGGATGGTCGTCGCGGGTGTGGCCACCGCGGCTCTCGGTGCGGAGCAGAGCCGCTTTGGCGACGCATTCGGAGACGAGCAGCATGTTCCGCAGATCAACGGCCAGATGCCAGCCCGGATTGAACTGCCGATGGCCTTCGACCTGCATGCCGGGCATCCGCCGACGGATGTCCTCGAGAACCCTGATCGCCTCCTGCACCTCCTCCTCTTTCCGGATGATGCCGACAAGGTCGTTCATGGACTGCTGCAGATCGGTGTGCAGCGTGTAGGGATTCTCGGGCTTGCCCTCGACAGGCGGGTCGAACGGGGCCAGTGCGAACGCCGCGGCCCGATCGATATCTGCGGCAGAGACTGCGGGACGGCTCTGCAGCGATCCGACATACGATGCCGCACCGAGCCCGGCCCGGCGTCCGAACACCAGCAAGTCGGAAAGGGAGTTGCCGCCCAGACGATTCGAGCCATGCATACCGCCCGAGCATTCACCGGCCGCGAACAGGCCCGGGACGCGCGCGGCCCCGGTATCCGGATCGACCTCGATGCCACCCATCACGTAGTGGCAGGTCGGGCCCACCTCCATGGGTTCGGCCGTGATGTCGACATCGGCGAGTTCCTTGAACTGGTGATGCATCGACGGCAGCCGGCGGATGATCTCGTCGGCGGGCATCCGCGAGGCGATGTCGAGGTAGACGCCGCCGTGTTCGGTGCCGCGTCCGGCCTTCACCTCTTCGTTGATGGCGCGGGCGACCTCGTCACGCGGCAGCAGATCGGGTGTGCGGCGGGCACTGTCGTTGTCGGCGAGCCACTTGTCGGCCTCGTCTTCCGTCTCGGCGTACTGCCCCTTGAACACCGGTGGGATGTAGTCGAACATGAACCGTTTGCCGTCGGTGTTCTTCAGTACGCCACCGTCGCCGCGAACACCTTCGGTCACCAGGATGCCCTTGACACTCGGTGGCCAGACCATCCCGGTCGGATGGAACTGAACGAACTCCATATTGATCAGGCTGGCCCCGGCCCGCAGCGCCAGTGCATGTCCGTCGCCGGTGTACTCCCACGAATTGGACGTCACCTTGAAGGACTTGCCGATGCCGCCGGTCGCGAGCACCACCGCGGGGGCCTCGAAGAGCACGAACCGGCCGGACTCCCGCCAGTATCCGAACGCGCCCGCGATGGCATCGCCGTCCTTGAGCAGTTCGGTGATGGTGCATTCGGCGAACACCTTGATCCGCGCCTCATAGTCGCCGGTGGCCGCGTAGTCCTCTTGTTGCAGCGAGACGATCTTCTGTTGCATCGTCCGGATCAGTTCGAGGCCCGTCCGGTCACCGACATGCGCCAGCCTCGGGTAGGTGTGACCACCGAAGTTGCGCTGGGCAATTCGTCCATCGGCAGTCCGATCGAACAGGGCGCCATAGGTTTCCAGCTCCCAGACCCGATCGGGCGCCTCCTTGGCGTGCAGTTCCGCCATCCGCCAGTTGTTGAGGAACTTGCCGCCGCGCATCGTGTCCTTGAAGTGCGTCTGCCAGTTGTCCTTCGAGTTGGCGTTACCCATCGACGCGGCACAACCACCTTCGGCCATGACCGTGTGCGCCTTACCGAACAACGACTTGCAGACCACCGCGACGGAGTAGCCCTTTTCCCGGGCCTCGATGACCGCCCGCAGGCCGGCGCCCCCGGCACCGATCACGACGACATCGTATTCATGGCGTTCGGTTTCGGTCATCTGGCAACGGCTCCCTAGCGTGAAGTCGATTGCGCAACAGCCGTTGCGCGCGAGAAGGGGTCAGTTCACAAAGCGAAGGTCGGAGATGGTGCCACTGGCGACGAGCATGACGTAGAAGTCGGTGAGGACCAGCGTGCCCAGCGTGATCCAGGCGTACTGCATGTGACGGGTGTTGAGCTTCGACACCTGCGTCCAGATCCAATACCGGATCGGATGCGCCGAGAAGTGCTTGAGACGGCCGCCGGTCACGTGCCGACACGAATGACACGACACCGTGTACGTCCACAGCAGGATGACGTTGCCCAGCAGGATGATGTTGCCCAGGCCGAAGCCGAAACCACCCCCCTCACCGTGGAACGCGGTGACCGCATCGTAGGTGTTGATCAGCGAAACGATCAGTGCCACATAGAAGAAGTAGCGGTGGGCGTTCTGGACGATCAGCGGAAAACGGGTCTCCCCGGTGTAGCGGTTGTGCGGCTCGGCCACCGCACACGCCGGTGGCGAGAACCAGAACGAGCGGTAGTAGGCCTTGCGGTAGTAGTAACACGTCAGCCGGAAGCCGAGCAGGAAGGGCAGGACGATGAAGCCGAGCGGAATCCACATCGGCAGCTCGGGGAACGGGGTCCCGAAGTGACTTGCTCCCGGGACACACGACTCGCTCAGGCACGGCGAATAAAACGGGGAGAGATAGTGGTAGTCCGCAGCCCAATAGGCGCTGCGGACAAATGATCGAATCGTCGCGTAGATGACGAACGCCGACAGACCGATGACTGTCAGCAGCGGCGGGACCCACCATCGATCCACTCGGAGTGTTCGCGCCAGGATGCGCGCCCGCCCGGGAGAAGTAACCCCGGATGTCTCCCGCTCAGCCGCGGGGGCGCTCACTTCGTACGCTCACGCGAATGGAAGCCCAGCCCTTCGTCTTGCGCGCCGAGCCACGCGGACTCGTCTGATTTGCTGTCCGGCACATAAACCACGTCGTCCTTGCCCACCGGCGACCGGCGCACGGGTGGCGGGGATTGTTCGAAATCGTGCAGGTCGATTTCCAAGCGATCCAGATCGTTGGTCATCCGCCGGACGGCATCGACATCCCCGTAGTGCAGTTTCAGCGTGACGATGTGATGCCGCAGCGCGCCGATGCTGCGATGGAGTTCGTTCATCTCGGCAATTGCCATGGCTTGCCCTCCAAGACCTTTGTGATACGCACCACAGTACTGGCAGGACCGATTCAGTCAACGGTTTTGACCGAACGTGTCAGACATCGAGTCGGCCCTGGCTCGCAGAACTTCGCTCTCCCTTCGGTTTCCGGCCATCGCCGCAGCCTTGCTCAGCTCCGCCCTCGCTTCGGGATACCGCTCCAGACGCGCCAGGAGTTCACCGCGCACCGCCGGCAACAGATGCGACCGGGCCAGCGCACCGTCGGCGACCAGGTCGTCGACGATCTGCAGAGCCGGACCGGGCCCGGACTCCATCGACACCGCCACCGCCCGGTTCAGGTCGACCACCGGCGACGGCGCCAGTCTTCCCAGCGCCTCGTACAGCAGAACGATGCGATGCCAGTCGGTGTCCTGTGCGGTCGCGGCGGTGGCATGACATTGGGCCAGCGCAGCCTGCAGACCGTAGGGTCCGCGGCCCCGCCCGCAGGCGTCGGCACGCTCGAGTGCTGCAGTGCCACGGGCGATCTGGGCCCAATCCCATGTATTTCGATCCTGGTCCGACAGCAAGATCGGGGTCCCGTCGGCGGCGATCCGCGCACCGAAGCGCGACGCCTGGAACTCCATCAGGGCCACCAGTGAATGGACCTCCGGCTCGCCGGGCACCAGTTCCGCCAGGACCCGGCCGAGTCGCAGCGCCTCCGTGCACAGTTCCGACCGGATCAGCCGGTCGCCGGACGACGCCGAATACCCCTCGTTGAACACCAGGTAGATGACGCTGAGCACCGCCGACAGCCGTTTCGGGTAGTCCTCGCGGGGTGGCACCTCGAACGGGACCTTCGCCGCCTTGAGTGTCTTCTTCGCGCGCACGATGCGTTGCTGGATGGTGGCGGTCGAGGTCAGGAACGCCTGCGCGATCTCGGTGGGCGTCAGACCGCCGACGACCCGCAGGGTGAGTGCGATCTGACCTTCCCTGGCCACGACCGGGTGGGCCGAGACGAAGATCAACCGCAGGACGTCGTCGTCGATGCTGTCGGGGTCCCAGCCCAGCTCGGCGTCGGGTCGGGTGTCCAGGTCCCGGGCGATCGCGGCATATTTTGCATCCAACCGCTCCTGCCGCCGCCATCCGTCCACGGCACGGCGTTTTGCAACGGTGGTGAGCCAGGCGCCCGGATTGCGCGGGACACCTGACTCCGGCCACTTCGCCAGCGCTTCGACCAGCGCTTCCTGCGCCAGGTCTTCTGCCGACCCGATGTCGCCGACCATGCGGCTCAGGGTCGCGACGATCTTCGCGGCCTCCATCCGCCACACCGCGTCGACGGTGCGGCCGATGGCGTCGGACCGGCTCACCGGCGTCAGCTCAGCTGGACTTCTGGTCCAGTTCTTCGCGCCACCGCTCTTCCTTCTGGATCCACTCGTTGTCCTGCGGGAAGTCCTCGGGACCGTGCACCCGGCGCAACTCGAGCTTGCTACCCGGCCCCAGCGGACACTGCGAGGCCCACTGCGCGGCCTCTTCCTTACTCGAGACCTCGATGATCCAGAAGCCGCTGAACAGCTCTTTGGCCTCGGCGTATGGTCCGTCGGTCACCACCGGCGGATCCGAGGCGAAGTCGACCACCAGGCCCTCCGAGGGATCCGTCAGACCTTCACCGGCCAGCAACACCCCGGCCTTGATCAACTTTTCGTTGTACGCCCCCATCGCCGCGATGATCTCGTCGAAGGGGACCTCTTTGCTCGCGTCGATCGCTTCCTGCGTGTCGCGCATGATCATCATGATTCGCATTGCCTTCTCCTCATTCGGTAGGGAATTTCGAGGTTCGGTTGCCCTCAACCCTTCGTCGAACGAGCATCAACCGGATCGACAGGCCCGCAGAAATAGTTTGCACCTAGTGCGCGGCGTCATCCCACGAACGGCCGTAACCGATCGACACATCGAGCGGTACGGACAGCTCGATCGCACCACCCATCTTGGCCCGGACCAGCTCCTCGAGACGGTCCTGCTCACCGGCGGCGACCTCGAAGACGAGTTCGTCGTGGACCTGCAGCAGCATCCGCGAGGTCAGACCCTGCTCCGCGAGCGCCTTCTGCACGTCGATCATCGCGACCTTGATGATGTCGGCGGCGGTGCCCTGGATCGGCGCGTTCAGCGCGGCACGCTCGGCCACATCGCGACGCTGGCGGTTGTCGCTGTTGAGGTCGGGCAGGTACCGCCGACGGCCGAACAGGGTGGATGTGTATTCGTTGCGCCTGGCCTCTTCGACCGTTTCCCGCAGGTAGTCCCGCACACCACCGAAGCGCGTGAAGTACGCCTCCATCTGGTCCTTGGCCTCGCCGGTGCTGATCTTGAGCTGCTGCGAGAGTCCGAATGCACTCAGTCCGTAGGCCAGGCCGTAGCTCATCGCCTTGACCCGCCGCCGCATGTCGGGCGTGACCTCCTCGATCGGCACACCGAACGCTCGCGACCCGACGAAGCTGTGCAGGTCCTCCCCCGTGTTGAAGGCCTCGATCAGGCCTGCGTCACCGGACAGGTGCGCCATGATCCGCATCTCGATCTGGCTGTAGTCGGCGGTCATCAGACTCTCGTACCCGGCGCCGACCACAAAGCCCTGGCGGATCTGGCGACCGGCGTCGGTACGCACCGGGATGTTCTGCAGGTTCGGATCGGTGGACGACAACCGGCCGGTCGCGGCCACGGTCTGGTTGAAGGTGGTGTGGATCCGGCCGTCGTCGGCAACCGTCTTGAGCAGGCCGTCGACGGTGACCTTGAGACGGGTGGCATCGCGGTGGGCCAGCAGGTGCTCGAGGAACGGGTGACCGGTCTTCTCGAACAGTCCGGCCAGCGCGTCGGCGTCGGTCGTGTACCCGGTCTTGGTCTTCTTCGTCTTCGGCATCTCCAGCTCGTCGAACAGCACGACCTGCAGCTGCTTCGGCGACCCAAGATTGATCTGCTTCCCGATCACCTCATAGGCCAGCTCGGCCGATTGCCGCACCCGCGCAGCAAAACCCGACTCCAGTTCTTCGAGATGTGCGGTGTCGACGGCGATTCCGGCGGCCTCGAGCTCGGCCAGCACGAACAGCAGCGGCAGCTCCATGTCGGTGAGCAACGAACCCGAATCGATCTTCGCCAGTTCTTCGTCGAACCGATCGGCCAGCTCCGCCACCGCCTGGGCCTGGAGCATCGCCTGGTCGGCGGCGGCCTGCGCGCCGGAGTCCTCGTCGAGCAGAGACATCTGCCCGTCGTCGGCCACCGCATCGGCGACGAGCTCACGCTTGAGGTAACGCAGCGCGAGGTCGTCGAGGTTGAACGAGCGTTGCCCCGGACGCACCAGGTAGGCGGCCAGCGAGGTGTCACTGGTGACACCGCCGAGCTGCCAGTCGCGGCCACGCAGCGCGTGGAACGCCCACTTCGCCTCGTGAATCGCCTTGGGCACGTTGGCATCCGCCAGCCACTCGGCGACGGCCTTCTCGTCGTCGGGACCGATTTCTGCGGGGTCGAAGTAGGCCGACTCCCCGTCGGCGGCCGCGATCGCGATGCCGGTGACGTCCGAGCCGTAGACCTGACGCGGCCCGAGCACGGTCAGTCCGGCGCGGGCGCCCCCGGGAGCGGCGTGCGCGTTCAGCCAGGCGGAGACCTGGCCGGCGCCCAGCACGGTGCCGCGCAGGTCGAAGCCGGATTCGGCTTCCGGCTCGGCCGACGACAGCGTGGTGAACAGCCGGTCACGCAGGACGCGGAACTCGAGGTCGTCGAAGAGCTGATGGATCTTGTCGCGATCCCACGGTGCGAGCACCAGGTCGTCCGGCCCGAAGGGCAGGTCCATGTCGCGGACCAGTTCGGTCAGTTGGCGGTTCATCTGAACATTGGCCAGGTGCGTCCGAAACGATTCGCCGACTTTGCCTTTGATCTTGTCCGCGTTGTCGACCAATGACGAGAGCGAGCCGTACTCACGGATCCACTTGGTGGCCGTCTTCTCCCCCACCCCGGGGATGCCGGGCAGGTTGTCGGACGGGTCGCCGCGCAATGCCGCGAAGTCCGGGTACTGGGCCGGCGTGAGGCCGTACTTGGCCTCGACCTCTTCCGGCGTGAAACGCGTCAGCTCGGAGACACCGCGCTTGGGGTAGAGCACGGTGACGTTGTCGCTGACGAGTTGGAGCGCGTCGCGGTCGCCGGTGACCACCAGCACGCGGTACCCGAGTGCCTCGGCCCGCGTGGTCAGGGTGGCGATGATGTCGTCGGCTTCGTAGCCCTCCTGCGCGAAGACCGGAATCCCCATGGCGCCCAGGACATCTTTGGTCAGATCGACCTGGCCGCGGAACTCGTCGGGGGCAGAGCTGCGCTGCGCCTTGTAGGCGGGGAACACCTCGGCACGAAACGTCTGCCGGGAGACGTCGAATGCGGCCGCGATGTGCGACGGCGCCTCATCGCGCAACAGGTTGATGAGCATCGAGGTGAATCCGTATACCGCGTTGGTGGTCTGACCCGAAGCGGTTTTGAAGTTCTCTGCCGGCAACGCGAAGAACGCGCGGAACGCCAGTGAATGACCGTCGAGCAACATCAAGGTCGGGCGATCACCCGATTGGGTTGGGGACTTCGCCGTTGCACGGCCGGGCTGACTGGTTTGGGCAGGACTCACGGGTCCAAGTGTATGGAGCGGCCCTGACAGGCCTTGCCTTACGGGCCAGAAACTCCCAATTTTTCATCATTAGTCGAGGTCACGAACTCGGTTACTCAACAGTAACGGCGAGGAAACTTCTAAAGCCTGCCGAGCGCGACCGCTGGCTATAGAGTCCGCAAGGATGACTTTCCGCCGCCCGGCCATGGCCGGGCGCTGACCATTTTTCGGGAGGACACACGCGTGATGCCCCATCCTGCTCAACGGGTAAGGGTCTTTGGAGCCAGATGGGGTGCAGGAGCATTACTTGCTCTGCTGATCTCACTCATGTTCGCCGGGCTGATGGGCTCCGGCCTGGCCTCGGCCGCTCCAGAGGCTCCCGCCGACGATGACACCGTGCGCGTGTTCGGCACCCTGCGCAACGGTTCTGAACCTGTTGCCGGAGTCCAAGTCGATGCGAAAGACCAGTCCGGTGTGACCGTCGAGTCCACCGTCTCCGCCGCAACCGGCGTCTGGGAAGTGTTCGTGCCGCCGGGTACCTACACGGTCGTCATCGAGAAGACCACGATCCCGAGTGGCGTCGAGGTCCAGAAGGACACTGTGCCGGTCACCGTCACCCAAGGCTCTCCGCGACCGGTGATCTTCCTGTTCGGTGAAGAACGGACCAGTACCGAGATCTCCGCGGCCGAAGAACTCACCCGGCTCACGATCGACGGTCTGCGGTTCGGCCTGATCATCGCCATCTGTGGGGTGGGATTGAGCCTGATCTTCGGCACCACCGGCCTGACCAACTTCGCCCACGGCGAGCTGGTCACCCTCGGTGCGGTGGTCGCCTGGTTCTTCAACGTCAAGATGGAGATCCACCTCATCCCGGCGACCATCCTCGCGATCATCGTCGGCATCGGGATCGGCATGCTCAACGAGCTCGGCATCTGGAGACCACTGCGTCGACGACGCTCCGGTCTGATCGCGATGCTGGTGGTCTCGATCGGTCTGGCCTTGATCATGCGGTACCTCATCCTGATCTTCTTCTCCGACCGCGCCGAACCGCTCGACGACTACCAGGTGCAGAAACAGATCGGGTCAGGTGCTTTCGCGATCACCCCGGTCAACCTGTGGTGCATCATCATCAGCCTCGTCGTCCTACTCCTGGTGGCGGTCATGTTGCAGAAGACCCGGATTGGCAAGGCGATGCGAGCCGTCGCCGACAACAAAGATCTCGCTGCCTCCTCCGGTATCAACGTCGACCGCGTGATCCTGTTCGTGTGGTCGCTGGCCGGTGCTCTGGCGACGCTCGGCGGTGTGCTCTTCGCGATGTCCGAACTCGGTGGACGTGTCCAATGGGAGATGGGATTCAAGCTGTTGCTGCTCATGTTTGCGGGCATCACCCTCGGCGGCCTCGGCACGGCCTATGGTGCGCTCCTGGGCTGTGTGATCGTCGGTCTGCTGGTGCAGCTCTCGACGTACTGGATCGACCCGGACCTCAAATACATCGGAGGCCTGTTGGTCCTCATCGTCATTCTCACCATCCGACCCCAGGGCATTCTCGGGTCCAAAGCGAGGATCGGCTGACACATGGATATCATTTCGGCACTTCAGATCTCGGTTGCCCAATTGGTCGGCCCATCGGCGATCTTCTACGCGCTCTTGGCCATCGGCCTCAACCTGCACTTCGGTTACGCCGGACTGCTCAACTTCGGTCAGATCGGCTTTGCCCTCCTCGGCGCCTACGGCGTCGGCATCATGGCCGAGAACTATGATCAGCCGCTGTGGATCGGTGCGCTCGTGGGCATCATCGCCGCCGGCGTCCTGGCCCTGGTCCTGGGCTTCCCCACCCTGCGCCTGCGAGCGGACTATCTGGCGATCGTCACCATCGCCGCATCGGAGATCCTGCGATTGATCTTCCGCTCCACCGCCGCTGACGACCTGACCCACTCCACCAACGGCATCTTCGGTTATGCCGGCGGGTTCTTCGAGTACAGCCCGTTCGAGAACGGCAAGCAGTATTCGTTCCTCGGGGTCAAGTTCCAGGGCACCGACCTGTGGGCGATGGTGGTCGGCTGGTCCATCGTGTTGCTGCTCTGCCTGCTGGTGTGGCTGCTCGTCCGCAGCCCGTGGGGCCGCGTGCTCAAAGCGGTCCGCGAGGACGAGGACGCCGCCCGTTCGCTCGGCAAGAACGCCTATCTCTACAAGATGCAGGCGCTCATCCTCGGCGGGTGCATCGGCGGTATCGCGGGTGTCTACAACGCGATTCAAACGCAATCGATCAACCCCGACTTCTACTCCACCGCGCAGACGTTCTTCGCCTACGGCGCGCTGATCCTCGGTGGCGCTGCAACGGTATTCGGCCCGGTGGTCGGTGCGATGTTGTTCTGGTTCCTGCTCGCCATCCCCGATGCCCTGCTCCGCCAGGTCACCACCGGTCCGGACGCCTGGTTCGATCTGAGCCAGCAGCAGGTCGGTGCCATCCGCTACGTCTTGTTGGGATTGGCCATTGCGCTGATGATGGTCTTCAGACCGCAGGGAATACTGGGTAACAAGCGGGAGGTGCAACTCGATGCCTGATGGACGCCATCTGAAGCCCGACCCTGCCGGTGATGTGCCCGCAGGCGAGTCGACCACCCTGACCGCAGACGCCGCTCCGGCCACGCTCGCCGAACTCAAGAGGTTCTCGGCCGCCGAACGCGCCGCGATCTTCGAGTCGGTCACGCCCGAGCCCGGCTCGGCCAAACCCGACCCGATCATCACCGTCGACGGGATCACCCGCACCTTCGGTGGCCTCAAGGCCGTCGACGTCGAACATCTGGAGATCCAGCGGGGTTGCATCACCGGTCTGATCGGCCCCAACGGTGCCGGCAAGACCACGTTCTTCAATCTGATCACCGGTTTCGACAAACCCGATACCGGTACCTGGGCGCTCAACGGCCGGGAAATGGGAAACGTTGTGCCGCACCGGGTTGCTCGCAACGGCATGGTCCGCACCTTCCAGCTGACAAAGGCGCTCTCGAAATTGTCAGTACTCGACAACGTTCGTCTCGGCGCCCGCCACCAAACGGGCGAGCACATGTTCGCCGCGCTGGCACCGTGGTTGTGGCGCAAGCAGGAAACCGAAACCACCGAGCGCGCATACGAATTGCTCAAGCGATTCAAGCTGGACGCAAAGGCCGACGACTACGCCGGCTCGTTGTCCGGCGGCCAGCGCAAGTTGCTGGAGATGGCCCGCGCACTGATGACCAACCCTGAGGTCATCATGCTCGACGAGCCGATGGCCGGCGTCAATCCGGCCCTGACCCAGAGCCTGCTCGAACACATCAAGTCACTGCGCGACGAGGGCATGAGCGTGGTCTTCGTCGAACACGACATGGATGTGATCCGTGAGATCAGCGACTGGGTGGTGGTGATGGCGCAGGGCAAGGTGATCGCGGAGTCGCTCCCCGGACGTCTGGGCGACAATTCGGCGGTGGTGGACGCCTACCTCGGTGGCCATCACGATCAGGCACTGGAGTTCGACGACGAGGGCAACCCCGTCGGTGAGACCGCGGTTCTTGCCGAAGAAGTCCAGGCGGCCATCGAGGAAACCCTGCAGGCCGGCGGCGACCTGTCCGAACCGGTCATCACCGAACCCGAGAAAAAGCTCGAGAAAAAAGCTGACGACCCGGACCGAAAGGACACACCATGAACGGGCCGGACATGTCGAAACCCGGTGAGACCCCGCCGGAACGGACGTTGACCCACGCAGAGTTCGCCGCGACCCCCGAGGCACATCGCAGGGACGCCGAGAATGCGCTGCTCCGGGCCGACGACATCACCGCGGGTTATCTGCCGGGCATCAACATCCTGGAGGGCTGCAACTTCTATCTCGACGACGGTGAGATCGTCGGCATCATCGGCCCCAACGGCGCCGGCAAATCCACCCTCCTCAAGTCGCTGTTCGGTCTCATCCCCGTGCGCGTCGGATCGGTGACCCTGCGCGGCGACGACATCACGTCCGCCAAGGCGCACGTGCTGGTGACCAAGGGCGTCGGCTACGTACCGCAGACCTTGAATGTGTTCTCGGCGCTGACCATCGAGGAAAACCTCGAGATGGGAATCTATCTGCGGCCCAAGAAGTTCAACGAGCGGTTCGACTTCGTCTCGGAGTTGTTCCCCCTTCTCTCCGAACGGCGCAAGGTCAAGGCCGGTGCGTTGTCCGGGGGCGAACGTCAGATGGTGGCCATGGGCCGCGCACTGATGATGGAGCCGTCGGTGCTGCTGCTCGACGAGCCGTCGGCGGGGCTGTCACCGATGTTCCAGGACGAGGTGTTCATCCGGATCAAGAAGATCAACGCCACGGGGGTATCCGTGGTCCTGGTGGAGCAGAATGCCCGTCGCTGCCTGCAGATCTGCGACCGAGGCTATGTGCTCGATCAGGGTCGCAACGCCTACACCGACACCGGCACCAATCTCGCCAATGATCCCAAGATCATCGAGCTGTACCTCGGGACCCTGGCCGGCAGCTCCGAGAAGAAGTAACCACTCTCGACAACGACAAAGAAAGGGGCCCAGGTCTTTCGACCTGGGCCCCTTTCCTATTGGGTTATTTATCTGCCGCTACCCGCGATCAGGTGTCGGACACCACCTTGAAGTCGGCGACCGGGGTGATCAGCTTGTTGTCGGCGTCGAACTCGAGGACACCGTACGAACCGATCGACGGTTCACCGGCGGTGACGAATGCCAATTCACCTGTGACACCGTCGTAGTCGATGTCGGTGCCGGCCTGGACGAGTGCCAGGCACTCTTCATAAGTCGTGCACTTGGTGCCGTCCTTGGTCACGTTGTTGATCTCCGAAGCGATCGACTGACCGTTGGTCGACTTGGCGATTTCCGCCGCCAAGGCCGAGATCACCACTGCGTCATAGCTTTCACCGGCGTAGTTGAAGTCGATCAGGCCGGGATCGACGGCCAGCAGGCGGCCTTCGAAGTCCGGGCCGACCTCGGTCAGCGGTGTGGTGCCCTTCATCCCCGCGAGGATTCCGGCGCCCACCGACTCACCCAGTGCGTTACCCATGTTGCCGTCGACACCGAAGACCAGTTTGTCCTTCGGTCCGATGCCCACCTCGTTCATGCGGGTGAGGATCTTGGCGCTTTCCTCGAATCCGATGATGGCGATGCCATCGGGATTGAAGTTCTTCACCTGGTCGACCTCAGCGTTGAACGACTGGGCATTGGGGTCGTAGATGATCTTCTGGATCTGGTCGGACGGAATGCCGGCAGCTTCCAGGTCAGCGACCGTGTTGGAGGCCAGGCCGGTGCCGTACGGGTCGTTCATCGCCAGGATCGAGACGCGCTGCACGCCACCTTCGGCGATGACCTGGGCCAGGGCCTGGGCCTGCAGGGTGTCGGCGGGGGCCGTACGGAAGTACATGCCCTTGTCGGCGTAGCAGGTGAACTCGTCCGACGTGTTGGCCGGCGAGAACATCACCGCGCCGGCGCTGGCGACCTTGTCGATCACCTTCAGCGACACAGACGATGACGCCGCACCGACGATCACCTGGGTGCCGGCCGCGAGCTGGCGGTCGACGGTGGCGCTTGCGGTGTCGGTGGTGGTGTCACCGGAATCGCCGTTGACCTCTTCGACGGGCTTGTCGAGGACGCCGCCGGCGGCGTTGATGTCTTGGATGGCAAGTGCCACGCCCGCGAACTCAGGCGGGCCGAGGAATGCCAGGGAGCCCGTCGCGGGAAGCAACGTGCCGATCTTCAAGGGGGCGGTGCTCACCGGGCCAGGTGTGGCCTGGGGGACGTTGTCGCCACAATCAGTGGTGGTCGTGGTCTCCGATCCGCTCGGCGACGCCTCTTCCGACGAGTCATCGTCGCTACTACATCCGGCCAGCGCCATGGCTGTTACAGCCAGCGCCACCGTTCCCCTCAAGAGATATCTATGAGCCATCAATATTCTCCTCGCGGTACATCCACAAAGCGCGGCGCGCCATCGACGACGCATACGACCGACGCTTGCTGGGGTAAAGCTAGCGCCAACGTGTTGCCCGCGAGTAACGTTCGTGAAACTACAGCCTCTGAGAGCCTGCCGTGATCAATTCGAGACCTCGGCTGGTTCAATCTGACTTCACGATCGCGAAAGTCGTTCTCTACGAGATCAGCTCGGCTTCGTTCCCAGAGTTTCGATGACCACTTCGGCGACAGCCTTCATGGTTGTCCGGCGATCCATCGCCGCCCGCTGGATCCACTTGAACGCCTCGGGCTCGGTGAAGGCGTGTGACTGCATCAAAATGCCCTTCGCCCGCTCCACCAATTTGCGGATCTCGAGCCGCTCGGTCAGGTCTGCGACGTCACGCTCCAGTACATGGAGCTCGTTGTAGCGACTGACCGCCACCTCGATGGCCGGCACCAGGTCGGCCTTGGTGAACGGCTTGACCAGGTATGCCATCGCCCCGGCATCGCGGGCCTTCTCGACGAACTCGCGCTGACTGAACGCCGTCAGCATGACGACCGCCGCCAACCGCTTGCGGGCGATCTCAGCCGCGGCGTCGATCCCGTCGCGCACCGGCATCTTCACATCCATGATCACCAGATCGGGGCGGAGTTCCTCGGTGAGGTCGACCGCGACCTGACCGTTCGGCGCCTCCCCCACGACGTCATACCCCTCTTCCCGGAGCATCTCGATCAGATCCATCCGGATCAAGGAGTCATCCTCGGCAACCAGAACCCGACACGTCGAGGGTGCGGACTCCCCGCCCTTGGCTGCAATCGCGTCCGTTGTCGCCATCAGTCCACCTCCACATTGAAAAATCGCCTGGCCACCAGCGCGGACCAGCAGCAATACACGCTACTTCCCCCGCGACGATGTGACGCAACAGTACCGGTTTGGTTGGCGTGAGGCCTGTCCTCTAAAGTGACTTCTGCGACGAGCCCCCGTAGCCCAATTGGCAGAGGCAACGGATTCAAAACCCGTCCAGTGTCAGTTCGAGTCTGACCGGGGGCACAAAACCGCAGGTCACAAGCGGTGCATAGGACCGCTAACAGAACCGGTACGCAGCGGGTATGCAGGAAGTCTGACGAACGCCCATTCTGAGTGAGTCTTAACCGAGGGCACAAAACCGCAGGTCACAGCAGTGCTTAGGATGACTAAAGTAAAGGCTGTGCAGCCGGTACGCAGTGGGTACGCAGGAGATTCAGCAGTCAGCCCTGACTCGGCGGCCAAATTTACGATTCAGCGAGCGGCCATACCTCGGCACAAATACACCATCTGGGCCGGACACGGCCGGGAAATTGCCTCCGCCGTAACCGATCTGGTGAGCGACGAACCTTGAGCGCCGTGACCCGACTGCTAACGCCGCTCAGCACGGATCGAGCCCTGCTCCGCGCCCGTCACGCCACTGAACGGATTTCTCACGGGCAAAGTTGCCTGTGTGCCGAAAAGCCGAGGTCGGCGACATGACGGACACTGGTCACCGACCCGCCTCCAAATCAGCCCTCGACAGGTTCGTGAGACCGAGAAAGCAACCAAGTACACCCGCTACCAGCCGCCCGATCCTCTGGCGCACGCCGAGCGACAATCACGATTCGTCGAGCCACCACGGACAGCTGAGGCAACGAGCACATCTGCAACCGACGTCGAACGTCTTCGAGGCAGCCCCAACGGGACGTGAACTCTAGTTCCCGGGCGACGACGTAAGGTTAGGTTATCGGCTAAATCAATGGCATAGCCACCTGTTTCGTCACCAATGACGCAACATGCCCCACAATTGCGCCCGGTGACGCGCGACCGGCTGCAGACGTGATCGTTCGAGGCCCCCTCTGGTAGCTCCCGACCCGGCGTGTGTTCGTTTGGACGCACCAGTCGGTCCCTGAGCACCTCACGACCGGAATGGAGCCTCAGACGGTTCCACCGGGACGTCGCCGAACCCCCACATTCCACGAGACTTCAACAGGTCCCTGACTGCCAGAATTTGGCCCTTCGACTGCGTGGGCTCCGCCGGCCCTACAAACACTTTGGCCAAGGGCTTTTCGGCAACCTCTTTCGTGTCAACTCTCAGCCGGGCGTTCACGACCACGTCCATGTACGGCACCACGCCGTTGGTGCGACTTTTCGTTCGCACCTGCCGGTTAGCATCGGAGACCGCTAAGAGTCGCCACTCTCGTTCTTCTTTGAAGGCTCGATGCTTCATGCCGGCGATCGCACGAAACGCGGCCATTGCGACCGCGAAACCGGGAATACCGTCGCGGTCGACGAGCAACTTGCCGTGTCGGCGTTCGTTCTTGATAGCTTGGATCAGTTCATCAGCCCGGGTGAGCGAGTCGTCCTCGCCATATGCGACCCGGACAAGCTGCGCCGGGCTCGCCAGATCATGGATGTTCCCAGCGGCCATCAGGTGAATGCCGAAGGAGTACTCGGCAAGAACTTGGCGTGGGAACCCGATCGAGAATCCGCCGACGCCGCCGGCATATCCGCGCCACTGGCTCAGTAAGTCGCCATTCTCACAGAAGCACACTGCGAAGCAGCGGAAAGGCCAGACAAACACGTTGTCTGGGTCGAACACCTTCGCAACCGATACAAACGCCGCCCGCAGGGCCTCGTCGAGACCGCTCTCCTTGGCAGCGTTCGTCAAACGCTCGTTCAAGATCCTGGCACCGAAAACCAGTTCCTGAAAATCGTTCATGTACCGAACGTCCGTCGCACGAAACAGCGCCGCCTTCCCGTTCGTGTACAGGTTGTGATCGCCCTGGTAGCGGAACTTCAAGTCATCATTGGGGAACTCAACAATGAAGGGGCCCTTCCCAGGTCCGAGGATCCCCTGCAAGCCCCCTGATTCCGTGTAGTGGTAGAGAACCGGGGGCAAGCCTTCTGCTGTCTCGCTGCGAGTCACGCAATGAGTGTCCTACACAAGGAACACAACCTTGTTTGCGGGACAAGAGATGGGTATGCGATCGATGAAGGATGAATCCGACCAACGCGTTGTCAAGCTTAGTTAACGTATTCTTCGTTAGAAAATCCAATTGTCGCACAACTTATTTCGTCACCAACGGATCTCCATTCTCCGCGCCCAGGTCGACGGTCCCATTGCCTGGAAATGCACCAGCTGCGGCGACGCGGGACGAATCAGCAACTGGGAAAACTCTCACTTTCGACCGACACCGCTGAAATCTCCGCAGACCACCCTCGGTCCCGGTGGTCTCGGGCAACAAACCCGACGAGGCACGCCGGTATCGACTCTGCGCAGAGTGTGAGGGATGGTTCGGCGGTGTCGGCGATGATGAACGCATCATGGGCATCGGTTTTGGCTTGCCCGGGAAACAGATCAGCGATCCGGCGCATTGACAGACCCGGCAGATACGCCACCTGATGGCCTTTCACGCGCGGGTTACCGTGACCGGCAATGCGCCGCTGGTGTTGGGCTGATCGACCACGATCAATACCGGTCCGTGCGTGGCGAGCTGGTCGAATACCGCCCGCAACCGGGTCTCGTCGTTGGGTAGGCCCTTGTCGTACAAGCGAGAGCCTTGACCGTCGAGGCCGACGGGATGATGTTCGGATTTGCCCACGTCAATGCCGCAAAACACGGCGTAAATCGTGTCCGTCCAGCAATCCTTCGTCCGGTCCTACCGGTCGCCGATCTGACGTCAATATTCGACACCACGTTACAACGAGACCTGCTCACGACCAGCGGCACTGTCTCTATCAGCGGTCCATCGACGCCACCACACCTGGCGACACCCCCCCCGGATCATGGATGACAGGGGCAACAAGTCATACCAGGTCTGGCGACTTCAGCCCCCGATTCCGAGGACTATCTAAAAGGTAACGGGCGATCAGGACTTCGCCGGGGGCCGCTGCGGGTCAGGCACTTGGTGCAGCTCGATGTGGGCTTGGTTTTCAGGCAGGATCCATGCGCGCACTAGTCACTCCTAGGGTGTTTGATTGTCGTCGTCAGCGCTGACCTCCGTGAGGGCCAAAAGTTCTTCCCGTACCTGCAAAAGATCATCAGCGGTCAGGTACGCGCAGTTCATCGATGCGACCAGGCCTTCGGCTGCGTACCGGATCGCCAACGCCCGCGCCTTGGGCAGCCCATCGGCTTCGAACGCATCTGTCCAGGCTAGGGCGTCTACCTCTTGGTCTTTGTGGTTATAAGAGGTGGCGATATGGGTTCCCAATGCCGCATGCAGACCAGTGGGACTGGCGGCGCGAGTCAGATAGTCACTGCCTCCGGTGAAGGCGCGCACGTAAGCACGGGTGAACTTGCCGGGGCGGTTCTCTGTGATGTCGACCTGAGCCCGCACCTCTTCCCAGGTACGGGTCACGGTGTGGTCGACCACGGCGTGGAGAAGGGCGTCTCGGCTCCTGAAATGGTGCATGAGTCCACTTTTAGTGACTCCGGCCAGTGCGGCGATCTCAGCCAGGCTGACGCCGGCGCCCTGCTGCTCGATCGCCTGTTCAGCCGCTTCCAAGATCATCCGGCGAGTGCGTTCGCGGTCACGCACCAACGTTCGCTTCGGTTGCGTCATCGGGCACCTCCTTGACGGGGTTCGAGGGAATGACTCGCCACGCGACGACTGCGGCCACGACCAGCAGAGCGGCCGCGACGAACGAAGTCGATTGCATCGCAGCGGCGAACGCTTGCTGTGCGGCGGCGATCACGGCGCCGTTGTCGACGGCGGCCATGGCCGAGGCCAGGGAGTCTTCGACGGCGGTGACCTCAGCCGCGTTCAGGCCTTCGGGTAGGTCGAGTTGCGAACGGTATGTTGCGATCTGGA
The DNA here is from genome assembly GCF_059553375.1 of Williamsia sp. z71. Taxonomy (NCBI): domain Bacteria; kingdom Bacillati; phylum Actinomycetota; class Actinomycetes; order Mycobacteriales; family Nocardiaceae; genus Williamsia; species Williamsia sp. z71. The sequence continues at coordinate 83,720 of NZ_JCANWX010000013.1, forward strand.
TGGAGCCAAGTACGGCAATACCAAGGGCGCCGCCGAGTTCGTAGGCGGTCTCGGCGACGCCGGCCGCGGCCCCCGAACGTTCCTTGGGTACCGCGCTGACGACTGCGTCGGTTGACAGGGTCATTGCCAGCCCGATGCCGAGCCCGACCACCGCCAGCGAGACACCCAATCCCCAGAACGAGTCCCAGAGTGTGGTCGCGCCGATACCGGCCAGACCGAGTGCGCCCAAACCGAGTCCGATGCCGATGGAGCGGCCGGCGCCCATCCGGGCAACCATGAAGCCGATGAGCGCGATCACGGCCATCGATGCGAGCGTGGCGGGGAGTTCGAAGAGTCCGGCCTTGAGGGGGCCGAGGCCGCGCACCATCTGCAGATATTGGGAGAAGAAGAACAGCAAGCCCAGGAAAGCAAAGATCGACAACGCGTTGGCGGCCACCGCGCCGGAAAAGGCAGGGAATCGAAACAGTGAGACGTCCAGCAAAGGAGTCGTGAGAGTCTTCTGGCGGCGCACGAACACCCAGCCAGCGAAAAGACCCACAACCGCGGCCAGCAGTACCGCGATGTCGAGGCCACTGCCAATCCAACGCTTGATGGCGTACACCATGGGCACAATCGCCACGATCGACAGCGCCGACGAAAGGAGATCGATCCGTTGGCTGTCCGAGCCACGGGACTCCGGAAGCAGGAGCCAACCGGCGACCAGTGCCAGGGCCATGATCGGCACGTTGATCAGGAACACCGATCCCCACCAGAAGTTCTCCAGGAGTAGCCCACCCACCAGCGGGCCGAGGGCAGCGCCCGCCGTGGCCCCTACTGACCAGAGCGCGATCGCGCGGGTTCGCTGCGTGGGGTCGGCAAACAGGTTCCGGATCAGCGACAGTGTGGAGGGCATCAGCGTGGCTCCCGCGACGCCGAGCAGAGCGCGGGCTGCAATCAACGTCTCAGCATTGGGTGCGAAGGCGGCGAAGACCGAGGCGGCTCCGAAGGCCGCGCTACCGATCAGCAGGAGTCGTTTCCGCCCGACTCGGTCGGCGACGTTGCCCATCGTGATCAACAGGCCGGCAAGCACGAAGGCGTAGATATCGCCGATCCACAGCACCTGGTCAGCTGTGGGAGATAGGTCGTCGACCAGTGAGGGGACGGCCAGGTAGAGCACTGTGCCATCGATGGCTAACAGCAGCACGACAAGAACCAAGACCCCCAGGGCCAGCCACTCACGGGGGCCAGCGACTGAGGGCGCGGATTGCTCACTCTTCATGCTCGAACCCTAACAGACCATATGGACGGTAATGCGAACCTATTAGTCTTTACCCAAGGCCAGAAGCCTCCTTTGCGCTCGCCGGTGGACTAGTCCGCCGGTACGACGCCCCTCCGTCCTATCTGCCTGCGGTTATGGCGAGGCTGTTGTCTTTCAGATCGACGCCGCTGCGCCCTAGCGTGCGCGCGCCCTCGACGAGTGCCGCACACACCCGGGCAGCGTCGGTGTAGCCGAGGCCGCCGGGAGGGTGAATGTTGGAGATGCAGTTCCTCTCGGAATCAGCCTTACCCGGCCGGGGTAAGTGGGTCAGATAGATGCCGACGCTGTCCGCCACCGATAGCCCCGGTCGCTCACCGATGATGACGATCAGCGTTCCAACTTTCTGCGCTGCACCGATGTGATCCCCCAAAGCCACCCTGGCCTGGGTGGCAATGACCGGCCGTGCGATCGAATAGGTAGGCGACAGCTCATCTTTCAAAGCAGTCAACAGACCCGGCCCATGTTCGGACAGGGCAACCGGCGACAGCCCGTCGGCCAGCACAAATCCCACGTCGGTATTCGCTTCGGTCAGTGCGCTCAGATCGGCGGGCGCACGACCGAGATCCGGTCGACGCAGATACTCACTGCGGTCGGTGGCCTGACTGGTGACCATCACCGGGTCTCCCAACCCCAATCCGGCCACCTCCGCAGCTAGGGCGTCAACATCGAGTGGCTGATGCACGGCGTCCCGCGCCGCGGCATGGGCGGCAGCGAACTCGAGTACCCGGTTTGTCGGCAACGAATCTCCAGCACGACCGAGCCCGATGCGCGCGGCGGTCCGCAGCCGCAGCACGTCCCATAGTTCGCTCATCAGGCCACCGAGCCAGTGAGGGCCCGGAGCGGCGATGCCTCCGGGGTCAGATCCAAGACCCGGCCGTCGGCGCCGAGCATGCCGACACGATCGAGCCAGGCCTCGAACTCTGGCGCCGGCTTCAAACCCATTGTGCGACGCGCATACAGCGCATCATGGAACGACAAACTTTGGTAACCGAGCATCACATCGTCGGCACCGGGAACGGTGATCACGAACGGCACCCTCGCCACGCCGAGCAGCGTGAGCAGGTTGTCCATGTCATCCTGATCGGCCTCGGCATGGTTGGTGTAGCAGACGTCCACTCCCATAGGCAGGCCCAGCAACTTGCCGCAGAAGTGGTCCTCGAGGCCGGCCCGCAGAATCTGCTTGCCGTCGTACAGGTATTCCGGCCCGATGAACCCGACAACAGTGTTGATGAGCAACGGATCTAGCTCGCGCGCAATGGCATACGCCCGGGTTTCCAACGTCTGCTGGTCCACCGACTTGCCACCGGTACCGAAGTGCGCTCCCGCGGACAGGGCTGAGCCCTGCCCGGTTTCCAGGTACATGACGTTCTCCCCCACCGTCCCACGGTGCAGTGATTTTCCGGCTTCATTTGCTTCCCGCAAGATAGCGATGTCGACGCCGAACCCCTTGTTGGCGACCTCGGTTCCCGCGATCGATTGGAATACCAAATCCACCGGCGCTCCGGCCTCGATCAGACCAATCGTCGTCGTGACGTGTGACAGCACGCACGATTGCACCGGGATCTCGTACCTCTGCCGAATGTCATCGAGCAGTGTCAGTAGTTCCAAAGTGGCTTGGGGCGAATCGGTTGCCGGGTTGATTCCGATCACTGCGTCTCCACAGCCCAGCAGCAAACCGTCCAGCGTCGCCGCCGCGATTCCGGCCGGATCGTCAGTGGGATGATTCGGTTGTAGCCGGGTGGCCAGCGTGCCCGGCATGCCGATCGTCGTCCGGAACGCCGACACCACCGAAACCGCACTGGCGACCGCGATCAGATCCTGGTTGCGCATCAGCTTGCTCACCGCCGCAACCATTTCCGGTGTCAAGCCGCGCGACACTGCCGCGAAGGTTGCCGCAGCAACATCCGCCGGGCCGGAGGCCACTTCGAGTAACCAATCCCGCAGGCCACCTACCGTGAGCGACCTCACGGGCGAGAATGCCTGCGCATCATGGGTATCCATGATCAACCGCGTGACCTCGTCGGACTCGTACGGCACCACGGCGTCGTTCAGGAACACCGTCAGCGGCACGTCGGCGAGCGCCCACTGCGCCGCGGCGCGTTCAGTGCCGGACTCGGCCGCGCACCCTGCCAGCTCATCACCGCTCCGCGCCGGCGTTGCTTTCGCAAGCAACTCGACGAGTCCGTCGAAGGCAAAGGTCGTACCACCCAGCGCACAACTGTAGACGGGCATAAAGCACTCCTCTTCAAGGGTTTTCCGGCAATCTGAGTCGCTCGTTCCGACCGAGCAAACGAGCTTGTAGACAGTTTCGACGCGACAGACATCAGCTGCACGTGCACGCGCAGCCAAAGGTCACGTGCCGTCGAGGTCACACCCACACCCATTGACGGACTCGGATCGAGAATAGCAGTCACGGGGTGTTGAGACAGCGCCCCAAGCAGATGCCTCCGCGCAATCCGAGCCAGACGACGCAAGGAGCGGGCGCAGGGCAATCGACGGCGAAACGAGCCATTCATGTTCAGGGGCAACGTGTTAACGCGGACGAAATATGCGGCCCTACTGAACCGCTGTCGACTGATCAGAATAGAAGGGTGCCTCGCGCAAGGCGGGGCATTTGGTCTCAAAGGAGTTCTCGCATGACATCGCAAGGTCGTTATCTGGTTGACCTGACTGCAGATCGAGTCAAGACGCCGCTCGGGGACTGGAAGACCTGGCAACTAGGTCCGAAGGGCGAGAGCGAGGTTGTCGACCTGACCTCACCGCGCCCCTACATGATTCACGCAATAACTGAACCCGGCGCAACACTTCCCTCGTTCGCCCGCAACGGTTGGTCAGGCATTGCAGTGATCGCCGGCTCGATCTCGGTCGATGGAGTGAAATACGAGAGTGGGGAGTTGGCACTTGCTGCGCCCTTTGCGCAGTCCGGTGACATCGTCAGCGGGCCAGATGGCGGCGCCCTCCTGTTCATTGTCGAAAGCGGCGCCGCTTCCACTCAAATCTTCGCAGACTCGACCGACCCGGCGGTGATCGAGCATCAGCGCGCGCTGGGGGCGTCCGCCATGGCATCGTCCGGCGAGGCTGACACCGTGACACCTGGTTGGACCAAACTGAGCAACGCCGCGAAAGGCGATTTCAGCTTCGGTCAATCCGGTACGTGGGTTGTTGGCCCCGAAGGAGTTGCCGACAACGCCGGCACAAGCAGAATCGACGGACGCCCTGCAATCTTTGCCGCGAGGAGTCGCCCAATCATCGGGCGCGCCGACGTACCCGCGGAGTCCACTCCCTGGCCAGACCACGTACACGGGGGCTATTCCGCCCTGTACCTGCTGAGTGGTAGCTACCATGATGGGGACGAGGTCTTCGCCGCAGGTGAACTCGAGATCACTCTGCCGATCAACGTCGTCTCCGGTAGTCAACGTCCTGGACCCGAAGGAACCGTTGAGATCGTCTTCTTCGATACCGGACACGGATCTCAGCCAATTGTGCTCGAGGACAACGAGAACGCAACCGCATTCATGGAACAGATGGGGCTGGTATGACCGTCTACCGACCACATCGCCGCGGCGCAGTGCGATCAACGCAACAATCGTTACCCCGCGAATCAATCTAACCCAGAACCGAACGCCCGCAACAGTGAAACACTGTTGCGGGCGTTCTCGGTGGTGCAGCTAGGACCGATGGCGAAGATTCTCGCGCAACTGCTTTGCCTGATAGCTGCTTTGCATCAACCCTTTTCGCTGCAGCGCGGGTGCTAGAAGCTCTGTCATGTCAGAGATGAAGGCTCGATGGTTCTGCCGTGCTGCACCTGCGATGAGAAATCCATCCCCACCTACCTCCTCCAAGACTTCGCCCATACGATCAGCGACCTCGTCGGGTGTGCCCGCCAACGGCACGCTCTCGGCCGCACCGTTCCACTCCGCCGCTGCTTGCGCCAATGTCTTTCCCCCTTCCGCGCCTTGCTTCATGAAGTCGTCGAGGGTGGCACGATGTCCGTTGGTCGTCAGATCAGTTGGTACAGGACCATTTGGATCGAACTTCGAAAAGTCGATACCGGTGGCGGTCGATAGTCCAGCCAGGTTGTAAATCACGTTGGCCTTCGTCGGAGCAAGTCGTTCCTCCTGTTTCGCACGTGCCTCCTCGGCAGTAGCGCTGACCGTCGGCGTGACGAGGTACAGAACCTTTATCTCGTCTGGATCGCGGCCTTCCTCGACAGCCGTTGCGCGGACGCGATCGCGGAAGGCCTTCATCCGCTCGATTCCTGCTGCCGGACAGAGAATCACTTCACCGTGTTTTGCGGCGAATGCGATCCCGCGCGGAGAACCGCCGGCTTGGACCAAAACGGGATGCCCCTGTGGCGGTGGCATCGTATTCAGCGGACCACGCGAGCGGAAGTATTTGCCCACGTGATCGATCTCTCTGACCTTGCGATGATCGACGTAGACCTGCGCCGTCCGGTCGTTCACGACAGCATCTGAATCCCAACTGGCCCACAGGTCTTTGGCCAACGTGACGTACTCATCTGCCATTTCATACCGCTCGTCATGTTCGGGCATCTTGGCTAGTCCGTAGTTTTGCGCCGCGCGGTCCTCGGTGGAGGTGACGATGTTCCACCCCACCCTGCCCGCTGAGAGGTGGTCGATGGTTGCAAGCGTCCGTGCAAGGAGGAACGGCGGATAGTAAGTCGTCGAAAGCGTTGCTACGAGCCCCAGCCGCGATGTTTGTTTCGCAAGTGCAGCGATCAGTGCCACGGGATCGTGCTTTGGTGCGGTAATAGAGACCTCGAGGTTCGCTTGCATCGATCCGCCGAAGTCGTCGTGGATCACCGAGAGGTCCTCGAACATGAGGAAGTCGAAGAAGGAGCCTTCCAGCTTTTGGGCGAGCTCGATGTAGTAATCGCCGTTAGCCCAGTTCTCGAGATCGTCTTCGGTTGTAGACGAGTGCCATCCCGGGCGATCGAAACCAAGAAAGTATCCGAATATCGGTTGGGACGAGGAGGTTTGGGACATTTTCCATCCTTTGAATCTCAATGTGCCGCCACTGGCGGTAGCTGCTTCGGCGTTGTGTATCAATCTTCTGTCACCGCGTCTGGCAAACCGGATCACTACGTGACAACGACGTTACGGACCGGCCACTCAGTGTTAATGGCGTATGTCGGGCTGGGTCCGCGTTGGCACGATGCGCCCTCGAAGCTGGCGCCCGCACATCCTCTTGGCCAGTCACAGCGGTAGCCGATCTACTCAGCTATCGGCTCTGCCGGACCACCGTCGAGCGGAAGTTCGGGATGAAATAAGCCATTCACTTGATGGGCAATTGTGTTTACGTAACTGAAACCTCGCGGAGCCGTCCATCGAGGCCGCGTCGATGAAACTTTGAAAGTTAAGATTTGACACCGCCCGGTGTCAGCCGGAGCGAAAGTCGATGTTCATGCCAACACACACCTGCACCGTCGCCGACAGGGTCCGTGCACAGGGGACCTTCGGTTGTTTCGCGATGACCGGCTTCTCAGCATGCTGATCTGCTCGTTCGACATCGGCAGGCGAAATGCTGCGCAGTCTAGGCAGAGTTTGTTCCGCACCCCAGGCCGGTCCAACTCATCTTGCCCCGCGAGTACCATTGTCCGCGTCGTCAGTGGCGCCCGGAAGTCGACCGTGTGGTCCGGTCGCCACATTCACGAGACGGGCTCCACCGATCGCCGGTCGATGCAGGGAGTTAGTAGATGAACACCACCAATACTGAGCGTCATCAAGCCCTGGTCGACAGGATCCGAGCCTGGCTTGCTGCCGGCGAATTTCTTCCCGATGAGCGAATCGCCTCGGAGCGCGGCCTGGCGGAGATCTTCGCTGTTCCACGGTCAGCAATTCGTCAAGCCCTGGACATCATGGAGGAGTCGAACGAGGTTATGCGGACGATGGGCCGGACGGGCGGGGTGTTCCTTTCGTCTTCGCGGATCGCGCGCAGTTTAGACACGGTCGAAAGTGTTCATGAGCTACTCCGACAACAAGGCATCGTCGCGTCAACCAAAGTGATCGATTTCAAGATCGGTGTAGCGTCCCCGTCCGAAGCAAGAATCCTGCATCTCCCACCCCAGTCGAACGTGTATCGCCTCGTGCGACTGCGCGAAGCTGATCACCGGCCATGGTCGTTGGACAGCGCCGCAATATCGCCTGCAATCGCGCCCCGCCTCGCCGAATGCGACCTCACCGGTTCGCTCTATGACGTCCTGTCCAGCCGCTACGACCAACATCCGACGACTGTCGAGGAGGTAATCGATGTGGCTACGGCAACCACCGACCAGGCGGCATTGCTGGGCATCAATAAGGGAGACCCGCTCTTCGACATCGGGCGCGTCACATACAACCAATCAGGCGCACCCATGGAGATGGTGCACAGTCTGTTTCGAGCGGACCGGACCAGAATCTATACGCAAAAGTACGGGAGTCGTTGGAAATCGTTGAAGGCTGCGCAAACATCCGACGACAGCAACGAAGCGTGATCCGCGGTCGTACTGCGCCTGACCCCGATACGTTGCCTGAGCTCGACGCCTCCCGATCAACGTGAACGGCGATCTCCCCCGCGCCCAGGGTGAGGCGATATCAGCCCGTCATCTTGACCAGAGGTCCCAACGCCGGGATGACCTCGCGGTGTATCAGGTCCGCTGAACTATCTCCACTCTCCGCACCATCAATCGACCGCAGGATCACTCCGTCGGCGGCTCCTGGTGTACACATCGCGTATGAGCGATATCAGACCGCGCGGAGTGCCTACATAGCGAAAGGTGTCACCGGTAGGAGCTTCGTTCAGGCGGCGAAGCGACCACCGAGCGGTGCTGGAGTCCCGCGCGATCAGCACATCGATCTCCAGCGCCACAATCAGATCGCCTGACCTTTGACCCGCGGCAACCCACTCGGACCGCAATCGCCTTCGTTCGCGAATGGCATTGCGTAACAATGATTGTCTGATCCGATACAGCTCTAGAACGGAGCCACAGACAACAGGGACCAGACGCCCTTGGCCACGATCGACATGTACAAGTAGCTCGGGCCTGTCGCTAGGAAACATCCGCTAGTCCATCTACCGCCAGAGTCCGAAACCTGCTCGCATGAAATACGATCGGCGCCACGTTCTCACTCAGCTCCAAGGCGTTGATGCCAAGCAGGACTATGGCGTGGTCCCCGGCGGGCACTTGCTGATTGACCGTGACATCGAGCCACATGCTCGCACCTTCGATGAACACCGCTCCGTTCTCGGTAGCCACAGCTTCCACGCCTTCGAATCGTGACCCCGCCTTTCCCGCAAGAGTGCGCGCTGCGACATCATGGCTTTCGCCGAGCACACTTATCCCAATATTGCTGCAAACAGCCAGTTTGGGCCACGTCGCGGAGGTGTTCTGAACACAGAACGCGACCATTGGAGGAGATAGTGATACCCCTACGAAGCTACTGGCCGCCATGCCAATCCGAGAACCATCAATATCGGCACAGACTGCGACCACGCCCGTGGGAAACTGTCCGAAAGCCCTTCGAACGGTCGCCGTTTCAAAGGGATCCACAACTGATGTCACTAGACTCGTCCAATCTTGTCGATGCAAGCAAAATCGCCGATCTGCCTGCCACTCACTTCGCGGGATCGATCCGCACTACACATCCTGCCCGAAGGGACTCTTCACAACGCGCGCAACCATTTCCACGACGTAACCAAACCCCGCGGCAACGTGAATGGCGGGTTACTTCCACTACGGCGTTCCCAGGGCCACTTCGAACGGGAGCACAAGTTCAGTGACCGCCGACGCGCTATCTGCCGTGCGCAGCCAGCGGTCGAATGCTGCACGTGCCAATACCCGCACGGCAAGCTCTGCGCCCATGACCGTTTGACTGGGTCCACGGGGCAGGAATATAAATACGAAATGAAACCAGTGGGTTTCACACAATTCGGTGGTCCCGAGGTTATGGAAGTTCTCGAGTTGCCCGATCCACACCCCGGTCCCGGCCAGGTGCGGATCCGAGTCGCAGCGGCCGATATCAACCTCTCCGATGTAGAAGCCGAGCCGGCAATCTTACTGCCGACAGCACCGACGCTTCTGCGAACAGTGACACCGATTGGTTCCCCATCAACTCGAGTGGCTATGTCGTCGGCTGGGACGCGGCGGGGGTGATCGATGAGATCGGCGACGGCGTCGAGGAACGTCTTTCTCGAGGAGACTCCGTGATTGCTCTCCTCCACCCAAAACTCACCTGCGGCGCCCAGGCGCAGTACGTAGTCGCCGCAGCAGCTTCCGTGGTAGCGGCGCCCAGAAACGCGACCTTCGTCAAGGCGTCGACTCTACTGATGAATGCACTGACCGCACGGGCAGCGATCAACGCGCTTGGCGTTGTCGCTGGAGACACCATCGCGGTCGCGGGTGCAGCAGGCGCCGTTGGCGGATACGCAGTCCAACTCGCCAAAGCCGATGGGCTGCGGGTGATCGCCGATGCAGCCCCACAAGATAAGGCCCTTGTCGCCGCGCTCGGGGCCGACACAGTACTTCCACGCGGTGACGGCTTTGCCGATGCGATCGTGAACGCCTTCGGACGCGTTGCCGGGATTGTCGACGCAGCGCCCATCGGCGATCCGATTGCGCCCGCAGTCGCCGACAACGGGGTCATCTTCAACGTCAGGGCCCACGTGGGTAGCACCGGCCGCGGTGTGCAGTGGAAATGCGAAGTCGCATACGGCTTTGTAGTCGACACGGCCGGCATGGAACGGCCTTGCGATCAAGTCGAAGCGGGAGAACTCACTTTGCGGGTTGCCGATACATATCTGCCGGAACAGGCTGCGGAGGCGCACCGGCGGCTAGCGGCGGGTGGAGTGCGGGGCCGCCTGGTCTTCGTGCTGTGAAGTAGCGGACATCACGAACAACGCGATCCGCTGTGCGTGACAGCCAACTCGGTCCTCCGCGGCAGTTCGGGGGTCCAACGTGGTTCCCACATCGTTGTCGCTGAGATCAACTTGCGTGCCAATGACTCACTTGTCATGTGCCCCGAAACGATCCCAAGGTTCAGTGCACACAAGTGGTCGAGTTAACCGGGCCATTCATCTTACGGCGCGTTTTCGTTACTCCGCAGAAATCTTTGGACGAACAATCAAGAAGCGGTTTGGACAGAATGTAAAAGTGCGGATGGTTTGGCACTGGTGACGGTTCGGCGACCCGCCGGGGCTAGTAACTCGGCGCAGAATCACAAAGTCACACACGCAGCACGCACACCGAACGTCAATTACCAAGCACCCTTCGTGTTGACAAGGATTGAGTAGAGGAACTATGCGCCACACCATATGGTTTTCCAGCGCCGGCAATGCACTGGCAGGACACCTATACATTCCAAATAAGAACGAAGGCAAAACAGACAAAGCCGCTGCTGCGGTCGTGGTGGCCGCACCTGGAAGTGGAATCAAGGAACAAACTGCAGGGCGGTATGCGCAGGAGTTGTGCGACAGAGGCATTGTATCCCTCGCTTTCGACCACCGTAGCTATGGTGAGAGCCAGGGTTTTCCCCGTTATGACGAAGATCCCTACAGCAAAGCAGAGGATATTAAAAACGCAGTCAGCTTCCTTGGGAATCGCCCTGAGATTAACCCGGAAAAAATCGGAGCGATGGGAATATGCGGTGGCGGTGGTTATGCCCCGTACGCTGCCGCAACGGACCATCGTATCAAAGCTGTGGCCACGGTGAGCGGTATGACCAACAACAAGGCGTCATTCGAGGAAATGGCGGGTGGAGATCGACACATAGTCCAAGCGATGCTCGATGGAACTTCCCTCGCCCGCCAAGCTTTCTCCCGTGGCGAGTATCCATCGTATGCGCAAGTTATACCGGACAGCCAAACTGATAATGTAATCGGCCCTCTGCGAGAGGCTCCGGACTACTACTTCAATGCAGAGCGCGGCGCTCATCCGCGCTGGGAGAACAAAGTTCTGCCGTGGTCTGTTGAGAAGCAGCTCACATTCAACGCGGTGGAGGTAATAGACTTAATCTCCCCTCGCCCACTGTTGCTGATCGTCGGATCCGAGTCCGCCAGTCGCGGGCAGAATGAAGATGCATACAGAGCAGCGTTGCAACCAAAGAACCTGGTCCTCATCGACGGAGCGAGCCACATAGACCTCTACGACATCGACTGTTACGTAGACCAAGCGGCCGATCACCTTGGGAGTTTCTTTACTGCAAACTTGTGATCGAAATGGAGGCCTAGCACGTCAAAGGGTTAAAATGTCGGGTGAACCCGTCTGGGCCTTATGCCTCCGGTCGCCGGCCAGTGCTGGAGAATGGAATCTCTTGGTGCCGTGACCCACTATCCGCAGCGGCGGCGAGATGACCAGGCGACAGGACCGCTCCGTGAAAGCAGGAGCGTGTGCAGGCTCCCCGAACTTGCGGCCTACGCGTCGCGAGCAAAACACCGCCGGAGCGGTCAAACACATCTACACAAACCATCGCGGAGCCGTGGCAGTCGAGAATCGGCACCGAAGCACGTGTCGCACTCAGTGACATGTCGTCGGGACGATGACGTAGAGGCGGACCGGCGTCGTCCGGGCCGATCGCCAGTCGTACTGATCGGACAACTACCAGGCTGCCCGTCGCAGACGGCCTGGGCACCCGCCACGCCGTGTCCCACCCGACCGCTCCCACTGCTACAACACCGCGCAAAAGACGCTGGAACCACAAGGCATGAAGCGCGCATCAGAATCCCTGGGACGAGCACCAGCCTGTCCACGCAGTCAGCACAAGCCAGATAGTGTGTCGTACAGCAGGATTCGCCCGCAGCGAGTAGATGGGCCGGAAACAAACCATTCACATACCCCGCTACCCTGTTAACCATTCCGAAACCATGGATGTTCTCCCGGCGCTACGCCGTCGACAAAACTTTTCAGTAGATGCGAGCCGACACCGTCGGGTGGCAGTTGGACGAAAGTTGACGTAGATGCCAGCACCAATTTCAACGAACTTAGCTCCTCAAGGGTTCAAGAGCGGACCTCCACCAAGGTATTTCAACCCTTTCGCCGTCGTGGCCGCGGTCTCCATGGCGATGGTGCAATACGCATTCATGGCCGCCTTCCTCAACGCCGGCATCGTCGAGATTCAAGGCGAGATCGGCGCAAGTGCTTCGTTCACCAGTTGGCTGTTCCTCGGAGGGCAACTGTTCAGTGTCCTGATCAGCTTGGTTGCAGGACGGCTGGGTGACTCGTACGGCCTGAAGAAGGTCCTCATTGTCCTCATTGCGCTTTGCGCGGTCGGTGGCGCGCTGAGTGCCATTTCGACAAACAAGTGGCTCATCGTGGTGGCGATCACCCTGCAGGGCGCGGCACTCGCATCAACAGCGCCCGCATCTGCGTTGATCGAACGCTTGGTCGCACCCAAACATGTGCCCGTTGCCATCGGCTGGCAGTACGGGAGCCAGTCCATCGGAACGGTCGCCGGCGCACTGATCGGGCCGAAGCTGCTCAGCCACGTCCCGTTTCAGCTGATCTTGGGGATCCCGGCGGTGCTGTCAGTCATCGGCCTTGTTCTCATCGCACTCTTGGTGAGGGAACCCGACGGGCATGCACACGCTCGAATCGACTGGCGATCCAGTACGTTGCTGACTTCGGCGTTCTTCCTGATCATCTTGGCGCTGAGTCAAGGGAGCGTCTGGGGATATGACTCCGCTGCACTGTGGGTATCCATCGCGGTCGGTGTAGTCCTCCTCGCTCTCTTCTACCTCTCGAATTCACGCGCCGATGAACCGCTCATACCCCTGACGGCCATGAGATCACGGTCAGTGGTGCTGTCACTCTTGGTAATCCTGGTATGGAGTGGTGCAATAGTCTTCGACTACTACGTGATCCCGTATTTCCTGGCCTACGAACACGCACTTGACTCGGATGCGATTGGATATGTCACAGCAGTAACGGCGACCTTCAGTGTGATCGGAGCCCCCATCGGTGGAATCCTCGGTCGACGATTTGGTTCCGGCAAGTCAGTGTCGATCGGTCTTGCAATGTTGGCACTAGCCCAACTGCTTCTCGCCTTCGGCGACATGCCCCTCGCTGGGGTCTACGCCGCACAGATCGTCGACGGATTGGGTGCGGGTATTTCCGTCGCCAGCGTCATGGTTGCCCTTGTCGAAGCATCAATGCTGGCAGCACCCCTGCTGGTCGCCACGCTCGTGTCCGTGGGCGCGCTCCTGACAACCATGGGCAACTCAGTCAGCATCGCCTTCATCGGCTCATTCATCGAGAGCAATACCGCCGCCGACGGCAGCATTGATTCCAGTGTATTCACCCAACTATTCTCGATCGCTGCGGTCCTGTGCATCATTGGTGCAGTAATGGCACCATTCCTCCGCCGCTCGCGCGCTGAATCCGGGGAACTGCTTGACAAGGAAACGGTCGATGCACCTATGTTCTTAACCGGTGACTAAACTGCATAGGCGCAATGGCTGATTCGGTCAATCCGCTCGGACGAGATTCGACGGTCGGGCATCTCGAGTTACGGGTAACACCTGCCAAAAAGGCGCTCCTACAGTTCTTTCAGGTACTGGGTCCAACGTTAGAACTATTTCACGCGGAACAAACTGTCCGAAATTCCAAAAAGAAATGCAAGATCCAGACTGTAAATAGTTTTCAACGACATTCAAGGGAGTAAAATGATCAAGTCTTTTATTTCAAACACTTCGGTGGACGACCTCAAAGCGGCAATTCTGACCGATGGTGCCGTGATCATCAAAGATGTCATATCAGACGAACAGATCGATAGGCTGCGCCAGGAGATCGAGCATCTCCGGTCGTCAGAAGGGGGTGAGCATGCACTTTCCGGAGGCGACTTGACCTATAGGGCCCATGGCCTTGCAGCGAAGTCCCCGACCTATGCCGAGCTGATTCCGTTGCCATTGTTCGTCGGCTTGAGCGAAGCGGTTCTCTCGCGAGAAACAAGATCGTGGCTCGGAGAGCAACCCATGATCACACGTTCCACCGTGCAGCTCTCGGATTCACTTCTGGTTAGTCCGCGTCCGGGTCAAAAAGCCCAGGACCTGCATCGAGACGACATCACCTATCACGTCACCCATCCTGGACCAGAGACCCAAATCCTCTTCATGGTCGCGTTGACCGACTTTACCGAGGAGAATGGCGCGACGAGAATCATACCTGGTAGCAATCAGTGGGATGACGAGCAGATTCCATTGGTCAAGGATGCGATCCCCGCGTGCGTGACCCGCGGATCCGTCATAGCATGGCTTGGTTCCACCTACCATGGGGCCGGCGAAAACCGGAGCGACGCCCCTCGGACTGGTATCACCTATGTCTACACCCACTCCTTTCTTCGGCAGGTCGAGAATCAGTATCTCGCAATCCCTCTCGAGACAGCACGCAAGTTCTCTCCTGAGGTCCAAAAACTCATTGGCTATTCATTGAGCGAGCCACTACTTGGTTACTGGGAACTAGGCGATCCGATCAGGTTCCTCAATGACAGCCCCGACCTGGTCAGCAGTCCGTAACCGTGTACAACTGCGAGGACTGAGTCCGTTGGACCTTCCGAGGTTCCTCTAACCTTCGAAGCAATTCGATCACCGAACCGGCGTCGCTACGGGAACACCCACCCAAAGCGACGCCGGTTCCCGACGGTCAACCCAGCCGTCAGCGACAGACAAGAGGTACGCCGGCAACGGCACTGATCGAGTTCGCAACCGGGCTTGGCCGCCATGCACGAAACTCTTTGCCAAATCGACTGCGCGTGAGAACTCACCACCCCGCGTGAACCGCCCTCACAGCTGACAGCACCTTGCTAGAAACGCCACCCGGGTACGCAGAGGGTACGCAGCAGCACCGGAACCGCCCACACTCATTCAACGGACCAAACGCGAATGCCGCTCCCCCACTGCGCCATTCATAAACCGTCAATAACGCCAACGATCTGCAAACATCCACGACCGCAGGTTCAAAACCCGTCCAGTGTCAGTTCGAGTCTGACCGGGGGCACAAAACCGCAGGTCACAAGCGGTGCATAGGACTGCTAACAGACTCGGTATGCAGTGGGTATGCAGGAGATCTGGCGAACGTCAGTTCTGAGCGAGCCTTAACCACGGGCACAAAACCGCAGGTCACAGCAGTGCTTAGGATGGCTAAGATAAAAGCTACACAGCCGGTACGCAGTGGGTACGCAGGAGATTCAGCAGACGGGCCGTCCGCCGCGGCCAGATTTGCGATTCAGCGAGCGGCCATACCTCGGGGCGAATACACCTCCGGGACCGGATATGGCCGGAAATTACCTCCGCCGTAAGCGATCTCGTGAGCGACAAACCTTGAGCGCCGTGACCCGACTGCTGACGCCACTCAGCACGAATCGAGCCCCGCTCCGCCACTGAACGGATTTCTCACGGGCAAAGTTACCGTGTGCCGAAAAGCCGAGGTCCGTCACATGACGAACACTGGTCACCCGACCCGCCTCCAAATCAACCCTCGACAGGTCCGTGAGACGGAGAAAGCAACCACGCACAGCCGACACCAGCCGCCCGATCCCCTCGCGTAAGCGGAGCAACGATCACCATTCGGCGAACCGCCACAGAATGCGACTGAGGCAACAAGCACATCCGAAACTGGAGGCGAACGGATTCAAGGCAGCGCTGACGGGATGCGAGTTCTCTAATTCCAAGGCGAGGTAATCTCTCATTTCGGCGGGATACGTTGAGCTGCTAGATATTTCGTCGCAGCGACAAATGCAGCCGGGATCATCACAGTGCGGCGAGTCACACGAGTTCGACCATCAGCGCGCTCCAGCGGACAAAGCCAGGCGGCACCTGATTCGCCGCGGAGAACTTCACCGGTCCGTCATACGAGACAGCAAACGTGCCAACACACACTTCATGGGGTGCCCGAGCTGCGAGCTCGCCGCGCTCCGGGAGACAGTCAGAGCGCCGCTCGCGGCGACCGGTGTGATCCTTTATGGAATTGTGGCCCCAGGACAAGGTGTGGGTGACTGCCCATGGCAACGAAAAGCGGGAGGTGTACACCGCGCTTTCCGACTCAGACGCGTTCGGGACGAGCCCGAAGCTGCTGTCGGACAATGATGCTCAAGATGACGAGCAGTCCGCGGTGCTGCGGGTGTCCGTTCCACGCAGGCAGGCGCCGCACCGAGCACGGCCGAGGCTGACCGCATCAACACCTTTACCGGCCGGGTCGGCCAGTGCCCAGTCGCGGTAACTGACGCCGGAAACACCGGGCACGCGTCGCCGCAGCCCATGGTGATGACCACGTCAGCGGCCCGGATGATCTCGTCGGTCCACGGTTTCGGGAATTCCCCGCGATGTCGATGCCGCGCTCGTTCATGGCGTCGATCGCGGCGGGATTGATCTCGTTGCCTGGTTCGGATCCCCCCGGCCAGCTCGCAGCTCGGGGTGGGACGGATCGAGCTGCACCATCCGCACCTCGCCGGAGGTCATCCGACGCATGATCCTGGTCGACGCGTCGATTTTGGATCGACCATCAGCACGCCACCGACGAGCGCGTTGGCTGAGGGAACTGCTGGGTTGCTGAGCCGGTCGTCAGTGCCGGTCCCGAACCCGAGTCAAGGCTGCAGCTGCCACACCAGTATTTAAATAGTTGACTCAGTATGCTGATAGTCTGATCGCGACGTCGATTAGCGGCCGATGGTCCGGGGGCTGACTCCCAGGCCAGACGCCCGGCATGAAGTGGAGAAACTGTGATGGCAATCGACGGCATCAACTCGATCGATTCGTCCCGAGGTCCTCAGTGAAGGCGCTGGCGGAGTTGATGGACCTGACCGGCAAGGTCGCGGTCGTAACCGGCGCCAGCCGCGGCATCGGACGTGCGGTGGCGAGCTTCGCCTTGGCAGGGGCCGATGTCGTCATCGTCAGCAGAAAGCTGGACGCCTGCCAGACTGCGGCCTCCGAAATCGAGGCCGCCACCGGTCGACGCGCGTTGCCGGTTGCGTGCCACGTCGGCCGCTGGGACGACGCAGAACTGCTTCTGGACACCGTGTACGAAAACTTCGGGCGCTGCGACGTCCTGGTGAACAACGCCGGGACATCGCCAGTGGACGACGGTATGAAATCCGTGACTGCGGAGCTTTATGACAAGGTTCACGCCGTTAACGCCCGAGGTCCGTTTCGGTTGTCCGCGTTGTTCGGGACGAGGATGGCCGAGGGCGACGGCGGATCGATCATCAATGTCACGAGCGCCGGTTCACTGCGCCCCAGTCACACCGATCTGCCATATGCGATGGCGAAGGCCGCACTCAACGCGCTCACTCTGGCTCTCGCCGGAACCTGGGTGCCCAAGGTGCGGGCCAATCTGGTGATGCCGGGCGCTTTCGACACCGGCATGTCCCAGGCGTGGGGCTCAGAAGCCCAGCCCAGGCCGCATCCATGAATCCGATGAAGCGCATTGGGCAACCCGAGGATCTTCGGGCTCTTTGTGTATTCCTGGCCAGTGATGCGGCCAGCTACATCAACGGCGCCCAGATCCTCGCCGACGGCGGACTCTTCCGCACGCTCTGAAGCTGTAAAGACCACCAAGGTACACAACCAACAAGGAGGAATCATGTCAGGACGGATGGCGGGCAAAGTCTCATTCATCACCGGAGCCGGACGGGGACAGGGACGAGCGCATGCGGTACTGCAGGCTCGTGAGGGCGCAGATATCATCGCCGTCGATATCTGCGAGAACATCGACTCCACGCCGTACCCGATGTCCAACTGGGACGATCTCAACGAAACCAAGAATCTCGTCGAGAAGGAAGGCCGGCGCTGCGTGGCAGTCAAGGCCGATGTGCGCCGCCGCGACGAACTCGTGTCGGCATTGGACGAGGGTGTGGCTGAACTGGGTCAGCTGACCACCGTTGTGGCCAACGCCGGGATTCTCCCGCTGGCAATGGGCGACCCGCAACCGATGGATTTCCATGACGCCGTCGATATCGACCTGATCGGTGTCATGAACACCGTGGCGGTTGCCGTCCCGCATCTCCTGCAGGTTGGACCGCGTGCGTCGATCATCATCACCGGGTCCACGGCAGCGCTCATCCCCAATACCACCTCGTCGGCGGAACCCCGGATGATCATGGGGCCCGGCGGCGCGGGCTATGGCTGGTCGAAGAAGACGTTGGTCGGCTACACCCATGAAATGGCCTTGCATCTGGCGCCCAGCGGCATTCGCGTCAACATCGTCCATCCGACGAACTGCAACACCCACCTCATGAACGCGCAAGGGATCTATCAGGTCTTCCGGCCCGACCTCGAAGGCGCGGTCACCAAGGAAGACTTCCGACCCGCGTCGGAGGCGTATCACGCGCTGCCGGCGCCCTGGCTGGAACCCGAGGATGTAGCCGAGCTGGTGCTCTTCCTTGCCTCGGACGCCTCAAAGCACATGACTGGAACCAGCACTCCGATCGACCTCGGCTGCATGGTCAAGTGGCCCGCAGGGCCGGGACAGTAGCAGGAATCGAGACAAGGCGTTGCGCATCTAGTGCGCAACGCCTTGTCTCACAAAGGGTTTGAATGGCAATCGAACTCAGTTCACTTTAGCCTTCTGCTCCGCGCGGAGTCCAGAACGCCAACTTCCAGCTGTTCATATCAAGGCTCTCGTGCATATGGATCTGACCGCTGGCGACAGCTTCCCGGATCTTCGTCATGACCTCGACTTCGCCTTCTTCCATCTCGTAGATGATGGCGTACCGTTGGTCCGGTACGGAACCGCCTGGGGCCCGGTAGATCTCGGTATCGCGCAGCGTGTATCGCTGAGCGGACTCCATGCTCACCAGGATCAGGTCGTCGATATTCATTGCTTCCTCCCAACTGCCGCAGTCTGCGGGCGTTGTCAAGATTCTTGAGACTGCTGACGTCAACCCATCAGGTCGAGCATCAACCGCTCA
The DNA here is from genome assembly GCF_059553375.1 of Williamsia sp. z71. Classification (NCBI taxonomy): domain Bacteria; kingdom Bacillati; phylum Actinomycetota; class Actinomycetes; order Mycobacteriales; family Nocardiaceae; genus Williamsia; species Williamsia sp. z71. Next base: position 102,908 of record NZ_JCANWX010000013.1, read on the forward strand.
CCAAACTCCGACTTCTCGTCGACCCACGCCGCTGTGGCGGTCAACGACTCGTCCCAGGCCGCCGCGGCACGAGCCGAATCGTGCGCGGAGGCGGCCGCGACGAACTTCGAAAAGACGGTTTGCGCCTGGGCATTCGTCTTGTGCACCCATGGAAGCCCTTTAGCGTCTGCGATCACGGCCGGCTCGACGCCGACCCGCACCCATTGCAGGATCTCGGCGATCACGGTGAGCGCGGGGTTCTTGACTGCGGAATAGGCGGTCTTCTCTGCACGCCACCACGTCTTGACGAACTGTGCGGTGTCTTCGATGGAAGCGGCCAAATCGGCCTCGGCGCTGTGCAATACGGCGAGTTGCCGGGTGCCGATGCGCGAGGCGACCAGCCCCATGATGGTGGGATCGATCATCTGCAGCGCCCGGTAGAAATCCGCGAACGCCGTCCCGCGGGCCTCCATCACCACGCCCGCCAACTGCGCGGCGACCCGGGTGGACGGGGTGTGGATGGTGGCGCCGCCACGGTCGCCGGTGCGCAGATCGAGCAAGAACTCCATCTCCAGGATTCGCAGCGCTTCGCGCAACGTCGGTCGGGAGATCGCGAACTCGTCTGCGAGATCGGCCAGTGACGGTAACCGGTCACCCTCGGCGAGCCGGCGCTCGGCGATGCGGGCCCGGATCTCGGTGGCGACGTCGAGGCCCCGGCGCACTTTGGAGTCCGATCCGGCCAGGCCGGCCTGCGCACGCCACAGCGGCGCGACATCGATGCGCTGACGGCTGACGTTTCGAGTGACCATCAATCGATTGGTAGTGAAAAGGTAGTCATTCCAAGTCTTTTGGGCCAGGGAGGAATCCCTGCGGCGTGCGGCATCCAGAAATGCGCTGTGGCTGACGACCACGCGCCGGGCAATGCGCTCCGCGGATGCCGGATCGTTGCTGCCGATGGAGGAATATACCTGGCCGGCGTAGATGTCGCGGAATACACCGGCGATGATGGCGATGGTCTTGTTGCCGGAGAGTTCGGTCACGGCCTGGTCGAACGCCGACATCGCCGTGACGAATGCGAGCGGGTCGCCTTCGGCGGCACGTTCGGCATCGTGCAACGAGACGAGATAGTCGAGGTCGTCGTATCCGGCCCGGATCGCAACCTGTTCGGCCGCAGGGGGTTCGATGACCGAACGCGCCTCCTCAACGTTCGCCAGCGTGGTGTCGCGGAGCTGCAGCAACAGCGCCACGTAGCGTCCGACGGCCTCGAGCCCGGGCCGACGTACCACGGCGCCGCCGCCGCGACCGCGTCTGATCTCGATGAGTTGTTGGGACTGCAGGATCCGAAGCGCCTCGCGCAGCGTCTCCCGGGACACCTGCAGTCGCGTGGCGAGTTCAGCCTCCGGCGGCAGTTGCTGATCGGCGGCGAGCTGGCCGTTGAGAATCTGTCGACGCAGATCCGACACCAACAGGTGAGACAACTTCTGCTTGTTCCGTCGTGGCATGTCACGCCAGACGGCGTCGTCTCCACCGACCAGGCCAGGGGCGGTGGGGCGTTGGTCGGCCGTCTCGGATTTATCTGTCATACCGCAGTCAATACTATCGCGCCGCACTGTGGGTACAGAACCACTGGTCACAACCGCGACCCGCGCGTCCGGAACCTGCCTGTCCGCGCATTCGCCACGCAGCTGAAGAACCGCCTCATTGAGGAAACCGATTCCGTGCAGCCGGCCCTCGGCGAGCTGCCCGCCGGCGGTGTTGAGCGGGAAATCACCACCGGGCCCGATGCGGCTGCCATCGCCGACCCAGTCTCCGAATTCGCCACGCCCGCACCCTCCAAGCGCCTCGATCCAGCCGGTACGTCGACGAGGTTTGCCAGGATTCGAAGCTCCGGTTGGTCATCGAGTTCGACCACTACGACCACGTATGGCAGGGATTCGAGAAATCCCGCGTGCAGCGCGCGATCCACCACGGCATAGGAGTAGATGAAGCCCTTGCCGGTGACCTCGACGGCTTCGAACTGCTCGAATGGGCGTTGCACACAGCAGATTTCGGGTGGATAGTGCAACTTTTGGCAGTGTAGGCCGCGCGGCAGGACCAGTCGGCGCTCGGCAGCGGCGTCCCAGTAAAACCGGGTGACTTCGTCAGGCGCCGGGACCGGACGGGTGTCGCCGGGTGCGCTTGCTTCCATCCGTGTCACGAGGCCCCCTTTTTTGCTGACGAGCGCCTCATCGTCGAGTTAACCGATATACTATTACCTAGTCAGCTATATTTGTACCCACGGCCGAATGTGCGCTGAACGCAGGCCGGATCACCAGAGAGGTAGGAATGTCGCTGTCGTTTCAACAAAAGGTAGATATCGTGACCGCGTACCTCGACCGGATCGGCGCGCTGGATTTCGAAGGTGCGGGTCGGTATTTGGCCGAGAACGCGGTCATGGTCGTGCCGTTTTCGCCATCAAGCCAGGAGATACCACCCTTGATGGGCGGGCAGGCCATTCTCGATCAGTTGCGCGGCACCGTGGCATCGGCGTTTGAGAGCATGACCTTCACCGTTGACCAGTGGTACGACGTCGCCGATTCGGATGTGGTCATTGCCGAGTATCACAGCGTTTGTCCGCTGAAGGGACGCAGCGGAGAGTATCGAAACTCCTACGTCGGGGTATTCCGCTTCGCGCGCGACACGATCATCCTCCACAAGGAGTACTTCAACCCGGTGCGGCTAGCCGCACTCGCGCCCGGCGACGGTTCGAGATTGTGATTTCGAAACCTGTTTCTGCTGCTGGGCGCGGCGAGGTAGCCGATGTCGTTCGGTTGGTCGCGGGGTTCACTACCCCGGGCGTTGTTCTCTCTCTGAGCGGTTTGATGGCCTGCGGTCACACAGGTGCCGGTGACCGCTTCGACGCCGGACCGGGATCGGGACGAAGCCTGACACGAGACAGTGCTGGTCCCGCCTGCATGCCGAAGCCCGAACTACAGACGTGGCACCACCGCTCGCCTTGTCGGACTAGAGCTATCGCTTCCCGACGTCCAGATCTCATAACCGAAGACAACCATCGAATATGGCAAGAATGACATTCTGAATAATAGAAATGCGTTCCGGAAGTTAGGAAGGAAGGCCCAATGGCTTGGGATTTTGAGACCGACCCGCAGTACCAGGAAAAACTGGATTGGGCCGATGAATTTGTCCGCGAAGAAGTCGAACCACTCGATCACGCGTGGCCGCATATGCAGTTCGTCCCGCTGGACGGGGGTCGCCGCAAGGCGATCGACCCACTCAAGCAGCGGGTTCGCGACCAGGGCCTGTGGGCCACCCACCTCGGCCCCGACCTCGGCGGCCAGGGTTACGGCCAGCTCCAGTTGGCCCTGCTCAACGAGATCCTCGGCCGTTCGTCGTGGGCTCCGATCGTCTTCGGCTGCCAGGCTCCCGACACGGGCAACGCCGAGATCATCGCCCACTACGGCACGCCGGAACAGAAAAAGCAGTACCTGCAGCCATTGCTCGACGGCGAATGCTTCTCGAGTTACTCGATGACCGAGCCGCAGGCCGGTGCCGATCCGACACAGTTCAAGACCAGCGCGGTCAGAGACGGCGATCACTGGATCATCAACGGCTACAAGTTCTTCTCGTCCAACGCCAAGACTGCGTCCTTCCTGATCGTCATGGTTGTCACCAACCCCGACGTCAGCGCCTACAAGGGCATGTCGATGTTCCTGGTCCCCACCGACACACCCGGTGTGATCATCGAACGCAACGTCGGCCTTTTCGGCGAAGGGATCAACGAGGGCACCCATGCCCTGATCCATTACAAGGACGTCCGGGTTCCCGACAGCGCCCTGCTCGGCGGCGAAGGCCAGGCCTTCGCGGTCGCGCAGACCCGACTCGGTGGTGGTCGAATCCACCACGCGATGCGCACGATCGGGTTGGCCCAGAAGGCGATCGACATGATGTGCGAGCGGGTGCTGAGCCGTGAGACCGCGGGCAGCCTACTGGCCGACAAGCAGATCATCCAGGGATATATCGCCGACTCGTATGCGCAGCTTGCCCAGTTCCGGCTGTTCGTGTTGAACACCGCGTGGAAGATCGACAAGTACAACGATTACAAAAAGGTCCGCAAGGACATCGCCACCGCAAAGGTTGTGATGCCGACGGTCCTGCACGATATCGCTTGGCGCGCAATGCAAGTACACGGCGCCCTCGGTGTCACCAACGAGATGCCGTTCATGACCATGATTCACGGCGCCGCGGTGATGGGTCTGGCAGACGGACCCACCGAGGTCCACAAGATGACTGTTGCCAAGCAGGTGTTGCGCGACTACAAGGGCACCGAAGACCTGTGGCCGACCGAGTGGATCCCGCGCAAACAAGCTGCCGCCAAAGCCAAGTACGCCGAATACCTCGAACTGGAAGTGGGGAATCTCTGATGGATCTGATCAAACTCGCCGACTGGATGGACCAGGCCGGGCTCGGCAAGGGCGAACCGCTCGAGGCCAAGTTCCTCTCCGGCGGCACCCAGAACGAAATCTACAAACTCACTCGCGGAGAACATGTTTCGGTCATCCGGATGCCGCCGCCGGCCGCACCGGCCAACCGCGACGAAGGCATCATGCGTGAATGGCGCATCATCGAAGCCCTCGAGGGCACTGACGTGCCGCACACCAAGGCGATCGCCGCCTGCGCCGACACCTCGGTCCTGGGCCGCTCGTTCTATCTGATGGGTTATGTCGACGGCTGGTCGCCGATGGACAACAAGCAGTGGAAAGAACCCTTCACCTCCGACCCCGAATTGCGAAAAGGGTTGGCCTATCAGCTCGCCGAGGGCATCGCATTGCTGTCCAAGGTCGACTGGAAAGCGCAGGGCCTGGGCGACCTCGGCCGCCCCGACGGCTTCCACGAGCGCCAGGTGAGCCGGTGGACCCGCTTCTTCGACCGGATCAAAACCCGCGAACTCGAAGGCATGACCGAGGCCACCGCCTGGCTCAATGCCCACAAACCACTCGACTTCATCCCGGGAATCATGCACGGGGACTACCAGTTCGCCAATGTGATGTTCAAAGAGGGCGCCCCGGCGCAGCTCGCGGCGATCGTGGACTGGGAAATGGGTACCGTCGGTGATCCGAAATTGGATCTGGCCTGGATGGTCCAGGGTTGGCCCGAGGACACCAACGGACCCGACGCCGCCACCGCCAGCTACGTCGACCTGTCCGGGATGCCCTCGCGCGATGAGATCATCAACCATTACTCCAAGGTCTCGGGCCGTCAGGTCGACGATCTGGACTACTACCTCGTGCTCGCCAAATGGAAACTCGCCATCATCCTCGAGCAGGGCTTCCAGCGCGCCGGTGATGACATCAAGCTGCAGGCCTACGGTCCGGTCATCGAGAAGCTGATGCGTTCGGCGGCCGAGTTCGCAGCATCGAGCGACTACAAGTCATGAATACCAGGACCGGGACAACCCCCGACGAACTCATCACAGAGCGGCGCGGGGCTGTCCTGGTCCTGCATCTGAACCGTCCCGAGGCCCGAAATGCGCTCACCGGCAGCCTGCTTCGCGGCATCGGCACCGCCGCACTCGAAGCCGAGGCCGACCCGGAGATCCGCGCCATCGTCCTGACCGGGACCGGCGACCGCGCGTTCTGCGCGGGCATGGACCTACGCGACTTCGCCGACGGTGGCAACTTCACCTCCGAAGGCTTCACCCGGCTCGCCGCCGGCGACCTTTCCTTGCCGGTGATCGGCGCCGCCAACGGCACCGCCATCGGCGGCGGACTCGAACTGCTCCTCGGCTGCGACATCATCGTCGCGTCGACCGCAGCCAAGTTCGGGCTACCCGAGATCAAACGCGGCCTCTTCCCCGCCGGCGGCGGGACCTCCCTCGGAACCCGCATCCCGCTCGGCATCGCCTTGGAGATGACGATGACCGGCGACTATTTCACCGCCGACCGGGCACACCAGATCGGCCTGGTCAATGCCGTTGCGGCACCGGCCGATGTGCTCGAGACCGCCATCGGCTACGCCGAACGTGTCGCGGCCAACACACCCCTGGACGTGGCCGCCTGCAAAGAACTGGTCCGGCTCTCGGTGTCGGACGCACCCGCCGCGAAGCCTTCGGCGTGCCCGAACCAGCCGTCGACCGTGCCGAAATCACCGCCGAGCGTGCCAAAGTTGCAGAGCTGCGGTAGATGTCAACCTGTGTGGAGTCATTTTGTGGCGGGTTGGGGTCCGGTGGAGTTGATTCCTGACCAGTTCGGGGCGGGTGGGGCGGTTGGTGGTTGGCGGAATCGGTCTGGGTGTTCGGTGTAGTAGGCGTCGAGTGCTTGTTGCCGGCGGCGGTGGGTTTCTCGCCAGGATCCGTCGTGGACGTCGTTGGGTGTGTAGAGGCTGATGCCGCTGTGGCGGTGGTGGTTGTTGTACCAGTCGGTGTAGGTGGTGACGTAGTCGCGGGCGTCGTTGAGGGTTTCGAAGATGCCGGGGAAATGTTTGCGGTGTTTGAGGGTTCGGAACTCTGACTCGGAGTACGGGTTGTCGTTAGAGACGCTGGGACGTGAGTGCGATTCGTTGATCTTGTTGTTGCCGAGCATGGTTTTCATGGCATCGGAGCGCATCGCTGATCCTGAATCTGCGTGTACCCATTGGGGTTTGGTTCCTTCTGTGGTGAATGCGGTTTCGAACATTTCCACTGCCATGTAGTCGAGTTCACGGTTTTCGACGCGGTTGGCGATGATCTTGCGGGAGAAGATGTCGATGATTGAGTACACCTTGAATGCTTGTCCGCGGTAAGGGGCTTTGAAGTCGGTGATATCCCAGGACCAGATTTGGTTCGGTCCGGTGGCCAGCAGTACAGGTTTTTCGCGGGGCCCGGTTTTGGTGCGGTGGGTTTTGACTGGTCGCTGTGATTGTTCCAAGGCTGCGGCGTAGCGCCACCAGGTGCGGCGTGAGCCGACTGTTATGCCCTGGTCCCAGGCGGTGGCGTAGGCCTGGTCGACGGAGTCGCCGCGCGTCCAGGCCCGTAGTACGTGCTCCTCGATCGTGGTGATCTCGGTCAGATTCAGTGCGTGTGGTTGGTGGCGTTGGGGGTGTGAGATCGGGTTGCTCACCCGGTTTCGGGGGCGTTGGCGGTATTGCCAGGTTGACCGTGAAATATTCAGTACGGCAAGGGCTTTGCGTTGGCTCATCCCGGGTAACTGTGCAAGTAGGGTGACCAGCATGTTTTCGGAGGTCAGGAACTGGGTGGCTCGGGTGGAGTGGGGGTGTCGTCGGGCGTGTGCTCGCTCCACTTGTGCATGAGCCCGATAGCTTTTCCCAACGCGTCGTTGGCCGCTCGTAAGGAGGAGTTTTCCTCGTGGAGTTCGGCCAGTTGCGCGTCGTGTTCGCGTTGTTGTTGGGTCAGGAGTTTTTCCAGATCCTCAAGTCGAGCAGGGTGGCTGGTCATTCCTCGAGTCTTGCGAGGTACGAGGTCGCGGTCAAGGTCGCCGTGGAGATAGGCGCTGCGCCAGCGTGCTAACTGTCGGAGGCTGAACGGTTTGTCCTGCAGCCAGGCGGTCTTGCTGCCGTGGCGCTGTTGCAGGTAATCGAGGACGAACTCTCGTTTCTCATCGGTGGTGAAGGCGAGCATCGGGCTTCCTCTCGGTGCGGTGACTCACCTTGAGGCTGACACGGAGGG
>NZ_JCANWX010000014.1:0-98849 GCF_059553375.1 Williamsia sp. z71
CCCCGATGATGTGCCCTCAGTGTGACTCTTGTGTTGCCGCCTGAGCGGTGGTTGGGTCCTGGTCACCTGGTGTTTGGCTCTTGATGTGCCTGCCGGCATCGCATTGATGCGCATGTCTGGTCTTGCAAAAGTTATGCCAACACCAGGTGGGAAGGACCGGCCGATGTGGCTTGATAGGAGCGTGGCAACGCCCCCAACTGAGGATTGCCCACCGACCGGCCCAACCGTCCCTGGTCCCTGTTTCTGAAATCAGGAGGCAACCACCATGGTTGTAGTTGGAGTCGATGTACACAAGAGCTCACACACATTTGTTGCCGTCGATCCCGTCGGCAAAAAGCTAGGCCAACTCACCGCCCCGGCCACCACCGCCGGCCATCATGCCGCGATGCGATGGGCCCACACCCAGTTCGGTACCGACCTGCTCTGGGGCATCGAAGACTGCCGACAGATGTCGACCCGCCTCGAACGCGACCTACTCACCGCCGGCCAGACCGCCGTGCGGGTACCCACCAAAATGATGGCCCACACCCGTGCCTCGGCACGTACCCGCGGCAAATCAGATCCCATCGACGCTCTGGCCGTCGCGCGGGCAGTGCTGCGCGAACCGAACCTGCCCGCCGCCGGCGCCGACCCCCGATCCCGCGAGATACGTCTACTAGTCGATCGACGCGAAGTGTTTGTCGCACAACGCACCTCAACAATCAACCGACTGCTGTGGCGAGTCCATGAAATCAACCCCGCCTACGCCCCCAAACCACGCTCGCTGAGCATGCACAAACACCAACAGATCCTCGCCGCACAGCTGGCCACCGAGACCGGACTGCTGGCCGACATCGCCCGCGAAGAACTCGACGAGATCATCTCCCTGACCACCCGGATCAACACCACGGCCACCGAGATCGGCAAACGAGTCCGCGAACTGGTTCCCTCGCTACTACAGCTACCCGGCTGCGGGGAACTCACCGCAGCCAAAATCGTCGGCGAAACCGCCGGCATCGCCCGCTTCCACTCGGCCGACGCCTACGCCAACTACGCCGGCACCGCCCCCATCCCGGTCTGGTCCGGCAACACCGCCGGCCGCGTCCGGCTACCGCGCTGCGGCAACCGACAACTCACCACCGCCCTGCACCGCATCGCCCTGACCCAAACCCGACTCGAAGACAGCGACGGCTACACCTACTACCGCAAACGCCGCGCCGCCGGCGACTCCACCACCGCAGCCCTCCGAGCACTCCGACGCCGCCTGGTCCGCACCGTCTATCAACGCCTGATCACCGACACTGCGCCCCAACCACGAGCCATTCAGACCGCCGCCGCTTGACATAGGAGCAACTTTTGGCGGTGCTCACCTGGGGTTTTGTTCGCCAGAAGGGCACATCATCGGGTGCGGGCGGAGTCTTTGAGGAGCCCGGCGGTGTAGCCGACAACTTGGGGGTCGGACATGGCCTTCCAGCTCGGCGCCAGCAATTTCATGTACCGCTCGACGTACAGGAGTTGCTTGCCGACGAGGACCAGTTCGCGGGGCAATCGGGCGTCGTAGGTCTTGGCGAGATTGGCGAGCTGACGGCCCAGGTCGGCGTAGGACATGTCGCCGAGGTTGGTGCCACCGATGGGCGCTGCCACGCGGCGCAGATCTTTCGCGGTCTCTCGCACCGAACCCGGTTTGCCGAAGGTTCCCAGCGCGGCCAGGGCCTGTCCGGCCGCCTCATAATTGCTGCGCATCAGGTTGCCGAGAAGTTCCCGCACGATCAGCCGGGACCGGTCATCGAACCGTCCGACGATGCCCCAGTCCAGGAAGACAATTCGACCTTGGTGATCCACCAGTACGTTCCCGGCGTGCAGGTCGCCGTGGAAGATGCCGTCGGTGAACGCCGATTCGAGTAGGGAGAGTAACAACGTCTTGACGATCTTGGTGCCGTCATGGCCGGCTGCACGGATCGCCTTGGCGTTGTCGATACGGATGGCGTCGACGTATTCGAGCGTTATCACCCGTTCGGTGGTGTGCTCCCAGAAGACCTTTGGCACCCTGACCTGATCGGCGAAACGTGACCCGGAGATGGCGTCGGTCCATTCCTCCATCGCGGCGGCCTCGGTCCGGAAATCGAGTTCGGAGTTGAGGTTCGCGGTGAAGTCCTCGATCACGGCCTTGGCGCTGAGCATCCGGCCGTACGGCGAGAGCTCCACCATCGCCGCGGCACGTTGCAGGATCTGCAGATCGGCCGCCAGCCGCGCCTTGATCCCGGGCCGTTGGATCTTGACCACCACGTGCTCGCCGGTGGCCAGAACCGCGTTGTGTACCTGTGAGATCGACGCCGAGGCGATCGGTTCGGGATCGAACCGGGCGAACACCTCGTCCGGATCCCGACCGAGCTGGTCGGTGAGCAGTCGGCGGACCTGGCCCGGGTCTGCCGGTGGAACCCGATCGAGCAATGTCCGGAACTCATCGGACAACACCCGGGGGAACACCCCGGGGCTCGAGGCGATCAGCTGCCCGAGCTTGACGTAGGTGGGCCCGAGCGCGGCGAAAGTGTTGCGCGTCTCACCGGCTCCGACGGTGGCCAGATCTTCGGACCCGACGGCTCGAGCGGCGAACCGGGCGCCGCCGCAGACCGCTTGCCAGGCGGTCGCCCCGATTCGCGCCGCCTCACTGGTCAGTGGCACCTTCTGCAGCGTCAGGGGCGCTTGCGTTGTGGTGACTGTCATATGTCCTCCGCAGGTGAGGAGGGGTGCGTGGCTCTCTGCGCCCTCCCCAGACTTCAGGTGGTCAGGTTGTTTCGGGGCCATGGTAGGGCATTTCTCCCCTAGCAGTGGGGGCGCCGTCATGCGACGCTACAGAGGTGACCACGTTCGGTGGCCGGGCGGATGATCGCTCCGGTGGCGAGATCGAAGCGGTTGGCACGATGCCGACCGGTCGGGTGGTAGGTGAGGAGATTAGTCGATGATATTGGGTGGTCCGGTCCAAGAGATGGCCGTCGACGAGTGCTGGGAGAAGTTGGCACAGATCGAATTGGGGCGGGTTGTCGTCTCTGTCGATGACGAGATCGACATCTTTCCCGTCAACTATGTTGCGAGCGAAGGTCGGATCTTCTTTCGCACCGCACCGGGAAGCAAACTCCTGAAATTGACCATCAATTCGTCGGTGCTGTTCGAGGTCGACGCGTCCTCGCCCGCCGACGGCTGGGCGTGGAGTGTGATCATCCGGGGAACCGCCCGGAACCTGGTGGCCACGAGTGAAATCCTTGCAGCCGACAAGCTGGCGCTGACGCCGTGGATCGCGACCTTGAAGTACGAGTATGTCGAGATCACTCCCGATCAGATCACTGGTCGCAGCTTCGTTCTGGGCCCGGAGCCCGAGCGGTACTGATTCCCGACCTGGTTGGCATCAACGGCTTTGATGCCAACCGGTTTCAATGCGCGACCGGGCATTCTCCGGTTTCGTCGGATTGCCAGGGGAGTTGCGCCCGCCGGGCGGCGGTCACCGGGCAGTAGTGCATCGGCTTGTCCCGGACGGCCTCGGGTGGAAGGTTCCGTGCCGGTGTTTCGAGTAGTGGGGCGTCGACCGCAACCCTGCCCGACAACCGATCCCACGCGTCGCGACAACGTGGATGCCGACGATAGCGCGCCGGCAGGGCGTGCATGAATGCGTTGACCCCCTTGCCGAAGAGCCGAAATCGCTTCTCGTCCTTTTCTGACCAGGTGAAGCCCATCATCTCGCGCACCGCCGGGTGGTAGAGACCGGTGGTCAGCCAGATGAAGAACTTCTCCGTCGGCCGGACCATCAGCTTCCAGATCGGCAGTGGCATCGCGGACAGCCATGGTGGCGGTGGGAGCTGTGAGATGTCGAGTACGGTGCGCACCGCCGGATGGTCCTCGAGGACGTGGCGGCACATGTGATCCCAGTACTCACCGAACTCCTCGTAGGTGTCGGGGCAGGGTCGGGTGCTCACCCCGTACATCGCGTACCAGGTGCGCGACTCTTCGAACAACTGTCGTTTCTCGGCCTCGGTGATCGGCGGGCCGAACACCTCCGCGCAGCGGATGTTGCCGTACCAGAACGTGGCATGCGCCCAGTAGAAGACGTCGGGGTCGAGGGCGTGATACCGGCTGCCGTCGGGCATCGTGCCCTTGATTTCGCGGTGGTAGTCGCGGACCTCGCGACCGGTCTCGGTGGTGCCGTCGAACACGACTCCGATGATCGGATACAGCGATCGGTTCAGGCGCTGCCAGCGCTCACCGAAGAAGTCGGAGTGCTCCCACACCGCGGCACCGAGTTTCGGGTGCATGTTCTGCATCGACCCGGACCACAGGCCGATGAGCATGCCGTGCCACCCACCGAAGAATTTCCAGGTCACGGAGTCGGGACCCAGCCCAGACACATCGGGTGTGGCGGCGATGGGCTTCTCGGCAACCTGCTCGGACTCGTGCACGTCGGTCATTGACGGCCTTTCATCGACGGCTGACGGACTTGCTTCAGCGCTTGAGACGAAAGTCTAGAACCGTCTCATTGGGGTGTCAACGTGCCCCATCGACGCGCCGGCCAGGATCCCCGGGCCGGCAAACGCAACTGTCCCCGCGCCGGATACCCGGTGCGGGGACAGCTTTTCGCCAGTGCTGGAGTGCTAGCCGGCGGCGACGGGTGCGACGGCGAGATCCTGAACGTTGTCGGCGATGACGACCTGGCTCTTGAGGACCCCGAACTGCAGGTAGTTGTCGGCGACCGTCTGCAACTTCGCGATCTGCTCGGCGTCGAGTGCGGCGGCCACGCGCTGTGATCGCTTCGCGACCAGGGCGGCGATGTTCTCCGGGCGTTTGGTCAGCTTGCTGTAGATCTGCACGTACTCGTCCTCGTTGTCGTTCGCCCACTGCAAAGCGGTGTTGAAGCGACCGATGAAGTCGGTCATCGCGGCCTTGGTGGCGGGGTCGGCGAGCGACTCGTTGTTCGCGCTGAGAAGGCCGAGTTTGGACGAGATCCCTTCGGCGTCACGGATGACCCGGGCATTGTCGTCGATCTCGACCGCAGCGGTGTACGGATCCCAGGTGGCCCAGGCATCGATGGAGCCGGACTTGAGTGCGGCCGCCGCGTTGACCGGTTCGAGGAAGCTGACCGTCACATCTTCGGCGGTCAGTCCCTCTTCTTTGAGAGCGGACAGGAGTTCGTAGTGCCCGATGCTGCCCTGGGTGGTCGGCGAAACGGTCTTGCCCTTCAGGTCGGCAACCGACTTGATGGTCGAATCCTCGGGGACGATGATCGCCAGTCCGTTGGCGCCGGCGTTCTCCATGACCGAGACCAGCGAGATATCGGCGCCGGCTGCGAGCGCGTTGATCAGGGGAGCGTCGCCGGTGTAACCGATGTCGATCGCACCGGCCTTCTCGGCTTCGAGTAGTGGTGCGGCGGCGGGGAATTGCGCCCATTCCACCTGGTATTCGGCTCCGTCGAGGGCCCCGGAGGCCTCGACGATGGCCTGTTGGATCCCGGCCTGGTCGCCGACCTTGAGCGTGACCGCGGAGAGGTTGACGCTGCCATCGGAATTGGTGGTCGACTCGTCATCCGAGCAGGCCACCATCGACAGGGTCAGCCCGGCGGCGATGGTTGTGGCGGTTACGGACAGGCGCAGTCTTTTGCTGATGTTCTTCATGGTGTGGCGATTGCCTTCACTTCTCGTCTTCGAGTGGGTACAAGCTGGGCAGGTTGACGACGATCGCCTCTTGAGTGCTCCTGGCGATCACCACCACCGCGGGATTCTTCGGGTCCGGATTCTCTTCGCGATGGGGGACGAAGGGCGGAACAAAGATGTAATCGCCTGCGGCGGTTGCGATCCGGACCTCTTCGACACCATCGTGGAAGACGAACTCGGGGTTGCCGCTGCGAATGAAGATGGCGGTCTCGGATTCACCGTGGTGATGGTTGTCCGACGCCGTGTCGGGGGCGACGTGGGTTTCGCCCATCCAGATCTTCTCCGAGCCGACCGTGGTGCCACTGATCGCGGCAAAACGTTGCATGCCTTCGGTTTGCGTCGTGTTGTCGTTGACGTCCGAGGCCTTCACATGGTGCAGGCGGGCGCGCAACGACTGCTTCCCGTAGTCACTGCTCGTGGTGTGGAGATCCGGATGAAAACCGTCGTGCGTACTCATGAGTGAATTGCTTCCTTTGGTGCTTGTACTCCGGGCAGTTGGCCCAGGTTCCACTGTTGGAGAAGGTCGGTGACGTGGGCTTCGAGGGTCGACCAGAGTGCCTGGCCGGTGTCGGCGACGCTTTGGGTCACCACCGCCCCCTCGATTGCCCGAACCACCTCGGCGACCGAGATCTCGGACGCCGGCCGTGCCAGCTGATAGCCGCCGTCACAGCCGCGCTGGCTGGTCACGATCCCGGCCCGACGCAACTGGCCCATGATGTTCACCAAGGAGTTCAGCGGCAGATCCCAGGTACGGGCGAGGGTTTCACATTTGACCGGCCCGCCGTCGTCGGAGGCCAGTGTGGCGAGGGCTTTGAGGGTGTAGTTCAGGCGGGCCGAGATATGCACCGGCGCAGTCCGTCTCGACCTCAGCGGCGCCTCCGCGGTCACGGTCGCCGTGGCGGTGGTCCGGATGCCCTTGCAGACGTCTTCGAGGAACAACATGATCGTGGCGGCCACACTGCGATGCATCTTGTCGTTGAGGACGTCGTGCCGACCGTCTTCGAACACCGAGATGCGGTAGGTATCCGATTGGGATGCAAGAGAGGCGGCCCGAACGACATCTGCGACGAGGTCGTTTTCGCCGTGGACGAACAGTACCGGTACCGATGGCCCGCTGCTGTTGTAGGCGGCGGGGGCGGCGCTGAGCCGGCCCCAACCGAAGGTCTCGTCCGCATCGAGCCGGGCCCGGTGCACGGGGCAGGCCGATCGCAGATCGAGTTCTTCGGAGTGCTCAGAAAGCGTTGGCACGGACTGGGCTTCGGGGCTCGCGCCACTGATCACGATTGCGTCCGCGCCCAGTTCGTCGGCAAGATTCCAGGCGAGGGCGGCGCCGTTGTCATGACCGACGAGGATTCGTCCCCCTTCGGTGTACGGGGCGAACAGTGCCGCCACATCCAGTGAGTCGGTCACGGGCGGAACCACCACCCGGTATCCGTCGAAAGCGATACGCGTGCTGAAGCGTTCGTACACGCCGGGATGTTCACCCCGGCCGTGCAGCACCACGACGGTGCCGCGGACCGCGGCGGTGGGCTCATAGACGAGGGGGTCGTTGTTGCTCAATGTGCTCCTGCCAATGCGGATTCCTTGCGCGCGGCGACGCCGCGGCGTACCAGTGGGATCAGTTCTTTGCCCCACTCGATCACGTCGTCATAGGGGTCGTAGCCGCGGATCAGCAGTGCGTTCACACCGATGTCCACGTAGTCGAGCAGTGCGGCCGCCACCGTTTCGGGCGTTCCCACCAGTGCGGTGGAGTTGCCCTTCGCGCCGGAGGCCGCCGCGGTCGCCGTCCACAGGGCGCGATCGTGGCGTTCGCCGGCGGCGGCGGCCTGCAAGAGGCGCTGCGAGCCGACGTTGGTGGTGGGGTTCTTGTCGTAGCGGGCGCCGGTGAAGGAGTGGCCGTTCGTGGATTTGATGGTCTCGAGGATGCGGTGCGCGCGTTCCCAGGCCTCTTCCTCGGTGCGTCCGATGATAGGCCGGAATGAGACGCTGAACCCGATGTCGTCGGTGCGGCCTGCTGCTGCCGCGGCTTCCCGGACCGAGTCGATCTGCTCCTTGGTCTGCGCCAGCGGCTCGCCCCACAGCGCGAACACATCGGCGTGGGTTCCGCCGACCCGGTAGGCATCGGCCGACGATCCGCCGAAGTAGATCGGGATCCGGGGTTGCTGGACGGGGAAGACTTCCGAACGAACATCGTTGACCTGGTAATGATCTCCGCTGTAGTCGAACGACTCGGTACTCGTCCAGACCAGTTTGAGCAGCTCGATGAATTCGGCGCTGCGGGCGTAACGCTGCGTCTTGGAGAGGAAGTCACCATCGCGCTGCTGGTCGGCGTCACTGCCGCCCG
Source organism: Williamsia sp. z71 (assembly GCF_059553375.1). Lineage (NCBI taxonomy): Bacteria > Bacillati > Actinomycetota > Actinomycetes > Mycobacteriales > Nocardiaceae > Williamsia > Williamsia sp. z71. Next base: position 8,020 of record NZ_JCANWX010000014.1, read on the forward strand.
AGATGATGTGCACGGACGTGCGGCCGCCACTGAACTGGTCGAGGGTGGCCAGGGCCCGGGCCGCGACCGTGGGTGCGACGAAGCCGGGACGATGTGCGATCAGGAACTTGAGCCGCTCGGTGTGTGCGGCAGCGTATGCGGCCACCTGTAAGCCGTCGGGAGTGCTCGAACTGTGCCCGATGAGCACCCGATCGAATCCGGCCTCCTCGTGGACCTTTGCGAACCGCGCGACGAAGTCCGGATCGACCACACCTGTTGTCGGCGCGTGGATCTCGGAGACGTGTTGGGTTCCGATCATGCCGATGATCTCGACGTCGGCGTCGATGCTCACGAGTTGGCTCCCTGTTTGTTGGTGTCGGATGGTTCGGCATCGAGTTCGCCTGTGCCGAAAAGTGTGGTGTGCACGCCCAGCCAGCCGAGCAGCTGGATACGCAGGGCGGCGAGTTCCGGGGCGGTGATGTCGCGCGGACGGTCGGTCCCAATGGTCAGGTCGTGGGCGATCCGGCCGTCCTTCATCACCAGGATCCGGTCGGCGAGGATCAGCGCCTCCTCGACGTCGTGGGTGACGAGCAGGATGGCGCATTCATGTTTGCGCCAGAGCTTTTCGACGAGGTCCTGCATCTTGAGGCGCGTCAAGGCGTCGAGTGCCGAGAAGGGTTCGTCGAGCAGGAGCAGGTCGGGTTCCCGGACCAGCGCCCGGGCGAGCGACGCTCGCTGGGCTTCTCCGCCGGAGAGGACTTTCGGCCAGACGGTTGCCCGGTGGCTCAGGCCTACCTCGTCGAGTGCGGCAAGTGCGGTCGACTTGTTCGCGTTCTTGAGGCCGAGAATGATGTTGCGCCAGACCTTCTTCCATGGCATCAGTCGCGGTGCCTGGAACGCGACCGCGCGTTGGGCGGCGACCGTGACATCCCCGGAGATGTCGGGATCGAGTCCGGCGAGAATCCGTAGCAGCGTGCTCTTTCCGCAGCCGCTGGTGCCGAGGAGTGCGACGAACTGACCGGGCTCGATGTCGAGATCGAGGTTGTCGATGACGTTCTTGTCACCGAAGGTTCGGGTCAACCCGCGGACCGCGACCGGTAGGTCACCGGTCCGGGCGGGGGTCACGCTCCGCTGAACGCCGGTCGCCATGACAGGAGAGTCCTTTCGAGGAATCGAACGATGAGGTCGGCCACGAGTCCCAAGATCGCGTAGAGCACCAGGCAGACGATGATGGCGTCGGTACGGAAGAACTCGCGTGCGGTGTTCATCTCGTAGCCGATACCTGCGGTGGCGTTGATCGTCTCGCCGAACACCAGGGCCAGCCAGGCCGAACCGAGTGAATAGCGAAGTCCGACGAGCGCATTGGGTAGCGCGGCGGGCAACACCACGTTGCGGACCTGTCCGAACCAGCTCAGTCCGAGGGTTCGGGCGGCCTCGATCAGGGTGGAGTCGACACCGCGGATGCCGGCATAGATGTTCAGGTACAGCGGGAACGTCACGGCCAATGCGATGAGTAGGATCTTCGGTTCCTCACCGATCCCGAACCAGACGATCAGCAGGGGAATGAGCCCGATCACGGGCACCGTTCGGAGCATCTGGATGGGTGCATCGATGATGTCTTCGCCGAGGCGGAACAGGCCGGCGACGGTGGCCAGCACGGTCGCGACCGCCAAACCGATTGCCAGACCGAAGATGACGCGGTGCAGGGATGTACTCACCGCGTCCTGCAGGCTGCCGTCCTCCCACATGTCGCGCGCGGTCTGGAACACCTGCCAGGGCGTGGCCAGGGTGTCCTCGTCCAGGACACCGGTGTCGCCGAGGATCTGCCACAACACGACGATGGCGATGGGGCTCAGCGTCTTGATCGCCCAGCGGGGGATCTTGCGCCGGCGCTTCGATCCGCTTTCGGGCGTGAGGCGCGTGGTCGCGACCTTCCTGGTCGGCGAGACGGGTGGCGCATCTACAGTCATGCTTTCTCCGTCCACACTGTCGGGGTGCAAGGCATGGGGGAACCGTAATCCTGACCTTCAAGGTTGGGAAAGAGAAAGATTCACCGTGAACGAAAGGCCCGCGCCGGACTTTGAGCCAGGTCGTGACGTGTGCTATCGGGTTGCGGGGCCGCCCGCGCCCGAGGAGAGCGGAGGGTGAAATCCGATGCCGTGGCGGCTAATCCGCGACGAACCGGATCTGCCTGCCCGGCACGAGCTGGGCCGCGACGCCGATCGACTCCGCCACCAGAACCGCAACCACCGGATGCCTGCCGGTGGTGGGGTGGTCGGCCAGGGAGATGACCGGTCGGCCGCTCGGAGGTATCTGCACCGACCCGAGCGCCACCGGTTCCGGTCGCAGTTCACCGGCGTCTGTGCGGCGTCGGAGCTCCTGATCGCCCTCGAGGCGGACGCCGATCCGATCGGAGGCCGGGTTGACCGTCCAGATGCCGGCATAGAGCGCTGCGGGGTCGTCCACATGGGTCAGCCGCGGGCCCGCCGACGCGTACAGCGGCACCGGCCGGTGTGGATCGAGGACATCCCACGGTGCTTCGGTCGCCGACGGCCAGGGTTCTGCCAGGTCTCCGACGGCGAGCTCATCGCCGGCGCGCAGCGGGGCCGGCCCCAGGCCAGACAGCAGATCGGTCGACCTCGACCCCAGCGCCGGTTCGACGTCGATGCCACCTCGGACCGCCACATACGTCCGTAGGCCACTGTGTGGTGGTGGTACGAACAGTTCGGTGTCGGCGGGAAGAACTGTCGCGTTGTGGTGTCCACGGTCGACGCCGTCGATCCGGGCGTCGGAGGGTGCCCCGGTCACCGCGATCAGAAGTTGGCGGCGGCTGCGGAGCCGCAGTCCACCCAGCGTCACCTCGAGGCCGGCGGCGCGTTCGGTGTTGCCCACCAACCGATTTGCCAACCGCAGTGCGCGTCGGTCGGCAGCACCAGATAGTGGGACGCCGACGTCCCCGTAACCTGATCGGCCCAGGTCCTGGACCGTGGTCAGTGGTCCCGGCGCGATCACCACGAGGTCGGTCATGAGCCCACGTCCATGTCGGGCAGCTGGACCACCGCGCCCGGGCGCAACAGTGCCGGATGCTCCGGCGGTGGACAACGCGTACCGCCCGGTTGCTGCGTCCAGGTCGATGCCGTTGTAGTGCAACGGGATAGAAATCGGTTCGAGATCCTCCGAGGAATCGGTGGCTCCGTCGGTGAAGTCGATCTGACGCAGCACCCGCCGGACCGACAGCTCGTCCAGGCCTGCTCCGGGCTCGGCCTGCACCAGGACGGTCTCGGCAGCCGGGATCACATCGAGGACGCCGGGCAGCAGCCCTGAGGACATAGCGGCTTTCAGGACCGAATGCGCCTTGAGTGTCGCGATCGACGGGTACGGCTCACCGCTGAAGTCGAGTAACATGGCATCGCGCCCGGCGGGTAGTTCACGCATCCCGGGCCTTTCTGCCGATCCGTCGTTGTCATATCGAGTAAATCAGCAGAGCGATCAGTGGGACGAGTAGGAACACCAGAATGCCGCAGCCGATTTGTGTGATGACTGGTCTTTTCGAGTTCAATCCGATCATCGCTACGAACAGGCCACACCAGATAAACGGTGACACGAAGTATCCGGCGAAACAGATGGTGAGTCCCAGCATCAGTCCGAACGCGGTCCAGGGGCCGAAGAAGTGTCGCAGACTCATCCGGCGCCCACGATCAGATCAATGGCGGGAACTGTTGAGAGAAGGACACCTGCAACTGCAATCCCGTGCACTACGGCAAGTCCCGGCGTGATGCGGCGCCGACGGATAAGCAGTAGTGCCGTACTGTCCGCCACAATGAACAGGATGAATGCGATGAGCGGGTTTGGCAGCGACTCGAAATCTGTACGGTTGCGTGACCACTTTTCCCACGACCCCATCACCGTCCCTGTCACAACAATCGTCAGGGAGGTTGACAGGAACCAAAACTGGCCATCTCGTTCAGCGATGGTCCGCTCGCGCTTGATCACCGTTCCCTGACCACGACAGTTGTAGGTGGATCAGATGCCGCCCCGGACGGGGTGCCGTCAACGCGGGGGTGGGGGGTCACGGCGCGACTTCCCGGTCCGGCTTTGTCTTCGAATAGGTCATCGAAACCGTCGGGCTTCTCGCCGACCAAGTGGTAGCTGCCGAGTTCGAGCATTGGCCCGCGCGGTCCGGTGTTGTCCGCTTGATCGAGCAGCAGTGTACGGGTTGGCTCGCCTGATCGTTCCGAATACGCTTCCGCTGACGGATAGTCGCCGATATGGCCGTACAACTCAGGTCCTGCGGAGCTGGGAGTCAGTATCACTGAACCGCGAACGACACGGTCAACTATTCCTGACCCAGGCGGCGCAAATGCATTCGTTGCTGAGTATTTCACCATGACCGTCCCGTCGGGCAATTGCCATGTCGTTGCACTCGGTGTATCTACTTTTACTTGCCCATCGGTTTGGACTGACGGGTTTTGACGTGTGATGACTACTCCGTTCTCGTAGTCGACGTACACGGTCGCGCGAGTATCTTCTGGCCCGAAGTTTTGGTCGAACCGTCGATTGTCTCCAAGATCGTCAGATGGGAAGTTGAAGACTGTTTCGCTGGGGATGAACAGTCCGAGGCGAACAATTCCCTGACCTGGTACAGGCTCTATTCTAGAGACCACTATCTCCGCCGGGACGGCCTTGTACTTTGGATCGTACGATGTTCTGTTCAACATTGAAGCTGTTTTCCAGTCCGCTTCAGATACTGGGTCCCTGTTGAACGTCCGTCGAAATGCATCTCGGGCCGTTTGGCTGCGATTCATCTCGGAAGTGTTGATTTGGCCGGTGGCACCGAGGATTGCTGCAGCCAGATCTGCGTCTGCGTCAGCAGCTGCGGTCAGAATCGAATCGATTTCAGCCTGGAGTTCGACGATCTTCTGCGCCTTTACATCTGCGAAGTGTTCGATCATTCGGACCGTCCATCCCGTCATGGACGGGCGTTTGTTGACGTCTTCTGTCACCTTTCCGTCTGTAGAAATCAGCAGAGTGTTTGTGCTTGCCGTCTTCCGTGCGTCTTCGAGTCGGCGTTTGACGGCCTCTACTTCTGACTGGGCGCTGTCTACTGCCCGGCGGATGTGGGTCGACTGGACCATCAGGTCGCCGACATCGATGCGCACCTTGCCGATTGCGCTGCTCGCTGCGGTCGCTGACTCGCCACCCCAGCCCTCGAGTTTGGACAACTCGTGCAGCTTGTCGTCGAGCCTGATGCACTCGTTGTTTATTCGCTGACAGCGATCAAACACCTCGTCCAGTGTCTGCGGGTTCCATCGGTCGACCTCGGTCAGAGTGATTGTCACGGTTGATGCTTCGGGCCGAGACCATCAGCATTCTGTTCATCCACCGAACTGAACACCGCTCGGGCCTGCTCAACCGAAGCGCCAAGATCCAAGAGGGTTTGAGTGATCGATGCCATAGCTGACTCCCAGTTGGTACTCAGCGTTCTGATCGCGCTGTTGGAGCCGCTGGGCCATGCATCGGCCAACGTGCCGATCTCGGTTCGGTGTCGCTGAAACTCGAGACCACCGAACTCACCTTCGTTGCGAAGTCCAACGGAATGACGAGACATGGCGTGTTCGTCTGCTTCGAGTTCGTGATTGTTACCCACCGTTGCCCCCCAGTGTTCAATGGATTCGCGAGACGTTACCAGGCAGCATGGCCGAGTATCTGGCGGACGATTTGGTGACACGGCAAAGAAACACGACGGTGATGGCAGACTTCTGATCGTGGGTGGATACAGCATCGAGTCGGGCGGGTACAGCGCCGAGATCGCCACGGCGGGCGCCGGACTGCGGGCCGTGCGGTGGGGCGATCGGCTCCTGACCGAGACGTGGGAGATCGAACCGGGGGTCAAACCGCCGATGTCCGCTGGTCTGGTCCTGTCGCCGTGGCCCAATCGGACCGGCGACGGCACGTACACGTTCGACGGGGTCACCTACCATCTGCCGATCACGGAAGCGGACCGCAACAACGCAAACCACGGTTTCGTCCGCATGGTCGACTGGAACATCCTTGATCAGACCGCGTCGTCGGTGAAGCTGGGTGTTGCGGTGGGACAACATCCGGGATGGCCGTTCGATCTCCATCTGACCGTCGAATACGTGGTCGGCGCCGACGGATTGGTCGTCACGCACACCGCCACCAACAGCGGGACGCAATCGGCTCCATATGCGTTGGGACAGCACACCTTTGTCCGAGTGGGCGATGACCCCGCCGATGACTGTTCACTGCAACTGGCCGCGCAGCAATACCAGCCGCTCGACCCCACGCGACAACTACCGAGCGGAGATCCGGTCGATGTCGCCGGTACCGACCACGACTACCGGACCCCGAGATCGCTGGCCGGACGGCTGCTGGATACCCCGTTCACCGCAATGGTCGCCGACGACGGCATCATCACCCACCGGCTGATCGGTCCGACCGGCACCACCGAGCTGTGGACGGACCTCAATTTCGGATGGGTCCAGGCGTTCACCGCCGATCCCAGAAACGATCAGGCCTATCCCGGACGCGGGCGCGCCGTCGCGATCGAACCGATGACGGCCCCGCCCAATGCGCTGGCCTCGGGTACGGACCTGATCGTGCTGGAGCCCGGGCAGCTGTGGTTCGGCAGTTGGGGACTGAGGAATCAAGGAGTGGAGCAGGCGTGAGAGAGATCGTCGTATGCGGTGAGGGACTGGTCGATCTCGTCCCGGCGGGAAGCGGTTCGCTCGATCCACTGGTCCCGGCGCTCGGCGGCGGTCCGTTCAACGTGGCCATCACCCTCGGGCGTCTGGGGTCGGCGGTGTCGCTGTGTTCCCGGCTGTCCACCGATGGGTACGGGCAGGCCCTGACGGAGGCCTTGCGCGCCGCCGGGGTGAGTCTGTCACTGCTGCAACGGGGGCCCGAACCGACAACGTTGGCGCTGGCGAGCATCGGCGCCGACGGGTCGGCGCAGTATTCCTTTTACCTCGAGGGCACCGCCGATCGGCTGGTGAGCGATCCGGGACCACTACCCGGAACCGTCGGCGCCCTGGCCTTCGGGACCCTGTCGATGGTGCTCGAGCCGGGTGCGAGCGTGTACGAAGACCTGCTGCGTCGCAGCCATGCAGAAGGCCGACTGACGCTTCTCGACCCCAACATCCGGACCGGCGTCATCGGCGACCCGGACGGGTATCGGCGCCGATTCTCCGGCTGGCTGCCGCACCTCGACATCGTGAAGGTCTCCGACGACGATGCGGCCTGGTTGGCGCAGGGGCCGGCCGGGTCCGGACCGGCCCAGTGGCTGCAGGCCGGAGTGGGCGCGGTGCTGATCACCCGGGGACCCGATGGTCTGACCGCCATGACAGCCGATTTCACCGTAGAGGTCGAGGCCCCGCCGGTCACCGTCGTCGACACGATCGGAGCGGGCGACACGATTTGCGGTGCGGTGCTCCACCGTCTGGGGGTGCGGCGCATGCTCGACCCGGTGGTGATGCGTACGATGAGCCGTAATGACTGGTCAGAGGCGCTGGAGTTTGCCGCGAAGGCTGCCTCGGTGACCATCTCACGGTCTGGGGCGGACCCTCCATGGGCGGGCGAGCTGTAAACCGACTAAGTTATTAACGGGTTGCGCGGCCGGTCCGACCGGTTCGACGACTCTGGATTCAAAACATCTGTATCCGGTCCACAAGACCGGTCAGCCCGTCGAAAAGGGGAAGACCCAGTGTCCGCCGAAACAGTGTCCGCCAATGGAGCCGCAGCGGAGGCAAACGCCACGTTCAGCTATCCGGGCGGCGAGATCAAGCTTCCTATCGTCAAGGCCACCGAAGGCAGTGACGGGGTCGGGTTGGGCAAGTTCCTCTCCGACACCGGGCTGACCACCTTCGACGGCGGGTTTGTCAACACAGCTTCGACAAAATCCGCGATCACCTACATCGATGGCGACGCCGGAATCCTGCGTTACCGCGGATATCCGATCGAGCAGCTCGCAAAGGGTTCGAGCTTCCTGGAGGTCAGCTACCTGCTGATCAACGGTGAGCTCCCGACGCCGACCGAGCTCGAGGGCTTCACCAACAAGATCAGCCGGCACACGCTGCTGCACGAAGACCTCAAGCGCTTCTTCGACGGTTTCCCGCGCAACGCGCACCCGATGCCCGTCCTGTCGAGCGCCGTCAACGCGCTGAGCGCCTACTACCAGGATTCGCTGGATCCCAAGGATCCCGAGCAGGTCGAACTCTCGACCGTTCGGCTGCTGGCGAAGCTGCCGACCATCGCGGCCTACGCCTACAAGAAGTCGGTCGGCCAGCCGTTCCTGTACCCGGACAACTCGCTGAGCCTGGTCGAGAACTTCCTGCGGATGACCTTCGGCCTGCCTGCCGAGCCCTACGTGGTCAACCCGGACATCGTCAAGGCCCTCGACATGCTGTTCATCCTGCATGCCGATCACGAGCAGAACTGCTCGACCTCGACCGTGCGTCTGGTCGGTTCCTCGCAGGCCAACCTGTTCACGTCGATCTCCGGCGGCATCAACGCGCTGTGGGGCCCGCTCCACGGTGGCGCCAACCAGGCTGTTCTGGAGATGCTGGACGAGATCAAGGCGTCCGGTGGCGACACCAAGGCCTTCATGAACAAGGTCAAGAACAAAGAAGACGGCGTCAAGCTCATGGGCTTCGGGCACCGCGTCTACAAGAACTACGACCCGCGTGCGGCGATCGTGAAGGAGACCGCGGATCAGATCCTCGAACTCCTCGGCGTCAACGACGACCTGCTGGACATCGCGAAGGGTCTCGAAGAGGTCGCCCTCTCGGACGACTACTTCATCTCCCGCAAGCTGTACCCGAACGTGGACTTCTACACGGGCTTGATTTACCGTGCGATGGGGTTCCCGACCCGGATGTTCACCGTTTTGTTCGCTTTGGGCCGCTTGCCCGGATGGATCGCACACTGGCGTGAGATGAACGCCGACCCGACCGGAAAGATCGGCCGCCCGCGGCAGATCTACACCGGATACACCGAACGTGACTACCTGCGGATGGATCAGCGCTGACCTATGAGTAAACCTGAGATTGAAATGCCGGAAGGCCCCGCACCCACTGAACTGGTGACCACCGACCTGGTGATCGGAGAGGGCCCCGAGGCCGTCGCCGGTGGCGTCGTCGACGTGCACTATGTCGGTGTCGAGTACGAGACCGGCGAAGAGTTCGACTCATCCTGGAACCGCGGTCAGTCCGCGAACTTCCCGCTCGACCGGTTGATCCCGGGCTGGCAAGAGGGCATCCCGGGCATGAAGGTCGGCGGACGCCGTCAGCTCATCGTCCCGCCGTTGCTGGCGTACGGCCCCGAGGGCGCCGGACACCGGTTGTCGGGCAAGACCTTGATTTTCGTGATCGACTTGCTGGGTGTTGGCTAAACCCTTACCCACCTGTTCTTCTGAAAACCCTGCACGGTCCACGTGCAGGGTTTTCTGTTGTTGTCTGCAGCAGCTACCGCTGGGGCCCCGGCCGGGAACGCGGGCACCGGTTCCCGCCGGAGACGGGTTGGCACCATGATCTGGCAGCCGTTCATCTATGAGATCAACACGTGGCCGTGGCTGCAGGGTCTGGGCACCGACCTGGCCGGTGTACCCGACGATGCCTGGGACGCGATCGCAGATCTTGGCTTCGATGCGGTATGGCTGATGGGGGTGTGGCAGCGGAGCCCGGCCGGGCGAACCATCGCGCTGGCCGATGGGCCGCTGGTGCGTTCCTTCGAGCAGGTCCTCCCGGGTTTCACCGACGATGACGTCGTCGGATCGGCATACTGCATCCGCGATTATCGAGTTGATGATCGGCTGGGTGGGCCGGCGGGTCTGGCGGTCGCCCGTCGCGCGTTGGCGCAGCGGGGTCTGTCCCTGATCCTGGATTTCGTCCCGAATCATGTCGCCACCGATCATCCGTGGGTCCGCAGCGATCCCGACTACTTCATCAGTGGTACCGAGGAGGAACTGCGCGATGATCCCGAGTCGTTTGTGAAGGTCGGTGGAACGGTTTTTGCCAACGGCCGGGACCCATACTTTCCGGCCTGGCGTGATGTGTTGCAGCTCAACACCTTTTCTCCGGAGCTGCGCACTCAGAGCATCTCCACCCTGATGTCGATCGCCGAGCAGTGCGATGGGGTCCGCTGCGATATGGCGATGCTGCCACTTCACGATGTGGTGACCCGGACCTGGGGTGTGCGTGCGGGACAGCCACCTGCCGACGAATACTGGACGACGATCATCGCCGCGGTACGCCGGGTGCATCCGGACTTCACCTTCATCGCGGAGGCCTACTGGGACCTTGAATCACGCCTCCGGGAGCAGGGGTTCGACTACTGCTACGACAAGCGTCTCTACGACGCGTTCGCCGGCCGTGAAGGCGCCGACGTTATCCGGCAGAATTTGCTCTCCGATCCGGACCACCAGCGTGGATTGCTCAGATTCCTCGAGAACCATGACGAACCACGGGCAGCGGCAACCTTCGGTGTGAACGACGAAAAGGCCGCGGCAGTGGCAACTTTCACTGCACTCGGAGCCAAGCTGATCTACGACGGACAACTCTCCGGTGCGGCCACACGGCTGCCGGTGCAACTCGGTCGAGGTCCGGTCGAGGAGCCCGATGAGGAACTGACTGCGTTCTATCACGCCCTGCTGCGGACGCTCCGAGATCCCGTGTGGCGCACCGGTGACCTGACACCGTGTGCCGTCACCGGCTGGGAGGGCAATGATTCCTTCGGGGATCTGCTGGCGTGGACCCGCAGCGGTGAGAGTCGCTGGCTGGTGGTGGTCAACATCGGCGACCGGCCCTGCGTCGGGAAGGTGGTGACCAACTGGGATGATCTGCACGGCAGCATGTTCCGGTTGGTGGAGACCACGCGGGATACCGAGTATCTGCGCAGTGGTGATGACCTGTGTGATGGGCTGTTTGTGGAGCTCGGTCCGTGGCTGTGGCATCTCTTCCGGATCGCACCCGCCGACTGAACAACCACCCGCCGGCCACCCCCGTCGAGCGTGCCGAAATCGCCGTCGAGCGTGCCCATAGTGCATGGCCGGGAGCCCCGGTGGCAGCATTGTGCCGTCGCAGTGGGCACTATGGGGTGATGAGCGAGCAACCGATTGTGCTGTGGCTGCGTCGGGACCTGCGGTTGAGTGACCTACCACCGTTGTTGGCCGCGCAGGGGCGCGACGTGGTTGCCTGTTTTGTACTCGACCCGACGCTCGAGTCGTCCTCTGGTGATCGCCGCCTGTCGTTTCTCTACGATTCGCTCCGTGACATCGACGAACAGTTGGACGGTTCGCTGCTGCTCGTCCGTGGTGACCCGGAGAAGCTGGTCCCCACGATAGCCCGGTCGGTCGACGCGCAGGCCGTGCATGTCAGTGCCGACTACGCGCCGTACGGCATCCGGCGGGACGAGAAGGTCCGGAAAGCGCTGGGCGACATACCCTTGCGTCCAGAGGGGTCGCCGTACGCGGTCGCTCCGGGACGAGTCCTGAAGGATGACGGCGAACCCTACCGGGTGTTCACGCCCTATTTTCGACGCTGGCGCGAGCACGGCTGGCGCGCGCCCGCCGATACCGGCGTCGGTATGGCAACGTGGATCAACCCGGACGACGTGTCCGGAGTTCGCCGCATCACGATACCGAATGCCAAGGCCGAGTTGGACTTTCCCGCCGGTGAACGTGCCGCATACGAGCGCTTTGCGGAGTTCCTGGCCGACGACATCGACAACTACAGCACGCACCGCGACCGCCCCGACCTGGCATCGACCAGCCGGATGTCGGCGTACCTGAAGTTCGGCAACATCCATCCACGCGCGCTGCTCGCCGATCTCGAGGCAGGCGATGGCGACGGCCGTGCGGCATACATCCGTGAACTGGCCTTTCGCGACTTCTACGCCGACGTCCTGCATCAGCGTCCCGACAGCAGCTGGTGGAATCTGAACAAGAAGTTCGATGCGATGGAGCATGATTCGGGCCCCGATGCCGATGCGGACTTCGCCGCCTGGCGTGAGGGCAAAACCGGATTCCCGATCGTCGATGCCGGAATGCGGCAGCTGCTGGGGAGTGGATTCATGCACAACCGGGTCCGGATGATCGTCGGATCATTCCTGGTCAAGGACCTCCACCTGCCCTGGCAACGCGGTGCGGCGTGGTTCCTCGACCAGCTCGTCGACGGCGATATGGCCAGCAACCAGCATGGTTGGCAATGGGTCGCGGGATGCGGCACCGACGCTGCCCCGTACTTCCGCGTGTTCAACCCGACCACCCAGGGCAAGAAGTTCGACCCGTCGGGGGATTACGTGCGGCGCTGGATCCCGGAACTCCGGGGGATCAGTGGGGCTGCAGTGCACGAGCCCGGCGCACTACGGCCCGACGACTATCCCGAGCCGATCGTCGACCACAAGATCCAACGCCAAGTGGCCCTCGACCGCTACAAGAACCTCCCCTGACCGTCGAGCGTGCCCAACCGACCGTCGAGCGTGCCTAAACGGCTTGTCTTCGTGCAGCTTTGGCACGTTCGGCGGCGATAAGGGCACGCTCGACGGTGATTTCGGCACGGTCGGCGGAGGGGGCTAGCGGGCTTTCCACTCCGGCGGACGTCGGCTGAAGAAGGCTTCGACGCCTTCGCGCATGTCGTCGGACGCGATGATGGTTTCTTTGGCTCGCTCGGTGGCCTGCCATCCCGCGACATCGGCCTCCGCGGTCTGTTCGGCCAGTGCCGCCAGCGTCGCCCGCACCGCGACCGGCCCGGACGCATTGATGTCGTCGGCCAGCGTCAGCGCATCGGTCAGCGCCTGTCCGGGCTCACTGACGACGTTGACCAGACCCAGGTCGAAGGCTCGTTGCGCAGTCAATCCGGTGCCGGTGATCAGCAACTGTTTGGCGATGTTCAGCGGAAGCGAGCGGGTGACCCGGAACAGGGCGCCCGACGTCGCCACCAGACCACGGCGGCTTTCCGGGAGGGCCATCGTCGCGGTCGTCGCGGCGACGATGAGATCGCACGCCAGCGCGATCTCCAATCCGCCACCCAGGCAGGGACCCTCGACGGCCGCGATCAGGGGTTTGACCCGCTTGCGCCTGATCACGCCGTATTCACCGCCGCGGTCGGTGTGCGCGCCGACTCCCTCGCGTAGGTCGGTGCCCGCACAGAACACCTTGGGGGTGCCGGTGATGATCCCGGTCCACAATTCGTCGTCATCGTCGAGACGGTCCAGGGCGGCACTGATCCCGAACGCCATCTCGACATTGATCGCGTTGCGTTTCTCTTCGCGCTCGAGGTGGACGATCAGCGTTCGCCCCTGGACTTCTTCACGAATAGGCATCCACAGAACGTATCAATCCGGGCCTACACCGGACACGAGATCGCCGGCGCACCCGAAAGTCTCGGTGCGCCGGCGATATCGTGGAGCGTTGTCGTCAGATGGGCAGCTTCAGTCCGGGGTTCTCCGCGTAGACCTCGGTGATCAGGGACATGTCGAACAGTTGGTCGGCGCTGATCTCGTAGCCGGCCTTGGACAGGGCCTCGAGGTTGAGGTCGATCATCGTCGGTGACATGGTCAGCAGACCATTGGCCTTGGTCTCGTCGGAGACGATCAGCAAGTTCTGTGCCTCGGCTTCCAGCGTCTGCTCACCGACCTCGAGTCCGAGGTCCTTGCCGTACTTGGTCACCGCCAGCTCGGCGGATTTGGCCGGGTCGGCAACCGCATCGTACCAGCCCTGGATATCTGCCTTGAGGAAGGCCTTGAGCTTGTCGCGTTCGTTGTCGATCGTTTCCTGGCGCACCACAAGCGTTTCGGCGACGAGCGGCAGGTTGAAATCGGCGAACAGGAAGTTGGAGTTCGGGAATCCACTCGCGGCCAGGGTGATCGGTTCGTTGGTCACATATGACACCCAGCCGTCCACCTCGCCGGTGGTCAGTGGTGTGGGGTCGTACTGGACGGTGATCTTCTGGACGTCGGAGTCGGTCATCCCGTTGGCGGTCAGCAGAGCCTTGAAGACGTTCTCGTTGGACGCCTGCACTCCGATCTTCTTGCCCTTCATATCTTCTGGCGACAGAATGGGCGACTTCTCGCTGGAGACGATGCAGAAGGGGTTTTTCTGGAAGGTCGCGGCGATGGTCTTGAGCGCGGCGCCCTGCAGGATGACCGGTGCGGTCAACTGCGGTGCGGACATACCGATCCACACCTTGTTGGCCGTCAGGCCCGTCTCGACGCCGGTGCCCGGACCACCACCGGTGATGAGTTCGGGTGTTCCGAGTCCGGCCGCCTCGTAGTAGCCGTTCTCGATCGCGAAGTACTCACCGGCGAACTCGATGTTCTTCTGCCAGGACAGCTGGACCTTCGGGTTGGTGGTGCTGCCTCCCTTGCTGTCGCTGCCACCGGAGCTGCAGGCGGCCAGCAGGCCGGCACTGCCCACAGCGCCGCCGGCGATCATGGAGTACCGAAGAAACGATCGGCGGTCGAACGTGTAGGCCATGTGTTGACTCCTTGGTTGTGATTGCTCGACGCTGACGTTAGGGCGGTTCGGTTTCCGGCGTATTTCCGGCGCGAATTGGATTGTTACAAAAGACCTTTGCCGCGAACTGCGCTCAGGTTGTCTTGGTGCCCATCTGGGCGAGGACGAGCTTTTCGGCGACACCGACCAGCGCATACAACACAATCGATGCGACCGTGATGACCAGTACCGATGCCCACAACTCGTTGTAGGCCGCCGCGGGTAGTGCCTGTTGTAGCGTCGCGCCGAGGCCCTTGTTGGTGCCGAGCCATTCGGCGACGGTCGCGCCGATCATGGCGCCCGGCACCGAGACCTTCGCGGCGGCGAACAGTGCCGGTACCGCCGACGGCAGCGATGCCATCCGCATGGCGGTCAAACGTGTTCCGCCATAGGCGATGATGACGTCGTTGATCTGCCGCGGGGCGTTGGCCAGGCCGGTCATGATCATCACCAATGCCGGGAAGAACACCACGATGCCGCCCATCACCGCGACGACTGCCACGCCGCGGCCGACAACCAGCGTGATCAGCGGGGTCATCGCCACCAGGGGCACCGACCGCAACAGCATTGCGATGGGCATGAAGGTCTGGGCCACCGGACGGAACATCACGAACAGGGCCGCGGCGACGATGGCCGCGCTCATACCGCAGACGAAGCCGATTCCGGCGTCCTTCAACGTGATCTGGAGGTTGTCCATGATCTCGGCCCGGTCGGTCGCCGAGGTCGGTTCGGTGAACAGATAGTGGAAGACGTCGACCGGGGTCTTGCCGATGATCGGCCCGATGTCGGGGAAGGCCAGCAGGAACAGCCACCAGATCACCAGGATCAGGATGAACGAGATGACCAGGGAGCCGACGAACTTGGCGATCTCCCAGGTGATCGCCTTGGCGTTGCCCGAGTTCGCCCGGTCCGCAGCGTCGGCGGGGACCGGTGCCGACGGGGGAGCGGTGGTGGTGGCGGTCATTTGGTCCCTGCCATTCCGGTGCTGTAGCGGGTGACGTAGACGGAGATGACGGCAACGATCCCATAGCCGATGCCGGCCACTGCGCCGGTGAGCAGGGCGATCGCCCACACGGCCGGGATGTCACCGGCCTGTTGGGAGATGATCAGCGCTGGGCCGGCGCCCTTTTCGGGCATTGCCAGGAACTCCCCGAGTACCGCACCGAGGACGGCGGCGGGGGCCGCGATCTTCAATGCGGCGAAGGTCGAGGGAAGCGCGGAGACGATCCGGACCCGGACCAGCTGGGCGATTGTGCCCCCGCCGTACACCTTCACCAGGTCGAGGCTGGCCTGATGCGGTGATCGAAGTCCGGACAGTGTGCCGATCATGGTCGTGAAGAAGACCGAGATGGCGGCCAGGAAGACGATCATCGTCTGGACCTCGGCAAACGCGACCTGGACGATGGGTGCCACCGCGATGATCGGTGTGCAGTAGCTGATGATGGCCAATTGGGTTGCGACGCCTTCGATCAGCGGGATGATCACGACCAGCAGGGCCAGTCCGATCGCCAGCACATTGCCCCACATGAAGCCGCGCAGGGACAGTTCGACGGTCGGGCCGAAGTTGTTGACGTAGTAGTCCAGGCCCTTGTCGTTGATGGTCTCGATCACGGCCCACGGTGTGGGGATGGTGCCCTTGAACCACTCGAAGTGCCCGGCCATCGACCAGAGGAGCAGTACCGCGACGATGCCGATCACCCCGGCACCCCACCGTTTTCCGGCGAGCTGCGCACGGTCGGCGAACTGGGTCCCAGCCGGACGTTGCTGCGCGGTCAGGGTGCTCACGCCACCCCCGCCGATCCCTTGCTGCCGAACAGGAGACCACTGAGGTGGTCGTGCAGGGCATGGAACTCGGGTGTGCGCATCATGTCCGGCACCCGCGGGCGGGGCAGGTCGATGGTGACGGTCTCGAGGATGGTGCCCGGCCGCGGACTCATCACGGCCACGACGTCGGACAGGAACACCGCTTCGCCGATGCCGTGGGTGACCATCAGCGTGGTTGCCGGTTTCTCCGTCCAGATGCGAAGGAGTTCGATGTTGAGCCGCTGCCGGGTCATGTCGTCGAGCGCGCCGAACGGTTCGTCGAGAAGCAGTGCGGTCGGTTTGACGACCAGGGCGCGCGCGATCGACACCCGCTGACGCATACCGCCGGACAGCGTCGCCGGTTTTGCCTTCTCGAAGCCCTTGAGTCCGACCAGTTCGATCAGGTCACTGATGGCCTCCTTGTCGACCGGCATCCCGGCGACCTGCAGGGGAAGCTTGATGTTCGCTTCCACGCTGCGCCACGGCAGGAGCGCGGAGTCCTGAAAGGCGATACCGAGTTCGTGCTGGGATTGGAGCTCTTTGGGGGACAGGCCGTTCATCAGCGCGGTGCCGGCGGTGGCATCTTCGAGTCCGGCGAGGATCCGCAGCACCGTTGACTTTCCACACCCGGACGGACCCAGCAAGGACAGGAACGCACCCTCGGAGGTCTGCAGGTCCACATCGTGCAGCGCGGTCACTGATGATCCGCCACGTAGGCCGCTGGACTTGAACTCTTTGGTGAGCCCGGATATGTCGATTCCGGTCCCCAAAGGGCGGCTTTTCGTGGCGGCGACGGACGGTTGTACGTCCGTCTGTGTTGCTCCCGTGGAGTCGGCAGGGCTCATATTCGGGGACGTTAGGCCGCTCTGGTTTCTTCTGGATTACGTCGGCGTTACTGCGCACGTACCTACAGCAGCCGCCGCACGACGGCAATGTCATCATCGACAGACCGGGGTTACTCGGGGTGAGGACCATCGCGGCGAGTTCGGGGTTGTCAGGGGAGAGGACTGTGCGAAGTGTTTGACGGACTACAGGCAAGTGCGGACCTGGCGTCAGTGCCGACCGCGCCGGGCCCCGGCAGGCCGCATCCGATGCCGCGATGACGGCCCCGAAGGCAGACCCCCGCGTGGTGATCATCGGTGCCGGGGTCGCCGGGATCGCGACCGCCTACACCCTGCAGAAGGCCGGGTTCCGCAATTTCACGATTCTGGAGAAGGGCACTGACGTCGGTGGTGTCTGGCATTGGAATCGCTACCCGGGGCTGACCTGCGACGTGCCGTCGCAGATCTACCAGTTCTCGTTCGCTCCCAATCCGGACTGGTCGCAGATCTGGGCCGATGGGGACGAGATCCAGCGCTATCACCGCGACGTCGTCGACCGTTTCGGGCTGGACGAGTACCTGCGCTTAAATACCGAGGTGGTCGAGGCCCGCTACGACGCGTCCGGCGGCCGGTGGCATGTCACGACCGACGATGGTTCGACTGAGGTCGCCGACTTCGTCATCTGTGCCACCGGGGTCCTGCACCATCCTGCGATTCCGGATATTCCCGGACTGCAGTCCTTTTCGGGTACCACCGTGCACACTGCCCGCTGGGATGACGACCTCGTCACCGCAGGCAGGTCGATTGCGGTGATCGGCACCGGATCCACCGGTGTGCAGGTCGTGTCCGCCCTGCAGCCTTCTGCCGCCCGGCTGATCCACTTCGTCCGCTCACCCCAGTGGATCATGTGGGCGCCGATGCGATTACCGCAGCCGGCGGTGTTGGCGACAGTCTTGGCGAAATACCCCGGATTCCACGATTCCGTGCATCGTCATTTGCTCTGGGCTTCAGGGATTCTGGCCGATGTCGTCACCAAACCGTCGTGGCGACGGCGATTGGTACAGGTTTATGCTCGGTGGTCGCTGCGAGCGCAGGTACGCAACCGTTCGTTACGCGAGGACCTGACCCCGGATCATCAGCCACTCTGCAAACGGCAGGTCCTGTCGGGCAGCTACTACAAGGCGATCACTGCCGCCAACACGGAATTGGCCTCCGATGCCATCGCAGAGATCACCCCGGACGGAATCCTCATGGAATCCGGGACACACCACGATGTGGACGTGATCGTTCTCGCCACGGGATTCAAGGCACACAACTATATGCGGCCCATGCGCATCGAGGGTCGCGATGGCATCACCTTGGACGAAGCGTGGGCCGACGGCCCGCGTGCGTACCGGATGACCGCCATACCGGGGTTCCCCAACCTGTTCACCGTGCTCGGCCCCAACTCACCCACGGGCTCGATATCCCTGCAGTACACGGCCGAACTCACCGCTCGTTACATCACTCGATGGCTGGAGCGGTTCAGGGACAACGAAATCACGGCGGTGGAGGTCACCGAGTCGGCCACCGATCGATTCAACCGGGAAGTCGCGGACGCGATGGGCCCCACGGTCTGGAACACCGGATGCAATTCCTGGTATTTCACGGACAACGGGGCCATCGATCTGTGGCCCTTCGACCGCGCCACGTTGACCCGGATGCTCACCGCTCCGGACGAGGGCGACTACTTCATCCGCCGGCCCTCGAAAGTGGTGGATTCTGGCGATCTTTCGCCCGGGTGAGGCACACCAGAACTCCACCGCTTTCGGGTCGGGATCAGCCTTTGATTGCTTCGATCCACTTCACGCGCGCCCCGGTGCGCAAGACGTTGCGCTGATAGATGCGCGCCGCGAACCAGGCGGCCACCGCGCAGGCGATGATCATCAACACCACGGTGCCGATGATCTGGAACATCGACGCATCGCCGGTGGCAATGCGGATCGGCATGATGGACGCCGAGAACGGCGGAATCCAGGCCAGGACCTGCATGAGTGTGCTGTCGAGGGCACTGATGCCGAAGGCCGCCGCATAAACGACGGCCATCGCGAGAATCGTCAACGGTGCCGAACTCGATCCGAGTTCTTCCTGCCGCGAGACCACCGCGCCGGTGGCGGCGTAGAGCGTGGCGAAGAACAGGAACCCGAGGACGAACCAGACCAGCACCGCAACGAACATGGACCCGGCAGCTGCGGGAACGTCGAGCAACCCCGTTGCCAGCGCGGTGATCAACGCGCTTCCGCCGAGCACGATCACCTGGGCGAACGCCATGGCACCGATGCCGATGATCTTGCCCCACAACAGGTGCAGCGGCTTGATCGTGGCCAGGAGAATCTCGACAACCCGTGAGGTCTTTTCCTCGACGACACCGCCGGCGACCATCCCGCCGCCTTGCAGGACCGCGAACATCAGCAGCGACATACCGGTCAGCGCGACCGCGATGCGTTGTCCTTCATCCGGTTTGGCGGGTTTGGTCTCGGTGACGGTGAGAGATGAGTCGGCGCTGATCTGCGAGAGGTCGACATTCTCCTCTGCCAGGGCCTTGGTCAGCCCGTCCTGGCTGACGGCAGTTCGTAAGACGCCTTCGAGTGTGCCGTCGAGATCATCTTTGGTGATGGCCTCGTAGTTGTTCCCCGATCCGGGGACCAGGGCGACCTCGACGTCACCGTCCTCGGCCTGCTGCCGGGCTTCGTCGACGTTGCCGATCGGAATGATCTCGATCTTCTCGCCGGAGGCGTCCCCGATCGCAACGATGGTCTGCGAGATCTGCGGGTCGTCCCCGACCAGACCCACTTTCGTGGCCTTGGAGTCGCCGGTGAAGATCGAGAGCACGATGATGCCGGACACGATCACCACGAGCAGCAGGACATTGGTGACGACAAACGATTTGGTCGCGGCGCGCGTGGTGATCTCGCGACCGGCGACCAGTCGGATCGCCCGCCCGGCACCGAGCCGATGTGCGTCCGAGGCTGCCGAATTGTTTTCTTTTGCAGAGTCTTTTGTCATCACGCCTTTACCACCTCGCGGAACAGTTCGGTCAGGTCGGGTTTGGAGACGGCGAAGTGTGTCACCGGGCCAGTGCTCAACGCGGTGGTGAGCACTGCCTGCTCGTCGCCCTCGGGCGTCATCGTGACAGTTGTCGTGCTGCCGTTGTGGTTGCTGCTCTGCACGCCGGGGATCTGATCGGCCCACCCCGGTGGTGCCTGCGGCGCCACGACATCGAGCCGGATGTCGCCGGCCGAACGCAGGTCATCGACGGTGCCGAGGGCTCGCATCGTGCCCTTGCTGATGATGCCCACGCGGTCACAGAGTCGTTGGACGAGCTCGAGTTGGTGACTGGAGAAGATGACCGGAACGCCCTGTGCGGCTTTTTCTTCGAGCACCTCGCTCATCACATCGACCGCAACCGGGTCGAGCCCCGAGAAGGGCTCGTCGAGGACGAGCACATCTGGATCGTGGACCAGTGCTGCAGCCAACTGGACGCGCTGCTGGTTGCCCAGACTCAGGTTGTTGACGTCATCGTTGATGCGCTCGGCGATCCCCAGACGCTCGACCCAACGTTCCACCTGGCGGTCGGCCTCACGGCGGGACAGCCCGTGCAGCTGGGCGAAGAACGAAAGCTGCTTGCCGACCTTCATCTTCGGGTAGAGCCCGCGCTCTTCGGGCATGTATCCGATGCGGCGCCGGGTGTCGAGGTCGATGGGGGAGTCGCCCAGCAGGACGCGCCCCGAGTCGGCGGACAGGACGCCGAGGATGATGCGCATCGTGGTCGACTTACCGGCACCGTTGGATCCGACAAACCCGAAGATCTCACCGGGGGCAACCGTGAAGCTCATGTTGTCCAGGGCGGTGAGCGATCCGTATCGTTTGGTCAATCCATCGACGATCAACGGGTCTGTCATGTATCCAATCCTTCTGTTGTGGCGACGTTCCGGGCCTCGGGCAGGTGTGCATGCGTATCGTCCGGAAGATCGTAGACGGCGTAGTCCTCCGGGTCGGGATCGTTGAGCCACCACGCGAGCAGACAGGTGGGAAGGCAGGTCCCGGCCACCAGTAGGACGATCAGCAGGGTGCCCGCGCCGTAGACCACCTGGCCACTGACACTGTCGCCGACGGAGACCACGATCAGCACCAGGTAGGGGATGAACATGGTCACCCAGAGTGCGGTGTACGCGAGTGAGCGCGCCGCGTTGCGGGTGGCCAACTGGATTTCGTCGAGCGATCCTGCGGGTGCATCGCTGACGTTCAAGGTGATCGCCCGCAAGATGTACAGGACCGGCAGGAAGACAAGGCAGATCAGCACGATGTACGGCAGCCCGAACCAACTGGTGAAAAAGGCGGCAATGCTGCACGCGAGGACCAGTATCCAGGTGATGATCAGCGCGATGACAAATCGTCTGGCGGAGCGGCGATTACGCCAGCGGGGAAAGCGGGTGCCCCAGCGGCGCAGGAACTTCTCATGACTCCTGGCCTGCCACGACTCGTAACCACGCCACCAGCCGGGCTTCGCCGATTCCGGGATCGGGGAGTTCGGATGGTTCATCGTGCCCCTCCATTGTCGTTGCGGTACAACTGTTCTGACATCGCGCTGAACTCGTGTCGGCTGAACACCGCCTCCACCGGAAGGTGGAAGACATCGCAGATGCGAAATGCCAGATCGAGGCTGGGGTAGTTGTCACCACGTTCGAGCGATCCGATGGATTGAACGTTGACACCCACCAGTTCAGCGAGCTGTGCCCGAGACATCCGCCGCTCGGCGCGTAGCACGCCGATGCGGTTGTATATCGGCAGATGTCCTGCCTTCTTGACCGGGCTCACACGTCATAGTGTTGTGAAAACACAACAATCTGTCAATTTGGGGGATGTTTTGTTGCCAGAATCAACCGAGAAGTTCTTTTACGACCCGGGCTGCCTCGCGTCCGGCCCGGTTGGCGCCGATGGTCGATGCCGAAGGGCCGTAGCCGAGTAGTTGCAGGTGCGGCAAGGCTGCAACCACGGTTGCCAGACGTCCCGTCATGACGATTCCACCCCCGGGCGCCCGTAGTCGCAGTGGCGCCAGATGGTCGAGTGCACTGCGGAATCCGGTACACCAGAGGATGACGTCGACATCCAGATGCTGCCGTGCCTCGCCCTCGATCTCGCAGTCCCAACAGACTCCGTCGGGCGTGATACGCGTGAACATCGGCCGCCAGTCCAGGATGCCGTCGGCCTGTGCGGCCCGGATCGAGTCGGTGACCGGAAGCCCGGTCACCGACACCACGGAACCCGGTGGCAACCCGGCCCGTACCCGCTTCTCGACCCGGGCCACCGCCTCGCGGCCACGGTCCGGGGAGAACGGTTCGTCGCTGAACCGGGGTTCGGTGCGGCTGCACCAGAATGTCTGGACCCCCTCGGCGTTACGGGCGATCTCGATGAGGAGCTGAACTGCGGAGATGCCGGCTCCCACCACCAGTACCCGCTTGCCTGCGAAGTCGGTGGGGCGTTGGTAGTCGTGGGTGTGCAGTTGGGTGCCGGTGAACGTTTCGATGCCGGGGACATACGGGACGAAGGGCCGGTCCCAGGTGCCGGTCGCATTGATGATGGTGCGCGCGATGATGTCGTGTCCGTCGGCGGTGGACACCCGGAACCGGTCATCCTGGCGCGAGACCGATCGGACGTCGACCGGCCGGTGGATGTCCAGTCCGAACTTCTCCTCGTACTGGCCGAAGTAGTCCCGGACCGCGGTGGAGGCGGGCCACTGATCGCACTCCATGCCCAATGCCTCCGACAGGCCCAGCCCCGGTAGGTCGTGGACACCATTCGTTCCGGCCAAAGTCAGTGTCGGCCAGCGGAATTGCCAAGCCCCACCGGGGCCGGGGGAGTGATCGACCATCAGTGTCCGGGGCAGCAGCCCGAACTTGCCGAGGTAGTGGCCGGCGGACAGTCCGGCCTGCCCGCCGCCGATGACCAGGACGTCGGTCTCGGTGGAATCGCCGAAGGGGTTAGCGGTCACCATCGAACAGTAGCGGTACGCTGACCTGATGATTGGGACCAGCCGAGACGGCGACGTGCTGACCATCGAACTGCAGCGTGAGCAGCAACGGAATGCGTTGAACCACGAAATGGTCGAGGCGTTGGCGCAAGCATTGACCGACGCCGCCGATTCAGGTGCGCGGGCTGTGATCCTGACCGGTGCGGGCAGTGTTTTCTGCGCCGGCGCCGATCTCTCCGGTCCGGTCTACGAGCAGTCGTTCCTCGACAAGCTGTTGGCGACGTTGCGGCTGATCGAGGACATTCCGATGCCGGTGATCGCCGCCCTCAACGGCCCGGCACTCGGGGCCGGACTGCAGTTGGCGCTCGCCGCGGATCTGCGGGTGATGGCACCGTCGTCGTCCTGTGCCGTTCCGGCTGCGAAAATCGGTGTGACGGTGGATGAATGGACGATCAAGCGCCTGGTCTCGCTGGTCGGTGCCGGGGATGCCGCGGGGATTCTGCTCGGTTGTGAATCGATGAGTGCCGAACGGGCCCACGTGGTCGGATTCGCCAACCGCATCGGTGATCTCGGGGAGGCGCAGCGGTGGGCTGCGATGATCGCAACGCTTGCGCCCCTGACGCTTCGGCATTACAAGCTGGTCCTGGGCGCCGACGGTGCGCGCGATGAACCCCCGGCCGAGCACGTCGCGGCGATGGTGCTGGCGTGGCAGAGCAACGACATGGCCGAAGGCCGCGCGGCGCGGGCCGAAAGACGCCCGCCCATCTTCACAGGTAGCTGAAGAGCTGCATCGGTTCGGCCGGGCCGGCATGTTCATGGTCGGACATTTCCCCCACATCACGGTCTTGGAAGAGATCAGCCGTGACTGTTCGCAGGCCGGCGGCGGCGACTGATTTCCGGTGTCGTCGCCCCCGATGGAATGCCGACGGGGTGGGTCTTGTTGGACCACCAAGTGCCCATCAGAGTGCGAGTCGACGACGACGAAGGGATTCACATGTCAAAGATCGCCATCATCGGAGGTCATGGAAAGATCGCGCGGAAGCTGGCGAAACTCCTGACCGGCGAAGGCCATGAGGTCAGTGCGTTGATCCGCAACCCCGACCAGTCCGATGACATCCGGGCAACCGGTGCACAACCGGTCATTGCCGATATCGAAAACCTGACGACGGATGAGATCGGCGAGGTCATCAAGGGTAACGACGCCGTCGTGTTCTCCGCCGGTGCCGGTGGCGGAAGTCCCGAGCGCACGTACGCGGTCGATCGCGATGCTGCGATACGCAGTATCGACGCCGCCCTGAAGGTGGATGTGCCGCGATTCGTGATGGTCTCGTACTTCGGTGCGGGCCCCGATCATGGTGTACCGGAAGATAATCCATTCTTCGCATACGCGGAGTCGAAGGCGCAGGCCGATGAGTACCTGCGCAAGACCACACTGCTGTGGACGATTGTCGGCCCGAGCACGCTGACCGACGAGCCCGGCACCGGGCGTATCGCGACGAAGGAACGTGGCGCCGAGCGTGACGATGTCAGCCGCGACGATGTCGCCGCGGTCATCGCTGCAGTTCTCGAGACGCCGTCGAGTGTCGGTACGACGATCGAGTTCGTCAACGGCGAGACTCCGATCGCCGACGCGGTCAAGGGCGTCTGACCGGCACGAACCAAGACTGAACGGCCGAGATTCGGGGGTTGTGGTTTCCGCCAACCCCCGAATCTGCCGTATCGGGATTTTTCGGGCCTGGCTACTGCACGTCGTCCATGCTCTTGCCGACATCTGCCAATGTCATCGGCTGCGGGTATTCACCGGTGAACTTGTAGACCGGCATGTCGCAGCGGTAGGAACCCTGATCCGGTCCGAAATCGGGCGCGATCCAACCGTCGGGCTCGGCTTCGGCGACGTTGAAGCAGGGCGACGGAGGAACCGGCTCGGCGAGGTTGCGCGCGGTGTGCAGCCCGCCTCCGGTCCATGCGGTTTCTGCCTTGGCGGTGTTGTAGATGCAGGTGCGGGTCAGATCATCGCCACAGCTCGCCGCGGCCTTGGCGAACAGCAACCACGATGACATCGCGCGGATGGACGGCAACGTCAGGTTCGCGTCCGGCGCGTACTGTTCGTACAGCGCCAGCAGATCCTGCATCGCCGGTTCGTCGCTGTTGAGCGGCAGATTGCCACCGAGATCGAGGTAGTTGTTCTGGAAATCGATCGACGTCCCGGCGAGTTCGATGAATTCCGGCCCGTAGGCGTTGTTGTTGGTGTCGATCCAGTCCAGTTTGTAATCCATTCCGGTCAAGACGGTTTCGAGCTTGGCGAGCTGCCGGAAGTCACCGTAGAACATCAGGCCCTTGACGCCCTTGCTCTTGATCGCCTGTGCATACGGGGTCCAATCGGACACGCCCATCGCCGGGTACAGGTCGTTGTAGACGAATGTTGCACCGGCGGCCTCCATGGCCTCGACGGCCTGGGCCCCGAGGACCTTCGTGACAGGGGAGTCACCGTTGACGAAGCCGATCGCGCCTTTCGATTCCGGATAGGCGTCGTTGATCAGCCAGCTCCGGAATCCGTAATACGGGTCATATCCCGGGGTGAGACTGGGATCGGCACTGATCTCGAGGTCGGAACCGGCCGAGGTGAGCTGCGCAACCTGCGCCGGGAAGCTCGGCAGCAGACAGTTCAGACGTTCCTTGACACCGAGGCCGTCCAGGCCGCTACCGCCACCGACCAGTACGAAGTCCTCGCTGCAGGCGGTCACCATCTGCTGGCGGGCCTCCATGAACTTGGCGTCTCGGGTGTTGGCGACGATCTTGCGACCGTTGATACCGCCCTGGTCGTTACACCAGGATGTGAAGACCTTCGCCGCGTTCACGAATTCGGGGTTCTGGGTGAATCCCAGGTCGGTGAAGACCCCCACCTGGATCTCGGTGTCGGTGACGCCCTGGGTGGGTGAGCCTGCGGCCGAACCGGATTGGCACACGTCCGTCAGGTCGCCGAAACCGGACGAGACGGTATCGCCGGACGCGCCCGCGGTTCCGCCGCCGCCGCCATCGCCGTCTCCGCCATCATCTCCGCTGCGATCACTGCATCCGGCGACCAGCAGCACGGTCGCCATCGCTACGACAAGTATGCGATGTGTTCTCAACTGACATCCTCCTCCAACGGACCCCCGATCCGATCTCCTGATGGCTCGGGTGTCAGGGTGTGGCCAGGTCCAGATGACCCGTACTGCCCGAGCCGCGTTCTTCCGGCGCCGATGGTTCCTACCCCCGACTTCGGGATGGACGTGCCGCCGGCTGCGGAAGGACCGACCGGGTAGGGCTGTTCTCCTACGCGGGAGTTGGGCTCTTGCAGATCTGCGGAGCATATATGGGACGCCCTCCCGTCGATGCGGGATTCGAAGATTGATCGAATTATTGTTGGGGCACTGGGTAATCCGTGCTGCTGTGTCCGATTTTCCGATTCGGTTGGACGGCGTCGGCAGGTGTGGTCGCGAGCCGCGACCGGGGATTTGGAAAAAACTCCACGATTCTGCTCACATCATCTACTTATGCGTGTAAGTTCAGCCTCGCAGGCAGTTGGCGAGAGTGTCACGCCCCCGCTGAACCCGCCGGCATGAGTGCCTTCAGGGTGCGAAAGGGGTGGTTGATGCCTCTGGTGGTCATCGTCGACCGCTGGGCGAAATCGACTGGGCCGCAAGGTTGATGAGGCGGTCTGCTGTCCGGGCGGTATTTGTGTGACGCCCGCACCTTCTCCGGGGGTGCCGGACGGGGTTTGGGGGGTTCACGGTGTTCGGTGTCCGCGTTCCGGTGGTGCACGGATGCCGTTGCGACCTCGCGTACGTCAAAACAGCCGGCGGGCAATGTCATCGAACCCGAGTGACGTTGCGGCCGAATCGGATTCTTCGCACAATGAGGTGAGCGGATGCAGTCGCCAATGGTGTCGATCAGGTGGGGAATGGGTTGTCGTTTGGCCGCTTTCGCCGATCGTGTGGAATCCTGATGGCCGGGTGGCAGCCCAGTGGCCCCGGCCGGATCGGGGGGTATCGCGGGCCCAGACTCTCCGGTCCGTTCGAATCGGTCGGTGGCCTGTTCATGATGTCGGCAGATGCGGTGAAGTTCCTGTTCCGCAGACCCTTTCAGGGTAAGGAGATGCTCGAACAGTCCTGGTTCGTGGCGCGAATATCGCTGGTTCCCACATTGCTTGTCGCGATTCCGTTCACGGTTCTGGTCAGCTTCACCCTCAACATTCTGCTGCGTGAACTCGGCGCCGCCGATCTGAGCGGTGCCGGCGCGGCCTTCGGTGCGATCACGCAGGTCGGCCCGATGGTCACCGTCCTGATCGTGGCGGGCGCCGGGGCCACCGCCATGTGCGCGGACCTCGGATCGCGGACCATCCGTGAAGAGATCGACGCCATGGAAGTCCTCGGGATCAATCCGGTACAGCGACTGGTGACGCCGCGGATGGTTGCCTCGGGGCTGGTTGCATTGTTGCTCAACAGCCTTGTCTGCATCATCGGCGTGGTTGGGGGCTACGTCTTTTCGGTGTTCGTCCAGAACGTCAATCCCGGTGCCTTCGCATCCGGGATCACGTTGCTGACCGGGATCAACGAGGTCGTCATCTCGTCGATCAAAGCGCTGCTGTTCGGGCTCATCGCAGGTCTGGTGGCGTGCTACCGCGGGCTGACCGTCTCCGGCGGGGCGAAGGCGGTGGGCAATGCGGTCAACGAGACGGTCGTGTATGCGTTCATGGCGTTGTTCGTGGTCAACGTCGTGGTCACCGCGGTCGGCGTCCAGCTGACCGCCGGATGAGGGGGATGTCATGACACCGAGCACGATGTACGGCCGGACGGTGCGGGAACTGAACCGGCCGGTGAAGACGCTCGGGGGAATCGGAGATCACACGATCTTCTATGCGAAGGCACTGGTCGGTTCTCCGCGCGCGGCGTGGCAATACAAACGAGAGACGCTCCGATTGGTCGCCGAGACCAGCATGGGGGCAGGCAACCTCGCGGTGATCGGCGGGACCGTCGTGATCGTCGGGTTCCTGACACTGGCCACCGGCAGCACACTGGCCGTCCAGGGCTATAGCTCGCTGGGTGACATCGGGATCGAGGCGCTGACCGGCTTCCTGTCGGCATTCATCAACGTGCGCATCGCTGCGCCGGTGGTGGTCGGAATCGGGCTCGCCGCCACCTTCGGTGCCGGTGCCACAGCACAATTGGGTGCAATGCGGATCAACGAGGAGATCGACGCCCTGGAGTCCATGGGCATCGACCCGATGAAGTATGTGGTCGGCACCCGGATCATCGCCGGGATGATCGTGCTGGCACCGCTCTACGCGATCGCGCTGACGGCGTCGTTTGTCGCGTGCTGGTTCACCACGGTGGTGATCCTCGGACAATCGTCGGGGCTGTACCAGCACTATTTCTCGACGTTTCTGAACCCGATCGATCTGCTGTGGTCGTTCCTGCAGGCATTCCTGATGGCCTTGATGATCCTCTTGATCCACACGTACTTCGGGTTCTTTGCCAGTGGCGGCCCGGCCGGGGTCGGCGTGGCGGTCGGCAATGCGGTACGGATGTCGTTGATCGCGGTTGTCTCGGTCACCCTGCTCGTCTCGTTGGCCGTCTACGGCTCCAACGGCAACTTCAACCTGTCCGGTTAGGCGAACCGGATGTCGTCAAACGTGCTTCGTCCCTTGGTCGGTCTGGGTTCGGTACTGCTGGTGGTCGTGGTCCTCGTGGTGGCCGTGACGATGTTCCGCGGCGGCTTCACCGAGACCGTTCGCGTCACGGTTCTCTCACCCCGTGCCGGTCTGGTCATGTATCCGGACGCCAAGGTGCAGATGCGCGGTGTCACGGTCGGCCACGTCAGTTCGATCGACACACTGCCCGACGGCCAGGCGTCCATCGAACTCGAGATGAACCCCTCCCAGCTGCCGGACATCCCGGACAACGTTGCGGTCGAGATCGCATCATCGACAGTGTTCGGGGCGAAGTTCGTCGAGCTCCTGCCCCCGCAGAACCCTTCGGCGACACCGATGTACGCCGGTCAGGTCCTCGATTCCCGCAGGGTCACAGTAGAACTCAACACCGTCTTCGAACAACTGACGTCCGTGCTGTCCCAGATCGAGCCCGACAAGCTGAACGAAACCCTGGGTGCGATCTCCACGGCGCTGAGTGGACGCGGCGATCAGGTCGGCCAGATGCTGGTGGACTTCGACCGATTCCTCGCTGCCGTCGAACCGGCACTGCCGGCGCTCGAGCGTGACCTCGAGATGGCCCCGGAGGTTCTGCGGACCTACGCCGACTCCGCCCCGGCGCTGGTCACCACCGTCGACAACGCGACCGGTCTGAGTCGGTCGATCGTCGATGAGCAGCAGAACCTGGATGCTTTCCTGGCCAGCGTGATCGGGCTGGCGGACGTGGGGGACCGGGTATTGCGCACCACCGGTCCGTTGCTCGATTCGACGCTGGCGGTCCTCGTCCCGACCCTGGCGCTGACCGACGAATACAACGAGTCCCTGACGTGTTCGCTCGACGGGATGGCGTACCTCGCCGATTCGCAGCCCGTCGATGTACCCGGGCTCGGCCTGTCCGCGAACTTCCTGTGGGGCACCGAGCCGTACGAGTACCCGAACAATCTGCCCAAAATCGCGGCGTCGGGCGGACCACAGTGCCAGGTGCTGCCGGTCGGCTATCAGGAGAAGCCCCCGTTCGTGGTCGCCGACGTCGGCGCGAATCCCTTTGCGGCCGACCGTCGTGGCCTCGAGGTCAACGTCGAGAGCCTGCAGCGCGCATTGTTCGGTCCGATCATGGACGGCCGGACGAGATGAGTGTCCTCCGGAACCCGCAAGCGGTGAAGTTCGGGATCTTCGCAATTGTCATGATCGTGTTGTCGGCATTTCTCGTGGTGGTGTTCGGCGACTTCCGGACCGGCTCGGTCAACAGCTATTCGGCACGCTTCGAGAATGCTTCGGAGCTCGGGCCCGGCGACACCGTCCGGGTCGCCGGGGTCCGGGTGGGAACGGTGGAATCGGTATCCCTGCAGGATGACCACCACGTGAAGGTCACCTTCAATGCCGACCGGAACGTGCACCTGACCGCCGGCACACACGCCAGGGTCAAGTACCTCAACCTCGTCGGGGACCGCTACCTCGATCTCTCCGACGAAGCCGGGTCGACCCGAATGCTGGCGCCTGGTGGTCAGATTCCCGAGGAACAGACGGCGCCGGCACTCGATCTCGATGTTCTGCTCGGCGGCTTGAAGCCGGTCATCGATGGTCTGCGTCCCCAGGAGGTCAACAGTCTGACGTCGTCGCTGCTCGAGATCATGCAGGGCCAGGAGGGGACGGTCGGATCACTGTTCGCCAAGACGTCCTCGTTTGTCTCGACACTGGCGGACGACGGGGTGGTGATCGAGGATCTGATCGACAACCTCAACACGGTGATGGGTACGTTGGCCCGCAGCGGCCCCGAGTTCTCGGCCGCGGTCGAGCGCCTGGACACGCTGGTGGCAGAGTTGGCGCAGCAACGGGATCCGATCGGTTCCGCCATCACGGCACTCGAGACCGGCACCGCAGCGGTGTCCGACCTGCTCACGCAGGCGCGCCGCCCGTTGGCCACCTCGGTCGACGAACTCGCCAGGCTTGCGCCACTGATCGACGACGACAAAGGCCGTCTCGACACGGCACTGCAGAAGGCACCGGAGAACTTTCGGAAGCTGGTGCGGACCGGGACATACGGCAACTTCATCCAGTACTTCATCTGTGCGATCACGGTGCGCGTGACCGATTCGTCGGGCGAGGTCGTGGTGCTGCCGTGGATCGAACAGACATCCGGGAGGTGCTCGCCCTGACATGCTGAAATATCGCGGTGGTCGTCTTGCCCGACACGGTTTCATCGGCGTGGTCCTGATCTGCCTGTTCGTGGCCGTGGGCCTGCAGGGGCAGAAATACATCACCTGGTTCACCTCCTTGCCGTACCAGGCACTGTTCGAAGAGGCAGGTGGTCTGCGGTCGGGGGCCGACGTGGTGCTCTCGGGCGTGAAAGTCGGTACGGTCTCCGAGGTCTCACTGGACAACGGTGACGTCCGGGTCGAGTTCTGGGTGGACGACGGTGTCCGTCTCGGGACCCAGAGCACCGCGCAGATCAAGACGGGGTCGTTGCTGGGCCGGCGGATGCTGACCCTGGACAGCGCCGGTGACGGAGTCTTGCAGCCCTCGGATGTCATCCCACGGTCCCGGACGTCGTCGCCGTATTCGCTGAACGATGCGCTGGGGGATCTGACAACCAACGTCACCTCGATCGACACCGATGCCTTGAACCAATCCCTGGACACGTTGTCGTCGACCATCGATCAGGTTGCGCCGCACCTGGGTCCGACCTTCGAGGGGTTGAGCGACCTGTCGCGATCGATCAACAGCCGCAACGATTCGTTGCGGGACCTGCTGAGCAGTACCGGGGAGGTCACCACGATCCTGGCCGAGCGCAGCGACGAACTCAACTCGCTGATCCTCAATGCCGATGCGCTGCTGGGAGTTCTGGTGGACCGGCGCCAGGAGATCGTGGACCTGCTGGCCAACACCTCTGCGGTGGCACAACAATTGTCCGGATTGGTTGCCGACAACGAGGCACAGTTGGCGCCGACCCTGGACCGATTGAACTCCGTCGCAGCGTTGCTCGAGAAGAATCGGGACAACATCGGGCAGGCGTTGCCGGGTCTGGCGAAGGTGTCGCTGACCCAGGGCGAAGCGGTCTCCAGCGGTCCCTTCTACAACGCCTTCGTCGCGAACCTCATCGACGGCCACATGATTCAGCCGTTCATCAACAAGGCGTTCGGAATCGAACCGGGTGTTCCCTTCCCGATCCCGGGTGGACAGATCCCCGTCGGTGGCTCGGCTCGGACTCCGGTGGAGCCGGGCCGATGACCCGTACCCGAATCGCCCGGGCAGTGGTCGCCGTGGTGCTGTTGGCGGTGGTGCTCGCGGGCAGCGTGTTCGTCTACCAGAAGACGTTCGGGCCGAGATCGATCAGCGCGATCTTCACCACCGCAACCGGCATCTACGAGGGTGATGAGGTGCAGGTCGCCGGGGTCAAGGTCGGTTCGGTCACCGGTCTGACACCGCAGGGGACGTCGGTGCGGCTGGACATGAAAGTCGATCGCGGCGTGAAGATCCCGGCCGACGCGCAGGCGATCATCATCGCCCAGAATCTGGTGGCCGACCGGGTTGTCGCGCTCACCCCGGCCTATCGGACCGAGGGGCCGGTCATGCCCGACGATGGCGTCATCCCACTGCAACGGACGGGGGTGCCGATCGAGTGGGACGAGATCAAGACCCAATTGACGCGACTGGCAACAGATCTGGGGCCCGCCGGCGACGTCTCCGGCAGTACGGTCGGCCGGTTCATCGACAGCACCGCCGACGCGATGGACGGCAACGGTGACAAACTCCGACAGACCGTGGATCAACTGTCGGGAGTGGGACGGATCCTGGCCGATGGGAGCGGCGACATCGTCGACATCATCGGCAACCTGCAGACATTTGTGACCACGCTCAGTGACAGCGACGAGCAGATCGTGCGGTTCGAGAACCGTCTGGCGACGCTGTCGAGTGTGCTCGACGAGAGCCGGAGCGATCTCGATGCGGCACTGACCGATCTCTCGGTTGCGGTGGTCGAAGTCCAGCGGTTCGTGGCATCGAACAGCAGCAAGGTGACCGAACAGGTGCAGCGGCTGGTGAACGTGACGCAGAACCTGGTTGATCATCGGGCGGACATCGAGCAGTTGTTGCACGTGTTCCCGACGAGCATGGCCAACTTCTACAACATCTACAACCCCGACACCGGCACGGAGGCAGGGGTGTTCACGTTGAACAATTTCTCCAATCCCATCCAGTTCATCTGCTCGGGTGTCGCGGCGGTGGAGAACCTGACCTCCGAGGAGGGCGCGGAGAAATGCCGTGAGTACCTGGGACCGGTCCTGCCGCTCCTGGCATTCAATTACCTGCCGTTCCCGCTCAATCCCGTGCTCGGACCAACAGCGGATCCGAAGAACATCACCTACACCGAACCGGACCTGGTCCCGGCAAAGACAACACCCGAGAAGCCGGCGGCAGCGACCAATCCACTCGATGCCCTGCTCCTGCCGATCGAAAGACGACCGTCATGACACCCGGACGCCGCAGACGCCGAGGCGCACACCTGCTGATGATCGTCGTGTGTGTGGCGTTGACGGTTGCCGGTTGCAGTTGGCAGGGCGTCAACTCATTGCCGTTGCCCGGCACCGAGGGCCGTGGTTCCGACTCCCAGCTCTTCCACGTCCGGATGGCCGATGTCAGTACGCTGGTGTCGAACTCGCCCGTGATGATCGACGACGTGGTGGTCGGCAGCATCGGGAACATGACCGTCGCCGGTTGGCATGCGGACGTGGAGGTCTGGGTCGAGAAGGGCGTCGTGGTCCCGGGGAACGCACAGGCGCACATCGGTCAGACGAGCCTGCTCGGCTCCAATCACCTTGAACTGAACCCGCCGGTGGGGGTGCCGCCGGCCGGACAGTTGGTCGCGGGCGCCACGATTCCCCTCGACGAGACGGCCACGTATCCGACCACCGAGCAGACGCTCGCGTCGGTCTCCACCATCGTCAACGGCGGTGGTCTCGGGGAGATCGACAACATCATCTCCTCGCTCAACACCGCGTTGAGCGGCCGGGAGGACGCCGTGCGCGACCTCGTCACCCGGCTCGAGGTGTTCGTCGGCGCGCTCGATCAACAGCGCGAGAACATCGTGGCAACGATCACCAACGCCAATCGTCTCGCCGAAACATTTGCCACCCAACGGGATGTCCTCGCCGATGCCTTGCAGGAGATCCCGCCGGCGCTGGAGGTCCTGGTGTCGCAGCGGCCGCAGATCACCACCGCACTCGAGAAACTTCGGGTGTTCAGCGACACCACCACCGGTGTGGTCACGGCGGTGCAGGATGATCTGGTGACAGATCTGGAGAACCTGGCCCCGACCCTGCGGTCCCTGGCCGATGTGGGTCCACAACTGGACAAGGCCATCGCTTACGCAACCGTGTACCCGTACGGGCAGAAGACGATCGATCGCGCCGTCCGCGGCGACTACATCAACCTCCACGCCACGGTCGACCTCACGGTCGAACGGTTGCAACGCGAACTCCTCCTGGGTACCCCGCTGGGAGATCCCAACGCGGTTGTCCAGGCCGCGGTCGGTGACCCGGGATATGGCCGCCATGTTCGTGATCCGCTGAGCGCGCCGATCACCGGAGGCGGATCATGATCCTCTCCGGTTTCGTCCGTTTCCAGCTGGTCGCGTTCGCGCTCATGTCCACGGTCGCGATGGTGGTAATGCTGTTCTCGTACATGCAGATTCAGACGCAGCTCGGGGTGGGCCGGATGGTCGTGACCGTGGACCTGCCGGCGGCGGGCGGACTGTACCGATTCGGGAATGTCACCTACCGGGGCGCCGAGGTCGGCAGGGTGGTGTCGGTCGGGTTGACCGACAACGGTGTCCGGGCTTCGCTGTCGATCGACAGCGATGTCCGGATCCCCGCGGATCTGCAGGCACAGGTCCGCAGCATGTCGGCCATCGGCGAACAGTATGTGGACCTGCGGCCCAACACCGATTCGGGGCCGTATCTGCATGACGGATCGGTGATCACCGCCGACAGGACCGAGGTCCCGCAACCCGTCGGACCGATGCTCGACGAGCTCAGCGACCTCATCGGGAGCATCCCGAAGGACAAACTGAACAGCCTCACCGACGAGCTGTACCGGGGGCTCGGGGGACAGCGTTACGAGTTGCAATCGCTCATCGACACATCCTCTGAGCTGGCCGGCGACTTGGGTGAATTGGGGGATACGACAAGGACTCTGATCGAGGATGCGGAACCGTTGCTCTCCTCGCAGGTGCGGTCGGCGGACGCGATCGAGATCTGGAGTCGTTCCCTGGCCGGTGTCACCGATCAGCTGCGGATCAACGATCCGCAGATCCGCGCGATTCTGGCGTCCGGACCGGGCTTCTCGGGCGAGGTGACCGGCCTGCTCGAATCGGTCGAGTTCACGTTGCCGATCCTGTTGGCGAACCTGACCTCGGTGGGTCAGCTCGCGGTCACCTACAACGCGGCTCTGGAGCAATTGCTGGTGCTCCTGCCGCCGTCCATCTCGATGATCCAGGCGGTACAACCCAAGAACAACGCGTCCGGACTCGGTCTGGGTGACTTCCGGATCAGCGGCATCTCCGATCCACCGGCCTGCACGGTCGGCTTCTTACCGCCGGATCAGTGGCGTCCACCGTCGGACACGACCACCATCGACACACCCGAGGGTCTGTACTGCAAGTTGCCGCAGGATTCCGACATCGCCGTGCGGGGTGCGCGGAACATCCCCTGTCTCGGCAACCCTGGTAAGCGCGCGGCAACAGCCGAATTGTGCAACAGCGACGAGGAATTCGTGCCGGTGGCTCCCACCCAGCCGCTGCTGGGCAACTATCCGCCAGATCCGAACCTGCAGGCGCAGGGGATCACGCCCGCTGCGGCGAGCGTGCAGTACTCGCCGACCACGGGCACCTATGTCGGGCCGGATGGGGTGCTGTATCAGCAGACCGACCTTGCGGACTCAGCGCCGCGACCGACCTGGCAGGGCCTGCTACCGCAGGGCTGAGTCAACGGGGACGGAAGTGATCAGACCGGATCGAAAGCCGAGATCTTCCAGGTGCCATCGACTTTGGTCAGCGCGACCCGGACGCTGCTGGCGGTCGATGCCGGATCGGGTTTGTCGGTGCTGGTGGTGGTCTGATTGATGAACACCAGGACCGTTGCCGAGTCTTTGTCGATGTCCGACACGGCGGACCGGACGACCTCGGCCTGGGTGTCCACCGAATTCTCCTGGGCTGCCGGTGCGACGACCTTGTCGGTGAACTCGGTGTAGTAGGTCAAGAACTCGCCGGTGAGATGGGTTTTGGCGGTGGCGAGATCATCGCTGAGTGTGTCGGGTGAGTACGACAGCAGTGCCACGGTGCCGGAACCGGCTGCCGCGATCGCGGATTCCTTTGCGCCTGAATCGGAGTGCTTGTCCGGGGCGTACAGGAAGAAGTATGCGGCAGCGGCGGTGATCAACGATGCGACCACCAGTAGGACAAGTGCCACGGTACTGAGTCCGGGCCTCGATCCGATACCCGGTAACGAGCGAAACCGTGACGGCGAGCGGCGCGCCGACTGTTGGTTCTCCGGGTCGGCGACGTCCGGACCGGGGTGCTCTTTGGTCAGGGTCACCGTTTTGCTTGATTCGTTCATGGGACGAACTCGACTTTCGACATCTTCAGTTCCCCGTCGGCTCTGGTCACGGTGACACTGAGCCGCCAGGCCCGGGATTCTTCCTTGGCGCCGGCGGCATTGGTGACCTCGGAGGTCGCCGCCACCAGCACCACCGCCGAATCGTCTGTCATCGACTCGACGGCCGAAGCGTTGACCTGCCCCTTGGTGGTGACCTGCGACTGCTGGACCACGCTGGTGAAATCATCGGCGCGCGTCTGGAATTCGGTGAAGAAGGCGCCGGTCGAGTTGTCCAGCACTCGTTGGACATCGGCCTGTGCCTGATTGAAGTCCAGCGAGGTGAGCGTGACCACGCCTTGCCGCGCCGCTGCGTCGAACTCGGCTTCGAGATCCTGTGTGTCGGCCACCTCTCGGTGTTGCCAGACGAAATACCCACTGACGCTCAGCGCTGCGACGATCACCACGACCGCAAGCACCATTGCGGTGAGCCTCTTGCCCGGCCGACGGAGTCGGAGCCGCGACCGTAACGTGCGGGATGGCTTCTGCGCGGCATCGGCATCATCGTCCGACTCGGCATCAGGCGGATCAGCTGTGGCCGTGCCGGTTGCATCGGCATCATCGTCCGTCGCGGCCGGTGTTTCGATCGTGGCCGGATCGGGCTCGGGCTTGGGCTCGGGCTTGGGCTCGGGTTCCGACTCGGACTCGCGTCGTAGTCGGGCGGCTCGGGCGCGGGCACGTGCCGCGACCGCGCTGGCCTCGGCGGCTTCGGCGAGTGCTTCGGCTTCCAGAACTGCCAGATCGGTGGTATCGGCTTTGCTCATCGTGCCCTCCCGGCGGGCCTCGGCTCTTCGGTGGTGAACGGGTTGATCGGGCTCGAGCGGATGGTCATGCGGCCGGTTGCCCGGCACTGCTGTGGAACACCTCGGTGTAATCGACCATGTCACCGGGTAGGGCCGCCGCGGTCAGCGCGTGCGACTTGAAGGCCTGCGCGGCGAAGCTCAATCGGTGGACAACGGTGCCGGAGCCGGAGGCGGAATCGAGCGGCCACCGATCGCCCCAGAAAGACACCTCTACGTTGCCACCCGCGAGCGCCTTCACCACGCCTCCGTGAATCCGGTCATCGCTCGTGAACAGATCGGCGGCTATGGCAAGAGCCTGCGGACGGCGGCCCAGACCGCCGGTGGCAAGGGCTCTTTCGAGGTCGGCGACATCTGCCCCGAGGATCTGCACCGGCCGGGTGTCGCATCGGTCGGTGAGTATCACGGTGACGTCCCAGCCCGCCATCACCCGGTCGTATACGAGTCCTCCGGCGTGCTGGACCACGTCGGTGATGCTGCGGGCCACGACATTGAGCTGATATCTCATCGGATTGACTCCTCGGTCCCGGACGTGGGCTGCAGAATGGGCACGACGGTGTCGACCGCCAGGGAAATCTGTTCTCGGACATCCGAATCCGGGGTTGCCGCCCAGTGTCCGAAACCGCACGTCAACGCGCCGATGAGCGCGGCTGCGCGGGTCTCCCACACGATCGGCTCCGCGTTCTCGGCGTCGACTCCGGCGGCGGTACGCAGGATGTCGGCCAGACGCGGCATCATCCGTTGGGTGGTCACGTGGAGGAAACGGGACATCTCGCGTTCGGTGGTCGCCATGTGCAAGAGCTCACGGTTCTCCTCGTTCGCATCGACGGTCGCCCCGCAGGCGGCATCGAGGATCGCCTCCCGCAGCGGCATTCGTTCCAGATTGGCGACGAAGTACGTCATCAGATCCTCGGAGCGAAGCGCGACGGTCTCGGCGAAGAGTTGGCTCTTGCTCCCGTAGTGCCGGTAGAGGCTGCGTGGCGAGACGCCGGCGAGGGCGGCAATCGCGCCCATGGTTGTTGCCTCGTATCCGTGGATTCGGAATGCGGCCAGTGCGGCGTCAACGATTGCGCGCCGGGTCTTTTCGGCACGTTCCTCGGTGGATCGGGGCTGGTACCGGGGCAGTTCCGCACTGCTGGGTGTGGCGGAGGTCACATGGCATAGTGTGCCACTGGCAGACTGTGCCACACAAGGGGCAATTCACTTCGCGGTTCTGTCGGACCCGGTTGCTCGTGCCTCTGTCATCTCGATGATCGCGTGTGCGGGGCAGTCCATGAGTGCGCGCATGACCTGATCGCGGTCGGCAGGCGGGACCTCGCCGTTTCCGACGAGGGATGCGTAGCCCCAGTCGTCGAGCGAAAAGTATTCGGGCGCATGCCTTGCGCAGGTGCCGAATCCGTCGCAGAGCGTGCGGTCCAGGCGAATCCTCACAGTCCTTCTCCGTTCTCTGCTGCGAATGGCCGCCGGGCCCGATAGGGCGAGGCGTCGCAGGTGGCGCACCGTCCGGATCGGTGACGGTCCACTGCGTCCGGAAAGAAGGCCAGCAGGGTGCCTGCGACGTTGGTGGCGGCGTCCAGCGTCGCGCAGGCACCGCGTCCGCGGAGAACCACCGACCACCGCTGCAGGCGGGCGAGATCGTCCTTGCCCGCCACACCATCGCGGAGGGCATCGAGGACAGCCGACATCGCCGCGGTGCCGTTGAAACACGACCCGCACTGTCCGGCGTTCTCCCGATCGAAGTAGCTCATCACCGACGCTGCGACCGCGACCGGACATTCGTCGGTGAGCAGCGAGACGGCGCCGCAACCGAGTCCGCCGCCGAGTGCACGGACGCTGTCGTGATCGAGGTTGCCGCCCAGGACGTCTCGATTCAGGAGCCCACCGAAATAACCACCCATGAGCACGCCGCGAACCCGGTCCGGTGCCACGCCGTGCAGCGCCAGCAGGTCGGTGACCGGCAGTCCGTGCGGGATCTCGTACAGGACGGCCGGTGTGCCGGCGCCGGTGACCGTGGCCAGAAACGTGCCGGGCGAGGTGGTGGTCCCGATGGTCCGGAACGCCGCGCCCCCAGAACGCTCGATATACGTGATGTGTGCCAGTGTCTCGACATTGCTGACGAGCGTCGGCATCTGACCGACGCCCTGTTCGAACGGACGGGGCGGCTTGTCGCTCGGCTTGGCCGGTCCGCCGTTGATGGCGCCAATCGCAGCGGTCTCTTCGCCGGCCACGTATCCGGGCTCGACGGTGAAGACGGAGAGTTCGAGGTCTCCGAGCAGGTCGGCGGCGTCGATCAGCGCGCGGTCCATGGTGGCGGCCGCGTCGCGGTCGGAAACGTAGACGTGGCCCCGATGCGCGCGGACGATGCTGGCCACCAACCGGAGTCCGTCGAGGATCAGGTGGGGGCGGTGTCGCATCAACCAGCGGTCTTTGACCGAAGCGGGCTCGCCCTCTTCACCATTGGCGACGACGATGGCCTCGCCTGCGCGTCGACCGTGATCGCGGACCGACCGCAGTTTGATGCCCATCGGAAATCCGGCACCGCCGCGACCGCGCAGCCCCGACTCGTCCACCTCGCGCAGCAGGGTGTCCGGGCTGTCGAGCGGCCGGTACCCACCGCCACGGCGGTAGTCGGTCAGATCCTCGATCTCGGTGGATCCACGACCGGCGTGCAGGAGGCGCGGCGCGAGCCCGGGTGCGACCACCGTCTCGATCTGTGTCGGGCGGCCGGTCGGCACATCGGTGGGAGTGGTGCTCATGTCCCTCGATTCTCTTGGCCGCGTTGGGGTATCCGTCGACCGTCACCACAATCCGCGGCTAGGCTCACCCGCATGAGAACGGCAGTGCTACGGATCAACGTCGATCCCGACGGTGTGCTCACCGGCCGGCAGCTAACGGCGGGCATGGCGCAGCTCCGGTCCGGTGCGGCGCATCTGGGCGCCGAGCTGATCGACATCGATCTCGTGTCGGCCGCGGCCGGCCGCCGCGAGATCGAGCTCCTGATGTCCGGGGACGACCCCGGCGTTCTGCATCGGCAAGGACTCGAGTTGTGCGAGCGGGTGTTCCGGGTGGCTCCGCGTGCCGGGGTGGTGACCTTCATCAGCCGGGGAACCGACGACGATGCCCACGGCGTGCTCGCCGGCTTCGGGCTGACCGCCGACATCGACAGAACACCCGGACCCGATGGCTGGGATGTGGTGGTTGTCCGCATCCGGGAAAGCGATCTCGACCGGATTCCCGAGAGCCGCATACATACCGCGCTCGAGGCCTCCCTCAACTGCGAGGTCCACATCCGGCCGGTGTGAGCGCACCGCTCCGCGGCTCATGAGTCCGCCAGGAACTTCAGGATCGCCGGAGCGGCCTGGACCCAGGTGTCGAACATGTTGAAGCCGTTGGATCTACCCGACGCGCGGTCTTCCATCGCACGTTCCCAGGCATCTTCGGGCCACGGTGGATCGATCAGGACGGAACCTCTGATCAGGCAGCTGACCTCCAGCGAGGTGCGTTTGGGATGGTCGAGGTCGTTCTCCCCGCCCCGGATGATGAGGGTGGGAACGGTGATGCGGTCGAACAACTCGTCTTCGACTCCGGGGATCGTCTGGCCCGGCTTCGAGACGTAGCTGCCGAGCCACCGCAGCGAGAGTTTCACGAACTCGTCCGGGTCGAGGTCGAGCAATCGCTGCTTGTTGGCCGGATTCTCCTCGATCCGGTCACGCCATTCGCGGAGCCGAAGCAAACCTTCGGCGCCAAGTCCGCGGACTGCCTGCAGGCTCGGAAGTACATAGTGCGCACCGAGATTGAACGTTCCGTAGATACCACCGACGATGTTCCACAGGGCCAGTTTGCTCACCAGTTCCGGGTAGAGAATGGTCAGCACCATCGAGTCCCGGGCGCCGCCGGATCCGCCGGCGAGTATGCACGGCCGGCGACCGAGCCCGTTCAGTAGTTTCGCGAGTGTCTCGGCGCGCATGTGGGATTCGGACCGGCCATAGAACTGGACGTCGGAGGCTCCGCAGTTCGGGCGATCCCACAGCAGGACGGAGTAGCCACCGTCGACGAGTGCCTGAGCCAGCGGGCGCAGGCCCGGGATGTCTTTGCCGAACCTGCCACCCGGGGTCAGGACGATGAGTTCGTCCGAGGTACCGAGGATTTCGTAGACGACGTTGCCGCCGTTGATTTCCATGACGGATGGACTGGACAACGTTTCTCCCGTGCTCATGCGGTGACGAGCACGTCGTCGCCGACGACCCGCACCGGGTAGGTCCGGATGCTCCACTCGGGCTTCACCGCGGTTGTCCCGGTGGACAATTCGAAGCCCCACTGATGCCAGGGGCAGTAGATGAACTCCAGGTCGCGGACCATCACCGCATCGCCAGGCACACTGTCGTCGACGATGGTGCGCCCGCGGGCCCGGCCGGAACACAGCGGACCGCCTTCGTGGGGGCAGTAGTTGGCGATGGCGTAGAAGGTGCCGCCGACGTTGTAGACACCGACACCGTGACGCCCGATCGGGACAACCTTCGAGCTACCCGGCGGGATCTCGGCCACCGTGGCGACCACGTGCTCACGTCCCTGCGCGAGCCGGGCTGATGTGGCATCGGCCGGTGTCGTCTCCTCTGACATCTCAGAACACCCTGACCTGATTCTCGAGGGCCGGGACGAACTCCGGCAGGTGGTAGGTCTCGATGCCGTTGCGGAACATGACCGCATCGCGGGTATGCCGGGGGAGGTGCTTGACCAGCCAGCGGGGGTCGTCGAACGTCCAGTGCGGATAGTCCGAGGAGAACAGCAGGATCTTGTCGGCCTCCATCCACTCGAAGGCGCGGGTCAGTTCGGTCTTGTCCTCCGGGTAGTCCAGCGGCTGGGTGGTGAACTTGATGTGTTCCTTCACGTACTCGGACGGCTTGCGGGTGATCGACATGAACGACTTGCGGGCCTGGAAGATTGCATCCATCCGCCACATCAGCGGCAGGATCCATGTGAACGCGTGCTCGACGAACACCACTCGCAGCGCCGGGAACCGATCGAAGACCCCGTCGAAGATCAGGCTCATGATCTGGTTCGCGGCCAGGAGGGAGTAGGTGACCATGAAATCGTGGTTGTAACTCGGGAACCCCACCGGCGGCATGGGCATCGTCTCGAACGCGCCGCGGCCCAGATGGCAGCTGACCGGGAGGTCGTATTTGACCGCGGTCGCCCACACCGGGTCGTTGGCGGGATTACCCCACGCCGGGCGTGGTTCGGCCTTGATGAGGATCTGGGCCATGTACTCGTGCCCGGCCCACTTCTCGATTTCCCGGACGGCGGCCGCGGGATCGTCGATGCCGGCGCAGATCGAACCCCGCCAGCGCTGGTGCCAGTTGTTGTGGGAGTCGAGCCAGTGGGCGTCCAACCAGCTGTTGACGCCGGTCGCCAGCGCCGCGGTGGTTTCGGGGAGCCGCGTGGCCTTGACGGACGGTTCCAGGATCGCGATGTCCGAACCGGCATCGATGATGAGCTGGCGAAAG
Source organism: Williamsia sp. z71 (assembly GCF_059553375.1). Taxonomy (NCBI): domain Bacteria; kingdom Bacillati; phylum Actinomycetota; class Actinomycetes; order Mycobacteriales; family Nocardiaceae; genus Williamsia; species Williamsia sp. z71. The sequence continues at coordinate 50,781 of NZ_JCANWX010000014.1, forward strand.
GCCAACTCGGGGTCGCTGCCGGGAAATTCCCCGTCCGCCGGGAACGAGTCGACCCGCATCGCGTAGGAGTGCGCGTAGTCGGGCGCGTCGTAGATGATCGTGTCCCCGACCCGGTGGCTCAGGAAGTACTCGCTGCGATACGGCTCCGGGATGTGGTCGATCAGCTCGCCGCGCCGCGGAACGGGGTGGACGTCGGAGTCGACGACCCGGACCGGGATCATCTCGGTATCGGGTGTGTGCTCGCGGATCTCGCTGGTGGTCATGGCTTCTCCTTCACGCGGTCTCTGGTGCCGTCAGTGCGGCGCAGACGTCGATGCCGTAGAGAGCGGCGGCATTTTGCCAACAGAGCTTCTCGCGCTGTTCGACGCTCAACGAGTCGGGCAACGCCTCCAATGAGTTGCAGTGCCAATGGGGATAGCTCGAACCGAACATCACCATGTCGTCTTTTCCGGTGTAGCCGAACCACTCTCCGGCGAAGTCGGTGTTGCCGGGGCCATCGATGCTGCTCTGCACGAAGTGGACGTGCCCGGGTAGATAGGCGCTCGGCATGCGCGGAGCCCACGGCGTCTGCTCGAGATGCGGGCGGCCGAACGTGTCCATCCGCCAGATGAAGGGCGTGAGCAGGTCGGCGCCGCCGTCGGCCCACACGAACTTCAATCCCGGGATCCGTTCGAAAACGCCCTCCGCGATCATGTTCATCAGGTGATAGATGTAGTTCAGGTCCATGAAACCCAGGTACTGCTCGTACGTCCGGGCATGACCCGACGGGGTCGGGGGGAACGCGATGCTCTCGCCGGTCTCGATATGAGCTGCCACCGGCAGGTTTGCATCCGCCGCGGCCTCCCAGATCGGCCAGAACTGCGGTTTGCCGTACAGCTCGCGCGACTGCAGCGGGACACCGAGCTGGACCACCCGGGGATGATCTTTCCAGCGGTCGATTTCGCGGAGGGCCCCGGTGACATCCTCGGGATTTATCCGGATCGTTCCCCGGAAGCGATCCCCGAACTCTGCCGACTCGAGCCAGCGCGACACCATCATCTGGTTGTGGGCGGCCAGCACCGCACTGGTCAGGTGCCGGTCGGGAAGGATGCCGCGGGTCATCGGGTGCAGGATGGCGATGTCGACACCGCGGTCGACGAACAGGTGCCCGGCGACCAGTGCCGGGTCTGAGCCCGGATACCCGCGGCCCGGACCACGGGTGCCGGGCGCATACTCACCACCGGGCGCGCCGTACCAATCCATCTCGGCGTCGGGGATGCCGCGGCTCTTGAACGGTTCTCGCAGGAAGCCACGCATGTCTTTGTTCGAGGTGAAGAAGATGTGCACGCTGGCGTCGATGACGGGCGTGGTGGTGCCGTCCGGGTTGACCCTCATCGTTTGCTCTTCTCTCGGACCGTGGTGACCGGTGCGGCGAGTTCCTGTTCAGCACACTGTTTTTGGAGTTTGGCGAGGGTCTCGTCCAGACCCGGGCCGAGTTTGGGGCCCGGCGTGAACGTCGCAGGTAGGTGGCGCATCCCCTGGATGACACCGATGGTGTCGTAGTGGACGGCCGCATCGGGATCACACTTGTAGTCGGGCATGCGATCGAGTACTGCGAGGAGCATCGACTTGAAAACCGTTCGTGCGACGTTGGATCCGATGCAGCGGTGGATCCCGAGGCCGAAGCTGTAGTGCCGGTTGGCCCCGCGGTCGAGTTGGATGGTATTCGGTTCGGGGAAGACCTCGGGGTCCCGATTGGCCATCGCCCACGAAAGCCACAGCCGCTCACCCTCTTTGAGGTCGGCGCCAGCGAAGGTGCAGTCACTCGAGATGGTTCGTCCGTCGCCGGGCGCCGGGGTGAAGTATCGCAGGAATTCCTCGGTGGCCGGATTCAAGAGGTCGTCGCGGTCCTGACTGAGGCGGGTCCGTTCGCCGGGATTCTCCGAGAGCCACTCGAGGGCATGTGCGGTCAGGGCTGTGGTGGTGTCGAACCCGCCGCCGATGATGAGACCGAGCATTCCGAGTACTTCGAGGTCCGGTGCCGGCTCCCCGTCGATCCGCATGTCGACCAGCGCCTGGATCAGCCCGGGCCGCGGGTTCTCGCGGATCTCGGCCACGTTGGACATCAGGTCCAGAGCCATTTCCTGATAAAGCTCGTAAACCCGGACCGCCTCGGGCGAGTTGACCGGCGTGTACACCGAGGCGTGCACCGGCTCGCAGTAGATGGACCACTTGTCCAGCGGCACACCGAGCATCGCCAGCGTGAGTACGGCGGGCACCACATTGGCCAGATCGTCCACGAAATCGATTGTCCCGCTTTCGATTTTTTCGTCGATGCTGGCGTCGACCACCTCTTTGATGAACGGTTCCCATCGCTTCACCGCCGCGGGCGAGAGGTACGGGTTGAGGATCTGGCGGTAGTGGTGGTGCTCGGGCTCATCCATCTCGAGCATGCCGCCCCGGGCGATCATTTCGTGCTCGGGTGTGGGAATGCTGATTCCCCTGTACCCCTTGCGAATTCCGTTGATGTCGTTGTCGTTCGATACGAAGGGGGAGCGCGCGAGCTCGAAGACCTCGTTGTTACCCGCGGCCACCCAATGTCCGTTGTAGGTTTCGGTCCAGGCGAGCGGGCACTTCTGATGCATCTCGGAGGTGATCGACTCGAACTGGAGTCGGTACTCGGGGGTGTGGCGATCGAAGTGCAAGCCGTTCCGCGTCGTCGGGCCGCCGGTGGATTGCTCTGTCGATTGTTCGGCGCTCACGTGAGATGTCCTTCCTTACGTCACAGTGTCGAAAGTGAATCAGATCTATTCGTAAACACCGATCTGTACGTCTCGGTAACTTTTATCGAAGGGCCTCGGGCCGAAGCCGCCCCGGTATCAGGAATGCTATTTCATTCCGGAAGAACGATCTTGTGGTTTGCGAGAATGCTACTCTACGGTCGATTCTGCAACAAGGTTTTTGGTCATCCGCGACCGGCTGGGCAGGGGTGAGTGAGTCCGCCGGAAAGCGCTGATTTCGGCCGATATTGGGACATTCGTACTGAATTCATCTGTCCGTGGTCGGTCCTCTTTCGCCACCGGCGAAGGTCTCGACACAAGGAGTGGAGCGTCGATGATGCGGGAGATCCCAGGCGATGTGCGCGCTCGTTACGAGGCGGAAGGGTGGTGGAGCGGGGAGACCATCGGGCAGATGCTGGACACGGGTTTGGCCGACGCCAAGGACCTCTCGTTCATCGTGCATTCCGACGCCCGGCCGTGGTCGGGGACGTTCGCCGATGTCGAATCGATCGCCCGCCGGCTCGCCGGCGGTCTGCGCTCGCGCGGCGTCGGGCCCGGTGACGTGGTGGCCTTTCAACTGCCGAACTGGATGGAGGCCGCCGCCACTTTCTGGGCATCGAGCCTGCTCGGCGCCGTCGTCGTGCCGATCGTCCACATCTACGGACGCCGTGAGGTCGAGTACATCCTGGCGGTCGCCCAGCCGACGGTCTTCATCACCGCGGAGCGATTCGGCCGGTTGGTCCATGAGCCGGAGGTTGCGGCCGACGTGCCCATCGTCGGTCTGGTCGGCCGCGACTTCGACGAGCTGTTGGCCGACGATCCGATGGCCGGTGCAGTTCCGGTCGATCCGGACGGCCCGGCGCTCATCGCATTCACCTCGGGGACGACCAGCGCGCCCAAAGGTGTGATCCACAGCCATCAGACACTCGGTTGCGAGACCCGGCAGCTGGTGGCCCAGAACGCCCAGGACACCGGCGCTGCGCTGACGGCGACTCCGGTGGGCCACTTCATCGGGATGGTCGGTGCGCTCCTCATACCGGTGCTCGATCGCCGGCCGGTGAACCTCATGGATGTCTGGGATCCGGGCCGGGCTCTGGCATTGATGCAGCGTGACGGTTTGTCGGTGGGCGGCGGGCCACCGTACTTCGTGACCAGCCTGCTCGATCACCCCGACTTCACCACTGAACATCTCGCACACGTTCGATATGTCGGTCTCGGTGGAGCCGCGGTGTCCCCGGCTCTGATGCAACGCCTCACCGACCTCGGAATAGTCGCGTTCCGCGCGTATGGGAGCACCGAACATCCGTCGATCACCGGTTCCCCGTTCGACGCCCCGCAGCGGTTCCGGCTGATGACCGATGGACGTCCCATGCCGGGTGTGGAGGTCCGGGTGGCCGATGACGGTGAGATCTTCAGTCGAGGTCCGGACCTGTTTGCGGGGTACACCGACGACGCGTTGACCGCCTCGGCATTCGACGGCGATGGGTGGTACCGGACGGGCGATATCGGGGTGATCGACGCCGATGGGTGCCTGACCATCACCGACCGAAAAGCAGACCTCATCATTCGGGGTGGTGAGAACATCAGCGCCCTCGAACTCGAAGAAGTGCTCCTGCGGATGCCTGCGGTTGCCGAGGCCGCAGTGGTTGCCGTCCCTGATCGGCGGCTCGGTGAGCACGCTGCCGCCGTCGTTCGCGTCCGCGAAGGATATGAACTCCCGGCCATGGAGAATGTCCGTTCACATTTCGATGAATGTGGGGTTGTCCGCCACAAATGGCCGGAACAAATAGCCGAATTGGCCGACTTTCCCAGGACCCCGAGTGGGAAAGTCCAAAAGCATTTGATTCGACGCCAGAATCTATTTCAATCGCAGCAAACGCACTGATCATGACGACATCAATGGCGCCATTGTCGCCAACCAGGTGAGAGGACATCTCGTGTCAGACATCCACGAACGTCCGGTCGGCGAGCGCACCGCCGCAACGGAACCAGTGTCATATGACCGTGAGGTCGACGTCCTCGTCCTGGGGACGGGCGCCGCCGGGATGACGGCGGCGTTGTCCGCCGCGCACGCCGGTGCCTCGGTGGTCATCTACGACAAGGCGGCAACCGTCGGTGGTACGAGTGCGGTCTCGGGTGGGATCGCCTGGATACCGGCGCATCACCGCAGTCCCGATGGCGAGCTGACCGTCGCCGATGCCCTGAGCTACCTGCGGGCGCAGTCGCTGGACTCGATGGATGACGACCTCGTCGAGGACTTCGTCCGCACCGGGGAGACGATGGTCGACTTCGTCGAGGCGCACAGCGCGCTCCGGTTCGAGATCGCGGACGGCTTCCCGGACTACAAACCGGAATTGCCCGGTGGTCGGCCGTCGGGTGGGCGTTCGCTGAGTCCGATCCCTTTCGATCTCAATCGACTGGGGGAGTGGAAGGATCGGATCACCACCTTTCCCGCGGACTGGAGCAACGTCGGTTTTGATGCCGAGACCCGGGCCAGGCTCAATGCATCCGTGGATGTTTCGGACTCGTCGAGTATCTGCGTCGCCGGTGCCGCCCTGATCGGTGGATTGCTCCGAGGATTGCTCGATGCCGGGGTCGTCCCCGAGACCGGTGTCCGCGCACGTCGACTCATCACTGAATCCGGGCGGGTGGCCGGCGTGCAGATGGTGCAGGGCGACAAGGAGTTTGCGGTCCGGGCCCGACGGGGAGTCGTCCTGGCGACCGGGGGTTTCGAATGGGATCGGTCGCTGGTCAAGGCGTACCTTCGAGGTCCGATGCATGGTCCGGTGTCACCGCCGAACGGCACCGGAGACGGGCTTCGGATGGCGATGGCACTCGGCGCCGACCTCGGGAACATGAGTGAGGCCTGGTGGGTCCCGATCGTCCGGATCCCGGGTGATCTGATCGAGGGCAGACCACGCAGCCGAAGCGTTCGGCTCGAGCGCACCCGCCCGCGCAGCATCATGGTCAACCGTGCCGGTGAGCGGTTTGTCAACGAGGCGTCCGAATACAATTCGATGGCCGGAGCGTTTCATTATCTGGACCCGAAAGGTGGTTACGTCAACGACCCCGGCTGGATCGTGTTCGACGCTTTGCATTTCAAGCGCTTCGGCTTTTTGGGAGTTGATCCGAAAGACGCGGTTCCAGAATGGTTTTCGGAGTCGCGGGATTTACGTGAACTCGCCACGAAGGTGGGAATCGATTCTGACGGGCTGGAGAAAACGGTGGCCCAGTGGAATCGGAATGTCGCCGCCGAGGTGGACCCGGACTTCGGCCGGGGCTCGAGTGCCTACGACGGATGGTGGGGTGACGAGAACGCGCCGACCGTCGCCGGGCGCACCCTCGGACCCCTGGACACCGGGCCCTTCTATGCCGTCCCGGCGACGGTGGGTGCCATGGGTACCAAGGGTGGGCCACGGACCGATCGTGATGCGCGGGTCCTGCATGTCGATGGCGGGGTGATCGACGGACTCTTTGCGGTCGGCAACGCCATGGCGGGGGTGACCGGACGCGCGTACGGCGGCGCAGGCGGGACGATCGGGCCCGGCATGGTCTGGGGGCTTCGTGCAGGTCACCGCGCTGCAACCGGCGCATCGCTGTAGGCGCGCGCTGCCGGATTCGCCCGGTTTCGGCAGAGCCGTGGACGGCGCGGCGGCCCGGGTGTTGATAATCTCGCACTCACAGGCACCCCCTGCCGGCGCACCCGCGCCAGGTGGGCCACGGTGGCGAACGTGAGCGTGAGGCCGGAGGTGGCAGTGGGCGTCAAGGGGCCGTCGAGGCCGACAAAAGCCGATGTCGCCCGCCTGGCCAAGGTTTCTCCGGCGACCGTGAGCTACGTCCTGAACAACGTCGCCGGTCAGAAGATCTCCGCCCAGACCCAGGCGGTCGTGCGGGACGCCGCCGAGACGCTCGGTTACCGGCCCAACCTGGCGGCCCGGAATCTTGCCGTGGGCGGCAGTGGCGTGGTGCTGTACGTGCTGCCCCGCATGGCGCTCAGTGAGCTGCCGATCGAGGTCGGCAGCCGCCTGACCACGGCGTTGGCCAAGCACGGTGTGGTGGTCTCGCTGCAGTTCGAGACCAGGGATCCGGCGAGTATGAGCGGCGCGATCGCGAATCTGAACCCGATTGCGGTGACCAGCATCTTTCCGTTGTCCGGCGAAGCCCGTGCGGTGGTCGAAGCCGCCGGCATCCGGCATATCGACGTGGTCAGTACCCACCTGACGGGATTCGATTCGCTGAACCTGTCCGTGGGCGAGCTGGTGGTCGACCACCTGATCTCCAAGGGCCACAGCAACCTGGCATTTGCCGGTATCGACGTGCCCAAGCAATTGGCACTGAACGGTTTTCGTCGTGACGGTGTTCGTGCGGCCGCCCGAGAGCGAGGGCTTCCCGAGGTCACGACCGGGTCGTTCGATCCCAGTGGCTCGAATGCGGCGGCAATTGTCACCGAGTGGGCGGACCGCGGCGTGACCGCCATCTACGGCGCGAGCGACGAGGCGGCGTTTGTGGTGCTCCACGGGTTGCGTGAGGCGGGTTTGCGGTGCCCGCAGGACATTGCGGTCATCGGTGGTGAGGCCAGCACCCTGGGGCCGGTGAGCAACCCGCCGCTGACCACCGTGAAGATCCATGCCGGTGCGATCGTCGACGCGGCCGTGGCTGCGATGATGCGTGAGCTCGGGTATCAGCCCGAGGAGGATCCCAGCAGTGCGAACGTCTTTGAGTTGATCCGGCGTCAATCGACCTGATCACGCCTGGTCGAACACCTCTGAAATCGCCTGATGAATCAACTCCGCAAATTCGGTGACGTCAGTCACTTACGCGTGTAAGCTCACCAGCAGTTCAAAAGCTCGAGTCAGTGCAAAGCTCGAATCAGTCCACAACCGGCCTGGCAACAAGTTGAAATGCTCCCGGCGCATGTGAGGCCCGCAATTTCGGGTGGCTGCCGGGATGGATCGTGCGAAGAACATCAGCCACTTTCGGATCTCCGGGTGGTCTGCGAAGCGTGCCGAGCCTGGGTGTACGGCACAGAGGGAGGGGCAATCCGGTGACAGTGAGTGCAAATAGTGATGTTCATTTCGACCCTTATGACGTGGAATTGAATGCCGATCCGTATCCGATGTTCCGGCGGCTCCGGGAAGAGTCCCCGCTCTACTACAACAGCGAACACGACTTCTACCTGCTCAGTCGCTACGCCGATGTCCACGGCGCGCTGGCAAGCCCCACGACCTTCAGTTCTGCGCGTGGTGCGATTCTCGAGCTGATCAGGGCGAACATCGACATCCCGCCCGGTGTGCTGATCTTCGAGGATCCGCCGGTTCACACCGTTCACCGAAAGCTCTTGGCTCGAATGTTCACGCCCCGCAAGGTGTTTGAGCTGGAACCGAAGATCCGTGAGTTCTGCGCTCGCAGTCTTGATCCATTGATCGGTGCCGAAGAGTTCGACTTCGTCGCCGACCTCGGTGCGCAGATGCCGATGCGGGTGATCGGGATGCTGATCGGAATCCCGGAGGCAGATCAGGTGGCCATCCGGGAACACGCCAATGCCCAGATGCGTACAGAGGCGGGCAAACCGATGAAGGCCGCTGAGGAAGGGATCGACACCGGTGAGATATTCGCCGACTACATCGACTGGCGCGCCAAACATCCTTCCGATGACATCGTGACCGAATTGCTCAACGTCGAGTTCGAAGATGAAACCGGGACGACCCGCAAACTCACCCGCGCAGAGTTGCTCACCTATGTCAACGTGGTTGCCGGAGCAGGCAACGAGACGACCACCCGGCTGATCGGATGGGCCGGCAAGGTTCTCGCCGAGCATCCAGATCAGCGGCGTCAGCTCGTCGAGGACAATGCCTTGATACCCAAAGCGATTGAAGAGCTGCTGCGGTTCGAGCCACCAGGGCCGCATGCGTCGAGGTATGTGACCCGCGACGTCGAATACCACGGCCAGACCGTACCGGCGGGCAGCGTGATGATGTTGCTGCTGGCCTCCGCCTGCCGCGATGATCGCCAGTTCCCCCCGAACGGTGATGTTTTCGATATCAATCGCGAAGTCCGCCCGCACCTTGCCTTTGGTATCGGCACACATTTCTGCCTCGGCTCGTCGCTGGCCCGACTGGAAGGACGGATTGCCCTCGAAGAGATTCTGAAGCGATTCCCGGAATGGGACGTGGACCTGAGCCGTGCGACCTTGTCCCCGACCTCGACGGTCCGGGGTTGGGACGCGATGCCCGCCATCATCCGCTGATCACGTGGAAGTGAAACCCATGACAACCACCGAACTGCCCGTACCCAGGTCGTGGGACGAGATCACGGGTGAGTGGATGACCATTGCGATCTCGCGACATCACCCGGGGGCGGTGGTGGATCAGGTCGAGGTGGTGCTGCGCGACGACGGAACCAACCGCCGAGCACGGTTGGGTTTGACCTACTCGTCAGGGTCCGGGCCCGCGACGGTGTTCGTGAAGGGCGCCGACCCGGCGCATACCGAACTGATCGCACTCACCAGCGGCCTGTATCACGAGCCTCGTCTGTTCAACTCCAACCTCGCACTGCCCCTTGAACATCCGACTGTCTATGCGTCGCTCACCGACGAGGGGAACGACAACTTTGTCCTTGTGATGGAGGATCTGACCGCGCGTGGAGCCGATCCGCGTGACGCGACGCGCCCGCTGTCGGTTGCTCAGGCCGGCAGTGCTGTGCGAGGCCTTGCGCGACTGCACGGAGCGTATTGGGGCGCACGGTCGAAGCGTCCTGAGTTGAGTTGGGTCGAACCATTTGTTCCGTGGCCAGGGATGGAATACGCGCCCCTGCCCGCTGCGCTGGACCGTCTCGGTGACGCGGCACCCCCGCAGGTGAGGGCACTGACCATCGATCACCTCATCAATGGTGTCTGGGCGCCGTACATCCGCACCCTGACCACGTCGGACCAGACATTGCTGCATGGTGACGCACACATCGGCAACTCGTACGTGTTACCTGGTGACGAGGTGGGATTCTTGGACTGGCAGGTGGTTCGACGCGGGAACTTCGGTCTCGACCTGGGCTACTTCCTGCAGGGCGCGTTGACAATCGACGACCGCCGCAATCACGAACGCGACCTCCTCGAAGAGTATCGCGGGGCGCTCGGGCTCCCCGCCGACGAGCTTCCGAGTCGAAACGAGGTCTGGCGGCAGTACCGCGCCTCGGTGGCACACGGTCTGGCCGTTTGGCTGTGCACGGCCAGCGCCGGCGAATTGTGGCAACGGCCGGACATCGCTATCGCACTCGCCGAACGTTATTCGGTGGCCTACTCGGATCTGGAGACAGCGCAGGCTCTCGAGAGCTTCGATACCTGATCTCATCGCGACGACTCGTCTACTGCACCGACCAGACACCGGAGATGACAAGTGCCAGAACATGAAAGCGTCTGGGGTGACCTCCAGGGTGTTGCCTTCGAGCAGGGTTACCTGACGGTCGGTGGCATCCGGACCCGCTACCTCCATGCCGGCGACCACACGATGCCGGTGTTGGTGCTGCTCCACGGATCGGGCGGTCACGCCGAAGCCTATGTGCGCAATCTGGAGGCGCACGCCGAGCACTTCTCGACCTGGTCGATCGACATGCTGGGCCACGGTTACACAGACAAACCCGGACACCCACTGGAAATCCCGCACTACGTGGATCACTACCTCGGATTCCTCGATGCCATCGGCGCCCCGCAGGCCAGTCTGAGTGGTGAGTCTTTGGGTGGCTGGGTTGCTTCGCGCGTTGCCGCCGATCACCCGGAGCGCGTCGGGCGGTTGGTGCTGAACACGGCCGGTGGTTCGCAGTCGGATCCGGTGGTGATGGAACGGATCATCGATCTGTCGATGGCCGCCGCGCGCAATCCGTCCTGGGAGACCGTGCAGGCCCGGATCAAGTGGCTGATGGCGGACAAGTCGAAGGACTACGACGACATTGTCGCAAGCAGGCAGCGGATCTATCGGCAACCGGGATTCATCGATGCGATGAGCGACATCATGGCCTTGCAAGATCCAGACATCCGGACCCGAAATATGATGGGCCCGAAGGACTACGGGCGTATCACCGCGCCGACCCTGGTGCTGTGGACCAGTGACGATCCGACCGCGAACGTCGACGAGGGACGGCGGATCGCGGCCATGATCCCCGGTTCGCGCTTCGAGGTGATGCACGGGTGCGGGCATTGGCCGCAGTACGAGGACGCCAAGACGTTCAACGCGCTGCATCTCGAGTTCCTGTTGGGAGGGTGAGCCGTGTCCTCTGCACTCGACGGCGGGGCCACCGACCGTGATCAGGTCGGTCGCGCACCGCAGACCGCGCAGGTTGATGTCGTGATCGTCGGGGCCGGCCCGGTCGGACTCACCCTCGCCAACATCCTGGGCCTGCAGAATGTTCGGACGCTGGTGGTCGATGAGCGCAACACGCTGATCGACTATCCACGGGGGGTGGGCCTGGACGACGAATCCCTGCGCACCTTCCAGTCGATCGGCCTCGTCGACCGGGTCCTCCCGCACACCAGCCCGAATCAGATACTGCGCTTTGTCGACGCCAAACGCCGGCTGCTGGCCGAGATCGCGCCCACCGACACCTCATTCGGTTGGCCCCGGCGCAATGCGTTCGTCCAGCCGCTCGTCGACGCGGAGCTCCTGGCCGGGCTGGGGCGTTTCGATCATGTTCAGGTGGCCTGGAACTCCCCGATGGTGGCGGTCGACGACACCGGCGAGGGGGTGGTGGTGGAACTCGCCGGTACCGGCGGACGCCGGATCGTGAACGCGCGCTATGTGGTCGGATGCGATGGCGGGCGTAGTGCGACAAGACATCTGATGGGGGTGTCGTTCGAGGGGACGACATCACCGACACGATGGCTGGTCGTGGATCTGGCGACCGACCCGCTCGGACACCCGAACATCGAGGTGGCCGCGGACCCGGCGCGACCCAACGTGTCGGTGTCGATCGCCCATGGCATCCGCCGGTTCGAGTTCATGATTCACTCCGGCGAGAGTGACGAGGAGGCGCAGCGACCCGAATTCCTCGCGAAACTGCTCGCGCCCCTGGTGCCGTACCCGGACGACCTCGACGTGATCCGGCGTCGGGTGTACACCCACCACTCCCGCATCGCCGGTGCCTTCCGGAAAGGTCGGATACTGCTGGCCGGTGACGCCGCGCACCTGATGCCGGTGTGGCAGGGACAGGGTTACAACAGCGGGATCCGGGACGCGGCCAACCTGGGATGGAAGCTGGCCGCCGTGGTGACCGGTCGTGCCGATGACGTTCTCCTGGACACCTACGACAGCGAACGTCGCAGTCACGCCCGGGCCATGATCGATCTGTCGACGATGGTGGGCAAGGTCATCTCGCCGACGAACAGGCGGATTGCCGCCGCCCGAGATCTGCTGATCCGCAGCGCATCCGTGCTCCCCGCCTTGAAGAACTACGTGCTGACCATGCGATTCAAGCCGATGCCCCGGTATGAGCACGGTGCGGTGGTCCATGCCGATCCCCGTCCGGCCCGGTCAGCGGTGGGCACCCTGTTCATCCAGCCGAGCGTGGACACGCGGGATCGCAAAGGTGTTCTGCTCGACGACGTCCTGGGCACCTGGTTCGCAGTGCTGTGCTGGAACAACCATCCACGCACGGTGCTGGGGGAGCAGCAGTTCTCGGCGTGGAAAGCCCAGGGCGCCAGATTCATCACGGCCCGGCCGGGATGTCAGCTCGAATGGACCGGCCACGACGATCCCGATGTCATCGTCATCGGTGACAGCAGCGGCCACGTGAAGCGCTGGTTCGACGCACAGACGGACTCCGTCCTGTTCCTGCGACCGGACCGGTGTATTGCCGCAGCCTGCGTCGCACAACGTGCCCCGGAGACAAGTGCGGCACTGCTCGACGTACTCGGCTCAGGGCAGGTCAGATCTGGGCGAGCCGGATCAGGGGAAGGGGAAACCGATGCCACTGGCGCTCTGCTGCGTGTCACACAGCCCCCTGCTTGAACTCCCGGGCACACCGCCCGAACTCGTCGACGACGTGGGGGCCGCGCTCGAAGAGGCCGCCGACTTCGTCCGGAGTTGGGACCCTGAAGTGGTGGTGATCTTTTCACCGGATCACTACAACGGATTCTTCTACCGGGTGATGCCGCCGTTCTGCATCGGCAACGCCGCCCGGGGTGTCGGTGATTACGGGACGCAGGCCGATCCGCTGGATGTGCCGCGCGAGCTCGCCGATGCGTGCGCGCGGTCGGTGCTCGAGGCCGGGGTCGATGTTGCGGTCTCCGAATCGATGGACGTCGACCATGGCACCGTGCAGCCCCTGCAACGCCTGCTCGGTGATTCGCGGGCCCGGCCGGTGATCCCGATCTTCGTCAATTCCGTTGCGGCGCCGCTCGGTCCGTTGCGGCGGGTACGCGCGTTCGGGCAGGCGGTGGGTGAGTACCTGGGGGGTCTGGATCAGCGGGTGCTCGTCATCGGCTCTGGCGGCCTGTCACATGATCCGCCGGTACCGACACTGGCCACCGCGACGGGCGGCGCCCGGGAGCGAATGGTGCACGGCGGCGACCAGACCCCGCAGCAGCGTTCGGCGCGGCAGAGCGCGGTCATCGAGGCGGCGCGGGATTTCGCCGCCGGCCGTGGCCCACTTCGTCCGTTGAATCCGGATTGGGACCGTGAGTTCCTGGAGATCGTCGACACCGGCCGACTCGACGAGATCGACGGCTGGTCCAACACGCAGATCACCACCGACGCCGGCAATTCGGCACACGAGATCCGCACCTGGGTGGCGGCCTTCGCGGCGATGGCCGCTCAAGGGCCCTACGAGACGCCGGTGCGTTACTACCGCGCCGCGCCCGAGTTGATTGCGGGTTTTGCGATCCGGGCTGCCCAAAGCAGCGCCGAAGCCCGCCCATGACACACGAACCCGACAACCGCCAGAGGAGGACGCAGTGACGGATTCTGAGACAGCGGCGATCACCCCCGCCGGCGATTACGACAAAACTGTCGACGTACTGGTGGTCGGATCGGGCGGTGGCGGGATGACCGCGGCACTGGCAGCCGCTGACGCCGGACTGGACACCCTGGTGGTGGAGAAGGGCGCACAATTCGGTGGATCCACGGCGTTGTCCGGTGGTGGCATCTGGGTTCCGGGCGCGCCCGCCCAGCGCCGCGCGGGGTATTCCCCGGAACCGGCGGGTGTGCAGGAGTACCTGCGCGCAATCACCGAGGGCTTGGTCAGTGACGAACGCATCGCGCAGTACGTCCAGACCGCCCCCGAGATGATGGATTTTCTGGAGAGGTCCAGCCCGTGGCTGGAGTTCGTCTGGAAGCCGGGCTACGCCGACTATTACCCGGAACTGCCAGGGGGTTCCGAACGTGGCAGCACCATCAACGTTCCACCCATCGACCTGCGGGAACTCGGCGACGAAGAGCAGAACCTGTTGACGCCCCTGGCACTGGCTCCCAAGGGAGTGTGGCTCGGACCGAAGGACCTGCGCGCGTTCTATCGGATCCGGCAGTCCTGGACGGGTAAAGCAGTGCTCTTCAAGCTGCTGTGGCGCATGTTCCGGGCCCATGTGTTCGGTGACCGGATCGCCGCGATCGGCCAATCGTTGGCGGCCCGGCTGCGGCTGGCCATGAAAGAGCAGGGCATACCGCTGTGGCTGGACTCGCCGATGATCGAGCTGATCGAAGGGCCTGATCGATCGGTGCTCGGTGCGGTGGTCGGGCATGAGGGTGCCACGCTGCGGATCCGGGCCCGACGGGCCGTGATTCTCGCGACCGGCGGATTCGATCACGACATGGACTGGCGGCGCGAACACCAACCGGTCTTGGCGGAGGATTGGAGCTTCGGAAATCCGCTGGCCACCGGTGACGGGATCCGGGCGGCCGAGAAAGTCGGGGCCGCAACCGAACTGCTCGACGAGGCCTGGTGGTTTCCGGCCATCCAATGGCCTGACGGTCGAATGCAGTTCATGCTCAACGAGCGCATGATGCCCTCGCAGTTCGTGGTCAACGGTGCCGGACGCCGATTCTGCAACGAGGCGGCGCCGTACATGGACTTCAGCCACGCGATGATCGCCGGCGAGAAGACCGGGGTGACCCACATTCCCTGCTGGCTCATCACCGACTCGCGGTCGTGGGCGAGGTATGTCGTGGCAGGACACCTGCCGCTACCCAAGATTCCGTTCGCGCCGGTACCCACCGGGCGCAAGATGCCGAAGGAGTGGTTGCAGTCCGGAGTTGTCCAAGAAGGGTCCACCTTGGCAGAACTCGCCACCAAGATCGAGGTACCGGTCGACGAACTCACCAGAACCGCAGAGCGTTTCAACGACCTCGCCCGCCGAGGCCATGACGACGACTTCAATCGCGGTGACAGCAGCTACGACAACTACTACGGCGACCCGACCTTGCCCAACCCCAATCTGTACCCGGTGACGAAACCGCCGTACTACGCCTTCCGGATGGTCCTGGGTGATCTCGGAACCTCCGGCGGACTCCAGACCGACGAGTACGCCCGCGTCCTGCGCGACGACAGCTCACACGTCGACGGGCTGTACGCGGTGGGTAACACCTCCGGGGCGGTGATGGGCCGGAGCTACGCCGGGGCCGGGGCCACCATCGGCCCGGCGATGACGTTCGGATACGTCGCCGCGCGTCACATCGCACAGAATCCCGGTCCGGCCGAAGTCGCAGCACCGCAGGAGGATTCCGCTTCACCCTCGCAACCGTTTCATTCCCATCGGAGGTAACCAATGAAGATTTCCTTGTTCTATGAGTTCGCCCTGCCACGCCCGTGGACGCAGGACGACGAATACAAGATGTTCCAGGAGGGCCTGGCCGAGGTGGAGGCCGCCGACAAGGCGGGATTCTCGACGGTGTGGCTCACCGAACACCATTTCCTCGAAGAGTATTGCCACTCAACGGCACCCGAGATGTTCCTGGCCGCCGCCAGCCAGCGGACCAAGGACATCCGCCTCGGCTTCGGCGTGATGCACCTGCCGCCGGGGATCAATCACCCGGCCCGGGTCGCCGAGCGCGTATCGACGCTCGACCTCATCTCCGGCGGCCGGGTGGAGTTCGGAACCGGTGAATCGTCGTCCGTGGCCGAGCTCGCCGGGTTCAACATCGATCCGGCGGACAAGCGTGGACAGTGGGAGGAAGCCCTCGAGGTGACCATCCGCTGCATGACCGAGGAGCCGTTCACCGGGTTCAAGGGCGAGCACATCGAGATGCCGGCCCGCAACGTGATCCCGAAGCCGTTCCAGAAGTCGCATCCGCCGGTATGGGTGGCCTGCACCCGTCCATCGTCGGTGCAGATGGCAGCGCAAAAGGCCATCGGTGCACTGAGTTTCGCCTACACCGGGCCCGGACCGCTCGGCGACCGCGTTGCCTCGTACTACCAGGAGTTCGAAGAGCGCGGTGTGCCGTCGACGCCGGAGATCAATCCGAACATCCTCGCGATCGGTGGCGACTTGTCGATGATGGTCGCGCCGACCGAGAAACAGGCACTCGACCGGCTCGGAGTCGGCGGCGGCTTCTTCTCGTTCGGGATCATGCACTACTACATGACCGGACAGCACATACCCGGCCGCACGGGCGTGTGGGAGCGGTACCTCGAAGAGGTGGCCAACGACGAGACCCTCGCCTACGGCCCGGGTCGCGGCGCCATCGGTTCGCCGGAGATGGTTCGCGAGTTCCTGCGTGGCTACGAGGAGAGTGGGGTCGACGAGATCATCCTGCTGCTCAATCCACGCTGTCACGAGGCGACGATGGAATCGATCGAGCTGATGGGCAAAGAGGTCCTGCCGGAGTTCATCGAACGGGACGAAAAGGCCGTCAAGGCAAAGGCTCAGCGACTCGCCCCGGTCATCGAGAAGGTGCAGGCGCGTCGCCCGGAATCGCGCGCGCCGGAGTTCGACCCGAACTACTCATTCGGTGGCCTACCGACCGGTCGTGGCGGAAGCTTCACCGCGAGTGAGATTCCCGAGGCGATGGCAGAGATCAACGAGGGCCGGGTCCAGGCGGCACAAGCCGCGAAGGAGGCGGCGGCACAGTGATCGCCACGGCGCAGGTATTCCGGTCATGGGCCATCTAGACCAGCTGTTGCGCTACGACGGCCGTCGTGTCGTGGTCACCGGATGCTCGTCGGGCATCGGTGAGCAGGTCGCGCGGCAGAGTGCCGAGCTGGGTGCCGACGTCATCGGTCTCGACATATCTGCGCCGGGTCAGGATTCCCCGATCAGCGAGTTCCATCAGGTGGACCTCGCTGATCGGGGGTCGATCGACCGCGCCGTCGCCGCGATCGGCGGCGGCGCGGTCGATGCGCTGTTCAACGTTGCCGGCGTGTCCTCCGGGATCGGGAACTCGCTGCTGGTGGTGACGATCAACTTTCTCGGCATGCGACATCTGACCGAATCATTGGTCTCCCGGATGCCAATCGGATCGTCGATCACCTGCGTCTCATCGATGGCCGCGTCCGGGTATCGCGACAATCGGGCCACCGTCGCGGACCTGCTCGGCACCGGATCGATGGCCGAGGGTGTGCAGTGGTGTCGGGAACATCCGGCAGCCCACGCCAACGGTGGCTACACATTGTCCAAAGAGGCGATCATCCACTATTGCATACGGAACTCTGAACACCTTGGTGCGCAGGGCATCCGGATCAACTGCACGGCCCCGGGCGTGACCGAGACGCCCATCCTCGATCAGCTGCGCACCGCGTACGGTCCGGAGTATCTTGACGACATACCGAAACCGTTGGGCCGGGTGTCGACCTCGCCGGAACAGGCTGCGGTTCTGATCTTTCTGGGTAGCAACGCCGCCAGTTACGTGTCCGGCCAGGTGGTTTGGGTCGACGGCGGAATCGTGAACAGCAACGAGCTGCGTGAGCCCGTCTCAACCCTCGGGGTCACCGACCATCAAGCACCTACACATGACACAAGGAATTGACATGAGCGACCACAGTGGAGTCAGTACCGTCGAACCGATCACGATGTCCACCATGAAGGACTTTCGCCGTGTTGCCGACGAGGTCCGGAACTGGGGCCGGTGGGGCAGTGCCGACGAACTCGGCACCCTCAACTTCATCACGGCCGACAAAGTGGCGGAAGGGGCATCTCTGGCCAAGGCGGGCAAGGTTTTTCCGCTGGGCGTCGACTTCGGATCGTCCGGACCCCAGGGCGCCTTCAAGTTTCGGCAGAACCCCGTCCACGTGATGACGGTGGACGGCGGCGACGCCGAAACCCTGGTCAAGCACTGTACGGATTGGGATATCAACTCGGTGGGCCAGGAACTGAGCGGGTTCTTTGCCGGTGAGGACAATCCGTTCCGGTTCAACGACGACATGATCATCATGCCGCTGCAGGCCGCGACGCAGTGGGACGCCCTCTCACACGTGTACTACGAGGAGAAGTTGTACAACGGCTTCCCCGCGGATTCGGTGACGAGCATGGGCGCCAAGCACTGTGGGATCGACAAGGTGGACAGCAAAGGGATCACCTCTCGTGGCGTGCTCCTCGACGTGGTCCGCCACCGTGGGGCCGACCTGTACCTCGAACACGGCCAGACGATCACCCCGGCCGAACTCGACGACGTCGCCCGGGCACAGGGCGTCACCATCCGACGCGGAGACATCGTCCTGGTCCGAACGGGTTGGTGGGCCAGGTTCCTGACCACCGGTGCCGGATCCGAACCCGGAGCCGGACTCGATTGGACCTGCGCATCGTGGTTGCACGATCATGAGGTCGCCGCGGTCGCGTCGGACAACCTGATGGTCGAGGATCCGGTGTCGGCGGTCGAGGGGACGTTCCTGCCGATGCACATGCTCTGTCTGCGCGACATGGGATTGATGCTCGGCGAGTACTGGGATCTGACTGCCCTGGCCGCCGATTGCGCGGCCGACGGAATCTACGAGTTCCAGCTGGTGGCACCGCCTTTGCGGGTCACCGGTGCCGTGGGGTCGCCGGTCAATCCGATAGCGATCAAGTAGCCGGCGATGACGCACAGTACGACGGCGACAAACCGGGCCACGGCGACGGACGCGCCCACGGCGGCGGTAGATGCCGGGCCCCTGGTGGTGGGACTCGGCGGCACGCTGCGCACCAACTCGTCCACCGAGCGGGTGTTGCGGTACTGCCTGGACTCGATCGAGCGGCAGGGCGGACACACCGAGATCTACAGCGGCGCCGACCTCGACATGCCGATGTACTCGCCGCACGAACTCGAACGCACACCACAGGCGCGCAAACTGGTCGATTCCCTGCGCGGTGCCGATGCGGTGATCGTCTCGTCCCCGGGCTATCACGGCGGGGTCTCGGGGCTGATCAAGAATGCGATCGACTACATCGAGGACCTGCGCGACGAACCGCGGACCTACCTGGACAACACGCCATGGGGTTGTATCTCCTGTGCTTACGGCTGGCAGGCAGCGGTGGGAACGCTCGGACAACTCCGGTCCATCGGACATGCGCTGCGGGCGTGGCCCACACCGCTGGGTGTGGCCATCAACTCGGCCGACCAGATCTGGGATGACGCAGGCCAATTGACGGACCAGGCGGTTCGGGGACAGCTGGACATGCTGGCCGCGCAGGTGCTGGCCTTCGCGAGAGCCGGTGGGCGGCAGTCATGACGAACTCCGGCAGCCGGACCTCACCCGCCCACATCGTGCGCAGATATGTGGTGGTGGACGGGCACTCGACCAGCTACCTCGAGGGCGGGGTAGGTGAGACCGTGGTGCTCCTGCACGGTGGAGAGTTCGGTGCCGGTGCGGAATTGGGCTTCGAGCGCATCCTCGGTCCGCTCGCCGAGCGGTTTCACGTTCTGGCACCCGACCTGCTGGGCTTCGGGGAATCGGCAAAAGTGGTCGACTTCAACGACGGCCGAGGTCTGCGCATACGACATGTCGCCGCACTGTGTCGGGTGCTGGGTGTGGACTCGGCACACTTTGTCGGGAACTCCATGGGAGCGGTCATGCTGTTGGCCGATCTGACGTCGGACCGTCCGGTGTTGCCGGTGCGGACTCTGGTGGCCATCTGCGGCGGCGGCGAGATCCAGCCGGGCCCACACATGCAGGCGCTGTATGACTATGACGCGACGATGCCCGCCATGCGCCGGATCGTCGAGGCCCTTTTCCACGATGCCTCGTACCCCGCGGACGGGGACTTCGTCCGTCGACGGTACGAGTCGTCGACCGCGCCGGGTGCCTGGGAAGCGGTGGCCGCCGCCCGGTTCCGGCGACCGGACACGGCTGCGCAGGCCGCCGCCGGTACCGGTTCGGGCGGGTTGGTGAATGACCGGCCCTACGAACGGATCGGCGTACCCACGCTGGTCGTCGAGGGTGAGTGCGACAAACTCTTGCCCCCTGGCTGGGCAAAGGAACTGGCCGACCGGGTGCGGGTGGGGACCTCGGCGGTGATTCCGCAGGCCGGTCATTGTCCGCAGATAGAACAGCCGGCCGCGGTGAGCCGGCTTCTCATCGAATTCTTCGAGAAACAGTGCGCGGAATCGCGCGCGACCGAACAACGGAAGTGATGGCGATGGGCGAACTGTCAGGCAAGGTCGCAGTGGTCACGGGCGGGTCCGCGGGGATCGGGGCTGCGACTGTCGAGCGGTTCTTGGCCGAAGGGGCGCGGGTGGTGATCGCCGACACAGATCTCGTCGGAGGCGAAACCCTCGCCGCTGCTCACGGACCCGAGGCGATGTTCCAGCCGACCGATGTCTCCGACCCGCGGCAGGTGGAACAGCTCGTCGCGGTGGCGGTCGATACCTTCGGTGCACTGGACATCATGGTCAACAACGCCGGGGTCCCCGGGGTCATGCACAAGAGCTTTCTCCAGGATGACCTGGCCGACTTCCATCACGTGATGGGGGTCAACCTCCTCGGGGTGATGCTCGGTACGCGAAATGCCGCCCGCCACATGGCGACTGCCGATGGCGGCTCGATCATCAACGTGTCCTCGGTCGGCGGCGTACTGGCCGGTGGTGGTGTGATGACGTACCGGGCATCCAAGGCCGCGGCGATCCACTTCACGAAATCGGCGGCCATCGAGCTGGCCGAATACGACATTCGCGTCAATTGCATTGCACCGGGCAACATTCCGACCTCATTGCTCGCCACTTCCGCGGCAAAGATGTCGCCGGAGGCCGGGGAGCGGTTCACCAGGGGCGTGCGCGAGGCCATGAAGGCCGACCGGCCGCTGGGGCGCGACGGCACGCCCGGCGACGTGGCAGAAGTGGCCCTGTACTTCGGTAGCGACCGGTCGTCGTATGTGACGGGAACGGTGCTGCCGGTCGACGGTGGCACGGTGGCCGGCAAACCGCTGAAGAAGCGGAACTTCTCGGACAAGCCGGCCACCGCTGCCCACAGCAACGGAGAAAGAAGGCCCGTATGAAAGTGACAGTCGAGCAATCCAAATGCATCGCTGCCGGACAGTGTGTCTTCGAGGCAGCAGATGTTTTCGATCAACGGGATGACGACGGGATCGTCGAACTGCTCAACGATCATCCACCCGCCGAACTGCATGGTCACGTCAGGGAAGCAGCGGCGGTGTGTCCTGCGATGGCCATCCACGTGGAGGAATGAGCGCACCCATCTCGCCGTGCACACCGCCCTCGATCTTCCGATAACCCGCTAAGGAGTGACCGTGTCTGATTCGCTGCCCAGCACAACAATTGATGGAACCGGTGATGTCCCGGACTACCCGATGGAGCGGTCGGCGCAGTGTCCGTTCGCGCCTCCGCCGCAGGTTCGGGCCCTCACCGAGATCGCACCGCTGAGCCGCGTCCGGATCTGGGACGGAAGCACCCCATGGCTGGTCACGGGGTACCCCGAGCTGAAGGCGCTGATGGGTGATCCACGGGTCAGCGTCGACGACAGGCGCCCGGGCTTCCCGCACTGGAACGAGGGCATGCTCTCGACGGTTGATGTGCGCCCGAGGTCGGTGTTCACCTCCGACGGTGCGGAACACACCAAGTTTCGTCGAATGTTGACCCGTCCCTTCACCTTCAAACGCGTCGACGCGATGCGCCCGGCCATCCAGCGGATCACCGATGAACACATCGATGCGATCCTGGCCGGCCCGCAACCCGCTGATCTGGTCGAAGGCCTCGCCCTGCCGGTGCCGTCGCTGGTGATCTCCGAGATGCTGGGTGTGCCCTACGAGGATCACGAGTTCTTCCAGGCACACGCGACGACGGGGGTCAGCCGGTTCGCCTCTGCGGAGCAGGCGGCCGAGGGTCGGACCGGATTGGCCAGATACCTGATCAAGCTGGTCAAGAAGAAGATGGACGAGCCTGCCGAGGACATCGTGACCGAGCTGGCCGAGCGGGTTCGCGCCGAGGAGCTCACCATGCGGGAGGCCGCACAGCTCGGCACCGGACTGCTCATCGCCGGCCACGAGACCAGTGCCAACATGATCTCGCTCGGCACACTGGCGCTGCTGCAGAACCCGCAGCAGCTGGCGCTGCTGCGCGATTCCGATGACCCGAAGGTGCTGGCCAACGCGGTCGAAGAACTGATGCGTTACCTGAGCATCATTCAGAACGGGCAACGGCGGGTTGCGGTGGAGGACATCGAGATCGGCGGCAAGACGATCAAGGCGGGGGAGGGCATCATCATCGACCTGGCCCCGGCGAACTGGGACGCCAGGGAGTTCCCCGAGCCCGACAAGCTCGATATTCTGCGGCCCGCCCGCCAGCAGGTCGGCTTCGGTTTCGGTGTTCACCAGTGCGTGGGTCAGCAGCTCGCGCGGGTGGAGTTGCAGATCGTCTTCCAGACGCTGCTTCGCCGCATCCCGAGCCTCGCGCTGGCGATCCCGTTCGAAGAAGTCGAGTTCAAGCACGACCGACTGGCCTACGGCGTCTATCAGCTGCCGGTCACCTGGTAGCGCAAACGAGCCGGAAATACGAAGACGAGCCACAAATTTGTGGCTCGTCTTCGTATTCCCGGCTCGTTTGTCTGGGGGCGGGATCACCGGTCGGGTGAGGTCCCGATGATGCCGTCGGACTGCAGCGCTGCGATCTCCTCGTCCGTGAGTCCGAGTTCGCGCAGGATCTCCTGATTGTGCTGGCCGAGAAGCGGTGCCGGCGTCTGGTGGAAGTGGTCGATGCTGTCGGTGAAGCGGATCGGTGTGGTGCTGTGGGCCGCGGGGCCGTTGACCGGATGATCCACCTGCTCGAAGAACCGGCGGTACGCGAGCTGCGGAATCTCGGTGATCCGATGCGGCTGCATGACTTTCGCGGCGGGCACCCCGGCGTCACAGAGCAATTCGACGGCGGTGTCGCTGCTCATCGCCCGGAAGACGGCGGCGAGCTCGGCGTCGATGAGGTCGTGCTGTTCACGACGACCGGCGGCGTCATCGAGCCGGGGATCCGTTGCCCACGCCGGCGCGCCGAGCGCCTTCTGCAGTGCGGTCCACTGGGTGTCGGTGGCCACGGCCACCGCGATCCAGCAGTCGTCGCGACCGAACTCGTCCACGTCGGCGGTCAGATAGAGGTTTTGCGGCGCGGCCACGGGTCCACGGTTTCCGTCCCGCTGCAGGATGTTCCCGTAGGCCGAGTATTCGGTGACCTGTTCGGCGGCGATGGCCAGTGCCGCATCGACCATCGCGACCTCGACCTGCACACCCTCGCCGGTGCGCTTGCGGTGTTCCAGGGCCAGTAGCAGCGCGGACAGCGCATGGACCCCGGCGTTCGGGTCGCCCAGGCAGTACGGCTCGAGTGGATTGGCGTCGGGATACCCGGTCAGCCAGGTCAACCCGGACGCATCCTCGATGACGTAGGCGAACGCGGGGTTCTCCCGCCACGGCCCGTCGAGTCCGAAGCCGGGCATCCGGACCACGATGGCGTCCGGGCGCAGAGCGTGGACGCCGGCGAAGTCGAGACCGATCTGATCGAGTACCCGTGGTGTGTAGTTCTCGACGATGATGTCGGACGTCGCCACGAGTTCCCGGAGCAAGTGCTGCCCACGGTCGGTCGAGAAGTCCAGGGTCACACTCTTCTTGTTGGTGTTCAGGCCCGAGAAGATGGGAGAGCGTTCCCACCACTGGTCCTCGGTGACGGGCACACCGGCGATGAGCCGGGTCCCGTCCGGCCGACGCGTGGATTCCAGGTGGATCACCTCGGCGCCTAGCATCGCGAGAAAGTGCGTGCAGGATGGACCGGCCCAGTACGCGGTCATGTCCAGCACGCGCAGCCCGGCAAAGGGAAGCTGTTCGCCGGCCGAGGGATTCGTGGGCTGGGTACGCCGGCGCGGAGGCTGGGCGCGGTGGTGTTCGGTGTGCTCGCCTAGGGCCGGTGCCGGTGCCGGAGGGCGAAGCTGCGCCGGTTGCATCCGGAACGGTGACGCGGGCTGGTCGAATCCATCCCGTGGATTGGTCGTGAACGTCCGGCGTTCCCGGAAATGGTCCTGCTCGGTGGCATTTTCACCGTGGACGACCGGGGCATTGGGGATGCGTAGCGCACTGGCGAACTCGCGGATGCCGGTGACGTCCTGCTCGGACAGCCAGGCGTAGATCTCGGGCGCGTGCTGCTGCGCCCGCTCGGTGAGGGTCAGTGTCGATTCCTCGTCCATCCACTCCGGATGCCCGACCATGACCGCGAGGTCGAACCACTGCTGCATGGTGCCGCAGCCCAGGGCCACCAGACCATCGGCCGCGGTGGCCACACCGGGCACCCCGGCGGCACGCTTGGTGCGGAACGGTCGCTGCAGAACGTCGAAGAAGCTCACGGAATAGTAGGTGAGACAGAGGATCTCGGTTTCCAGCATCGAGACGTCCAGCAGGTCGCCGATTCCGCTCTGGCCGGTACCGATTCTCGATGTGAGTGTTCCTGCGCAGGCATAGGCGCCGGTGAGCCATTCACCCACCTGGCCGCCCACGTGGACCGGTGCGCGGTCCGGGGACCCTCGTCCGAGGCCGACGATACCGCCCGAAGCAGCCTGCACGGTGAACTCGGTGGCCGGTCGATCGCTCCACGGCCCGTGTAGGCCGAAGGGTGTGATGGCGGTGACGGTCAGCTGCGGGTGCCTGCGATGGATTTCGTCGGCGGTCAGCGACGGGCGCTCGGTGATCCGCGAGTTGTGCGACCAGACAACGGCATCGGCTCCCGCGAGCAACTTTTCCAGGAATTCGACATCGCCGGGGTCGTCCGGGTCGACGACGACGCTGTCCTTGGAGCAGGCCAGGTGACTGAACAGGGCGCCATCGGAACCCGGCGCGATCGGTGCGTCCGAGGCCGACCACCTGCGCAGCGGATCACCCTCAGGAGGTTCGACTTTGATGATCCGGGCGCCGCCGTCGGCCAGGAGCTTGGTGCAGTACGCCCCCGCGATACCCACCGACAGGTCGACCACCACGTATCCGTCGAGTGGGTATCGCGAACCGGAAGTGTGCATCTGGGCTATTTCTTCTTCTTGCGGCCGGACTTGCTCAACCTGAACTCCGGCGGGTACTGGTCGTCGTTGCCTTTGACGGTGTTGTTGAGGCCGCGCCCGAATGTGCCCTCGTCCTCGAGCATCACCTCGTCGCCGTCGGCCGCGATGTTGCTGCCCATCGACTCGAAGAACGCCGACATCAGGCTGCCCATGTATTCACCCTGTTGCTGCTTCATGATCTCGAAAAACGTCTTCTGCATGAAGACGGTGTCGGTCGGGCGGGTGCGTGCGCAGGCCAAGGCGTACTTTGCGACCTCCGCCTCGAGATCTGCGCGGGGCACCACACTGTTGATGAAACCGCAGGCGTCCATCTCGGCGGCGGTGAAAGCCCGTCCGGTGAACACCATCTCCTGAAACTTCCGCAGTCCCATGGCCTGTGCCCACGTCCACATCCGGGGTCCCCAGCCGTGATAACGGAACGACGGGTGCCCGAACAGGGTGTCGTCGGCCGAGATCAGCAGGTCGGCGTCCGCGGCCTGATAGAAGTGCCAGCCGTAGCAGTAGCCCTTGGTTTCCACGATGCTGATCTTCTTGAACTCCTGCAGGCTGCGACAACCGGCCTGTGGATTGGCATACCACTGGCTGACGGAGGCGCCGAACCGAAATGACCCTCGCGGCGGCGCGGTGACGTCGTCTTCATCGAGTTTGAACTCGCGGAGCCGGGCCTCGGGCGACTCCGCGTTCTGGTTGGCCATGAACTCGGGAAGATCTGCGCCGGAGCCGAAGTCGTCGCCGACACCCCGCACCACGAGCACCTTGACGTCGTCGTCGATGCTGCATCGGTGGATCAGGTCGCCGTAGCGCAGACGGGCCGCGGCGGTCGGGGCGTTGAGCTGGTCGGGCCGGTTGAAGGTGATCGTGGCGATCTTGGTCTTTCGGTCCTTCTCGAAGAGGATGATCTCCTCCGGCTTGGGGACTGAATCCGACATATTGCGCTCTCTCCCTCTGGGTTTCGGCTCCACTGGGGTTACCCGGTCCACCAGGGAGCTGTGGTGAGAACCTCGGGCCTGCGGTCGGTGACCAGGACGGCATCGCGGCCGAAGACCGCGCCGATGCCCTCGGTCCAGACGTAACTCGTGACGGCCAGCACCATGCCCGGCTCGAGTATCTCCGACGCGTTGGTCTCCGGTAGGTGCGGTGAGACGACCGGCGGGTCGAAGCCCAGGCCCAGCCCGTGGGCAACCGGGGTCGGGGGCAGTGGCTCACCGGCCGCCTCGTACGCCGACAAGAGTGCGCCGGCCGATGCTCCGGCCTGGCAGGCGTCAAAAAGGCGCTCCCGTAGCGCTTGTGAGCGGCGGTACAGGTCTCGGACCCCGTCGGTCGCGTCGCCGACCGGCCAGGTGCGGCCGACCTCCCCGGTATATCCCTTGTCGAGAACTCCGGCGGCGAAGGCCACCAGGTCACCGGTGTGTACGTCACCCGAACCCTTGGCGCGCCGTCCGTGGTGGCCGGGTGAGGTCACCCACGCGCCGTCCTGGGTGGCCGGTGTACTGACACCACCGGCGGCCATCGCCTCCAGGAGGATGCCGGTCAGCCGCTGTTCGCTGACCCCGGGGCGCAGTTCGGACACCGCCGCCGCCAATCCCACCTCGGCGACCTGAAGGGCCTCACGGATCGACGTGATCTCGTCCTCGGTTTTGACCCGGCGGGCGGTGCGGAGCGCGACCTCCGCATCCACCAGCTCGGCGTTGGGGAACGCGTGGGGCAGCAGGTCGGCGAATCCGGGTGAGAGGGCGTCGATCCCGACTCGCCTGGCGGTCGCGGCGCCGTCGATGTCCTTGAGCACCGCGATGATGTTCATCGGGTTCCACGCGATGCCGTATAGATGATCGTGGGGGATGTCGTCCGGGATTCCCTCATCCCAGGTGCTCAGCAGGTGGACCTCGCCGGTGTGCCGGGACAGGACACAATTCGGTGCGAACGGCCGCGTGCCGGCCACCCACAATTGGGTGGCGCCGGTGACATAGCGGACGTTGGCCTGCCGACCCAGGACGAGGATGTCGAGGTCGTGGGCCTGCATCTGGGCCAGTGCGCGGGCTCGTCGTCCGGTGCGGAGAGCGCGGTCATCGGCCAGGATCTCAGTCGCCATAAGGCGTGTACGGGTAGTCGGTGAGCGGCGCGAAGCCCTCTTCGGTGATGACCACGATCTCCTCACTGCGGTAGCCGCCGGTGCCGTCTTCCCAGACGACCGGCTCCAGTACCAGCACCATCCCGGGTTTCAGGATGAAGTTCTTGTCGTAGGTGGGACCCAGATCGGTACCGATCATGGGCATTTCGGCTGCGGAGGTACCGATGCCGTGGCCCAGGTAGAAGTGCGGGAGCCAGGGTTTGGTCCCGCCGTTCACCTCGATGGCGGCGGCGGCGAGATCTGAGAGCGCGACGCCGGGCCGCAGGGTCTCGAACACCGCGGTGATCAGGTCTTTCCAACGTCGGAACTGTGCCTGCTGACGCGGAGTGGGGTCTTGCCCGACGATCCAGGTGCGACCGAAATCGGAACAATAGCCCGAATATGTGATGCTCACGTCGACCCAGAGGACGTCGCCGGCAGCAAGTTGACGTTCGGTGGTCAACAGCGGAAGGGCCAGGTCGCCGTGGATGGTCCAGACACCCGATTCCTTGCTCGACGGCATCACCTGCCAGATGGCATCGAGCATGTTGGCTGTCGCCCCGCGTTCGAACGCCCGCCGGACGAAACCGGCGGACAAGTCGATCTGCCGCATGCCCGGTGCCAGGGCCGCCTGCACCTCGACCATCGCTTCTTCCGTTATGCGACAGGCATTTCGAATGCAGGACAGCTCATCCGGGGTCTTGATGAGCTTGGCGGCACCGATGACGAGCGCAGCGTCGCGTGGTGGCCCGGACGGGAACAAGCGCTTCGCTGCTCGCAGCATCGCCCCGGTGCTCTCGTCGACTGCGTAGACGGCGTCGGCCGGCACCAGGTCTGCCAGTGCCCGGGCAAAGGTCTCGACACCCTCGTCGAACTCCAGGTAGACCGGCGGCAGCACATGGTCGTCGGGCAGTACCCAGTCTTCCGGTGCGCCATCGCGGATCGGCAAGAAGAGGTAGGGCCACTCGTCGTCGGGCAGGATGACCGCCACCGGTCGTTCGACGTGGGAGAGCCCGGCATCACCCAGCGGCCAGCTCACCCCGGTGGCGTAGGCAACCGCATTGTTGCCCAGGAGGATCAATGCACCGATGCCGCGCTCGACCATCTCCGCACGGATCCGGGCACCGACCCCGCGCCGCATCCGGGCGAGGTCGGGTTTGTCCGGGACGCTCAAAGTGGTTCTGTTGCCGGTCAAGACAGATGAGGTCAAGATGCCGGTTCGCTTTCTTGCGGCAGGCCCAGGAAGTTCGCGACGTTGGTACTGACGGCCTTGACCGCATCGTCGGGGCCGAGCGCCTCGACGACCGCCGCGATCGACTTCTCCGAATAGCCGAAGCTGCTCTCGTTGTGCGGGTAGTCGGACGACCACATGACGTGATCGATCCCGATCTGGTCGATCAGTTCCAGACCCAGTGGGTCGACGATGAACGAGGCACTCATGTGGTTGTCCCAGTAGTGTCGAACATCGTGTTCCACCGGACGATTGAGCATGTGGCGGAATGATGCGAGCATGTGCTCGGCGTCCTGGATGGCTGATGGAACCCAATTGATACCGCCCTCGAACCAGCCGATCTTGAGGCCCGGATGACGATCGATGATGCCGCTGAAGATGTACTTGGCAAACATCTCGCGGAACGGTGCGACGTTGTGCATCATGCCCACGGCGACACTGTTGATCTCGCACGGGCTCGACAGCGGGGCCTCACCGATGTGGTGGGCGAGCGGTACGCCCGACTCCTCGATGGCATCCCACACCGGGATCATCGACGTGCTGCCGTAGTCGATGGGTGTGCCCTCGAGGTCTTTGCCTGCCGACAGTGGCATCAGGAATGTCTTGAGGCCCAGCGACTTCAGCTCATCCAGTGTGCGCCGGGTGCCCGCGGCATCCCACCAGTTGATCAGACCCACACCGTAGAACCGGCCGCTTGATCGCTCCTGGAGGTCGGCGATGTATTCGTTGTAGATCCGGAACGCGCGCTCACGGATGTCGCGGTCCGGGTAATACAGCAGTGCCAGAAGCGCATTGGGGAAGGCGAGCTCTTTGGAGACGCCATCGGCGGCGAGCTCGTCGAGCCTGGCCTCGATGTTGGCGCTGCCGGATCCGACCAGCGGGTCATACTGCATCAGGACGTGGCTGAAGTCGCCGGGCAGGAACGACTTTCCCTTGCGGCCCAGCTGAAAAGCCCCTTCCTCGTACCACACTCGAGGAGCCTTATCCTGAAGTTCGGCCGGAAAACGTTCGTAGAAGATGTCGTCGGCGAGTGAGATGTGGTTGTCCGCCGAGAACACCTCGGTGCCGCTGGGGAGTCCGAGGTCGCCGACGGCGTGTCCGCGACGATCTTTCGGAGGAGCCAATCCTTCCGGCGGATACAACGACGCGCTGGTGGTATGAAGCGACATTACTTCTCCATTTGTTCGACTGGTTGGCTGAGTTCACGTGACGCCGATGAAGACGTCGGATGCAGCAGTTCGCGATGACGCGCGGTCGGGGAAGTGGGCAACCTCGTGATCGACTCCGGGGTGCGAGACGATTCCATCGCCGGCTGTTGCGACGGAATTCGAAATGGTCCACACCGAGCGGGAGCGCACGGGCCACAAAAGAAGGCGATTTCCATATTTCGGACTGGAAGAAACAACAATCCCCTGTAGCGGAAGTCACGTTATCACGCACTACCCGGTGTAAGCCAGACTGTTTTTTCGCTCTCCGAACGTCTCCGGACCGGGCCGTCGGTAGCGGCTCGGGTGCATCTGCCGAAAGGCCACACACGAGTTACTTATGCGTGTAAGTTGGCCCTCGAGCGAGCTTGGGTGTCGTGATGGCTGCACGTCGAAGTACCAGCCCGGCAAGCTTGGGAAGTGGAGTCCGGCGTCGTTCGGCGGTATGGCTATCACTGCAGGTAGGGCCGAGAAAGTGCTCTGCAGGCGGCGGGAGTCGGTACGCGGTGGCGCCGGGGTCGAGCGGGTCGGATGTCACCGGAAACGGCGGCCGGCCCGGGGAGCGGGAGCGTGGGCTGCCTGATTTGGTGTCCGTACGCAGAGCCATGTCGATCGAGGGTGGGAGCCGGCCGCGACGGTAGTCGAATAAATGGCGATCTTTTCGCGAATTGAATCGCAAATGCGACCTGATGTGCGTGGCACATCGGTGCTATTCAGCATTTCTTTGTTGCTGCATGCAATTGAGGTCGATTACTTCTTGAATTGACGGCAAAAGCAGGTGAACGTCCGGAGCGGAGCCGGTTCAGCCGGGAAGTGTGGCAGTCAACGATGCCCAGTCGAAGACGCCGTGATCGCTGCCGAGTCCGGTGGCCACCACCCCGGCGACTGCGCAGCCCAACTGCGCCGACCGCAGCAGTGCGAAATCGGCCAATCGGCCGACGATGAAGCCGGCCGAGAATGCGTCCCCGCATCCGCTGGTGTCGACGACCTCGACCTCGGTGGCCGCTGCGTGTTCGGCGGCCGTCGCCGTGACGACCCACGCTCCGTCGGCACCCGCCGTGACCGCCACGCATCCGACACCGCGGCCGATGAGGGTGCGGCACCCATCGATCAGGTCGGTGGCCCCGGTGAATTCGAGCACCTGCTCGTCATTGGGCAGTAGGTAATCCAGGTGCGGCAGTACCGGATCGATCCAGGCCAGGACGCCGGGGTCGCCCGGTGCGAGGATGTCGGCGGAGATCGTCACCCCCGCAGCATGTATCGCTTCGAGGACCGGCACCAGTTCGGTCGGATTCAGCAGTTCCGGTGCGCCGATGTGCACGTGGTCGGCGGTGGTGAACAGATCGAGTGGAACCCGATCGAGCGGATAGGTGAGATTGGCGCCGGGCATGTGGATCGCCGGCCGGTCACCGTTGCTGCGGATGGGTAGAACGCTCATCGATGTCGATTGATCCTGCACGCGCACAAGATGTTCGGTGACCACGCCGTGTCGTTGCAGGAGGGTGGTCAGCAGATCGCCGGAGTCGTCGGTTCCGATGGCGCCGACGGTCGACACCGCCGCACCCAGCTTGGCGAGCGCAACCGCCGTGCCCCCGGCCGGGCCCGCCGGAACCAGCCGGATCCGCGGAACCAGCACCGCACCCTGGCCTTCCGGGATCTCGTCGACCGGATGTGCCACCACGTCGAGGACATGGGCTCCGAACGTCACTATCTGCATCGTCATCTCCTGCTGATCGGCGAATAGCCACGCTGCGCCGCAGCCACCGCGACCGCGACGAGTTGCTCCTGATTCAAGACGGCACCATCTCCGACCGCTGCGGTCCGCAGGTAGATCTCCGCCAGCCATTCGACGAGTTCGATGCGCTGGCAGGCCGATTCGATCGTGTCCCCGTACGCGACGGATCCGTGGTTGCGCATCAGGGCGGCGGTGCGTTCGACGAGGGCCTTCGCCACGGCGTCCGTCAGCTCCTGGGTGCCGAAGACCTCGTGCGGCGCCACCCGCACACCGCCACCGACCAGCGCCGCGGTGTAGTGCACTGCCGGGAGCTCATCGACGAGGTTGGCCACCGCGATCGAGGCGACCGGGTGTGCATGGACCACGGCCCTCGCGCTCGTCGACCGGTAGATCTGCAGGTGCAGGAGCAGTTCGGACGTCGGTACGTAGGCGGTATCCACGAGCACCATGCCGTCGAGATCGGTGACGACCGCCTGATCCGGGGTCAGGAACTCGAGGTCCGCACCGCTGGGCGTCACGAGAATCCGGTCCTCGAGTCGGATCGACAAGTTGCCCCCGGTGCCGATCACGAGGCGACGGTGGGCCAGTCGATGGGCGGCGCTCACCAGCGCGGCTCGCTGATCCTCGAAGTCCATGGGGACGAGGCTATCGGCCGGTGGCGGCGATCGGAGGGAGATCACCGCCACCGGAAGATGACTTGGTCGAGCCGGCCCCGGGGGAGCAGCGGGTCCCTCGGTCCACGTGAAACCACTGGGCTGCCGAACTTCTGCCGATACAGTGCGAAAGCTGGAGGGAATCACCGGAGAAGAGGAAGCTTTCGTGCCACGTCTCGAGAACAAGGTCGCATTCATCACCGGGGTTGCCCGTGGTCAGGGACGCGCGCATGCGGTCCGTCTGGCAACAGAGGGTGCCGACATCGTCGGGATCGACCTGGCCGGTCCGTTGCCGGGCGTGCCCTACGACTCCGCGACGCCAGAAGACCTCGCCGAGACGGTGGCCCTGGTGGAGGCACAGGGCCGCAAGGCACTGCTGCGCCAGGGTGATGTCCGGGACCTCGACGCGCTCAAGGAACTGGCCGCGGACGCGGTGGACGAGTTCGGCGGTATCGACGTGGTGGTCGCCAACGCGGGGATCTGCATTCCGGCGACCTGGGACGAGTCGACGCCGGAGATGTTCCGCGACCACATGGACATCAACGTCACGGGTGTGTGGAACACCGTGATGGCAACCGCGCCGCACCTGATCACCCGCGGCGGTGGATCGGTGATCCTGATCAGTTCGCTGGCCGGCAAGAAACTGCAGCCGTTCATGGTCCACTACACCACCAGCAAACACGCCGTCACCGGTATGACCAGGGCTTTCGCCGCAGAACTCGGTGTGCACAACATCCGGGTCAACAGTGTTCACCCCGGTGCGGTGATCACCGAGATGGGCTCGGGCGACATGGTCAAACGGATCGAAGAGACCATGGCCAGCAATCCGCGGTTCGCGACAGCGGGCACGTCCTTCCTCAATCAGTTCGCCGCCATGCCCGACGAGGTTGCCGGTGCCGTGGCGTTCCTGGCCTCGGATGATTCGTCGTTCATGACCGCCGAACACGTATCGGTCGACGGCGGGGCTCAATACTTCTGAGCGCACACCGCCTACCGTTGAGGTCGTGAGCGAGAGCACGGGTACACCGGATCGGATGACGGCTGTCGGACTGCTGGCGAAGCTGGTGGATGAGGGCAGTTGGCGGCCCTGGGACGTCGAGTTGACCACGTTGCCGGACGATCCGGCGTACGCCGCCGATATCGCCCGTGCCCGCGACAAGACCGGCCTGGACGAATCGGTCCTGTGCGGTGAGGCCACGCTGTCCGGCGAGCGCATCGCGGTGGTGGTGAGCGAGTTCGGATTCCTGGGTGGGTCGATCGGCCGGGAAGCCGGACGACGGGTGGTCGCGGCGATCCGCCGCGCCACCTCCGAACAACTTGCCGTACTGGCACTTCCGGCGTCCGGTGGGACGAGGATGCAGGAGGGGACACCGGCGTTTCTGCAGATGGTCAACATCACCGCCGCCGTGGTCGACCACAAGGCGGCAAGCCTGCCTTACCTGGTCTATTTGCGGCACCCGACCACCGGTGGGGTGTTCGCGTCCTGGGGTTCATTGGGGCATGTGACGCTGGCCGAGCCCGGCGCGTTGGTCGGATTCCTGGGTCCCCGCGTCTACGAAGGTCTGTACGGTCACGAGTTCCCGGCCGGGGTGCAGGTGTCGGAGAATCTGCGGTCGCATGGGTTGATCGATCTGGTTGTCGACGTCGATGGGCTGGGTGCGACGGTGTCCCGGATTGTCGGCCTGCTGGAGCGCCGGGAATCCGAGAGCGACATGCGGCCGACGCCGAACGAGGGTTCGCAGGTGTCGGCGCCGGTTGCGTGGGATGTGGTCACGGCATCACGGGCCGTCGACCGGCCTGGGGTCGGCGACCTGCTGAAGCGCTCGACTGCCGAGTCGATCGAGTTGGCCGGTGGCGGGGAAGTCGACTCTCGAAGTGGAATCATCTTGGCGTTGGCGAGCTTTGGCGGGCAGACGGCGGTGGTGGTGGGTCAGGACCGCAACCGGCAGGTGCCCGGCGCCCTGATCGGTCCTGCGGATCTGCGGCTTGCGCGTCGAGGGATGCGGTTGGCGCAGGGCTTGGGACTTCCGCTGGTGACGGTGATCGATACGCCGGGCGCCGACCTGTCCGCCGACGCCGAAGAGGGTGGTTTGGCGGGCGAGATCGCGCACTGCATTGCGGAGTTGAGCGCGCTGACCGTACCGACGATTTCGGTGCTGTTGGGGCAGGGGGCCGGCGGAGCAGCGCTGGCGTTGTTCCCGGCCGACCGGGTGATCGCGATGGAGAACTCCTGGCTCTCGCCGCTGCCGCCGGAGGGTGCGAGCCTGATCGTGTACCGCGACACCGATCACGCGCCGGATCTGGCTGCGCAGCAGGGTATTCGGGCCATCGACCTGCATGCCTCGGGCATCGTCGACGTGGTGCTCGGTGAATCGACGACGGACGTCGTGGACTTTCTGCCCGACCTCGGAGCGCACCTCGCGTACGAGCTCGCGACGCTGAAGACGCTCGACATCGATGAACGCCGCCGGCGCCGCGAGGATCGCCGACGCCGAATCGGTGACGCGGTCAGCTGAGACGAATCGTGATCCCAATCCGGTTTGTTTACGCAGGTCAGGAGTTTCGCGGCGGCAATTCGTCTACCGTTGGAGGATGGTTAGAGTTCAACGGACGTTCACGGTCGAAGCGCCGGCGGACAAGGTTCGCGCCTACCTGCGCGACTTTGCCAATGCGGAGCACTGGGACCCTGGAACGCAGAGATGCACGCAGGTCGGATCCGGGCCGGTGGTCCTGGGTACCGAGTGGGACAACACCTCGAAAATCGCGGGGATCAGGACCCATCTGAAATACAAGCTCACCCGTGACGATCCCGATCGGGTCACCCTCGAAGGCAGTAACAAGACCGCCACCAGCATCGACGATATTTCGATCTATCCGCAGGGGCCGGCGAAGACTTCGGTTGCGTACCACTCGCACGTCGTCTTCAACGGTGTCGCAAAGTTGTCGGACCCGGTGTTCGGGCTGGTCTTCAAACGCCTGGCGGACCAGACGCAGAAGCAGATGACCGAGTCGCTCGGCGCGCTCTAGGTGGTCAGGCGTCGCACTGACTCCGGGATCTGCCCTCCGGTCTCGCTGACGGGTGCGTCGTAGACGGTTCGCATGGGTACGTGTCCGGTCCAATCGTCCGAGGTCGCGGTACCGGGACCACCGGCGCGTGCTTTGGTGATCCACTGTCCGTCGATGATCGGGAGTGACAACACGATCGTCGCGGCGATCTCTTTGGCGGTGTGCGGACGGACCTCGGTGCTGCGGCCCGGCAGGATGCTGTCGCTGAGCACGTTCAGTGCTTCGCGCGGATCCAGGCCGGAGTTCTCGATGGTGCCGCGCACCACTGCCGACCGGTAGTTCATGGAATGGTCGAAGAGGGTGTCGGCAACAACCAGTCCGTCGACGATGAACGCCGAGATCGCCACCGGTGCCCCTGCTGCGATGTGGCGCAACGCCCCCGCGCCGGTGGACCCGTGCATCAGAATTGTGTCGCCGTGCCGGGCGATCAGCATCGGCACCGACCACGGCAACCCGTCGACCACGGTGGACACGGTCGCCACGTGCGCCTCGTCGAGGATCTCGTCGAGCAGCGCGCGGTCGCCCCGGCGTTCCTTCTTACGATTCAGCGTGTCCACGATCTCTCCTTGCCCCGGCGTTGTCTGTGCACAAAGTTCCATCGAAGCGCCGGCACGGTCAAGCTGAATACCGAACCGCCTGAGTAGGGTCGATTCGGGGTGAAAGGTAGGCGGTATGACACTCATCAGTGTTTCGGACCTGGCAAGCGAATTGGCATCCGGGCGCGACGACCTGCGGATCCTCGACGTGAGGTGGTCGCTGCCTGCACCCGACGGACGCGAAGCTTTTGCGGCAGGTCATATTCCGACGGCGGTCTACGTCGATCTGGAGATCGAATTGAGCGACCACTCTGTCGAGGGCCGGGGTCGTCACCCGCTGCCGTCGGGTGAGGTGCTGCAGACGGCCTTACGCCGTTGGGGTGTCCACAGCGGCGACTCCATCGTGGTCTACGACGACTGGAATCGCGCCGGTTCCGCGCGGGCCTGGTGGGTGCTGCGCGCGGCGGGCATCTCCGATGTCCGGATACTCGACGGCGGCTTCGGCGCGTGGGTGAAGGCCGGCGAGCCCGTTGCCGCCGGAGAAGCCACCGCGGTGACCGGTGATGTGGTGGTGTCCCAACCCGACCTCTACGCCGGGGCAGTACCTGCTCTGACCGCCGAGCAGGTCGCCGATTTCGCCGGCCTCCTCGTGGATGCCCGTGCGCCCGAACGTTTCCGGGGTGAGGTCGAACCGGTTGATCCGGTGGCCGGGCACATTCCGGGTGCGGTGAACGCGCCGAGTACAGCCACCCTGGACGACAACGGTTTCTTCCGGACGCCGAACCAGTTGCGGGAGTACTTCGCCGGTGTCGGAGCGGACGGATCTGAGCCGGTGGGTGTGTATTGCGGGTCGGGTGTCACCGCGGCGGTCGATCTCGTGGCGCTGCAACTGGCGGGCATCGATGCGACGTTGTTCCCGGGTTCGTGGTCGCAGTGGAGCTCGGACGCCGACAACCCGGTGGCCACCGGTCCGGCGTGACAGGGAGCCAAGACAGTTCGGGGCCGGCGTTCAGAATGCCGTCAGACCCCGGCGGCCGGCTCGGTCTTGAGCGCTTCGAACCGGGCTTCGACGGAGGCCGAGATGTAGACCCGATCAGGCTCGAGTTCGATGACCTGACGGTCTTCGAACTCGCCGGGAGGCGCAGCGGAGACGGCCATCGCGCGCGGTATCCCGCCGTCGGACGCGAAGTGCGAACCGCCGGTGTCCAGGCCGAGCATCCCGGGATCTGCGATCGCCACGGCATTGAAGTCGCTGTAGCCCAGACCTTGCGTGTACCCCTGGGCCTTGGCGAGGGCGTTGCGGACGGCCAGGTCGCGAACTTGCGCGGTCCGTTTCGCCTGGGCTTTCCGGCTGAGCCACCAGTGGATCCGACCCAC
Organism: Williamsia sp. z71; assembly: GCF_059553375.1. Classification (NCBI taxonomy): domain Bacteria; kingdom Bacillati; phylum Actinomycetota; class Actinomycetes; order Mycobacteriales; family Nocardiaceae; genus Williamsia; species Williamsia sp. z71. The sequence continues at coordinate 87,869 of NZ_JCANWX010000014.1, forward strand.
CGATACCGCCTCGATCTCCGAGACCTGATCGATGAAGGCGCCCAGTGCGCTGAAGTCCTTGAAGGTCACCTTGATTGACGCCGTCGAGCTGTACACCCACGGAAGCTTCTTGGCTTCGCGGTGGTATGGCCGGTACCGGTCGTGGCGCAGCTGATCGAGCGACCATCGCTTCAGTGGTGATTCGGGTTGCTCGTGCAGCGCCTTCACCAGATCGGTGACGGTGGCGACCGCGGCTGTCACCGGTTCGGACGCCTTGTCGCGGGTGCTGCCGTCGGCGTGCACCGAGACATGCAGGGTGCAGCGGTTCGGGGCGAACTGCCGGTCAGCGTGACCGGAAACGGTGATGGTGACAGGGCGAGGAATCATTGCTGCAGTGTGCCCGGGTGGTCTGACATTCGCCGGCCCGATCGCGGCGAGCGCATCGGCGAAGACCTGCTGCGGCGATATGACAAAGTGGTCGGGTGATGCTCTTTCCGTCGTTGACCCAGGCCTCCCTCATCAACCGGGCGGACGACCCCGCCTTCGTCACGGTCGGCGACACCGCCCTGTCCCGAAGTGATCTCATCGGTGCGGCCACCTCGGTTGCCGAGCGGATCCGCGGGGCCCGGTGCATCGCGGTGCTGGCCCAGCCCACTGCGCAGACCGTGGTCGCGGTGGTCGGTGCCCTTATCGCGGGCGTGGCCGTGGTTCCGGTGCCACCGGATGCCGGGGCGACCGAACGGCAGCACATCCTGACCGACTCCGGCGCGCAGGCGTGGCTCGGCGCAGCGCCCGAGGACACCGGCGGTCTGCAGGTCCTCCCGGTCCGGATGTACGCGCGGTCGTGGCACAGCCATCCCGAACCCCATCCCGACTCGACCGCGTTTGTCTTGTACACCTCCGGCACCACCGGACTGCCCAAGGGCGTTCCGATGACCCGCCGCGCGATCGCCGCCGGCCTCGATGCCTTGGCGGACGCGTGGGCGTGGACCTCGAATGACGTTTTGGTTCACGGCCTTCCGCTCTTCCACGTCCACGGCTTGATCCTCGGTATCCTCGGTCCGCTGCGGGTGGGCGGCGCTGTGATCCACACGGTCAAACCGACGCCCGAGAACTACGCTGCGGCAGCGGGCACGATGTACTTCGGTGTCCCGACCGTCTGGACCAGGATCGCTGCCGACGAAGAGTCCGCCCGTGCACTGTCGTCGGCTCGTTTGCTGGTGTCGGGCAGTGCGCCCTTGCCGGTGCCGGTGTTCGAGAAGATCAAAGAGCTGACCGGTCACGAGATCGTCGAGCGCTACGGGATGACCGAAACGCTGATCACCATCAGCACCCGCTTCGACGGTGAACGTCGTCCGGGCTGGGTCGGTCACCCGATCGCCGGTGTGGAAACCCGGTTGCGCGACGACCAGGGCGCCGACGTCCCTCACGACGGAGAAACCATCGGCGACTTGCAGATTCGTGGTCCGATGGTGTCGCGGGGATACCTCAATCGGCCCGACGCCACCACTGATTCGTGGCTCGACGACGGCTGGTTCGCGACCGGTGACGTCGCCGTCATCGACCCGGATGGCATGCATCGGATCGTCGGACGAGCATCGATCGACCTCATCAAATCCGGTGGCTACCGCATCGGCGCCGGCGAGATCGAGACCGTGTTACTCGGGCATCCGAGCGTCAGTGAGGTCGCCGTGATCGGCGTGCCCGACGACGATCTGGGGCAACGCATCGTTGCTGTCGTGGTCGGGGAAGGTGTCAACGAGACCGAGCTCATCGACCTTGTCGCCGCTGAGCTCTCGAACCATAAGCGGCCCAGGGAAATTCGCGTAGTTGACGAACTACCCCGCAATGCCATGGGTAAGGTGCAGAAGAAGCTGTTGCTCTAGGCGGCTATGAGGAGGTTCGGACATGCATGCATTCCGCTCGGCGGTCGAAGAACATCGGATCGACGACATCGCCGCAATGCTCGACGAACACGTGGTGTTTCACAGTCCGGTCGCCTTCAACGCCTACAAGGGGCGTGATGTCGTTGATGGGATCCTGCGCGCAGCCTTCGAGACGTTCGAGGACTTCACCTATCTGCGCGAACTGAATTCACCACTCGACGGATACACCGGCCTGATCTTCAAGGCCAAGGTCGACGGCCTCGCCATCGAGGGATGTGACTTCATCCACGAAACCCCCGACAACCTGATCGACGAAATCACCGTCATGCTGCGGCCGATGAAAGCCACACAGCTGTTCTCTGAGAAGATGGGCGCCAAGCTGTCGGCTCGGTGATCGTCGCTACGCGTTGTCAACAGGAGACCGGGTAGTCCACAGCCGCTGCATGATTGCGGCTGATCAGCCGGGGCCGTTCGCTGGCCGTCAATAACCTCGACCTCGTTCATCGAAACCGATGTGGGGGGACTCTGATGGCACCGGTACTCAAGGCAGATCGCGATGCGCTTGCCATCCTGGCGGCAGATCTACGGGCCGCGGCGCATGGAATCCGGGCGATAGACATGCACGTGGCATTTTCGGATCTGCTCCGGGGTTTCGCGGGATCCGACGTCGCAGCTGCTTGTGCAACAGCGGAAGAACAGATCGAATCCGGCTTGACGACGGTCGCAACTCGCGTTGATGCGTTGGCGCAGAAGAACGCAGATGCCGGCTCGGCATACGGCATGACCGACGATCAGTACGCCGACTCGATCAGCGGCCTGCTGAAGCTGTGACCGATGAGCAACCCGACTGTGACACAGGTGCGTACGTGGTTGACCCACGCGCAAGCGCTCTCCGACACCGCCATCGAGATCGATTCTGCGGTGGACACATTCGATGCGCGGATGAATGACATCTCACGCGCGGTCACCACGACTATGCAGGGCTGGCAGGGCGATGCGGCCGAAGCATCGCAGGCACGTACCGACGCCGAAACTCAGGCGAGTAGCCGTTTGGCGATCACCGTGCTCGACATCGCCGACGACATCAATCGCCTCGGGCCCGACATCGTCCACTCCTGTCGGGTGGCCCGCGACCGGGCCAACTCCATCGCCTGGCTCGGCTACCTCGTGGCCGACGACGGGACTGTCACGGCGCCGGTGGGCTCTCGACCCGGCTATCCGACCGACATTTCGGCCGGTCTCCCTATTGAAGCGGCACAAGCCCTGGCCGGCCGGAAAGCCGCCGGCCACCAGGCCTGGTTGTCGGAGGCATTGGCAGCTGCCGGTCAGGCCGATTCGGTCCTGGCCGCCCAGATCACCAAGACTCTCGGGGAGCTGGTGCTCAATGCCGAGCGAGCCACCGCGCCCGTCCCGCTTCGGCAGGTGGTGCAGGAACTGGTGGATGGCAGACGCAAGCTGCCCAGCGACCCGTACTTGCTCAAGACACTCTGGGACGGTCTGACCTCGGCGGAAAAGGCAGCGTTGTGGAACAGCAATCGCGAGATCGGGAACATGGACGGGGTACCGGTCGCCGACCGCGATCACTTCAACCGCCGGTATTTGATCGAGTTGGAGAACGCCGCGCGCGAAGTGATCGCCGATGCCGACTCGGAGCGGTCGATTCAAGCGCAGGCCGAGCGGGACCTCGCTGCGCTGAGTGGGGTGCAGAACACGCTCGGCAAGGAGAGTGGCGGGAAGAAGCGCTATCTGATGCAACTCGACACCAGGGGACGAGGAGCGGTCGCGGTCAACAATCCCGATACCGCTGACCGCGTCGTCACCTACGTGCCGGGGACGGGCTCGAAGCTCAGCAAGATCGGCGGGGGAGTCGATCGCGCGGAGCGGATGGTCCGGGCCGCCAGTCCGCCCGGAACAACAGATACCGCGGCCATTGCCTGGTTCGGTTACGACGCACCCCAGGACATCGGTGCGGCCGGCTCCGGTGCGCCGGCCGCGCGTGGGGCCCAACCACTCGTTGAGCTGCAGGTAGGTCTGCGGGCGACTCACGAAGGGGCGAGTGCCTCGCACAACACCATCGTCAGTCATTCCTACGGGACGGTTGTCGTTGCCGAGGCGGCCAGTGGGGATCGAGAACTCAACGTCGATGACGTGGTGTTTGTTGCCAGTCCCGGGTTGGGCGGACCCGATGACGTGAACGACCTGCACCTGACCGGACCTGATGATCGGCCGAACTCGGACCGGGTCTGGGCGACAGTGGCGAGGAACGACTGGATCGACATGGTCGAAGGAGTCCACGGCGCCGACCCACACGACCGCGGGTTCGGTGCCCAGGTCTTCACATCCGACAACGGTTCCTGGATCAGCACCGCCGCACACAGCAAGTACTGGGACGAGGGGTCGGAATCACTGCGCAATATCGCCCGGATCGTGACGGGGAAGTACGGGGAGGTGCAGTAGGAAGGGTCATCGCCGGCCGGGGGCGTCGGCTCAGACCTGCGGCTGGGACATGGGCCATCCGGGTGACGGCGCAAATGGATCGCCGGACGCCTCCTGCCCAATGCAAGGTCTCAACGCTTCGGGATCAGTCGACTGAAGATCTGCAATGTATTCAAGCGCACGCCAATCTCCGAAGACTGATTCAGAGGGCGCGCGTTGACCGCCGCGTTGGCTCGCCGGTGGCGATTGACCCTGCCGTTGATAGGTGATGGAGAACGCCGCAGCGATACCGTATTTTGTGAACTCATTCGGATTCGGGACCGGGGTGTTGGGGTGCGCACTGGGTGAATACTTGCAGCCGGTGACTCGCGCTCGGTCACCATCCAGTTCGACGAACCCGGTGATGCGGAAGTAGTCGACCCCGTACCCATCTCGCGGCGTTCGCAGGTACCTGTCGGCAGGAAGTGCAGGCTGCATCGCCTCCACAAATCCAGGGTAGGCATGTTCTGCTCCGCCACCGAAAAACGCAACTGTCGTCGACTCCACAAAGGCGCGGACGAACGTCGCATCGGGGGTGTTGAGGTCAAGCACATCGGGCGGTAACCAGCGAGAGAAGATGTGGACCTCGCGAGGGAGTTGATATCCGACTGACTTTTGTGGTGCGGGTGATGGCTCCTGCGTGGGAGTGGTTGTCGTACTGCAATTTGTCGTCAGTGCCACGATCGCAGCGGCGGTGATGAGCGCAAATCCACTACGGATTCGGGATGCTTTGAGGGTGCGGTGGTTTTGAGGGATCGGCAGGTCGCGAGATCTGATCGTGCGTGATGTTCTTGTCATGGGCCCACTTTGGGTTGCGCGGCACTCCTTGCGAAGTGTCGTCTGCACCCTCACCGCACTGCTCAATTCACACCTGGGGCTGGGAGTCGGGCCATCCGGGTGAGGATGCAAACGGGTTGCCTTCATCCTTGCTTCCGATGCAAGGGCTTATCGATTCCGGTTTTGTGTTGTGAAAGTCGCCTACATACTCGAGGGCGTGCCAGTCTCCGAAAACTGACTCAGACGGAGCCCGTTGGTTTCCACGCTGTTCGATGGGAGGCGACTGGCCCTGGCGTTGGTAGGTGAGAGAGAACGCGGTAGCTATACCGTGGTTTTTCGGCCTATTCGGTTCTGCGATTGGTGTGTTGGGGTGACCGTTGGGGGCTGCTTCACAACCGATGACTTGCACTCGGTTGCCGTCGAGGTTGACAAGATCGACGACGCGGAAATAGCTCACCCCGTATCCATCGCGTGGCGTGCGCAGGTACCGATCCGGTGGGAGTGCAGGTTGCATGGCCTGTACGAATCCGGGGTAAGCGTGCTCGGCTCCACCGCCGAAGAATGCAACGGATGTGGACTCGATGAACGCACGAACAAACGTTGCGTCTGCCGAATCGAGGTCCAGGACGTCGGTCGGCATCCACCGGTCGAAGTATTTCACTTCGGCAGGGAGTTGATAGCCGACTGTTTCCTGAACTGGTGCAGATGACTTTGGTGCAGCAGTGTCTGTTGGCGATGTGCAACCAGCACCGACAGCGACAATGAAAGAGATAGTAATGAGGATGGTGCTACGGCTCCTGGACGCTCTGAGGGTGTGGCGGTTTCGACGGATCCGCAGGCCGTGGAATCTGATCGTGCGTGATGTTTTCGTCATGGAGCCCGCTCTGATAGTGCGTTTCAAAGGTGAGGCCAAGCTTGGCGGCTGCGATGTTGAACGGCCCAGGGTTGTCCGCAATTGCATTCCAATCGAGCCTACCGTCAGGTAAGAAGTAGCTATGCGCCTGGCCGGTCACGCTGTCCGGGTATGTGAAGTCTTCCCTCACTTCTTCGTTCGCCGCAGCGTAACCCTCGATGCGGCTGTACTCGCGAATGGTGCTGTCGGTCAGCGCGGTGTTGTCGATCTCCGTCAATGCGGCCGTCCATTGCGAGTCATCAAGGATTGCTGGGTCATTCGGAATGTCAAACATCTCGTACTTGATGGTTGGACTCACAATTCCGGCAACTTCACCGACTCCGGTTGGGAGGGGAATTGAATTGAAGATGCCCATCGCCGTGTCGTAGTCTCGCTGATCAAGGTTGTATTGAACGATGTTGTCCCACTGTTCGTTCTGTCTCAGGACCGAAAGCTGATCGCGGAGGCCTTGGGTCAGGGCCTGGTCGAGTTGGCCGGCATCGTTCCCCAGCGTGACGTCGTCGGGGTTCTGCCCGTATTCATACGCCAAATGGTTTTGCCACTGCGCACCAGCGGTGTGAATGACATTGGCGGCAACGGGGTCTGAGTCGATCACCTTGAACAACTTCGATAGGTCTGTGGTCTCGGGTATCGCGCCGGCATGATGGTTGATGAGCGCGCCATCGGACGCGTCGACAAAGTTGGCGAGATATGGAGACATCGACACGGCAAGGGCTTGGGTAAGGTTCGGATTGACTTCGCCGAGCGATGTATACGTTCCGGGAATGTCGCTGTCGGGCATCCGCCCGCTCAGAAGAGTTTCGTTATCGATCAACAGGTTTGCGAGGGTGGTGGCCGAGCGGCCTGCGAGCTCGCCCTCATAGCCGGTCGCGTCAGCATTCTCGCCGATCCAGTCGATGACGTTGACTGCACCGAGTTGGTCCTCATCCCACGGGTGGGTCACCAGGTCGAGGAAGTGGCTGTTGGCGTCGTAGTGGTTGCCGGGCGTGACGGTGACATCCATGTTCTCGCCACTCAAGAAGTCAGAAACAGCCTGGTGATCGCCTGAGGCATTGTTGAGCATCGCATCGACAGTGCTGTTGATGTCCTCGATGTCGAGACGGGAATCGTATGCGCCCCAATAGCGGTCGCTGTCGTCGCCTTCCGTTGCTCCGGCGATTTCGGAAGCCTGTTTCAGCAGTCCGCGGTCTACGTCGGATCCCAATCGCAGGCTTTGGTCCCCGTTGCTCAGTAGGTTGTTCAGAGATTTGAATTGGTCGAGCTTTGGGATGTCCGTGTAGTACGGGTCTGTATAGCCGTTGGTGACGTTGACGTCGCGGACGATCGGGCTCTCGACCAGCAGGTCGCGGATTTCCTTCGGAAGCTTGTCCATCCCGCCCCTGGAGCCCGCGGTGGTGGTCATGTGCGGATTGCCGACCATTCTGATCGCGTCGCCGATTTCACCTCGAACCACATCCCGTTGATCGGGTGGCAGGCTGGAAAGTGCGGCGTCGATTTCGCTGGTCGACTTGTCGTCAAGCTCGCGCATCATCTCCATGAGGTAGTCGTACTGACCCTGCGACATCGTGGCCGGTTTGCCTTCGGCGAGCGCATGCTGCTGCTCTGGGGATAGTCCACCAGCTGCCTGTAACTGCTCCAGTTCGCCTGGCGTCAACGACATTCCGGCTTCGATCTTCTTTGCGAGCGTCGCACCGTCACCGCCACTGAGACCAGCGACTACCGGTGCCAACTGGCCGATTTCCTCGAGAGCGGAGGTGATCTGCTGCGATGCAGCGGCGTCGATTTCTTCGAAGGAGACTGCCTGAGACTTGAACGACACTGTTGCGTTCTTTGCCTCGCTGGCGCGATGCGCCTGGATGGCTTTCCTGATATTGACGACGTCCTCACTGACGTCTGGGTCGTCAAGTTCATAGTCCCGGGTGTCAGTGACTGTCCAGTCCTCGGACACAGCGAACTCGCGCTGCTCCATGTCTTGGATCGCTGGTCGAACGGCGTCGATGATCGTCTGCAGGCCGGTACTCCCGGTTGCGGCAGCTTCTCGCAACGAGTCCAGGGCAGTCGCTACGCGCAACTGTTGAGTCTTTTCGCTGGTTCCACGATCGACCGCGGCTTCGCGGGAACCGCCAGACCAATCAAGGTTGACGATCGTGCTTTCGACCGTGCGTGCGCCGTGCTCAATCGAGTTGGCGAGACCATCCAGGCCCGCGGCTTGGGCACCGAGGCTGGTGGCGTCGATCCTGATGATCAGAGATTTGGTGGGGTAGACCACGATGACTCAGCTTGCCTGTGGCTGATTCAGATCGCCGATGGAGGTGAGCAGTGCGGCGGCGAGTTCATCGGTCGAAACAATCAGGGCGGCTGCACCGCTGAGACTCTCTGCGATCACCTCGTAGCGCCCGGAAACCGTCGTCATGGCTTGCTGCACAGTCGCTTGAGCACCTTGCAGTGCAGATCCTGTGGAGGTCTCAGCCAGTGCTGTTGCCGCAGAGTCGAGGTCAGGCGCAATCCAAAACGCTGCGTATTCTGCCTGGACTCCGATTGCGGCGGCCGCACTTTTCAATTCCGCAGCGTCGACGTGCATCGATCCCCCCGTTCGAGTACCCGAACAAGCCCCCGCTCGTTCTGCCGAGATGCTAACAGGGACGCCGGACAATGGGGATGCCTGTGATTCGTTGCTGGACGAATGGATTTGGCGGCGAGTGCGGCTCGGTTCGCTCGCAGACCGCGGGATCAGGGCTAGTATCAAACGGTCGAATGTAAGTTGGCTTGTAGGCAGGATGAATCATGTTGTCGGAGTCAACTTCTGGATGGTCTGTGGTCGATGTTGAGACATCGGGGTTGAGTCCGAACCACCACCGGGTTCTGAGCGTCGCGGTGGTCAATCTTGATTCTTCGGGCCGCGTGGAGGACGAATTCACGACTCTCTTCAATCCCGGATGCGATCCGGGGCCGGTCCATATTCACGGTTTGACACTGGACCGGTTGGCCGGCGCTCCGACATTCGATCAGATCGCGCCACAGCTCACCGCGATGCTTCACGGCCGGACGATGGTCGCGCACAACGCTTCGTTTGATCACGGATTTCTGGCCTCTGAACTGAACCGCGCGAGGGTCGAGCACTCCGTGAACCGTCGGTTGTGCACGATGGCGCTGAGTCGCCGGCTCCAGCTCGAGGTGCCGAACCACAAGCTCTCGACGCTCGCTCAGCATTGGAAGATCCAGCAACGACATGCGCACGATGCGCTCGACGACGCACGGGTCACGTCCCAGGTCTTTGCGCACAGCGCCGCGTTGGCGCGCACGTTGGGAATGCCGCTGCCGGTGGTCAACTGCTCCGTTTCGAACCGTGGCTACCCGGTCGCCGTGACTCGTATCCCTTGCCTGTGGAAGAACCCGGGACGTATGGGTGAACAAGGCGTCCTGGTCCAGGGCATGAAGGTGGCGGTCACCGGGGATACCCAGATTCCCCGACTCGAACTGGCGGATCGGATGACTGCCGCCGGTCTGGATGTCATGAACTCGGTCAGCGGCCAGACCAGTGTTGTGGTGTGCAATCAGCCGCACATCGGAACCGGCAAGCTGCAGCGAGCCCGGGAGAAGGGGATCCGGGTCATCTCGGAAGACCAGCTGCTGTCGTTGCTGGTTGCGGTGCAGGCCGGAGCTCTCAAGTCGGCAACCTACGAGCTCGACGAACCCGTGCGTCGCGGGACCCGAACTACGCGGCCCGCTGAAATGGGAGTACGTGGGCCGTGGACAGGGCGTCGGGTGCTGGTTCTCGGCGACAATCATGCCGAAGCCGTGGTGTTACGCACCAAGTTGATCGAGCTCGGTGCCAAACCGTCCGTCAACCTCAGTGCCGGCGTGACGCATGTGGTGCTGTTGGACGGCGGAAGCTCCGATAAGCGGCTACCTCGGATCCGAGAACGCGCACTTCCACTACTGACTGCCGACGACGTACTTGGCACCTCAGCCTCTGCGGATTCGCCGAAGGTGGATAGCCAGGAACCCGTGACATCGGCCGATACTGCGCAGGTGTTGAGCCGCGGTGCTGTCATGGACCTTCCTTCGTCAGGGGAGACATACGTGCTGAACATCGCGTGGAGTGCCGACGCCGTGCGTGGATTCGAGATCGATGTCGTCGCGTTCGAGCTCGATGGCGATGGTCAAGTGATGTCCGACGAGGACTTCGTGTTCTTCAATCAGCCGATCAGTGGAAGCGGGGGAGTCGCCCTCTCGATTGATGGCGACTGCGAACAAGGAGTGTGCATCGACCTGACCTGTTTGGATGACGCGACGAAACGGATAGCGATCGCGGTAGCCATTGACGGCGACGCATCGTTCAGTCAGGTGGGGGCCTTGTCGGTCGAGGTTGTTGGCGACGATCAGGCCGTCGCGTCGTCAGTGCTGGATGCCGCCACCAGTGAACGCACGATGGTCATCGCCGAGATCTACCGGCGCCACGATCGGTGGCGCCTTCGCGCCGTTGGCCAGGGGTACGACCACGGACTGGGGGAGCTGGCTCGTGGTTATGGCGTCGACGTGGACGATTAGCCCGGTTGCTTCGGAGGTAACCAACCAGCAAATCGTGAATACGCTCTTGACCAGGCGATTTGACGTGGTGCAGTGTGTTCCCGTAACTTTCTTCAAGTCAGCGAGTGAGGCGCCGGAGAGCAAGAAGCCGGGAGCCGAGAACACCGACAGGGAAGTCTTTTCCTGAAGGAACAACGCAGACCGCCCATAGTGTGAATGTGCTCCGCCTTTCGGTGGAGGGTTCAAACGCGGGTGGTGACGGACTGCGAGAGCAGCGAGTTGCATACCGGATGCGAGTCCGGTAAGCTTGAAAAGTTGCCTCCGAGACGGAGACAACGAGGAAGTTACAATAAAATATCCCGCCGGGACGACACGCTTGTTGAAGGTGTGTGCAGATCGGATGTGGGTGTGTTCTTTGAGA
>NZ_JCANWX010000015.1:0-45460 GCF_059553375.1 Williamsia sp. z71
CCCTCCGTGTCAGCCTCAAGGTGAGTCACCGCACCGAGAGGAAGCCCGATGCTCGCCTTCACCACCGATGAGAAACGAGAGTTCGTCCTCGATTACCTGCAACAGCGCCACGGCAGCAAGACCGCCTGGCTGCAGGACAAACCGTTCAGCCTCCGACAGTTAGCACGCTGGCGCAGCGCCTATCTCCACGGCGACCTTGACCGCGACCTCGTACCTCGCAAGACTCGAGGAATGACCAGCCACCCTGCTCGACTTGAGGATCTGGAAAAACTCCTGACCCAACAACAACGCGAACACGACGCGCAACTGGCCGAACTCCACGAGGAAAACTCCTCCTTACGAGCGGCCAACGACGCGTTGGGAAAAGCTATCGGGCTCATGCACAAGTGGAGCGAGCACACGCCCGACGACACCCCCACTCCACCCGAGCCACCCAGTTCCTGACCTCCGAAAACATGCTGGTCACCCTACTTGCACAGTTACCCGGGATGAGCCAACGCAAAGCCCTTGCCGTACTGAATATTTCACGGTCAACCTGGCAATACCGCCAACGCCCCCGAAACCGGGTGAGCAACCCGATCTCACACCCCCAACGCCACCAACCACACGCACTGAATCTGACCGAGATCACCACGATCGAGGAGCACGTACTACGGGCCTGGACGCGCGGCGACTCCGTCGACCAGGCCTACGCCACCGCCTGGGACCAGGGCATAACAGTCGGCTCACGCCGCACCTGGTGGCGCTACGCCGCAGCCTTGGAACAATCACAGCGACCAGTCAAAACCCACCGCACCAAAACCGGGCCCCGCGAAAAACCTGTACTGCTGGCCACCGGACCGAACCAAATCTGGTCCTGGGATATCACCGACTTCAAAGCCCCTTACCGCGGACAAGCATTCAAGGTGTACTCAATCATCGACATCTTCTCCCGCAAGATCATCGCCAACCGCGTCGAAAACCGTGAACTCGACTACATGGCAGTGGAAATGTTCGAAACCGCATTCACCACAGAAGGAACCAAACCCCAATGGGTACACGCAGATTCAGGATCAGCGATGCGCTCCGATGCCATGAAAACCATGCTCGGCAACAACAAGATCAACGAATCGCACTCACGTCCCAGCGTCTCTAACGACAACCCGTACTCCGAGTCAGAGTTCCGAACCCTCAAACACCGCAAACATTTCCCCGGCATCTTCGAAACCCTCAACGACGCCCGCGACTACGTCACCACCTACACCGACTGGTACAACAACCACCACCGCCACAGCGGCATCAGCCTCTACACACCCAACGACGTCCACGACGGATCCTGGCGAGAAACCCACCGCCGCCGGCAACAAGCACTCGACGCCTACTACACCGAACACCCAGACCGATTCCGCCAACCACCAACCGCCCCACCCGCCCCGAACTGGTCAGGAATCAACTCCACCGGACCCCAACCCGCCACAAAATGACTCCACACAGGTTGACATCTACCGTGCACAGGTGATTTCGGCACGCTCGGCGGTTTTTTCGGCACGGTCGGCGGTTGTTTCGGCCCGCTCGACGGGGGGGTTATGCGGTGCGGGCGAGGGCTTCGATGGGGTCGCTGTAGATCGCATCGAGTGAGACCGCGCCGGCGGCCTGCTGCTGAACCGTTGCGCCGGAACGTGATACGCGCACGTCGCGTCGCGGGGCGACGGAGGTTTCCCGAACCGCCTGGGCAACCATCGGAAGCGTCGAGGGTGCATCGGTGAAGGCCTGGCCACCGAGGACGACGTGGTCGGGATTGAAGATGTCCCCGATCAGACCAACTGCGCGGCCCAGGACCGCAGCCCGCTCGGCCAGGATCGCCCGGGCGAGATCATTGCCCTCGGCCGCCAGCGAGTGCACCTCGTCGATGTTGCCGATCGCGAGTCCGGCCGCAATCGCGGCATCCACGATGCCGGTGTCGGTGACTGTCGATTCGAGTTGTCCGGTGCCCGACGGATCGAGCAGTTCGGTCTTGCCGACCGGGAAGTGCCCGATTTCCGGCGGGCCACCGGCCGGCGTGTAGACGCTGCCACCCACGGTGAACGCGATACCCACCGATTCACGGGCGTAGAAGTAGACGAAGCTGCCGCCTTCTTCGGCCGGGTCCACCAGCAGTTCGGCCTGGGGGTTGAGCAGCAATTCCGCGGCGGCCATGGCCTCGACGTGCGAGGCCACCGAGATCGGCAGTCCGATGACCGACGCCAGTACCTCGCCGACCGGGGCGGATTCCCACGGGAGACGCGGGTGGGTGTTTCGGCCGGCCTTGTCGACCCGACCGGCAAGCGCAACGCCGGCCCACAACATCTTCTTGTTCGGCCAGCGAGACAGGAAACGCTTGGTGCTCAGGCCGATCGAGGTCAGGGACTGTTCCGGTGTGTCCGCCACCGGCGTCGGGATCTGAATGGCACCGACCACGCGGTGGAAGAGGTCGTGGGTGGTGATCGAAGTGACCTTGAGGCCGATGTGGATGCCCACGGTCAAGAAGTCGGCGGTGTTCAGTTCGAAGGGCAACCGCGGACGCCCGATGGCGCCCGCCGGGGCCAGATCGGCGCGCTCACGCAGCAAACCGGACTTCAGCAGTGCACTGACCTGGCGGTTCACGGTCGAGATGCTCAATCCAGAGGCGCTCGATGCGGCATCCCGGAACACCGGTCCGTGAAGACGCGCAGCCCGGAGCACAACCGCTGCCGGCTTGGTCGAGAGATGCAGCTGCGGGTTCGCGATGTGAATCTTGGGTGCCTTCTTCGGGCCGGGAACACCCAGCGGACGGGCAGGACGCCCGGGCGCGGTGACGCGGGAGCCGACCAGGGGTCGCGATCCGCTTCGCTCGGACGGACGGGTGACGGTGGAGCGGGCGGTGGAGCCGGAAACAATGCGGTGATCAAGTGTTGCAGTCATTTAAATGTCCTCGTCGGATGATCCCACCCGAAGAACCCATGGGGGTTCCGGGGCGAGAAGTTGTCAGATTCGAAAATGCCGCGAGCGCGGCGAGATCAGATCAGGACATTCGACAACAGAGGACGCGAGCAAAAGGCAGACGACATCCCAACGCGGTGGTCACATAGGTGACCTCCGGGATGTGGTGACCAGAGCTCGACATAGGCGCAAACATAGCAGTGACACAACCCCGCTGCAAACGATCGACCAGTGGGTACGAGCCGAAGTGAACCGGTCGCACCCACCGGTCGAACCCGGGTCGGAGACGAGCTCACCGGCGACAATAGCCCCGGCGCCGACCTCCACGTCGACTTGAAATCACGGCGAACGAAATTGTGGAAAGGAATCCCGAATACAGCCCACACTGGGTTGCGTTCCTCGTTTCCCACAGAAAGGCACCCGCCGTGTCCCTGCATTTCCACTGGTTCCTGCCGACGTACGGCGACTCCCGGAATCTGATGGCAGGTGGTCACGGTTCGGACATGTCAGGCGATCGTCCGGCAACGCTGCGTTATCTGAACCAGCTGGCCGGGGCTGCCGAGGTCAACGGTTTCGAAGCCGTCCTCACCCCGACCGGCCTGTGGTGTGAGGACGCCTGGTTGTCGACGGCGATGTTGCTGGAGACCACCGACACCCTCAAGTTCTTGGTTGCGATGCGTCCGGGGCTGATCAGCCCGACCCTGGCGGCACAGATGGCGGCGACCTACCAGTGGCAATCCAAGGGACGCCTGTTGCTCAACGTCGTGACCGGTGGCGAATCGTCCGAGCAGCGCGCATTCGGCGACTTCCTGTCGAAGGACGCCCGTTACGAACGCTGCGGCGAGTACCTCGACATCGTCCGGCGCCTGTGGACCGAGGACGAGCCCGTCGACTTCACCGGCAAGCACCTGCGGGTGCAGGGCGCACAGCTCGCCCGGCGCCCCGATCCACTGCCCCCGGTCTTTTTCGGCGGATCCTCGCCGGCCGCGGGCGCCGTGGCCTCGAAGTTCGCGGACACCTACCTGACGTGGGGCGAAAAGCCCGACGCCGTCGCCGCCAAACTCGACTGGATCCGCGGACTTGCCGCTGCCGAGGGACGCGAGCTGACGTACGGCATCCGGCTCCACGTCATCTCCCGCGACACCTCCGAACAGGCCTGGGCCGAGGCAGATCGGCTTCTCGGAGCCCTTGACCCGGCGGTGGTGGCCGGTGCCCAGAAGAACCTCGCGCAGTCGGAGTCCGAAGGACAGAAGCGGATGCTCGAACTCCACAGCGGCGGGGCGGCTTTCAGTTCGACCACCGACGCCCGCTCCCTGGAGATCTACCCCAACCTGTGGAGCGGGGTGGGTCTGGTCCGCGGCGGCGCCGGAACCGCACTCGTCGGGTCGCACGACGAGGTCGCCGACCGGATCGAAGAATATGCCGCGCTCGGACTCGACCACTTCATCCTCTCCGGGTACCCGCACGTCGAAGAGGCCTACCACTTCGGTGAAGGCGTCCGTCCGCGTCTGGTCCGGCGCGGCCTGCTCGATGCCGGCGATCACGCCCACGAACCGGTTCGCGGCGTGTTCCTGAGTTCGTATGAACCGGCCGGCGCCTCGTAAATCTGCCTCCACCTCAACTTCTGGAGATGAACCCATGACCACCGAGAAGATCGCCGACCAGATCAAGTTCGCCTACTGGGTGCCCAACGTCAGCGGTGGCCTGGTCACCAGCGACATCGAACAGCGCACCGGCTGGGACTTCGAATACAACAAGAAGCTCGCCCGGACCGCCGAGAACAACGGTTTCGATTACGCCCTGTCCCAGGTGCGCTACATGGCGTCGTACGGTGCCGAATTCCAGCACGAATCAACCTCATTCAGCCTCGCACTGCTCGGTGCGACGGAAAAGCTGAAGGTCATCGCGGCGGTCCATCCCGGACTGTGGCATCCCGCGGTCCTCGCCAAGTTCGGCGCCACCGCTGATCACCTGTCGAATGGCCGATTCGCGATCAACGTGGTGTCCGGATGGTTCTCCGGTGAGTTCAAGGCGCTCGGAGAACCATGGCTCGAGCATGACGAACGCTATCGACGTAGTGCCGAGTTCCTCGAGGTTATCCGGAAGATCTGGACCGAGGACAACGTCGAATACGCAGGCGACTTCTACCGGATCCGCGACTTCACCCTCAAGCCGAAGCCGCTCAACACACCGCAGCGCCCGAATCCCGAGCTGTTCCAGGGCGGTAACTCCACCGCGGCCCGAAACAACGGTGGCCGTTACGCCGACTGGTACTTCTCCAACGGCAAGGACTTCGACGGCGTCACCGAGCAGGTCGAAGACCTGCGAGCGGTGGCACGGGCACACAACCGCGAGGTCAGATTCGGCCTCAACGGTTTCATCATCGCCCGGGACACCGAGGCCGAGGCGCACGAAACCCTCCGCGAGATCATCTCGAAGGCCAATCGTCCTGCGGTCGAGGGCTTCCGTGACGCGGTCCAGCAGGCCGGCGCGTCCACATCCGATCACAAGGGCATGTGGGCCAATTCGTCGTTCGAGGACCTCGTGCAGTACAACGACGGCTTCAAGACCAAGCTCATCGGCACCCCTGAGCAGGTCGCCGAGCGAATCGTCGCCTACAAGCGACTCGGGGTCGACCTGGTACTCGGGGGCTTCCTGCACTTCCAGGAAGAAATCGAGTACTTCGGCGCCAAGGTGCTCCCGCTGGTTCGTGAAATCGAAGCAGCAGACGAAGCCGCCGGTGTCAGCGCGTCGTGAGCAGCACCGCGATAGCAACCCGTATCGACTCTGCGGCACAGGCGCTTTCGACGGCACGCACGCTGGCGGCACATTTCGCCACCGGGGCCGCTGCCCGCGACCGCGACCGAAAACTCCCCCACCGTGAGATCGACGAGCTCTCCGCCAGTGGACTGTTGGCGATCACCGTCCCCGCACAGTTCGGTGGAGCCGACCTGACGCCAGGTGTCGTGGCCGAGATCGTCCGGATCCTGGCCACAGCCGATCCGAACATCGCACAGATCCCGCACAGCCATTTCGTGTATCTGAACCTGCTGCGGCTGGCCGGTACCCCGACCCAGCAGCGGGACATCTTCTCGGATGTCCTCGGCGGTGGCCGTATCGCCAACGCACAGTCCGAGCGCGGCGGCAAAACGATCGCCGACATCTCGACGACGATCACACCGGTTTCGGGAGGCCTGCAGCTCGACGGTTCGAAGTTCTACTGCACGGGCTCCCTCTACGCCCATACGCTCGCCGTACTCGCACGCCTGGAGGACCCGGACGGCGAATCCGGGCTCGAGCCAGGCGAATACGTGGCGTTCATACCCGCCGATGTTGCCGGGGTCCGCATCGTCGACGATTGGAACGGCATCGGACAGCGCACCACCGGCAGTGGGACTATCACCTTCGAAGCCGTCACCGTGCAACCCCGGCACCTGGTGGCCCGCGCCAGGGCACTCAACGCCCCGGCCGGGTACGGGGCCTTTGCCCAGCTGCTGCACGTGGCGATCGACGCCGGTATCGCACGCGGCGCCCTGCGCGCCGCAACCGATTTCGCGCGGACAAAGAGCCGACCGTGGTTCGAGGCCGGAGTCGACCGGGCCATCGACGACCCACTGTTGATCCAGCGTTTCGGGGAACTCGCGGTCGAGGTCCGAACCGCCGAGGCGACCTTGTCCGTGGCCGGAAACGCGGTGGACGCAACCTTTTCCGCGACGGCAGAGAACGCGGCCGAGCGAGCGGCCGAGGCCTCGATCGCCGTCGCGACGGCCAAGATCGTCGCGGACCGGGCTGCGAACGAGGTCTCCTCGGCCCTGTTCGAGGTGTCGGGCACACGCAGCGCCGCAGCCGATCTCGGACTCGACCACTTCTGGCGCAACGCCCGAACCCACACCCTGCACGACCCGGTGCGCTGGAAGTATCAGCACATTGGAAAGGCTCTGCTCCACGACGCGCCGCCACCGCTGCACGGCGTCATCTGATCGCCCGAACAGCACTCATGTCCATGCACACCGCGGTGTGCATGGGCATGAGTTTTATGCGGGTTTGCCCGAAAGTTTCGGTCTAGCTGCTCGCTGCCTGCCGGAGCATGGAGGTGGCAGCACCGTCGGTGTTGGTCTTCAGATCCACCGTCAGGGTGTTACCGGGGCCCGAAACCAGCGAGTTGAGCACGGGACCGACGAGGTTGCCGCAGCCGGTGAACGCCGGGATCTCGTAGGTGCCACTGAGAACGGTGTCGAGCCCCTCGTTGAGGTTGGCCGTGCCGCTCAGGTCGGCCGTGGTCAACGACGTCACACAGTTCGCCTTCGGGGGCAGCAGGTTCAGATTTGCCGAACCCGTGCTGATGCCCAGCGGCTGAATGCTGTCGATCTTGATCTTGAAACTCTGCTGAGCCTTCAGGGTCACGTCGAAGGTCTCCATGTCGATCCCCGCGGTGCCGGTGACCTCGGAGGGATCAACGATCGACATTTTGATCGTTGCCAGGTTCAGCGGGCCGAGCTTGAGGTCGGTGCTGGTGGTGGGGAGATTCAACTGGCCACTGAGCGTGCCCTTTTCGAGGCTGGGGAACTCCAGGCTCAGCGTCGTGGCGAGGGGGGTCGCCGGGAAGTCGACCTTCTGGTTGAGCTTCTTGATGACGGTCGAGGTGTTGGCGGTGTAATCGACCTCGAGTTCGATGGTGTCGGCAGCGGCCGGGCCGGCCAGTGCAACACCGAGGGTGAGGGTGGCGGCCATCGCTGCGGCCGAAGAAACAACACGGGTCTTCATCCCCATTTTGTGTGGAGCCTTTCTGATCACTGTCTTGATGCTTGCTGCATACGAACTCACTGCAGCGTAAGTTCCCGCACCGGATATTATTGCTTTTGCGAACCTTTATCTGTTTCGTCCGATTGATCAGGCTTCTCAAAAGTGACCGTGACCTGCTCGAATCCCTTGGCCCGCTGCGCCTTCGCCTGCCGCGTGTAGGTCTTTCGATCACCCCGGGTCAGATCGACGTTGTCGGTGAACGGGGTCAGCAATGCCCGGGGATAAAGCCGGTGCTTGCGCACCACGTTGATCTCAGCGGACAGGACAACGGCGATCGCCGCCAGATAGAAGTATGCGAGAAGACCCAGGACCACCGCGAAGACACTGTTGGTGGTGCTGGCGTTCTTGACCACGCCCGTCACGTACACCGCTCCAAAGGTCTGCAACAGCTGCCACACCACACCCATCACGATCGCGCCGGGCAACACGTCGCGATAGCTCACGCTCTTGGAGGTCGTACTGAGCCGGAAGGCAACGGCAAAGATCGCCGAGTTGGTCAGCACCGCGGCCAGCCCCACCCAGAAGCTCTGCCACGTACTGAGCGGGCCCGAGAGTCCGCCAAAGGTCGTCAGGACCGTTGTCGCGACGAGCGCCAGCGCAATGAGTGTGAGCAACAGCAGACTTCGTACCCGCGACAAGATCGGATTCGGCCTGCTGTTGCGCGGTACCTGCCATGCCGTGTTCATCGCGTTCTGGGTCGCCTGACCGATACCTGAGGCGCCGTAGATGGCACCGACAAGACCGATGATGATGCCCGCGACACCACCGCTCAGTTCCTGCGGTGTCCCGAGTTGGTCACCGATGACCGGGAACTGACTCAGGGCCGAATCGATCACCGTCCGCTGCAGTTCGGGGTTGCCCTCCAGAACGATGCCGACGGTGGTGGTCAGCAGGAGCAGCAACGGGAACATCGACAGGAAGGCGTAATAGGTGATCAGGACCGCGAGGTATCCGCCTTGATCATCGACGAACTTGTAGATGACGGCGATCCCGAAACCCAGGACGGGGTGCCGCCGCTGCAGCCTGTCGAGTCGGTCGATCATCGAAGCACCTCACGTCGTACCGACACATCTTGAAAAGTGGCGCCGTTTGCAAGCGAGTGCGCTGTTCGACAACGCTACCCGAGGACCTCACCCGAGCCGATCGAGCAGTGCCCGCGCGTCGTGGGGTGCACGCACTTTGGCGTCGTTGTCGAAGTAGACGTAGACATCGCCGACGGTTGCCCGTTCCCGAAAACGCGCCGCCCACCGGTCGAGGGAATCGTCGGTGTAGCCACTGGTGTACAACTCGTGCTCACCGTGCAACCGGGCATACACGAAATCCGTGGTCACCTCGTCGATCACCGGGAACTTGCCCGCCGAATCCGCCAGGACCAGCGCGATGCCTTTCTCCCGCAACAGTTGTGGGAACTCCGGAGTTTCGAAGCTCGGGTGGCGTACTTCCATCGCGTGCCGCAGTGGACGCTCGGCATCGGTGCTCGTCCAGGCGCGTCCGTCGACCTTGTCGCCGTGATTCTGGGACATTTCCGCGGCTTCCGTGGTGGTCCGCGGCAACAGATCGGCGAACGCCGACACGACGTCGGGGTCGAACGGCATGTTCGGGGGCAGCTGCCAGAGCATCGGTCCGAGCTTGGGACCCAGCGCCAGGACGCCGGAGGCCAAGAACGTCGCAAGCGGTTGATCGACGTCGACCAACCGCTTCATATGCGTGATGAACCGCGGTCCCTTCACCGCGAAGACGAAGTCGTCGGGGACCTGCTCCGCCCACCGCTGATAGCTGGTGGGGCGTTGCAACGAGTAGAAGGAACCGTTGATCTCGACCGAATTGAGGGTGCGGGAGAGGTATTCGAGTTCGCGACGCTGCGCCAGGCCCGGCGGGTAGAACTCGCCGCGCCACGGCGGATACACCCATCCGGAAGTCCCGATTCGGATCACCCCTCCACAACTACACCACAGACCCCACCAGGCACACTCATACCCATGACCGATATCGACGACCACCTGTTGCGCCGCACCGTTGCCATCGCCCGAGAGTCCCGTGAGTCCGGGAATCATCCTTTCGGCGCACTGCTGGCGACCCGCACCGGAGAGGTTGTCCTCGAGGCACAGAACACGGTGGAAACCGGAAAAGACGCCACCGGACATGCGGAAACCAATCTCGCCCGGATGGCCTCCGGCCGGTTCACGCCCGCCGAACTCTCCACGATGACCATGTACACCTCGGCCGAACCCTGTGCAATGTGCTCGGGCGCGGTCTACTGGGCCGGGATCGGAACGGTCGTCTACGCCCTGTCGGAGGCCGACCTGGCCGTCATCACCGGCGCCGACGAGCAGAATCCGACCATGGCGCTCCCCTGCCGGGAGGTTTTCGCAGCCGGCCAGCGACCCACCGCGGTGCACGGTCCCATCCCGATGCCCGAGGCCGCCGAGGTGCATGAAGGGTTCTGGAACAACTGAGCGATCGTGCCCTTTTGGGCTGGCTGGTGTCCGACTGCTCCCGTAATCTGTGTCACATGACTGTCGAGGCGCCAGCGGATTCAGACTTCCTGGAGGTCACCGAGCCGTTCCGTCGTGAATTGCTGGCGCATTGCTATCGGATGATGGGGTCGCACCACGACGCCGAAGACCTGCTCCAGGAGACCTTCATCCGGGCGTGGCGCGGGTACTCCAAGTTCGACGGCCGTTCCTCGGTCCGTACGTGGCTGTACAAGATCGCGACCAACACCTGCCTGACTGCGCTGGGTTCCAAGCAGCGCCGGCCGTTGCCCTCCGGCCTCGGTGGTGACTCGTACGATCCCGAGGCACCGCTGCTGCAGGACAACGAGGTTCCCTGGCTCGAGCCCTTCGCAGACTCCGACGAGACGCTGTCCGAAACCGCGGATCCGGCAACCATCGTCGGGGCCCGCGAATCGATTCGCCTCGCATTCATCGCCGCCCTCCAGCATCTGCCCGAGCGCCAGCGCGCCGTGTTGATCCTGCGTGACGTGTTGCAGTGGCGGGCCGCGGAGGTCGCCGAGACGCTCGATCTGACCACCGCGACGGTCAACAGCCTGCTGCAGCGGGCGCGGGCACAGCTCAAAGAGGTCTCTCCCGAGCGCGATTCGATCACCGAGCCCGAGGACCAGGCGCAGCAAGAGATGCTGCAGAAGTGGGTCGAGGCCTTCGAGACCTACAACATCGACGCCATCGTGGCTCTCTTCACCGACAAGGCCATCTGGGAGATGCCGCCGTTCACCGGTTGGTACCAGGGCCCGTCGATCATCGGCCGTCTCATCGAACACAACTGTCCGGCCGAGAAGGCCGACGACATGGTGCTGCTCCCCACCACCGCCAACGGCCAGCCGGCTTTCGGGCTGTACATGCGCGATCCACAGGACGGTGTGCATCGCCCTTTTCAGCTACAGGTCCTCGACATCACCCGGTCCGGTGTCGCGCATGTCGTGGTGTTCTTCTCCGAAACGATGGTCGAAGATTTTGCCCGATTCGGGTTGCCTGCCACCGCATCGCCGACAACCCGGACGGTTGCTGCTCAGCCCTCGATCGCCGACTGATCGATCCAGCTCAGACTTTCGCCTGATGCATCTGCGGCCGGAACCGGACACCATCGTGGGATGAGTCGCTTCGGTGCACAGTCAGAAGGCAGCGGCTGGGACAGCTTGCCCACGCGCCCGGCATGGATGCCCGGCGCGGTGCGCGAGACCCTCGAGGCCGATCCGCATCCGCTGACGGGTCGACGCACCACCCGCGATATCACGATCGACGTGCTCATGGTGTTGCTCGCCGCGGGGATCGGCGGTCTCACCATCGGTGGTCGGCTCGAGAACTGGGGTCCGCTTCTGGCCGCCGACATCGTTCTCGGTCTCTTCGGCTGTATCGCCCTGGTCTGGCGCCGCCGGTGGCCCGTGGCCGTCGCACTGATCCTCACCGTCGCGTCCGGATTCGCCTCATTCATCACCGGCCCTGCGTTTTTGGCCCTGTTCTCGCTCGCGGTCCACCGACCCTTGCGCTATTCGTTGGCCATCGGCGCACTCGGTATCGGTGCCGCGATGTCGAACTATCTCCTGTACCCCGACGCCGAGCAGGATTCCTGGAGCCTGATCCTGGCGTTCTCTGTGCTGCTCACCGTCGCCGTGCTCGGTTGGGGAACGATGGTGCGTAATCGCCGGCAACTGCTCATCTCGCTGGCCGAGCTCGCCCGCAACGTCGAGTCCGAGCAACGCGAACGGATCGCGCACGCCCGCGCCACCGAACGCGAACGTCTGGCCAGGGAGATGCACGACGTGCTCGCGCATCGCATGAGTCTGCTGTCGGTCCACGCGGGCGCCCTCGAGTTTCGGCCAGACGCCTCCCCGGAGGAGATCAGCCGGGCGGCCGGCGTGATCAGGGCCGGAGTCCATCAGATGCTCGTCGATCTGCGGGATGTGATCGGCATGCTCCGCGAGGAGACCGACGACGACCTGGCCGAACCGACCAGGTCCCTGGCCACTGTGCCCGAACTCTTCGACGAAACAGAACTGGCCGGAAGCGCGGTTGAGGCGACCGTCGACGTCGGCGACGTGGAACTGGTGCCCGCCGTGGTCAGTCGCGCGACCTACCGCATCGTCCAGGAAGGGCTGACAAATGCCCGCAAGCACGCCGGGGCGGTGCCGGTCACCGTACGGATCGTGGGGTCGCCAGGAACCGGGTTGACGATCACCATCGCGCAACCACTGAACCCGGGCATGTACCCGTCGATCCCGGGAACCGGATCGGGGCTGGTCGGCCTGAACGAGCGGGTGACGTTGGCCGGTGGCACGCTCCACCACGGCATCGTCGACAGAAGGTTCGTGTTGTCCGCACGGCTGCCCTGGGAGGGAGAGTGTCTGCCGTGAGCGACGAACCGGGTACCGGCATCCGTCTTCTGTTGATCGACGACGAGTGGCTGATCCGTGCGGGGCTGCGGACCATGCTGACCGGCCAGCCCGACATCACGATCGTCGGTGAGGCCGCAGACGGGGCCGGCGTGGCAGAGCTGGTTCGCGAGACCGACGCGACCGTGGTCCTGATGGACATCCGGATGCCGAAGGTCAACGGACTCGACGCCACCACCGTGCTGCGGGCACTGCCCGACCCACCGCACGTCATCATGCTGACCACCTTCAGCACCGACGACCTGGTCCTGCGATCCCTGCGTGCCGGGGCGAGCGGATTTCTGCTGAAAGACACACCCCCTCGCGATCTGATCGCGGCATTACGCAAGGTGGCCGCGGGCGAACCGATCCTCTCACCCGCCATCACCCGCAAGCTGATTCAGCGTTACACCGAGCCCAACAGTCGCAGCAGCCGCGGCGCAGAACAGTTCGGGCAACTCACCGCCGGTGAACAACGGGTCGCGGTGGCGGCCGCCCGTGGGATGTCCAACGCCGAGATCGCGGCCGGACTCCACGTGTCCGTCGCCACCGTCAAGACGCACATCTCCCACATGCTCGACAAGCTCGGCTTCAACAATCGGGTGCAGATCGCGCTGCTCGTCCACGATGTGCTGCCGGACGAGGTCCGGTAGCGATCGAGACACGGAATGATCCGGTGATCAGACCGGTTGAACTTCCCGACACGTGGTCGTCCATCAGCGCAAGGGGTCAGTTGTGAGAATCGGGATCATCGGTGCGGGTTTCATCGGCGGGACGCTGACCCGCCGACTGACGCGGTTGGGGCACCAGGTACGGGTCGCCAATTCACGGGATCCGCAGACCCTTGCCGAACTGGCCGCAGAAACCGGCGCTGAAGCGGTCTGGGCGAAGGACGCCGCCCGAGACGCAGACCTGGTGATCGTCAGCATTCCGCAGAAGAACACCCCTGACCTGGCGCCGGGAATCCTATCGAATCGCAAACCCGGGGCGCCGGTGATCGAGACCAACAACTACTACCCGCAGCAACGCGACGGGAAGATCGACGCCATCGAAGACGGGACGCCGGAAAGTGTCTGGGTCTCCGAGGTTTTGAACGAGCCCGTCTTCAAGGTCTTCAACGGCATCTACTGGAAGCACCTGTTGGAGAAGGGGACCCCGCCCGGAACGAAGGGCCGGATCGCATTGCCCATCGCCGGCGACGACGCCGAGGGCAAAAAGATCGTGTCGGCGCTGGTCGACGAACTCGGTTTCGACCCGGTCGATGCCGGATCGTTGGCACAGTCGTGGCGGCAACAGCCCGGAACCCCGGTGTACGGCAAAGACTTCGATGCGGAAGCCACCAAAAAAGCACTCGCGCAAGCGAGCCCGGAACGCACCGCCGAGTGGCGCGCCTGACCGCTACTTCAAGACCAGTTCGGCGCTGTCCACGAGCACCGTCACCAGGTCTTCGAGTGAGTCCGCGCCCAACGCGCCGACCATCTCATCCGATCGCATGCTGATCACCGATTCGACGAGCCGGAACGGCAGGTGCCGGCGGGGATCGGTGTGATTGCCCAGGACCTCTCCGGCCAGTTGCGCGTAGATTCGTGCCAAGTCACTTCGGGCACTGCGGAACTCGGCGAAACGCTCGGTCCGAAGTTCCGGCAACGAGTACAGCGCACCGAGATTCCAGCGAGAGCCGGCGAGCTGCCCGGCGTCGAAGCGCGCCAGTCGCTGCAGCCGCTCCAGCGCTGACCCGTCGGCTTCGAGCAGGGCGGTCGCCACCTCCAGCGGCGCGAGCACGGTGTCCTGCAGAAGCGCCTCGAGGATGTCGTCTTTGGTCTTGAAGTGGTGATAGAGCGAGGCCTGCCGGATCCCGACGGCCTCGGCGATCATCCGGGTGGACGTACCCGAGTACCCGCGCGTGGTGAAGAACTCGGCGGCGGCGTCGAGGATCTCGTCGCGCGCGGTTGCCCCACGGCGGCGCTGCTCCACCAACCGCGGGCGCCCGGGCCCTGCCGCAATCTGACTCACAAGCACTTACCCTACTGTCGCCCGGCCGCTTTCGGGCAGGACCAATCCTCAGCGCAAGCCCCCGACCTGCGGCGCAGTGTGGTTTGCGAAACCTAATCGTTTCACGTGGTAGCACCCTGGTAACAAACCTGTCACTCGATAGAAATCGCTTCACGATTATCTATCACTCGACAGGTTAATCGGGCCGCAGCGCCCACGACCAGGAAGACCCGCCATGACCGCAACAGCGCAACCACCCTCGGCGCCGAGCGCCGGGAGTGCCTCGAAGATCGGCGATTCCGACGATCTCTCTGCCTTCGGTTACACACAACAGTTGCACCGGTCATTGGGGACCTTCGCATCCTTCGCTGCAGGATTCTCGTTCGTATCGATCCTGACCACGATTTTCCAGCTGTTCGGCCTCGGCTTCTCTTTCGGCGGTCCGGCGTTTTTCTGGACCTGGCCCATCGTCTACGCGGGCCAGTTCCTCGTGGCGCTCTGTTTTGCCGAAATCGCCGCCAGGTATCCGATCTCGGGTGCCATCTACCAGTGGGCACGGCGCATGGGCGGTGAGGTCATCGGGTGGTTCGGCGGCTGGTTCATGATGCTCGCGCAGATCGTCACCGCATCGGCTGCGGCCATCGCGTTGCAGGTGGTCATGCCCTCCATCTGGGAAGGCTTCCAGCTCATCGGCGACGACTCCGCCCTGACCAGCACCAGCGGAGCGTCCAATGCGGTCCTGCTCGGCTCGATCCTGCTCGTCGTCACGACCTTCATCAACTGCATCGGCGTCAACTGGATGAGCCGGATCAACAACATCGGCGTCACCTGCGAGATCGTCGGTGTGATCGCGGTGATCCTGGCGCTGTTCACGCACGCCGAGCGTGGACCCGACGTCGTCTTCGACACCGGCCTCCCCGGTGAACAGCCCGGCTACATCTGGGCGTTCATCGTCTCCGGCCTGATGGCCGCCTACGTGATGGTCGGCTTCGGTTCCGCAGGCGAACTCGCCGAAGAGACAAAGAATCCGCGTCGGGTCGCTCCGCGCACGATCCGTCTGGCACTGACGGTTTCGGCGATCGGCGGCGGACTGATGCTGCTCGGCGCACTGATGGCCGCACCCAGCCTGGGTGAGGAACTCGCCGTCGGCGGTCTCCCCTATGTCCTCGACTCGGTCCTCGGATCCTTCTGGGGCAAGGTCCTGCTCTGTGACGTGGTGATCGCGATCTTCATCTGCACCTTGGCAATTCAGACCGCCTGCTCGCGGTTGATGTTCTCGATGGCCCGTGATGACCGGCTGCCGGCCTCCAGGATCCTCTCTCATGTCAACCCGAAGACCGGAACCCCGATCGCACCGTCGATCCTGATCGGTGTCCTGTGCATCGGTGTGCTCGTGGTCAACGTCGGCAACTCCGCCATCTTCGCGACCCTGGCCAGCGTCTGCATCATCTTGATCTACCTCGCCTACCTGTCCGTCACCGGTCCGATGCTCTGGCGCCGCATCAAGGGCTGGCCCGGCGAAGACGTGCGGGTGGATCGCGGCGGAGCCGCCCCTACTGACGCCGAGGGAAAGAAGCTGTTCACGTTGGGACGCTTCGGGATCCCGGTCAACATCTTGGCCGTCGTCTACGGATTCCTGATGGTGATCAACCTCGCCTGGCCCCGCGAAGAGATCTTCGATCCGGCCGGTGAGATGCCGATCCTCAAGTGGGCAGGCCCGATCTGCATCGTGGTCGCGATCATCGTCGGTATCGCCTGCTTCCCGCACGGCAAGAAGCACCCGATGCCGGTCCCGGCGCCGTCAGCTGCAGCTTCCGAGTAGCAGACCGTTCAACCCACCTATCGCACAAGGATATTCATCATGACTGCAACCGGAGCCACCACCGGAACCACGGCGGGCGCCCGCGAACACGCCCGCGCTCAGGCCCAGACGATCACCGACTCCATGCCGGTCGTCCCCGCCTCGGCATGGCCCGCGATTCCGGAAGAGACCGCACCACAGGACATGACATGGGCCGAGACCATCCCGGGCGGCCGTTACACCGTCAAGGTCCTGGCCCGGGGCACCCGCCTCCGACTCCGCGACGTGACCGGCACCGGATGTGCGCATCTGCTGTTGTGGCGTTCCGATGCCCCGTGGGAGCGGCTCAATGTCGCCGACACGGTGAAGGTGCCATGGCAGGCGTACCTCGGCACCGGTCACCCGCTCCTCAGCGATCAGGGTCGGGCGCTGGCGACCATCGTCGAGGACACCTCGGGCCATCACGATGCCCTGTGCGGCACCACCACCCTGTCCACCAACACCGAGAAGTATGGTGCCGGTGAGGTCCATTCACACTCGCCGGCGGGACGTGAGTTGTTCACGCTGGCCGCGGCCAAGCAGGGGCTCACACCCACCGACGTCGTGCCGTCCATCTCCTTCTTCCACAGCGTGGTGGTCGAGGCCGATGGATCGCTCACCTCCAAAGGATCTGCCGGACAAGACAAGTACGTCGACCTGCTACTGCACCTTCCGTGCACCGTGGCGATCGTCAACACCGCCCACCCGCTCGATCCCTCACCGACATTCGACGTCGGCCCCGTGGAGGTGCTGGCCTGGAAGGCACCTGCCGACCTCGACGCCGCGGTGACCGGGCTCGGCGACACCGACCCCGAATACCAGCGCGCGGTCCTCAACTCCGAAGACGCCTGGAACGCCGCCCATTTCGAAAGGACCGTCTGATGTCCACCACCGCAACAACATCCGCCGCCACGGCATCGGCCGACGAATTGGCCCTGATCCCCGGCGAGGTGATCTCCGATCACGTGATCGGAGACCGCGCACCCTGGTCGGGTGTGGTCGCGGCCGGTGATGTGCTGACCATCGTCGATCTCCACGGCAATCAGGCCGTCGACACCCTGTTCTTCGGCGCCCACGATCATGCGGTCCGCTACTCCGCTCAGGCGACGATCGCGGCACAGGGCAACATCTTCCTGACCACCGGCAGTGTCATCCGCGATCACGAGGGCGCCCCGCTGATGACCATCGTGGCCGACGAGGTCGGCAACCACGACACCGTTGGTGGCGCCTGTTCACAGGAATCGAACACGCTGCGATACGGACACCACACCAAACACCAGCACGCCTGCGTCGAAAACTTTCTGATCGGTGGCGCACCACACGGTTTGGGCAAGGCCGATCTGGTCGGCAACGTCAACTTCTTCATGAATGTGCCCGTCGATGCCGACGGTTCGCTGGGCATCGTCGACGGGTTGTCGGCACCGGGACTGCGACTGGCACTGCGCGCCGAGGTCGACACCCTGGTCCTGATCTCCAACTGCCCGCAGATCAACAACCCCTGCAACGGATTCGACCCCACCGCCGTCCGCGTCATCGTGACCCGGCCGGCAGCAGTTTCGAAAGGCGCCTGAAGCAATGTCGACGATCTCGGTCCTGCGGGCGGGTCCGCAGACCACCATCCAGGATTGGCCCGGACGTATCCGGCACTGGCAGGTCGGTGTCCCACCGTCGGGGCCGATGGACGACCTGTCGTTCCGCCTGGCGAACGTGGCGGTCGGAAACCCCGAGGGCGCAGCCGGACTCGAATGCACCCTGATGGGGCCGCGGTTGACGTTCGCCGAGGACACCGTCGTCGCGGTCACCGGTGCGCCGGCCGTTGTCACCGTCGGTTCGATTCCGGTGCCGCAGTGGGCCCCGGTCACGGTGAAGGCCGGGGAGATCCTCGACATCGGCGCGGCCGGACCGGTCGGGATGAGGGTCTACGTGGCCGTCGCCGGTGGTGTCGAGGCCGAGGAGTACCTGGGTAGCCGTTCCACGTTCACGCTCGGCAAGTTCGGCGGCAAGGACGGCCGTCCGCTCACCGAGGGCGACACCCTCACCTGTGCCGGTGCCGACCTGGTCACTGCGCCCCGGCGCATCCTGAACGAGGAGAAGCCCGCGCTCACCGAGAACTGGCACCTCGCGGTGACCGTCGGACCGCACAGCGCACCCGAGTTCTTCACCGTAGAAGACATCGACGACCTCTACAACACGCCCTACGAAGTCCACTTCAACTCCGACCGGACCGGCGTCCGGCTCGTCGGACCCCAGCCGCGCTGGGCCCGCACCGACGGCGGCGAGGCCGGTCTGCACCCGTCGAACATTCACGACAACGCCTACTCGGTCGGTGCGCTGGATTTCACCGGCGACACCCCCATCCTGCTCGGGCCCGACGGTCCGAGTCTGGGCGGCTTCGTCTGCCCGGTCACGATCACCACCGCCGATCGCTGGAAGATGGGACAGCTCAAACCCGGCAACACCGTGCGCTTCGTCCCCGTCCGTTCAGCGCAGACGGCCAGCCCCGCCGACCTCGGTTCGGCCCGTCGCTCCGACATCAGTGTGGTCTTGTCGTCCGGCGGCGACCTCGACAACGGTGTCCTGGGGTCCACGATGACCGCCGACGGCAGCACCGTGGTCACCTACCGGCGCAGCGGTGACGACAACATCCTGGTCGAATACGGCGACATGACGCTCGACCTGGCGCTGCGGGCCCGCGTCCACGCACTCGCCCAGCGGATCGAAGCGGATCGTCCGGCCGGACTCATCGACCTCACCCCCGGCATCCGGTCGTTGCAGGTCAAGGTCGACCCGACCAAACTGCGGCAATCGGTTCTGCTGGACTGGCTGATCGAGTGCGAGGCCCAGTTGCCGGCCGCGTCGGAACTGGTGGTCCCGAGCCGGACCGTCCACCTACCGCTGTCCTGGGACGATCCGGCAACGCGGGAGGCCATCGAGCGATACATGCTCGGGGTCCGCTCCGATGCCCCGTGGTGCCCCTGGAACATCGAGTTCATCCGGCGGATGAACGGACTCGACTCGGTCGACGATGTCCACCGCATCGTCTTCGACGCCTCGTACCTCGTGCTCGGCCTTGGCGACGTGTACCTCGGTGCACCGGTTGCGGTCCCCCTGGATCCCCGCCATCGGCTGGTCACCACCAAGTACAACCCGGCCCGCACGTGGACACCGGAGAACGCGGTCGGGATCGGTGGCGCCTACATGTGCATCTACGGCATGGAAGGTCCCGGCGGCTACCAGTTCGTCGGGCGCACCACCCAGGTGTGGAATCATCGGCATCCACTGGAAGCGGCCGGATTCGACCCCGAGCACCCGTGGTTGCTGCGCTTCTTCGACAAGATCAGGTGGTACCCGGTGAGTGCGGACGAACTGCTCGACCTGCGCGCCGACACCGCTGCCGGTCGTGGTGAGGTGAAGATCGAGCACGGGACGTTCTCGCTCGCCGAACACCAGCAGTACCTCGACGAGAACGCCGCCGACATCCTCACCGAGCGAACGGCGATGGAGATCGCCCGAACCGAAGAACGTCGACGCTGGTCCGAAGGTGGCGAGTTCGCCATCAAAACAGGAAGGGTGGCATGAGCCGCATCGCCGAGATCTACGCCGCGATCGCCGCGGCCGATCGCCCGGAAGTCTTCATCACACTGCGTGAGCAGGCCGACGTAACCCGCGAACACGCCGCATCTTTGGCCGCCGGCGGTCCGCTTGCCGGTGTGGTCCTGGCAGTGAAGGACAACGTGGACGTGGCCGGGCTCCCGACCACGGCCGCCTGCCCCGGCTACGAATACCTGCCAGAGGTCGACGCTGTCTCGGTCGCCGCGCTCCGGGCCGCGGGCGCGGTGGTCATCGGCAAGACCAATCTCGACCAGTTCGCGACCGGGCTCGTCGGAACCCGTAGTCCCTATGGCGCGGTGCGTGATTCCCGTCGCGACGACCGGATCTCCGGTGGATCCAGTTCCGGATCGTCCGTCGCCGTCGCCCTGGGTTTCGCCGACATCGCGATCGGCACCGACACCGCCGGATCCGGTCGGGTGCCGGCCGGTTTACAGGGCATCGTCGGCATCAAGCCGACGCTGGGCGTGGTCAGCACCACCGGTGTCGTACCGGCGTGCGCGAGCTATGACTGCGTCACGATCCTGGCCGCCGACCTCGACCTCGCCAACCGCGCGATGGGCGTGATGTCCGACGTCGGAACATGGCCCGCCGATACCAATTTCGCAGCGGCCGAGCACCCGGTGGTTGCGGTCCCGGAGACGCTGCCCGCCTTGGACGAACGCTGGCAGGCCGCCTTCGCAGCAGCCGTTGAACAGGCTCAGTCGGCGGGCATCGTGGTCAAGCGCATCAACATCGACGACTTCCTCGCCGCCGCCAAGCTCCTGTACGAGGGCGCTCTGGTGGCAGAACGGTACGACGCGGTCGGCGAGTTCATCACGGCCGCCGACGATTCGGCTGGTCTCGACCCGACGGTGGCCGGGATCATCGGTGGTGCCGACCGCTTCCGGGCCACCGAGCTGCTGGCCGATCGTCGACGCGTCGAGGAGTTGCGTTTCCGCGCACTCGAGGCCCTCGGCGACGCCGCGGCCCTGCTGGTGCCGACGGCCCCGATGCATCCGACCCTGGCGCAGGTGGCCGCCGATCCGGTCGGGGTCAACGCGACGATGGGCACGTACACCAATTTCTGCAACCTCTTCAACCTGTGCGCGGTGGCCGTCCCGGCCGGGGAGGTCATCGAATCAGATGGCAGCACAGCGCAGTTCGGCATCACCGTGATCGGACGTGCCCATGACGACGCCGTTGCACTCGACATCGCCGGGCGCATCGGCAGCAGCCTGCCTGCCACCGGTCCGTCGTGGCCGGAGCGAGCGGGTGCCGATGTCACCGAGGTGTTCGTTGTCGGGGCCCATCTGCGGGGACAGCCCTTGGACAGTCAGTTGACCAGCCGCGGTGCCCGATGGTCGGGTGAAGCCGCGACCGCGCCGGAATACCGTCTGGTCGCGCTCGACACCCAACCGGCCAAGCCCGGACTGGTCCGCGACAGCGACCACGGCAAATCCATCCGCGGCGAACTCTGGACCCTGTCCCCGGCGGCCCTGGGCGAGTTCCTCGCAGAGCTGCCCGCGCCGATGACACTGGGTCCGGTTGAGCTCTCCGACGGTCGCTGGACTGTCGGCTTCGGTTGCAGTCACGATGCCGTGGCCGACGCCGAACCACTCACTGCGACACACTGGTTGGAGCGCTAGGCTGCCCTCCCCGCAGTTCTGAGATGACCCGCCCGTACGCCTGCAGATCGGCGGCGGGCGGGTCTATCGGCGTCAGGTAGCTGATTCCGAAGCGGTCCCGTAGTTCCCTGATCCGGGCAACGACCTCGGCATGGCTGCCGCGCAACCCGTTTGGCAACGCCAGGAGTTCGGTATCGGTATCCGTCGGTCGATGACTCCGCAGGACGTCGAGGTCGGGTTCACGATCGATGGCGAGATCAAGAATGATCAGATTGATCTCGAGTTGATCGAACCGGTCACCGGCCGCGGATCGGATGAAGCCGACACGCTCGGCGAGCACCTCGTCGTCGGCGACCACGGCGAGGGCGACGATATCGGCGTGCCTCGCCGCGAACGTGAGGATCTTGTCCCCGGTTCCGGCGATCATGATCGGCGGGGGCTTCTGCACCGATGGCGGCTCGTGGTCGTCACGCCCGAGAAGGTCTTTGAGTGCCAGCACCGTATCGCGTAGATGCTGCACCCGCTCACCGGGTGTCCCGAAAGGTAGACCGGCAGCGTCGAACTCGCTCTCCACATAGCCGGCGCCGATACCGACTTCGAAACGTCCCCCGCTGAGCTGATCGATACTGGCGACCTCTCGGGCCAGCAGGGCCGGACGATAGAAACCGGCATTGAGAACGAACGTGCCGATCCGGACAGTGGGCGCGACTGCCGCTGCGGCGGCCAACATGGGAAACGGGGCCCCGAGCTCAAGATGATCCGGCAACAAGATGACATCGACGCCACCCCGCTCGGCCTCACGAACCTGGGCCAAGAACTCAGCCGCACCACCACGACCCAGTAGGTTCACGCCGAACCGAAAGTCACGTGTTGTACCCATGCATCTCACCGTATCGAAAGACCAAGCGGTCCGGGCCCGTGTCGATCATCCCGCCGATCTTCCGCACACAGTAGCAATGTCAGACCCCTTTATTACACTGCCCTCCCCAACCGCGAGTGTCCCGAAACATTCTGCGCTACAGCGAAATAGAACTATTCGAAAGCTTGTGCGAACAGCGCCGGCGGCGTAAACTCGACTCATGGACTTCGGGGGAATGTTCGCCAGGTTGTCAGATCTGGCAGGGGATGCAACTTTGGTCGCCGGGGATGATGCGCAGGTTTCATCACACACGGTGGCGGTTATTCGACTCAATCACGTTGTGGAACAGATACTTTTCCGGCTGGTCGGCGAAGTCGACAAGCGTGGGTTGGCGCAGAAATCGGGTGTGCGATCCACCGCCAGGCTGCTCCAGCAGGAGGGGATGGCGCCGGCGGCGGCCCATCGATATGTGCGGGTGGGCAAGGCGCTCGGCGACATTCCCTCAGTGGCGGCCTACGGTGTGGACGGAACGCTGTCGGGCGAGCATGTGGACTCGATAGTGAAGGGTATCAACCACATTGAACGACGAAATCCAGACTTACCCGACACTGAACGAGACGATTGTGTCCGAGGCTTGCTGACCGAAGCGTTGATGGCCAGTCCGGCCGCGGTGTCGGAACGGGCGCGGCATATCGCGATCGTGTTGTCGCCACCGGACAAGCCGATCCCGGACGCCGAGAACCATGAGCTCAACGAGTTCACGCTGGGGAACGGTGACGATGGACGCAGCCACGGCACCTTGGATCTGGACAACCTGCTGGGCGAGAAACTACGGGTCGCGCTCGATCCGTTGTCGACACCGGTACCCGAACCCGACGGATCACCGGATCGCCGATCGAATGCCCAGATCCGCGCCGATGCTCTTGAGCGACTTCTCGATTCGTATCTCGATCAGGAAGACCGACCGTCGCGTGGCGGCGCAAAGCCCCATGTGGTGGTGACCGTGACCCCAGAACACCTGCAGGAGTTGCAACTACGCGGCATCCCAGGTGCCAAGGCGCCCACGTTGGCACCGGCCTTCGAATGGACCGGACCGGCATCAGCATCGACCGCCCAAATGGTGGCATGTGATTCGGTGATCACGAAGATCCTGCTCGACAACAATTCGGTGCCGCTCGATGTCGGCCGCGATCAACGGACAGTGACGCCGGCAATCCGAAAGGCCTTGATCGCCCGCGACCGGGGCTGTGCGTTCCCTGGGTGTGATTGCCCGCCCGGACGGACTGACGCCCACCACATTGACTTCTGGAGCCATGGTGGTGGGACCAGCATGATCAACATGGTTCTGCTGTGTCGGCGACACCACCGCTACATCCACCACCGTGGCTGGGAGGTCTTTATCAATCGCGATGGTCATCCGTGGTTCATCGCGCCGGACGACCTCACCAGGACCCCGATCCGATCCAACGCCCGCCGCACCCTGACTACCGAGCTCACCGCAGCCTGATCAACCCGCAGTTTTTCCATCCGCAACACGGCTGCCCCGTGCACTGCAGGATCTTTGACAACTTCACAGTGAAAGGCAGGTCGCCAGAACCCCGGTCGGTCGGATGAAACCCGCAAGATGATCGAGGGTTCCTCCGGGCCGGCCGGGGCCTGGTCCCGATACGGAAACTGCCGGGGCAGCGACCGCTAGTGTGAAGATCTGTCTCGACCAACCGCACGTATCCCGCGGACAGCTTTGCGCGCGGCACGTCGGGTCACGTTGCGGATCGAGATGGGTGGATTGGCCCGTAGTGCGGCCAGCTCTTCATGATGGCGGCGCTCGAGTTCGGCGACCTCGTCGCGTTGCTGCGCCCGTTGCAGTTCGAGCCGGTGCACGAGTTCGTCACGTTTGTCGGCGGCGTCGGCCATCTCGTACTGCATCGCGAGAACGCGGGTGTACAACGCGATCCGATTGTTCTCCATGGCCGCCAGCAACGGCGAGTTTCTGTACGGTTCGAGTGCCGCGCGAAGCCGATCGGACCGTTCCGGATCTCCGGTCGGATAGATGATTCCGAGGCCGAAGATGGCCGGCACCAAGGCAAACTCGTGAGTGCCCGACGGCTGCGCAGCGAGTGCGTCTTCGACAGCAGTCAATACGCCGTTGCGCTCACCTCCGGCCTCGATCGCGGCGGTGAAGTGCCCCAAACCGACAAACCCCGCCGGAGTGACCTCGTCGTGCCACACCGTGGGCCCGTCATCACCGTTCTCGTGAACACCGTCTGCGTTGACAGCATCCGCGTTGTAGTACTGATCTCGTCGGCCACAAGGCCACAACACGTCGTGGAGTATGACGATCGCGTCGGGAGCCTTGGCCAGGATCCAGTCGAGTTCAGCACGGACAGTGGCGTAGTTGTGATCGCCATCGAGGATGTAGACATCGCCGAGCGGGAGATCCCCGAGAATGTCCGGCGAAAACCCCTCAACCAGATGAAGATTGGGATTGTCCGCGAGAGCTTTTCGCATCTCCTCGGTCGGACTCGATTCGATGCAGTACACGTCGCCGGCACCGCGATCGAGATAGATCGAACTCGCCCCGCCGGATTCGACCCCGACCTCCACCACGATCGCCGGGGGCGACGCCGCAAAGATACGACCGATCACCTCTGAGAACAGGGTCAGCGAATGCAGGAGCAGGGGCGCTTGACGCGCAGTCCGCGCCTGCGCGTGTGGATCGCTTCGATCCCCGAACTCAGGTGTTGTCACGGTCGTCGTCCTCATCTTTCGGCGGAGGTGGCGGACTCCCGGCGCGAGCGACGATGCGGGCCACACCGGCGGCCAGTGCCAGCGGCCCACCCGTCCGATATTCGCCCTTGGCGCGAGCGGTCAATCTGGTGAGGCGCGGCCCGGGTGGCGGTCGATGCTGTAGACCCGACAACGACTGCGGCAGAACAGCAAACGCGATGGTTACCTGAGCCGTGCTGATCGGGGCCCCGGCCCGGGCGGCCAGCGGTATCCACACCGCCGAATGCGGGGCATGGAACTCGATCAGATTGCCGCCCAGCCATGTTGATTCCGCGTACACGAGGCCGGAGAAGTCCCCTGGGTGTTCCCAGCGCAACGGTTCCGCCAACCTATGTCCGCCGGCGGTGACGGTGGCCTCGATCCAATCGACCCGCACCAGCGCCGGCCGTCCGGGGATCGCGAGCGCGATGTCGGTCGCGTCGAACGCCTCGAAGTTCAGGCGCGCGAACGACAATCCGTTCCGGTTGATCCGCAGCGGAACCTTCGGTCCGTCATGCCACTTGCCGTCGCCCGTACGAAAACGCAGGAACGTCTTGCTACCGGGTTCGTCCGGCTCGAAAACCTCCGGGGGTACCGCACCGGAGTTCACGGCCTCCACGGCTGCGGCCAGCTTGGGATCGCTTGCCGCCAGCACCTGCGGCCAGAAGGAATCTCGCATCAGCAGATCGGTGACATCACCGGGCGACATGTATCCGACCGCGGGCAGGAGGTCCACCGGCACAACGTGACTCACCAGGTCCGAGCCGAAGTTGTCCTCGTGCTCCCAGGCCCCGAAGACCGCGGCCTCGTCAGCGGTGGGCGAGATGATCGACGAGGCGAGGATATTGCCCAGCAGTGGCACCTCACCACCGTTGAACGCCGGCCACTCCGTCGACGCCGAAGCGTAACGAATCCACTCGCCCTGAAAAGCGTGGACGGCTTCGTGGAGGGCTGCACGCGCATGTATCTGGGTTGCCGAACCCGCGATCGGTCCGAGGATCGGTTCACCGTCGGGGGTGAAGTCGAGCAGCGATCCGCAGAGACTGCTCACGCCCTGTTCCAGAACCTCCGGACTCCGGACGAGCGGACCGACGATGTCGACGGGCTCACCGGACGAGCCGAGATAACCCTCGAGGCGCAGACCACGCAGCGCGACCGCGGTACTGCGGGTATCGGTCGCGAGATACAGACCCGCAGGTGTGATCGGGATTCCGGCCAACTCCAAGGCCGTTGCCAGCTGGCTCTGGATGGTGGCACCCCACCCCAGGTCCACCAGCGTGATGTCGCCCGAGTCGAGAGCACCGACCGATCGCAGGTGCGCCAGCAGCCGTTCGCGGGTGGCTGTTGCGGTGGTGGCGATCCGGTTGCGTATCGCCGGAGACTCGGTCAGTGCGGTGGCCACGTCGTCGGCGATGACCCCGTTGTCGAGCACCGTGCCGAGTCGGGCCGACAACGCCGGCACATCACCGGGCCGCAGCTGGAGGATCCCCAACAGTCCGCCGATGGTCATACCGTGGCGGCGCCGCATGAACTTGTGGATGCTGTCCTGATCGACGAATCCCAGTGCGGCAACCGATGTCAGATGTCGGGACAGCCATACCGGCTTCGCCGTGACATCGAAGCCATGCAGGCGGGCGGCATTGTTGATCAGCGTCGAAAGCATCTCGCCTTCGCGCATCGGACACCAGAGCACCGAGGTGCCCTCTTCGTGAGCCCGGCGTGCAGCCCATTCGGCAAAACCGGTGAGTACCGGTCCGAGCACCGACGCACCGTAGCGCCACGCACAGGCCACATCGGGCGCGACGGCATCGAGCTGCGCATCCTCGATCAGCTTGGCTCGCAGACTCGTGATGCCGAAGTCGCCCTGCCTCAGATCCAGGCGGGGTGCACTGGCACCGAACGGTCCGAGGGGACTGCGCTCGCGGCGCAGGATCGGCTCGTAGCGCTCCCCGATGCGGGTGAAGTGCACGGTCCGGACACCCAACTTGCCGGGCACTGTCACATCGGGACGCTTGTTGTCGCCGATGTGCACGATCTGGCCGGGCAATACCCCCAACGCCTTGACCACGATCTTCCACAGACCTTCGGCCTTGTCGACACCGTGCTCATGAGAGCGGAAGAACCTCGCGGACTTGAGAGGTTCGAGTCCGGGCCGGTCCAGGAACCGGTCGAGGTGCTCCTGCAGGAAGTAGGTGTCGGACACCATGACGATCGGGATCGAGTGCGCGTGGGCGGTGTTGATGACCTCGGCGATGTCGAGGTCCGGCACCAGGGTCCGGTATTCCTCATCGATCTCTGCCTCGACGTAGAAATCGATGTCACCGGCCGTCATGATCGCGGTGGGCATCTCACGCCAGATGTCGTAGATCGACACCTCCGGACCGAGTGCTCCTCGCCGCTCCCGCGAATCCGACTCGGCCACGATCCGCATCCTGCGGAAGGTGGCTGCGTCGACCCAGGACGGCAAGGCGCCCTCCCTGGCGAGACGCTCGCCCAGCAGTGCGAACAGGTCGGTCGGACGCGGAACCCGTCGCCACAACACCGTGTCGAAAATGTCCAGTGACAGGACGGAACACGATCCGTCCCGCAGCATCTGCTGTACATCGGCGAGGGTGGTCCGGCCGCGACGCACCACCTGTTTGCTGGGTTCCATCACTTCGTTGATCAGCGTTCTGTCCAATCCGGTTTGTCTGGTTCAGCACATCCTAGTGACGAAGCACACCCCCGGGGCGAATCACAGATTGCCGTCTCGCCGAAGCACAACCGCCGCAGCGTCGATACTTGAAATAGGAAATTTGCGCCTACAGATGGCTCGCGGATCTTCAAGTGGGCCAACATCTCGATCGTCGACCGGTACCGGCAAGATGGGGCGATGGGTGTCATCTATCTGGTCCGGCATGGTCAGGCCGGCGTCGACGAAAACGGCTACGGCAGTTTGACGGAGCTCGGGCGCAGGCAGGCCCGCAACGTCGGTAAGGCGCTCGCCGCCCGCGCCGGCAAAGTGGACTTCACCGTCTCGGGAAACCTTGCACGCCAACTCGAGACGATCGAGGAAATCGTCGCGCAGTTCCCGAGCGGCATGGCGCCGGAGCCGGTGGTGAACCCCGGCTGGAACGAGTACAACCTCGAGCGTCTGGCCCAAACCCACGTACCGCCTCCCGGCAACGCACCGGACGCGACGTCGGCGCAGCGCGGGTTCCAGCGCAATCTCGACGACGCGTTGATCGAGTGGGCGAATGCGGCCGACGGTTCGTATACCGAATACCGCAACGGTGTTCGACAAGCGCTGGCCGAGATCGCCGGACACGCCGGGCCCGGACAGGTGGCGATCGCGGCGTCCTCCGCGGGAACCATCGGCGCGGTGATCGCCGACCTCTGGGGCATCAGCCCGGAGAACTGGCCCGCGGTCTCCCGGACGATGGTGAACGCATCGGTCACCAAACTCCTCGTCGGTCGCTCGGGTATCAATGTCATGTCGGTGAACGATCACGCCCACGCCGACATCGACGATGACACCGACGGCACGCGGCCCCTGGTGACCATGCGCTGACCGGAGGCCAGGTCAGCGGGGGTACCCGGTCGCTTCGGGCACACTGGGGCGTATGCAGCCGCAATCGACGCAGGCCCGCAAGATCCTGGTCACCGGCGCCACCGGATACATCGGTGGCCGTCTGGCACCGCGACTCATCCAACGTGGGCACGACGTCCGAGTGCTGGCGCGAACGCCCGACAAGCTGACAGGCGCCCCGTGGGCCGAACACGCCACCGTGATCAAGGGCGACCTGTCGGATCCGGAATCCCTGGCCGAGGCGTTCCGGGATATCGACGTGGTCTATCACCTGGTCCATTCCATGGGCGGGACCAAGGACTTCCGGGCCGAAGAGCAGCGCGCCGCCCGCAACGTGGTCTCCGCGGCCGAGGTCGCCGGGGTCAAACGCATCGTCTACCTGAGCGGACTGCATCCCACCGGTGTCGAACTCTCTGAACACCTCAGTTCACGCACCGAGGTCGGTGAGATCCTGATGGACTCCGGCATCGAGACGATCGTGTTGCAGGCCGGCGTGGTGATCGGTTCGGGGTCGGCGTCGTTCGAGATGATCCGGCACCTGACCGAACGCCTACCGGCCATGACCACGCCCCGGTGGGTCCACAACAAGATTCAGCCGATCGCGGTGAACGACGTCCTCCACTTCCTGATCGAGGCCGCAACCGCCCCGGTGCCCGCGTCGCGAACCTGGGACATCGGCGGTCCCGACGTCCTCGAATACGGCGACATGATGCAGGTGTATGCCGAGGTGGCCGGCCTCTCCAAGCGGCGCATCCTCGTATTGCCGCTACTCACCCCAACTCTCGCGAGTCGATGGGTGGGCACCGTGACCCCGATTCCGGGTGGGCTGGCCCGGCCGCTGATCGAATCACTCGAACACAATGCTGTGGTTTCCGAACACGACATCACCACCGTGATACCCCCTCCCACTGCGGGATTGACGTCGTACCGGACATCTGTCGAACTGGCGTTGGCCCGGATCGACCGCGGTGAAGTCGAAAGCACTTGGCAAAACGCATCTCCCGATCATCCGCCGGCCGATCCCATCCCCACCGACCCCGGATGGGCAGGCGAACAGGCTTACACCACGCACCATTCCGGCGACACGACGGCCGATCCGGAAACGGTGTGGAAGGTGATCGAAGCCGTTCGGGACCGCAAGCACTGGCAGGTGGACTCGTCCACCGATGGAAAGGTGTTGCGGCTGCGGTCGAACCGTGCGCCGGGCACCGCCTGGCTCGAGATCGAGGTGTCCGGCACCCACGAGGGAACCCACCTCGATCTGCGCACCGTGTTCTATCCACGGGGCGTTGCCGGCCGGACCTATTGGTACGCGACCTTGCCCCTCCACCGGAAAAGATACGACGCCATGACCACCGAGATCATCCGACGGGCCGAAAACCGATCCTGACCCATGGGTTTCCATCGCCGACGTGCAGGTGGAAGGCCATACTGGACCGATGGAGAACGCTCCGGATCCTGGCGGTGAGGCGTTCGGCCGGCTCGCCTGGGAGACGGCGTACCAGCAGCTGTCGGCGGCGGCCAACTATGCACCGCTGGGTGTCGATGATCTCGAACGCCTCGCTGTGACCTCGTGTCTCACGGGGCGTTACGCAGAGAGCACGGGCATGTGGGAGCGGGCACATCAGGTGGCGCTCGCATCGGGTGATGTGGTCCGGGCGGTCCGCTGTGCGGCGTGGTTGGCGTTCGGCTTGATGAATCGCGGCGAGTTGGCACGCGGCGGCGGCTGGGTTTCGCACGCGCAGCGACTGCTCGACGATGCCGGTGCCGACTGTGTGGAGCGGGGATTCCTGCGGTACCTCACCGCGGTGAGGCTCTATTTCGAAGGAGACGCCGACGGCGCTCATCGCGGTTTCGTGCAGGCCTGCGCCACGGGCGAGCAATTCGACGATGCCGAGTTGGTCGCGCTCGCGAGGGTCTGTGTGGCGCGTTGCCAGATCAACCGAGGTCAGGTCACCGAAGGCGTCGCCCTGCTCGATGAGGTGATCGTTGCGATTGCCGCACAGCACGTTTCACCGATCGCCGTCGGCGACATCTATTGCACGGCCATCGACGGCTGCCACGAACTCTTCGACCTCCGGCGGGTACAGGAGTGGACAGCGGCCTTCGGTCGCTGGTGTGAGAACCAACCCGAGCTGGTGCTCTACCACGGGCAGTGCCTCATCCACCGCGCCGAGATGCTGCTGCTGCACGGCCGCTGGGCCGAGGCCGACGACGAGGCCGAACGGGCATTCGACCGGTTGTTCAGTCACCCGGCTGTCGGCGAATCGCTGTACCTGAGGGCCGAGTTGCACCGGCTGCGCGGAGAGCCGGCCGCCGCCGAGGCAGCCTATCGGCAGGCGAACCGTCAGGGACGGCAGCCGCAACCCGGGCTGGCGCTGCTGCGCCTGGCCCAGGGTGATGTGGAGGTGGCCGGCGCCGCGATCCGGCGCGCACTTGCCGAGGCCACAGCACCGCCGGCCCGGGCGGCACTGCTCGCCGGCTACGTCGAGATCGTGCTCGCCGGCGGTGATGCGCTCGCCGCCCGAGCCGGGGCCGACGAACTCGCGGCGCTCGCCACCCGGTGGAACAGCGCCTTCCTGCGCGCCGCGGCCGACCACGCCACCGGCGCCGTACTCCTTGCCGACGGATCACCCGAGCAGGCCCTGATCGCCCTGCGGCGGGCCGTCGCGGGATGGCGCGACTTGGGTGTCCCGTACGAACGGGCCCGGGCCATCGTGCTGATCGGCCGCGCCTGCCATCGGCTCGGCGACTCCGAGGGCGCCGAGATG
Organism: Williamsia sp. z71; assembly: GCF_059553375.1. Lineage (NCBI taxonomy): Bacteria > Bacillati > Actinomycetota > Actinomycetes > Mycobacteriales > Nocardiaceae > Williamsia > Williamsia sp. z71. The sequence goes on from NZ_JCANWX010000015.1 coordinate 31,641, forward strand.
GAGTTCGCCACCGCCCACGCCCTCTTCGCCGAGCTTCGTGCGGCCACCGACCTCGTCCGACTCAAGGCCACCGCGACGTCTGCCCGGCAGGGCTCGGCGCTCGGGCTGAGCCCCCGCGAACTGGAGGTGCTCGCCCTCGTGGCCACCGGCGCGACCAACCGAGCGATCGCCGCCGACCTCGTGATCAGCGAGAAGACCGTGGCCTCCCATCTGAGCAACATCTTCACCAAACTGGGTCTGTCGTCGCGGGCGGCGGCAACGGCCTACGCGTATCAGCACGATCTCATCTGACCGGCCGCCGCACACTCCGCAGAATCACCCAGACACGCCGCCGGGCCAGAATCGGTGATTTGCCCGATGTGGACGAGCCGCGAGCTTTCGTACGGTTGTTTCAAACCCGCAACCAAGGGAGCCATCATGAGTGACGAGGACATCGCCGTCGTGCGGCGTTTCACCACACAGGGATGCGTCGGCGGCCTGCTCGGTGTGATCGACGAAGTGTTTGCCGAGGACTTCGTCAACCACGACCCGATGCCGGGACATGACACCGGCCGGGAAGGCATGCGGCAGACGATCGCCTTGCTGAATGACGGGCTGTCCGACCGGCGGATGCTGCTCGACGAGTACCGGTCGGCCGGCGACACGGTCGTCGAGAATGCTGCGGTCGGCGCGATCCATACTGGCGAGATGCTCGGGATTCCCGCGTCCGGTACCGAGGTGACGGTGCGCAGTATCGAGATCTGGCGCGTGGCCGACGGCAAGATTGCCGAACGATGGGGTGTGGTCGACGTCGCCGGGTTGCTGGCGCAACTGAGTGCCACCACCGCCTCGGCCGGTGCGGTGTCGTGATGTCCGCCATTGCCGCCGCCCGGCCGCCGTCGCTCGAGGCGGCCGCAATCCTCGACGGCGTAGCAACGCTGGCCCCGACGATCTCCGATCGGGCCCGCGAGATCGAGTCGGCACGACGATTGCCCCCAGACCTGCGCGCGGAACTCGAACAGACCGGTTGTTTCCGGATGCTGTTACCCCGGAGCCACGGTGGGCTCGGTATCGAGTTGCCTTCGGCGATGCAGGTCCTCGATTCCCTGGCGCAGGCCGACGGGTCGGTGAGCTGGACGGTGGGGATCGCCGCAAGCGGCTGGCTCGACGTGAGCCACCTCTCGCGGGCCGCCTTCGACACCCTGTACACCGACGGACCGCAGGTCATCGTCGGCGTCTTCAACCCGAGCGGGGTGGCGATGCGCGAGGGTGATGCCTATCGCGTGAACGGTCGTTGGGCCTTCGCCAGTGGTTGCCAGGACGCCCGCTGGCTGTTCGCCAACTGCCTGGAGGGCGACGGCTCTGACGGCTCAGATCCGCAGATGCGGCTGGTGGTGCTCTCGCCCGAACAGGTCGAGATCGAGGACACCTGGACCGCGTCCGGGCTCTGCGGCACGGGCAGCCACCATTTCTCGGCACGAGACGTGCTCGTCCCTGCCGAGCGTACCGGCCTCATCATGGTCGACGAACCGTGTCTCGACGAACCGCTGTTACGCATCCCCGCACCAGCGGTGTTCGCACTGGAAATCGCCAGTGTAGCAATCGGAATCGCCACCGCAGCACTCACTGACATCATCACCCTGGCGACGCGGAAGGTACCGCTTCTCGGCCCGGCAACGCTGGCGTCCAACCCGCTGTTCCAGCACCAGCTGGGCGTCACCGATGCGAAGCTGCGCGCCGCGCGCAGCCTGTTGTACGCCGACGCCGACTCCGCCTGGGTAACAGCTTTGGCCGACGACGAGTTCACACCCGAGTTTCGGGCTCATCTGCGCGCCGCGTGCACGTGGGCGGTGGCCACTGCGGTCGAGGTGGTCGACACCGCCTACACCGCCGGGGGTGGCACCGCGCTGTACTCCGATCATCCACTCCAGCGCAGGCTGCGCGACGTTCATGCGATCACCCAGCATTTCCTCGTAAAGCTCGACAGCCTCACAACGGCGGGTGCGATACTTGCCGGACAAGACGTCGACCTCACCGTTTTCTGACAAATCCGGTCCACGGGCGTCGTTGTGGGTGACGGAGGTGGTCACCATGCACGGTGACGGAGTACGTGTCCTGATAGTGGGCGCCGGTATCGCCGGTCCTGCCACCGCACGCTTGTTGCATGACTGGGGCGCGTCCGTCGAGATCATCGAGCGAGCCCCGATCCCTGTTCCCGAAGGCACCGGAATCTACCTGCTGGGCAACAGTGTTCGAGCACTCGAGGCGATCGGACTCGCGCGTCCGGTGGCCGGTCTGGCCGCTCACATTTATCGCCAGCGCACCGCCGACCACCGTGGTCGTCTGCTGTTCGACGTCGACGTCGACGAACTCTGGGACGGGATCGGGTCGTGCCTGGCCATGCCCCGTGCCGACCTCCACCGAGTGTTGATCGACGGGGTCGCCGATGTGCCGATCCGGTGGGGTGATTCACCCGCGGTGATCAACTCGGACGGACCGGACATCACGGTGCGAACGACCGCGGGCCATGTCGGCCACTACGACCTCGTCGTGGGCGCCGACGGTGTGCACTCCACGGTTCGCAGGCAAGTTTTCGATGTCGACGCGACCACGCCGGTCGGCCAGTACGCGTACCGCTTCCTCGCCCCGTGGGACGGTCCGCCGGGACTGTGGTCGGTCCGGCTCGGGCCGGGTTCGGCATTCCTGATGATCCCGATCGGGCAGGGTCAGGTGTACTGCTACTGCGACGGGCCGATCAGCGACCCGGCGATCCCGCTGCGAAATGTGTTGTCGGACTATGCCGAACCGGTCCCGACCGTGCTCGATGCGCTGGACAAAAGGGGCCCGGAAGCAGTGCATGCCGGCCCGGTCGAAGAAGTCGTGCTCGACCGGTGGTCGCGCGGCAACGTCCTACTCATCGGTGACGCCGCCCACGCCACCTCACCCAATATGGCCCAGGGCGTCGCAATGGCCCTCGAAGACGCCATCGTGCTGACCGAATCCCTCACGGCAGCCACGAATACCACCGAGGCATTGGCGGCATTCGAACAGCGCCGCCGACCGCGGACGGATTGGGTTCTCGCCCAGACCCACCGCCGCGACCACGCACGCAATCTGCCACCGCTGATCCGCAACGTCGTGCTCCGCGGATTCGGGAAGCGCATCCTGCAGGCCAACTACCGGCCCCTGCGCGGCGCCCCTTGAGTCACAGCGACGACGATCTCGAACTACTCAGGCCCGGCCGAGGTTGGTCCCCGGCCGGCTCAGGACCACACCGGGAAGTACCGCATACCGGGACAATTGGGTCACTGCCATCGCGATCGTCGCAACATCGGCCGCGGTGATCATCTCTTCCGGCGGGATCGCGGTCCAGGACGACATGTCGGTGTTCACATATCCAGGCGAGATCGTCGACGCGGACACGCCGCGGACCGACTCCTCCAGATTGAAGGTCTCGCACAACGAGATCAGCGCGGCCTTGGTCGCGCCGTACGCGGCGAGGTCGGGTTCGGGATGAACTCCGGTGATCGACGCGATGGCGATGACCTTTGCGGCACCGGCCAATTCGGCCGTGCTGCGCAGCGTCGGAAGCAGAGACTGCAACAGCACATATGCCGACCTGACGTTCACCTGATAGAGCTTGTCGAAGCGGCGGGCGGGCAGGTCGCTGATCGGACCCTTCTGGCCCATCCCGGCATTGAGTATCAGCGCGTCGAGCCGGCCGTACTCGGTGGCGTGCACCGCCGCCAGATGCATCAATTCCTCTTCGACGGCCGCGTCGGCGGTGACCACCTCCACCCGCCCCCCGTGTGTGTTCACCAACCGGGTTGCCAGCTCCTGCAACGGCTCCGGACTGCGCGCACTGATCGTCAGGTCCCAGCCGTCGGCCGCGAACCTCGACGCGATCTCGGCACCGATACCCCGTGAGGCTCCCGTCACCAACGCGACTTTGCGACCCTTGTCCTGCTTGACCACCGGAACACCCCTCAGTACTTGTTGTTGATCGCCCGCAGGCCGGCCGCCATGAACTCACCCGTTGCGTTGGCGGCACTTTCGGCACCTTCACCCGACGACGAACCGCTGCGCGCGCGGTGGGTGATGCCCTCACCGATCACGCCGAGCTTGAAGTTCGCCAGCGCCAGATAGAAGTTCCAGTCCGACAACTCGCGACCGGAGACCCTGGCGTAGCGCTCGGCGAGATCGTCCGGCGACGGATAGCGGTCGCTCGTCCAGGCGGCTTCCATCCCGAGCACGGCGTCGAAGACCGGCGCGCGGTAGACGCACATCAGGGCCACGTCGGTCAGCGGGTCCCCCAGCGTCGACATCTCCCAGTCGACCACTGCCTTGATCTTGCCCGGATCACTCGTGTCGAGAATCGTGTTGTCGACCCGGAAATCACCGTGCACGATCGAATTCGTGGTCTGTGCCGGAATCGCTTCACTCAGTGCCGCATACAGTGTGGCGACATCGTCGAGTTCACGGGTCTTCACGTGTTCCCACTGCCGCGCCCACGTCTTGACCTGCCTGGCCACGAACCCGTCCGGGCGACCGAACTCACCCAGGCCCACCGCCTGGTAGTCGACCGCGTGCAGGTCGGCGAGCGCCCGGATCAGGCCGTCGACGTTGCGCTCGATGTCGTCGCCGCTGAGCGCCTCGAGGTCATCGGCGCTGCGCACCACCAACCCGTCCACGAATTCGACGACGGTGAACGGCGCGCCGAGGACCTCACCTTCCTGATCGAAGGCGACGGTGCCGGCCACCGGAACCGCAGTACCCTGCAATCCGTTGGTGACCGTCCATTCTCGATTCATGTCATGCGCCGACGGGGTCAGGCCACCGGTCGGCGGTCGCCGAACCACCCAGTGCGAGTTGTCATCACGAGCAGTGAAGGTCAGATTCGACCGTCCTCCGCTGATCAGTTCGACAACCAGGTCGCCGGTGACCGGAACACCGCTCTCGATCAGGTATGCGCGAAGCCTGGCAACATCCATCCCGGGCAGCGAGGTCATGACACCTTCCCGGCGGCGATGGCCTTCTTGGTCTTGCCCACGGCGCGCTTGGCGATGGCCCAACGATGCACCTCGGACGGACCGTCGTAGATCTGGAACGGGCGGAGCTCACGCTGCAGACGGGCCAGCGGCAGTTCATCGGAGACACCCATGCCGCCGCACATCTGGATCGAACGGTCGACCACGCGGGAGAATGCCTCGGCGCCAAATGTTTTGGCAATCGACGTCTCATCACCCGCATTGGAACCCTGATCGAGGGCCCAGCAGGCCTTGACCAACAGCGCCCGAGCAGCGGCGAGGTCGATCTCGTTGTCGGCCACCATCTTCTGGATCATGCCGAGGTCACCGAGCTTGCCACCGAAGGCCTCACGCTGCGCGACGTAGTTCAGCGCGACGTCATGGGCCCGGTTGGCGCTGCCCATCCAGCGCATCACGTGGGTCATGCGGGCCGGGCCGAGACGCACCTGCGCGTAGCGGTATCCCTCGTCGACCTCACCGAGGACGTCCTCGTCGGGAACGAAGACGTCCCGGAAGGCGACCTCGCAATGTCCGCCGATCATCGCCCGGTCGATCGTGTTGATGTGACGTCCGACGGTGATGCCCGGGGTGCCTGCGGGTGCGAGGAACATCGTGGCCCCGCCGCGATCGCCGGGGGCACCGGCAGTGCGGGCCATGATGATGAAGAATCCGGCGCCGTCGGCTCCGGTGATGAACCACTTGTCGCCGTTGATCTTCCAGCCACCGTCGACCTTGGTGGCGGCGGTGCGCAGGGCTGACGGATCGGCACCGGCACCGGGTGAGGGCTCGGTCATGGCAAACGCCGAACGCTGGTCTCCGGAGGCCAGCGGCGCGAGGTACTTCTCCTTCTGCGCGCCGGAGGCGATGTGGGCGAGCATGTGCACGTTGCCCTCATCGGGTGCACCGATGTGCAGCGCGATGGGCCCGAAGACCGAGTAACCGGCCGCCTCGAAGACCGGGGCTCGGTCCGACATGTTGAAGCCGAGACCGCCGTACTCGACCGGAGCGTGCGGCGCGAAGACACCCGCCTCACGGGCCCGGTCACGCATCTCGAGCCGGCGCTCGTCTCCGCCGGCGGCAGTGATGTCGCCGGCGAACTCGTCCTCGATCGGCAGAACATAGTCGCGGACGAACACACTCGTCTTCTTGACGATGTCCTCGACCTGGGGATCGTAAGAAAGCTGAATCGCCATGGCACCTCCTTGTGCGCGGTGCTCGACGACCCGGAACCGGCCCGACCGAGCGATCGTTCGGTAGGACAACACCGTGCCACGGCGAGACCAGGGCGGTCAAGCGTCCGGCTCATCCGGCGTCGGGTAAAACCCCCACCATCTGCCGTGCGATCAGCAGATATCGCGACACCAACTCGTCGGGACCGAGCCGACCCCGGGGCCGGTACCACGTCGAAACACCCACACACATGGTGGCGACGGCCCGCGCGGCATCCTTGGGATACGGGCCGACGAAGTCCCCCGAGGCCACTCCGGCCTCGACGATGTTGTCCACCATCCGCTGCTGGCGGTCGCGGAGCGCGATGTACTCGAGCCGGAAGTCCGGCTCCAGGCTCCGAATCTCGGTGGAACCGACAAACGCCCGCGCCCGGCGGTACATGTGGAACCGGAGGAGCGATTCGACCACCGCGTCGAACTGTTCCAGCGGGGAAGGTCCGGCCTCGGCCAGCGCGGCCTCCGAACGATCCAGGAGGTCGCTCATCGTCCGTTCGAGCAGGCCCTGCAACAGCGATTGCTTGGACGGGTAGTGGTGATAGAGGCCCGGCACACTGAGCCCGGCGCGGGCAGCGATGTCGCGCACCGACGTGCCGTGGTATCCGTGCTCGGCAAACGCCGCGAGCGCGGCAGCCAGTGGCACAGGGAGGTCTTCCTCGTCCCCGTACTGTCGCCACGCACCGGCGTCCCGCGCATCGTCATCACTGATGTGCGACGTCGGATCGACCCCGGAGTTCATGGATCTCAACCTAGCTTGTCGCGCCGTCGGCCCCATACACACCGCACCGGCGCCCGCATGCCCGATTGGTGATCGGGCCGGATGTTCCGGCAAGCTGACCAAATGCAGGCCGACCCCACCTCCCCCCGGACGGGGCCCGTCGGGATCAGTTCGTCACTGACGCTTCTGTTTGCGCTCACCTGCGGCCTGTCGGTCTCCTCGCTGTATCTCCTGCAACCGGTTCTCGACGAGATCCGCGCGGACTTCGCCGTGAGCACCGCCACTGCGGCACTGGTGGTGACCGCCGCGCAGTTCGGTTACGTCCTCGGCATGCTCCTGCTGGTTCCACTGGGTGACCTGTGGAATCGGAAACTGTTGGCGCCCAGCATGATGACCGCGTCCGCCTGCGCCCTGCTGCTCAGCGGGCTGGCCCCCGGATTCGTCACACTGTTCGCGGCATCGGTCCTGGTCGGGATCAGCGCCGCCACTGCGCAAATCGTCATCCCCTGGTCATCATCTCTGGCACTGCCCTCCGACCGCGGCCGCGTGGTGGGTGTGGTGATGAGCGGCCTGTTGATGGGCATCCTTCTCGCCCGTCTCGTCAGCGGTCTGATCGCCGAATTCGGCGGCTGGCGATCGGTCATGTTCGTCTGCGCCGGACTGATGGCGGTGCTGGCGGTGGTCGTGTACTTCATGACGCCGTCTGATTCCGCCCGGCCACATCAACCGTACGGACATCTGCTGTTGTCGGTGGCCCGGATGGTCCGCACCGAAACGATGCTGCGGCAGCGGATGGCACTCGGGTTCCTCACCATGTTCGGTTTCAGCGCCATGTGGACGTCGACGGCATTCCTGTTGTCCGGCAATCGTGGTGAGCACTTCGACTACTCGGAATCGGCCATCGGCGCGTTCGGCCTGGCCGGTATCGCAGGCGCGGCGGGCGCACCGCTGATCGGCAAGCTCGCCGACCGCGGACATCTGCGCCTGGCGACAACGTCGGCGTGGCTCGTCACCATCGCGGGCTGGTTGCTGCTGGCGTGGCCCGGTACCCCACTGGCCGCCTTCATCATCGGACTGGTGGTGTTCGACCTCGGGGCACAGGCGTCGCAGCTGTCGAACCAGACCGCCATCTACGCCTTGGCGCCCGAGACCCGCAGCCGGGTGACCACCGCCTACATGGTCACGTATTTCACCGGCGCGGTGGCCGGATCGGTGTGCTCGGGGTTTGCTTACGCCGGCGGCGGCTGGGCCACCCTGTGCCTGATCGGCATCGGCGTCTCAGTGCTGGGCCTGCTGCTCTGGATCGGCTTCGACCGCTGGAACAACCACCGGCTCACTGGTGCTGCTCGGCCCGAAGCGGAAACAGCTCCGACACCGCGCCCCACATCATCGTGACGCACAGGTCTATGAGTTCGTCTGTGTTGCAGTTGATCCGACCGTCGATCCAAGCGGACAGGACCTGCCCGAACCCACCGACGTAGAAGTGGGCCGCACCCTGCACCCGGGGTCCGGCATCATCTGCGCCCGAGTTCTGCATCGTCAACGCCGCAAACATCAGGGTGGTGTCCATGCGCTTGCTGGCCAGTTTGCCGCTCAGCAGTGTCTGCGAGAACAGCACCCGCCCCCGCCTGCGGTCGGCGTCGATCCGGTCGACGATGACCCGCACGACCGACGCGATCTGATCGCGGGGCGACCTGCCGCCGGCCAGCACCGCCTCCTGCGCAGCGGTCGCGATGTCGAGGACCACCTCGTCATAGGTGGCCGCGACCAGCGCATCGACATCGTCGAAACTCTCGTAGAAATAGCGGGCCGTCAGACCGGCCTGCCGACAGACCCCGCGCACACTGATCGCCCCGCCGTCGGGCGAACCGAGTATGTCGAGCGCCGCGTCAACCAGCATCGCCCGGCGCCGTTTCACCCGGTCTGCTCCGTTTTCGCCTCCGTACGGGCGTAAGGGGTCAGCCATCCCCCCATCCTCTCACCCCGTGGTGGAGGCGATTGACTTTCGGTCGACAGGTCGGTTGAATCAAACAGACAACGTACGTAGTCACAATGTTCACGGCGGGAAGGGCAGACAATGACGTCTGGGATCACCGATGGAAGTACCGCCCGCTCCGTGGAGCCGTCGGCACCGGTATGGACCCGGGACGAGGCCGACAGCGCTTCCGGTGACCTGCTGGAAATGCCCGGCATCTCGGCTCTCGCCGGCGCCGCGAACGTGATCATGCAACTCGCGCTGCCCGCGGTCGGCTACGGCGTGGCCGAGAGCAAGGTCGACTCCGGCAACCTGTTCAAGCACCCACTCAAACGGGGCCGTACCACGCTGTCGTACCTCGCGGTCGCGGTCAACGGCACGCCTGAAGACCGCAAGGCCTACCGCAAGGCGATCGGCCACGCGCACGCCCAGGTGAGGTCGAGCGAGTCCAGCCCGGTGAAATACAACGCCTTCGATCCGACCCTGCAACTATGGGTTGCCGCCTGCCTCTACAAGGGCTGGGAAGATATGCAGTACCTCTACGGCGATCCCGAAGCGGTCACCGAACAGGCCTACCAACAGGGTGCGCTCATGGGCACCACGCTCCAGATGCCCCGCGATCTGTGGCCCGCGACCCGCGCCGACTTCCAGGTCTATTGGGACACCACCGTCGCCGGACTCGAGATCGACGACACCATCCGCGAGCTGCTGCTCTCCATCTCCAGGTTCGAGTTCCTGCCGCGGCCGATCTCATTCATGATCGGCGGTTATGGCCTGTTCGTCACCACCGGCTTCCTGCCGCCGGAGTTCCGGGACAAGATGGGCCTGGCCTGGCCCGACCGGAACCAGCGGGTGTTCGACGTCCACAACCGCGTCGCCAAGACCGTGGCGACCCGGCTACCGAAGCCGCTGCGCGCCTTCCCTTTCAACGCCTATCTCTGGGATGTCCGGCGCCGGATCCGGACGGGTCGCGCCCTGACCTGATCCGGCGACACGGCCGTCCTGCCGTTGAGCACATACACGCTGACCACCGGTGTCCATTGACAGCGGTTCTCAGTTCAGCCGATCCTCTTCAGCGACGAGGGAGTCAGGTCCGCGACACTTGTGTGGCCCGACAATCCCAGCGTCAGATCCAGTTCGGCGATGATGTTGGCGACCACATCGCGGGCACCCTCGGCGCCCGCCAGGGCCAGCCCGTACATGTGTGGCCGACCAACGCAGACCGCGTCGGCGCCGAGTGCCAGCGCCTTGAACGCATCGGCACCACCGTGAACACCCGAGTCGAGCAACACTTTTGCGCGGCCCTGCACCGCCGCGGCAACATCGACCAGCGCGTCCAGGGACCCGATCGCCCCATCGACCTGCCGGCCCCCGTGGTTGGACACGAGAATCCCGTCGACCCCCAGGTCGACCGCCTGCAGGGCGTCGTCGGGATGCAGGATGCCCTTGAGCACGATCGGTAACGACGTGCGCTCGCGGAGTCCGGCGATGTCGGCCCAACTCAACGACGGCCGTGAATAGATCTCCAGAAATGTCTGCACCGATTCCCGCGGAACGGGCGAAACCAGGTTGCGCACAACATCACCCGGGGTGTTGCGGGCCATCGACACCAGCGACTTGATGGCGCCGGCGGTGATCTGCGGCCGTTCCCGCGGGAGTCCTGCGGCGATCCGCTCTCGGACGATGTCGATGAATCGCGGGTCCGAGGTGTACTGGTCGATCCCGAGCCCCTGGGCGAAGGGCAACGACCCCAGATTGAGGTCTTGCGGACGCCAGCCCAGCATCGTGGTGTCCAGGGTGACGACTATCGCTGCGGCCCCGCATTTTTCGGCACGAGTCAAGAAGCTGTCGACCAGTTCTTCGTCGGTCGACCAGTACAGCTGGTACCAACGCGGCGCCCCGGCGGCAACGTCGTCCATCGCGGCCGCGGTCTGTTCCATCGGCGCGCTGCCCTGGCTCGAGAAGATATAGGGCACGCCGAGTTCGGCTGCGGCGCGTCCGATGTGGATGTCGGCCCGAGGGTAGGCCAGAGCGCCGGCACCAACGGGAGAGAACAGGATCGGCGCCGGCAGCTGCTGCCCGAACAGTTCGGTCGCCAATGTCCGCTTCGAGACATCCCGCAGCATCCGGGGCACGATCGCCCACCGGTCGAATGCCCGGCGATTTGCCGACATCGTCCCGCCGTCACCGGCCCCACCGGCCACATACGCCCAGGCCTTCGGTGACATCCTCTTCTTGGCCGCGCGTTCGAGGGCTTCAAAGTTGGTCGGTACCTTCGGTTTTCGACCGAATACACCGTCCGAGTAGATGATGTTCTGGCGGGCCCGGCCCACCGAATCCGTCCCGCCCACCGAATCTGACTCCTCGCTGCTCATCGCTTCACCGTAGTGACACTACGGTCGCGGGAACAATGGTTGACGGAACACGCCACCACGGGCACGGTGGATGTACACGGTCGATCTCGATGAGGAGACATATGACGAACGCCACCCGGATCGTGCTGGCCGCGCGGCCACACGGTGAGCCCAAGGACTCCGATTTCCGTTTCGAGGAGTTCGGTCTGCGCGAACCACAGGACGGCGAGGTCTCGTTGCAGACGCTCTACCTCTCGCTCGATCCATACATGCGCGGCCGGATGAGCGCCGCGAAGTCGTACGCGCCGCCGGTCGAGATCGGCGACCCGATGGTGGGGGCAACGGTGTCCCGCGTCATCGAGTCCACCGTCGATCGCTTCGCGCCGGGGGATGTCGTGCTGGGTTACGGCGGCTGGCAGACACATTCGGTGGAGCCGGCCAAGCAACTCCGACTCCTCGACCCGAAGACCAACCCCCCATCGACCGCTCTGGGTGTACTGGGCATGCCCGGGTTCACCGCATACGCGGGCCTGCTGACCATCGGCAAACCCCAGCCCGGCGAAACGGTGGTGGTTGCTGCCGCAGCGGGTCCGGTGGGGTCGGCCGTCGGCCAGATCGCAAAGATCAAGGGGGCACGCGCCGTCGGCATCGCCGGCGGCCCCGACAAGGTCTCCTATCTGCTCGACGAACTCGGCTTCGATGCCGCGGTCGATCATCGCGCCGACGACTTCGCCGAGCAATTGGCGGCCGCCACACCCGACGGCATCGACGTCTACTTCGAGAATGTCGGGGGCGCGGTTTTCGACGCCGTCCTGCCCCGGATGAACCTCTATGGCCGCATCCCGGTCTGCGGACTCGTCGCGAACTACAACCTGACGTCGCTTCCCGAGGGACCGGACCGGACCGGGCAGTTGATGGGGATCGTGCTCGCCCAGAGCCTGACGATTCGCGGCTTCATCCAAACCGAGTTCGCCGCCGACCAGATGCCGAAGTTCCTCGACGAGGCCTCCGAATGGGTCGCCGACGGTTCCCTGAAGTACCGGGAAGACATCACTGAAGGCTTCGACAATGTCCTCGACGCGTTCCGTGGCCTCCTCAAAGGCCGCAACTTCGGCAAAGCCCTGGTCCGCGTCGCCGACTGACCGCCCCCAACCCCCCCGAAAGTGTGCCCTTTTGGCGAACAAAACCCCAGGTGGGCACCGCCAAAAGTTGCTCCTATGTCAAGCGGCGGCGGTCTGAATGGCTCGTGGTTGGGGCGCAGTGTCGGTGATCAGGCGTTGATAGACGGTGCGGACCAGGCGGCGTCGGAGTGCTCGGAGGGCTGCGGTGGTGGAGTCGCCGGCGGCGCGGCGTTTGCGGTAGTAGGTGTAGCCGTCGCTGTCTTCGAGTCGGGTTTGGGTCAGGGCGATGCGGTGCAGGGCGGTGGTGAGTTGTCGGTTGCCGCAGCGCGGTAGCCGGACGCGGCCGGCGGTGTTGCCGGACCAGACCGGGATGGGGGCGGTGCCGGCGTAGTTGGCGTAGGCGTCGGCCGAGTGGAAGCGGGCGATGCCGGCGGTTTCGCCGACGATTTTGGCTGCGGTGAGTTCCCCGCAGCCGGGTAGCTGTAGTAGCGAGGGAACCAGTTCGCGGACTCGTTTGCCGATCTCGGTGGCCGTGGTGTTGATCCGGGTGGTCAGGGAGATGATCTCGTCGAGTTCTTCGCGGGCGATGTCGGCCAGCAGTCCGGTCTCGGTGGCCAGCTGTGCGGCGAGGATCTGTTGGTGTTTGTGCATGCTCAGCGAGCGTGGTTTGGGGGCGTAGGCGGGGTTGATTTCATGGACTCGCCACAGCAGTCGGTTGATTGTTGAGGTGCGTTGTGCGACAAACACTTCGCGTCGATCGACTAGTAGACGTATCTCGCGGGATCGGGGGTCGGCGCCGGCGGCGGGCAGGTTCGGTTCGCGCAGCACTGCCCGCGCGACGGCCAGAGCGTCGATGGGATCTGATTTGCCGCGGGTACGTGCCGAGGCACGGGTGTGGGCCATCATTTTGGTGGGTACCCGCACGGCGGTCTGGCCGGCGGTGAGTAGGTCGCGTTCGAGGCGGGTCGACATCTGTCGGCAGTCTTCGATGCCCCAGAGCAGGTCGGTACCGAACTGGGTGTGGGCCCATCGCATCGCGGCATGATGGCCGGCGGTGGTGGCCGGGGCGGTGAGTTGGCCTAGCTTTTTGCCGACGGGATCGACGGCAACAAATGTGTGTGAGCTCTTGTGTACATCGACTCCAACTACAACCATGGTGGTTGCCTCCTGATTTCAGAAACAGGGACCAGGGACGGTTGGGCCGGTCGGTGGGCAATCCTCAGTTGGGGGCGTTGCCACGCTCCTATCAAGCCACATCGGCCGGTCCTTCCCACCTGGTGTTGGCATAACTTTTGCAAGACCAGACATGCGCATCAATGCGATGCCGGCAGGCACATCAAGAGCCAAACACCAGGTGACCAGGACCCAACCACCGCTCAGGCGGCAACACAAGAGTCACACTGAGGGCACATCATCGGGG
>NZ_JCANWX010000016.1:0-43042 GCF_059553375.1 Williamsia sp. z71
CGCCAAAAGTTGCTCCTATGTCAAGCGGCGGCGGTCTGAATGGCTCGTGGTTGGGGCGCAGTGTCGGTGATCAGGCGTTGATAGACGGTGCGGACCAGGCGGCGTCGGAGTGCTCGGAGGGCTGCGGTGGTGGAGTCGCCGGCGGCGCGGCGTTTGCGGTAGTAGGTGTAGCCGTCGCTGTCTTCGAGTCGGGTTTGGGTCAGGGCGATGCGGTGCAGGGCGGTGGTGAGTTGTCGGTTGCCGCAGCGCGGTAGCCGGACGCGGCCGGCGGTGTTGCCGGACCAGACCGGGATGGGGGCGGTGCCGGCGTAGTTGGCGTAGGCGTCGGCCGAGTGGAAGCGGGCGATGCCGGCGGTTTCGCCGACGATTTTGGCTGCGGTGAGTTCCCCGCAGCCGGGTAGCTGTAGTAGCGAGGGAACCAGTTCGCGGACTCGTTTGCCGATCTCGGTGGCCGTGGTGTTGATCCGGGTGGTCAGGGAGATGATCTCGTCGAGTTCTTCGCGGGCGATGTCGGCCAGCAGTCCGGTCTCGGTGGCCAGCTGTGCGGCGAGGATCTGTTGGTGTTTGTGCATGCTCAGCGAGCGTGGTTTGGGGGCGTAGGCGGGGTTGATTTCATGGACTCGCCACAGCAGTCGGTTGATTGTTGAGGTGCGTTGTGCGACAAACACTTCGCGTCGATCGACTAGTAGACGTATCTCGCGGGATCGGGGGTCGGCGCCGGCGGCGGGCAGGTTCGGTTCGCGCAGCACTGCCCGCGCGACGGCCAGAGCGTCGATGGGATCTGATTTGCCGCGGGTACGTGCCGAGGCACGGGTGTGGGCCATCATTTTGGTGGGTACCCGCACGGCGGTCTGGCCGGCGGTGAGTAGGTCGCGTTCGAGGCGGGTCGACATCTGTCGGCAGTCTTCGATGCCCCAGAGCAGGTCGGTACCGAACTGGGTGTGGGCCCATCGCATCGCGGCATGATGGCCGGCGGTGGTGGCCGGGGCGGTGAGTTGGCCTAGCTTTTTGCCGACGGGATCGACGGCAACAAATGTGTGTGAGCTCTTGTGTACATCGACTCCAACTACAACCATGGTGGTTGCCTCCTGATTTCAGAAACAGGGACCAGGGACGGTTGGGCCGGTCGGTGGGCAATCCTCAGTTGGGGGCGTTGCCACGCTCCTATCAAGCCACATCGGCCGGTCCTTCCCACCTGGTGTTGGCATAACTTTTGCAAGACCAGACATGCGCATCAATGCGATGCCGGCAGGCACATCAAGAGCCAAACACCAGGTGACCAGGACCCAACCACCGCTCAGGCGGCAACACAAGAGTCACACTGAGGGCACATCATCGGGGGAGTGCGTCAAGCGAGGTCGTGGCGATCGCGGTCAACTCGGGTCGGCCGACGCCGGCGTTGGCCAGCACCTCCATACCGCGGGTGACGGCCACAAAATAGGCGGCGAGGGTATGCGGGTCGGCCGAGGCGTCGATCTCGCCGCTGTCCTGGGCGTCGACGATGCAGTTGCAATAGATCGCTTCGAGTCGGGTGAACCCCTCGAGGGCCGAGGTGGCCACGTCCGAGTCCCGGTGGCCGAGTTCGACGACGGCTTTGGTGAACAGCGAGTCCTGGCGCCTCTGTTGGGTCAGTGCGAAGGCGACTTTCAGCATTTGGGCCCTGATCCGTTCCAGCGGGGTCGAATCGGGACCGCCCAAAGCCTGATCCACGGCGGCGACGGCGTCGTTGGCGCTTGCCGACAGCGCCTTCAGGAACAGTTCGCGTTTGCCGCCGAACGCGTTGTACAGGCTTTGTTTTCCGAGTCCGGTCGCCTTCATGAGGTCATCCATCGTGGTGCCGCCGTACCCGTTGTGCGCGAATACTTCGCCGGCCGATGCGATGACCTGGTCCTCGTTGAACTTTCTGGGGCGCGCCACCGGTCTACGTTAGCTGTTTTTGACGTTCTGGTCCATAAGTGTATTTTGGACCAGTCAGTCAATAATCATGGAGGAGAAGTCATGGGACAGATGGATTCGCGGACCGCGCTGGTCACCGGAGGGACTTCGGGTATCGGACGGGCAATCACCATCAAATTGGTCGGTGAAGGCACGCACGTGTTCGTCACCGGTCGTCGTCAAAGCGAGATCGACGCGCTCAAAGCCGAACTGGGTGACGGGATCACCGGCCTGCGCAGTGACGTGGCCGATCTGGAAGATCTCGACCGGTTGTACGCGGCGATCGCCGAACGGGGAAGCGGCCTCGATGTCGTTGTCGCCAACGCAGGAGGAGGCACGTTCGCCCCTTTGGCCGAGCTCGACGCCGAGTCCTTCGACCACACATTCGGCATCAATGTCCGTGGAACGGTGTTCACGGTGCAGAAGGCGTTGCCCCTGCTCAATCCCGGAGCGTCGATCGTGGTGATCGGATCGACCTCGGCGGCTCGGGCTGCCGAGTCGTTCGGTGTCTACTCGGCGAGCAAAGCCGCGATACGTCAGTTCAGCAGAGTGTGGGCGGTCGAACTCGCCGGGCAAGGTATCCGGGTCAACACGGTGACGCCCGGACCCACCGAAACACCCGGACTCGCCGGTCTGGCCGCTGATCCGGAGGCCTCTCGCGCACTGCTGGAGCGGGAGGCGGGACGGGTCCCACTCGGTCGGCTCGGTCGGCCATCGGAGATCGCCGACGCGGTCCTGTTCCTGTCCTCGCCTCAGGCGAGCTTCATCACCGGCAGTGAGATGTTCGTCGACGGCGGCGAATCACAGGTCTGAAAAGGTCTTCGAGGACATCTGCTGCGACCGACGCCCACGCGAGACCGGGAAGGCCAGTAGAACGAGGAAACCCCGGTCCGCATTTGGCGCGAACCGGGGTTTCACTGCTTGTGTCTCAACCAACACATCTTGCAAGACCGATCGAAATCGGTCTCTCTGTCGGGGTGGCGGGATTCGAACCCACGACCTCTTCGTCCCGAACGAAGCACGCTACCAAGCTGCGCCACACCCCGTGACAATCAACCTGCGATAGCTTACCGCAGTCCGACCGTGGCATTAAATCGCCTGGTCAGGAGCGTCAATTGGCCTCGGCACTGATCGGTGGCAGCGAGCCTTCCTGATCAAAATCGGAGTCGCTGTCGGAGACCGGTGTGAGCGTCAACAGCGACGCCTCCGGGCGGCAGCAAAAGCGCGCCGGTGCGTACGGGGAGGTGCCCAGTCCGGCACTGACGTGCAGACGCATCGACGAGCCCCACATGGACGGTCCCTTTACCCGCGAGCGGTCGAGGTGGCAGTTCGTCACCAGCGCGCCGTGCAGCGGCAGGCAGAGCTGTCCACCGTGGGTGTGCCCGGCCATGACGAGGTCGTAGCCGTCGGCGGCGAACCGGTCGAGCACCCGCGGCTCCGGGGAGTGGGTCAGACCCAGTCGCAGATGGGCCAGCGGGTTGGGGCGTCCCTCGATGGTCTCGTAGCGGTCGCGGCCGATATGTGGATCGTCGACGCCCGCAGCGGCCACCCGGACCCCGGCGACCTCGAGCTCGCGGACCGAATGGGTGGCGTCGAGCCAACCGCGCTCGGTGAAGGCCGCGCGCAGGTCCTGCCAGGGCAGAGGCTCACCGTGGGACCGCTTGTGGTCCTTCTTGAAGTACTTGAGCGGGTTCTTGGCGGTCGGACCGAAATAGTCGTTGGAGCCGAAGACGAACAACCCGGGCACCGACAGCAGTTCACCAAGGGCCTGCACGACCGCGGGTACCGCCTGGGGGTGAGCCAGGTTGTCGCCGGTGTTGATCACCAGATCGGGCTTGAGGCCCGCGAGTTCCTGCACCCACGCCTGCTTGAGGCGCTGGCCGGGCATCATGTGCAGATCGCTGATGTGCAACACCCGTAGTGGGCTGGCGCCGGGCTCGAGCACCGGCAGTGTCTGATGACGCAGCGCAAAGGCATTGCGCTCCACCAGGGTTGCGTAGGCCAGGCCGGTGGCGCCGGCGGCGACCGCACCGAGCGCGATCTGCGGCAGCGTCGGGCGTGAGAGTTGATTCCCGCGCCGAGGAGCGCCTTGTAGTCCGTGAATCATGGTCCCAGAATACGCGCCGGTACCGAACCCGCAGGTTGCTCGCCCTGCGCTCGCAGCGAAATCAGTCGGTAAATGGGTTGGGAGCGGGGTGCCCCGTCGGCGTAGCTTTGATCACATGTCAACCCTCAAGGAACAGATCCGCGCTGATCTGACCACCGCCATGAAAGCCAAAGAACCCCTCGTCACCGGGACGCTGCGAATGGTCCTCGCCGCGATCGGTGCCGAAGAGGTCTCCGGCAAGACGGCACGTGAGTTGACCGACGATGACGTCCTCAAAGTGCTTGCCCGCGAGAGCAAGAAGCGGGCCGAGGCGGCGTCGATCTTCGCCGAGAACGACCGTGAAGAACTCGCCGCCAAAGAGCGCGCCGAAGCCGAGATCATCGCCCGCTATCTGCCCAGTCAGCTCGACGACGCCGAACTCGAGGCCGTGGTGAACCAGGCTTATGCGGCCGTCGCCGAACAGACCGGGGCCGAGCCGACGATGAAGCAGATGGGCCGGATCATGGGCCAGGCCACCGCACTCGCAGCCGGCCGGGCCGACGGTAAACGGCTGTCGGCTGCGGTTCGGGCGCGACTTCAGTAACGGCACAACCCCGAGTTCGCGCCACATACGTGCGTTCGCGCTGGTTGCAACCGGCGCGAACGCACGCAAGTGGCGCGAATTTTTGGTTGCGGGGGGTGGCTACGGGGGTGTCGGTATCTCGATCGGACCGATCCCCGGCACGGTGATCGTCGTCGGCAGGACCGGGGCACGTGTCGTCGGCGGCGGCTGGGGTGCCTGCGTGCGCCCGGTGCTGACATAGATAGTGATGGTGCTGCCCCTGATCGAGGTGCCCTCCGGGCTCATCCACACGACGGTGCCCGCGGTCTGAGCGTTGTCGGACTGGACCTGGCTGACCCGGAATCCGGCGTCCTCCAGGCGCTTGACGGCCGCACCTGCCCCCATTCCGGCCACATTCGGGACCGACGTGCCACCGACTCCGGCGACATAGCGGGGATCGTTGGGCGGCAGGGTGGTGGGCCCGAAGTTGTTGGCGATCGGCAGGATCGCGGTGAACCAGGTCCGCGCCGGTTCGTTGCCGCCGAACAGGGTTCCGTCGCCGCATTGCCGAAGCGGATTCGAGCACAGTTCGGACGGCGTCGGGGAGTCGTTGTAGGTGTAGGTCGCCGCGGCAAGGTTGTTGGTGAAACCGACGAACGCCGACGAGCGGTGGGCTTCAGTGGTCCCGGTCTTGCTGGACAGCGGCAGGCTCCAGCCGGTGGAACTGGCGGCACCCGCAGCCGTTCCGGCGCCGCGATCGTCGGCGCTGAGGGCGTTGGCCAGGGTGTCTGCGAGTCCGGGTTCGACGACTTTCTCACACTTGGGTCGCTCGAACGCGACTTCCTGGACCGCGGGGGCGCCGTTGGCATCGACCACCTCGTTGCCGTAGCGGTCCCGTTTGGGCTGGGTGATCGAGGCGATCGGATTGGGTGGGCACCAGATCCCGTGTGAGGCCAGGGTTGCCCCCACATTCGACAGCTCCAATGCGTTGACCGCGGTCGGTCCCAGGGTGAACGACCCGAGGTTGCTCTGCTTGAAGTAGTCCGCGAGCGACTGCTCACCGTTCCCCGAACTTCCCGGACTGGCATAGGACCGCATGCCCAGCCGCACCGCGATGTCGACGGCCGGTGCCACACCGACGTCCTGCAGCAGCTTCACGAATGCGGTGTTGGGCGACTGTGCGAGCGCATTGGTCACCGACATCTGCCCCGGATATCGGCCGACATTCCTGACGCAGTAACTGGCCGCGGGACAACCGTTGACGCCGTCGCTGCTGCCCATCCCCTGAGCCTGAAAGAACGACGGGACCGAGAGCGTCGACCCGGCGCCGAGCCCGTTCTCCATGGCTGCGGCCACGGTGAAGATCTTGAAGACCGATCCGGCACCGTCGCCGACCATGGAGAACGGCTGCGGCTGCACGGTCTGGTTGGCATTCTGATCGAGTCCGTAGACGCGGCTCGAGGCCATCGACATGATGTCGTGCGATTCGGCGCCGGGCTTGATCACGCTCATCACCGTCGCCACACCCTCGAGATCGGGATCGGTGATCTTTTGCACGCCGGCATCGGTCGATCGTTGGACGACCGGGTCGAGCGTGGTGCGGATCGTGTAGCCGCCGCGGGTGATCGCCTCGCGGTTCATCCCGTTCGCGGCGAGGAACTGCAGTGCGTAGTCGCAGAAGAATCCGGCGTCCGCGGCCGAGATGCAGCCGTTCGGCAGCGTGATCGGGGAGGGGGCGACGCCCAGCGGGGCGCTCATCGCGGCCTGGTATTCGGCGGCGCGGTTCGGGAAGTTGGTGACCATCGTGTCGAGGACGACCCTGCGGCGTTCGAGTACGCCCTCGGGATTCGTGTACGGGTCCAGGGCCGAGCTCGACTGGACCATGCCGGCCAGCATCGCCGATTCGGGCACGTTCAGATCCCTGGCCGGTTTGGCGAAGTAGGTCTGGGCGGCGGCCTCGATGCCATAGGCCCCGTTGCCGAACGGCACCACGTTCAGATAGCGGGTGACGATCTCCTTCTTCGCTTCTTGCTTGGCCTGCGCCTCACTGAGATTCCGGTCGCTCTTGATCTGTTCGGTGAGTGTGTTCTCGAGGGTCAACGCCATCCGGACCTCTTTGAGCTTGCGGGCCGGGGTCGTCTCGGTGGCGGCCCGGCGCTCCGCGTCGTTCTGGGCGAGCACCAGCAGCTGGTAGTTCTTCACATACTGCTGGTCGATGGTCGATGCGCCCTGCTGGACCTCACCGGACGACTGGTTCTTGAGGAACGCCCGGATGGTCCCCTTCCAGTCGACGCCGTCGTGGTCGAGGAATCGGCGGTCCTCGACGGAGATGATCGCCCGGATCATCTCCGGGGAGATGTCGTTGTAGCCGACCTGGGTACGTCGCTGGTCATAGAGGTATGCGATCGGCTTGCCGTTGACATCGGTCATGGTCGTGACCTCGGGGACCTGCCCTTCGATGAGCTCCGACGACACGCTTTGCATGGTGTCTGCGGCCCGGTTCGACACCAGACCGAGGCCGCCGGCGATCGGGAACAGGAGTCCGGCGAGCAGAACCCCCGCCAGGACACACGATCCAACGAGCAGGGTTAGCGATTTCGACTTCGGCACGTTCGCCACGATACGTGTCACCCATCACTGCGAAGGCGTTCGAAGGGTCTTGAGATCGACCCGATACCTCATCTGTTTGGACGTCAGTGCCACTTTTTTCAACCCAGGTCTTGACTGTCCATGACTGTGATCCATAGATTAGTTCTACTTGAATGTGACTCACATAACATTCAGTCGTAAATGCAAGTCCGGGCGTACTTCATATGCTTTAGACAGGGGATGCACATGGCGAAAGCGGCAGCTGCGACCGTAGAGAACGAAGCCAGACTGGCCTGGGTTGCCAGGGCACGGTGCCGTGAGGTTGATCCTGACCAGCTGTTTGTCCGAGGCGCTGCACAGCGCAAGGCGGCAACCATCTGTCGGCATTGCCCGGTACAACTCGAATGTGGCGCGGACGCGCTCGACAACCACGTGGAGTTCGGCGTGTGGGGCGGGATGACGGAGCGTCAGCGTCGAGCACTTCTGCGGCAGCATCCCGAGGTCACCTCGTGGAGCACATTCTTCGAAACCCAGCGCAGACGTCAAATCGTCGGCGTCGGATAAGCGGTAACACCGACAACAAAGGAGGCGGCCGGGGAGACCGCCTCCTTCCTTTGTTTTCAGCCTCTGTTGGTGATCTCTTCGGCCACGGCACGCAACGCCGTCATATCCGCGACCTCGAACGGCAGGGCCGGAACTCCCACGATCGGAACCGTGGGATGGGAGGTCGTGAAACTGTGCAGCAGATGGAGTTCACGTTTACCAGTGGTGGCACGCTCGGCGTGAATGGTCAGAATCGCCTTGGTCAGCGGATCTTCGATCTGCGCCGCCGCGGCCTCGGCGGTCGATCCGGTGATACCGGTCAGATTCGGATGGGTCCGATTGAGGATCAGCCCGGCCAGCGGCATCTTTTCCTCGGACAACCGGTCAACGAAAAATGCGGCTTCGCGCAAGGCATCCGGCTCGGCCGTGGCCACGACGGCAAACTGGGTCCCCGGTTGCTTGAGCAAGGTGTATGTCCGGTCGGCACGTTCCCGGAAACTGCCGAACATGGTGTCGAGTGACTGTACGAACACCGAGACGTCGCGCAGGGTTTCGCCGCCGATGATCGTCGAGACGCCCTTCATCGCCAGGCCCACCGCGCCGGTCACCACGCGGCCCACGCCACGTCCACCGCCGACCAGCACCTTCATCAGGCGGCCTTCGAGGAACGAGCCGAGGCGCTGTGGTGCGTCGAGGAAGTCCAGGGCGTTGCGCGACGGCGGGGTGTCGACCACCACCAGATCCCAATCATCCTGCGCCAGAAGCTGGCCCAGCTTCTCCATCGCCATGTACTCCTGCGTCCCGGAGAACGAGCTGGCGACGGTCTGGTAGAAGGAGTTGTTCATGATCGCCTCGGCCCGGTCGGGCGGCGAGTACTGGGTGACCATCTCGTCGAAGGTCCGGCGCATGTCGAGCATCATCGCGTCGAGGGTTCCCTCGCCATCGATCTTCACCGGCTGGGGACTGTTGGTCAGCTCGTCCATGCCCAGTGACTGGGCGAGTCGTTTGGCCGGATCGATGGTCAGGACAACAACTTTGCGACCCCGCTCGGCAGCCCAGACCGCCATCGCGGCGGCTGTGGTCGTCTTGCCGACTCCGCCTGCGCCACAACAGATCACAACCTTGGTACCCGGGTCGGTGAGGATCGCACCCATTTTGAGATCGATGGGCATCAGGCACCCGCTTTCTGAAGGATCTCGGACAGGTCATAAAGGCCGCCGAGGTCCACACCTTCGTCAAAGTTCGGGAGTTGCAGCTTGTCCTTGTGCAACGTCTGCAGTTCCGCACCGGCCTCGAGCTGTGCCTGCACCCGGCTGGCGTGTTCGATGGTCTCGGTCAGCAGGCCCGCGAAGTCGGCTTCGGTGATGGTCAGGCCTGCGGCGTCGAGCTTCGACCGCAACCGGTCTGCGTCGATCACGCCGTCGGCGATGTCGCTGACCGAATCTGCAGGTAGATGCTGCGGTGACACCTTGTTGATGATCAGTGACCCGATGGTGAGATCTTTGCCCTCGAGTTCGCCCACCGCCTCGATGGTCTCCTGGATCGGCATCGCCTCGAGCAGCGTCACCAGGTGCACCACCGTCTCGCTCGAGTGCAGCAGCTTCACGACGCCCTCGCTCTGATTACGCAGCGGGCCGGTCTTGGTCAGATCGGCCATCGCCTTGGTGACATCGAGGAAGTTGCCGATCCGGCCGGTCGGTGGTGAATCCACCACCACGGCATCGTAGATCCGGTTGCCCTTCTTGTCGGTCCGGACCACACACTCCTTGATCTTTCCGGTCACCAGAACATCGCGAAGCCCCGGCGCGACGGTGGTGACAAAATCGATCGCCCCGATCCGGCGCATGGCGCGGCCGGCGAATCCGAGGCTGTAGAACATGTCGAGGTATTCGAGCAAGGCGTGTTCTATGTCGATGGCCAGCGCCGAGACCTGGCCGCCGCCCTCCGCGGTCGCCACCTTGGTCTCGGTCGGTGCCAGCGGTGGAACGTCGAAGATCTGCGCGATGCCCTGCCGCCCCTCGCATTCCACGAGCAGCACCTTCTTGCCCTCGGCCGCAAGAGCCAACGCGAGCGCAGCCGCGACGGTCGTCTTGCCGGTCCCACCCTTACCCGACACGAAATGAAGCCGTGCTTTCCTGGCGGCTTCCGGCCAGTGATAACCCTGGGGCTGTTCTGACGTCACCGGCTCACCTTATCCATCCGATGCGGTGACCAACATGGCGCAGCGAACTTCGGGCCCAAGTTTTGTCGGCTCGCGCGACGGCAGTTCCGGTGGCTCGCCGCGGCTGCCCCTGGCATGCGCATATGCAGCCGTTAGGCTGGGCACATGAGTGAGCCAACTGCCTGGGAATACGTGACCGTTCCGCTTCTGACCCACGCCACCAAACAGATCCTCGACCAGTGGGGTGCCGACGGTTGGGAGCTGGTCAGCGTCCTGCCCGGCCCCACCGGCGAACAGCACGTCGCCTACCTCAAGCGCGCGAAAGGCTGATCTGCACATGACCTGGTCGGAGCGATTGACCGAACTGAACATCGTGCTCCCCAAAGTGGTGGCACCGCTCGCCGCGTACGTGCCGGCCGTCCAGACCGGCAACCTCGTCTACACCTCGGGCCAGCTGCCGATGCTCGGTGGAGAGCTCACCGCGCACGGCAAGGTATCCGAGGGAGCCGAAGGTGTGGTCCGGCCCGACGCTGCCGCCGAGGCCGCTCGGATCTGCGCACTGAACGCGCTGGCCGCGATCGACGCGCTCGTGGGGATCGACTCGATCAAGCGGATCGTCAAGGTTGTCGGGTTCGTGGCATCGGCCCCGGGATTCACCGGACAGCCGGCCGTCATCAACGGCGCCTCGCACCTGCTCGGTGAGATCTTCGGTGAAGCCGGTGCCCACGCGCGATCGGCGGTCGGTGTGGCCGAACTGCCACTCGGTGCACCGGTCGAGGTCGAACTCATCGTCGAGGTCTGACCCCCAGCGGAATCGATCCGTCTGCACCACCGCTCCAACCTTCACCGGTCCGCGCGTCCACTCTCCGAATCATGTGGGCGCGCGGATTCGTCTGCGCGATCACGCCGGCAACCCGAAACCTTGCCGGTGTCGGTGGGTGTGAGCCGGGTAATAGGCTGGTGCGAAATGCCAGGACCGAAAAGGAGCATCCGGTGACCGATCCGGCGAGCCGCTGGGCCAGTGGCGGGATGGCTCATCTGACCGGTGATCCGGATGGCCCAGCCGATTTCAGCCGGGCCGGCATCTTGGCAGTGGCCGATGAGGTCGCCGCGCCGTTCGATGTCTCGGTCGATGACCTCCTGGCCGGTCGGTCGGCGCTGATGGGGACCCGGCGGCAGGGACGGATCTCGGTCGGTGGTGCCACGCGGTTGATCCGCTGTAGTGACAACTGGACGGCGTTCTCCCTGGCCCGCAGCAACGACGTGGACTCGCTGGGAGCGTTGCTCAGTACCGACGAACCCATCGAGGATGTGTGGTCGACGCTCGAGGGCGCGGCCCGGGTCTGGATGGCGAGCGAACTCGTCGAACGCGCACAGATGCTCGAGATCCCGGCGGCCGTGCTGGGTTCGGCGACCGCGCCACCGTCTGTGATCACCCGGGGCTGGGACCGGTCGCGGGAGCGGGTGATCGACCGCGATCTGTTGGTGGTCGACCTGTCCGCGATGTGGGCCGGGCCGCTCTGCGGACAACTCCTCGGGAGTATGGGAGCCACCGTGATCAAGGTGGAGAGTCCGGGCCGGCCGGACGGCGCCCGAGCCGGGAACCCCGACTTCTTCCGGTGGATGAACGGTGGAAAACTTCTCTTCCCGGCCGAGATCACCGGTCAGAACAGCGAATTGGCGCATCTGCTGGACGTCGCCGACGTGGTGATCGAGGCGTCGCGACCGCGGGCGTTGGAGTCCGCCGGGCTCGATGCCGCGAGGCGGGCATCCCGCCCGGGACGGGTCTGGGTTCGGATCACCGGATACGGCACGGCCGCTGACGTGCGGAATCGGGTCGCGTTCGGCGACGACGCGGCAGTCGCGGGCGGCCTTGTCGGACAGGGGAACCGGGGCCCGGTCTTCTGCGGAGATGCCATTGCCGATCCGTTGACCGGCCTCGAGGCCGCGGGCGCGGTGATCGAATCGCTCGGTCGGGGTGGAGGCGAGATCATCGACGTGGTCATGTCTGGGGTGGCGGCCAAATATGCTGCAGTGCCGACGATCCCGAGCCGCGGTGACCACGCCGCGGTCCTCGCGCGGGTGCCCGCGATCCCGCAGGCCACCGGTCGGCAGGTCGACGCACTATGGGTGGCACGTCTGGTCGAGAGCCGGATGGCATGTTGATCATCAATGCGCGACGACTCACCGGAGAGCCCGTCGCACTTCGAACGATCGGCGACCGTATCGGTGAGGTCGGCACCGAACTGGATGCCGCGCCTGACGAAGCGGTTCTGGATGCGCGGGGCGGTGCCCTCATCCCCGGCCTCTGTGACCATCACATCCATCTGCGGGCCACCGCGGCGGCGGCCACGTCGATCAGGGTCGGACCACCACAGGTCCGCACGCCGGAGGAGTTGCGGGCCGCGCTGGTCACCGGGACACCGCAACCCGACGGTTGGATTCGCGCGGTCGGCTACCACCACAGCGTGGCCGGCGACCTCGATCGATACGCTCTGGATGCGTTGATCCCGCACGTGCCCTTGCGGATCCAGCATCGCAGTGGTGCGATGTGGTTGGTGAACTCGGCAGGCCTGGCCGTCCTCGGGCAGGCGAGTCATCCCACCGGACAACTCTTTCGACAGGACGCCCAGGTGGCCGCGGCAACCATCGGCAGTCCAGCCGACTTCGACCGGCTGAGTCGTCGCCTGAGTGGGTACGGCGTCACCGCCGTCACCGAAGCAACCCCGAATTTGACTGCCGCCGAACTGGATTCACTCGACGACGCCGTCGGCAGCGGGCAGATCCGGCAGCGGGTCCTGGTGATGTCGGCCGATTCCGGTCGCTCGCATCCCCATCTGTCCTTCGGCCCGGTCAAGCGTATCCTCGACGACACCACCCTGGACCTCGACGCCCTCACCGAATGGATTGCGGCGGTGCATCACAGCGCAGCGGTGGCACTGCACTGCGTCACGGTGGTGCAGTTGGTGGTGGCCACCACCGCGCTGCGCGCTGCCGGGGTGCGTGCCGGCGACCGGATCGAACACGCTGCGGTGGTGCCGGAGTCGATGATCGATGACCTCATGGAGCTCGGCCTCACCGTGGTTACTCAGCCCGGCTTCGTTGCCGAACGCGGCGACGAGTATCTGCAGGACGTGCCCGCCATCGAACACGATGAACTCTGGCGGTTGCGGAGTCTGCAATGTGCCGGGATACCGGTGGCGGGCAGCACGGACGCCCCCTTCGGGGATCTCGATCCCTGGGCGGCAATGCGTGCGGCACGCGACCGAAGGACGCCGAGCGGATCGGAACTGGCCATCTCCGAACGTGTTCCGGCCATCTCCGCGGTCGAGCTGTTCCTGGGTGAGCCGGGAGACCCGGGAACGCTGCGCGATCTGACGCCCGGATCGGTGGCGGACCTGTGTCTGCTCTCCGAACCGCCCGAGGTGGTCCTGCAAGAGCTGAGCGCAGAATTGGTGGCCGCCACGCTGATCGGCGGACGGTTGATGGAGCGATGAGGAATGACGCGATGACACAGCTGCCGCAGTTCGGGATCTTCGTCCCCCAATTGGGGATGGAAGCCGAGGCCGTCATCGACGCGGCGCGGGGAGCCGAGCGGGCCGGATTCGATTCGTTCTGGGTGATGGACCACCTCTTCGCGCCGGGCGCTCCCACACTCGACGCGCTGGAGAGCTGGACACTACTCGCGGCGATCGCAGTATCCACCTCGGATATCCGGCTCGGGCATCTGGTGGTGTGCAACCCGCTTCGGCATCCGGCGGTTCTGGCGAAGATGGCGGCCACCGTCGACCGGATCTCCGGGGGCAGGCTCGATCTGGGCCTGGGGTGGGGATCGATCGAAGCCGAGTTCGAGATGTTCGGCATCGACCACGGGTCCCGGAAGCAACGCGCGCAGCAGTTGGGGGAAACCGTCGAGATCCTCCGGCTGATGTTCTCCGGGGAGCCGTTCGACTTCGACGGCGAGCACTTTCAGCTCTCCGGTGCCCATGGCAGGCCGACGCCGGCTCAAGGAACGATCCCCATCCACATCGGCGGGGCGGGTAGACAATTGACGATGCCGTTGGTCGCCGAGTACGCGGACTGGTGGAACTGTGTCGGCGGCGCGCGTGATCAGCTCGACGACCTGCGGCCGTTGAGCGGCGGTGCGCGCCTGTCGGTGCAGTACGCCGTGGGTGTGGTCACCGACGAGTCGCTGCGCGCCAAGGTGATCGAGCGGACAGCCCGCCGTCTGCCCCAATCCGGCTGGGGTGCAGCCATGGTCGGCACACCTGCCGAGCTGGTCGACATGTTCGAGGCCGAGATCGATCGGGGAGTGGAACTCTGCATCGTCCGCCTCCACGATCTCGCAGATCCGGAGACCATCAAGATCTTCGGGCGCGAGGTGATCGCCCCCATCCAAGAGCGCAGATCACCTTCGCGATAGGCATTTTCGGCACGGTCGACGGTGATTTCGGCACGGTCGACGGAGGGGGTGTCGAGCGTGCCGTTGTTGTCGGGCGTCGAGGCGCTAGGTGGTCAGGGCGGTGAACTTCCAGTCGAGGACCGGTGCCGTCGAACCATCTGCCGCAACAACATCGGCGAGCGACCGCAGCTTCAGCACTGTTCCACCGCCGTCGAGCGGTTCGGCCGACTCCACCTCCAGGCGGCTGGTGATCGTGTCGCCCTCGTGCACCGGACCCACGTGGTCGCAGGACTGCCATCCCAGCACCGTCACCAGGTTCGGCAGCGCCCGATTGGCCTGCGCCAGGGCGATGCCGATGGTGTGACCGCCGTACACCAGGCGGCTGCCACCGACCCGCGCATCATGATGCGTGGCGGCGATATTGAGCGAGAGTCGTGCCAGCTCCGGGGCACTCGACACCACGTCGGCGCTGGAGTCGTAGACCGTGCCCGGGGCCGGAACCTGGTCCGACTGCGGCAATGCGGATAGATCCCACCCGGCCGGGACCTCATAGGCGGGTTCGTCGGCCGGGCCGATCGTCGAGAGGTCGTCGTTCGGCTGCGGATGGTCGGCGGCCGAAGAGTCGGACAGCGGGATCATCGCGCATCGGTAGAAGTCCAGGATCTTGTTGCCCGCGGCATCGGTGGTCTCCATCCGCAACGCGGCAAGTCCGGTCGGCCGTCGTCCGGGTTTGATCGAATTGGCCCGCAGCCCGACAACTTCGGTGCGCGTGTACAGCGTGTCGCCGATGTGGGGGAAACGGTGGAACCGAAGGCCGCGGTAGAAGAGATTGGCCTTCACGTGGTGTGTGACCAGTGTCGATTGTCCGATCGCCACGTCGCAGACCAGTCCGGGGTGGGCCAGCGCCCTCGGTTGCCCGGTCACCGACCCTGCCAGGTGGACGTCGAGGGACAGGCGCATGCGGTCACCGAGGATCGACTGATGCACGGCGGCGGCACCTTCGGTCAGCGTCATCGACGGCGCGGTGTCGAAGACCTGTCCCACCACGAGTTCATCGAAATACGGTCCACCGACGGTCACCGGATCAGACATGGGTGTTCTCCTCTGCTTTGTCTCATCGGGACCCTTCGATTTCGGTTCAGATTCTATGTACGGCCAAATCATGTCGGTCGTTGTTTCCGCTGTCAAGCAATGGTGGTTGACAACCGACCAACGAGCGCCGAATATGGCCGTACAAAGTTTCACTCTCGCGGAGGATGTCATGAGCTACAACCTGAACGACGAAGAATCGATGCTGGTGCAGACGGTGCGTGACTTCGTCGACCGTGAGGTGAAGCCCTCGGTGCGAGAGGTCGAGAAGGCCAACGAGTACCCCGACAAGTGGATCGATCAGATGAAGCAGATCGGTATCTACGGTCTTGCCGTCGATGAGGAATTCGGTGGCTCACCGGTGTCGATGCCCTGCTACGTGGCGGTCACCGAAGAACTGTCCCGTGGCTGGATGAGCCTGGCCGGAGCCATGGGCGGCCACACTGTCGTCGCCAAACTGATCACCACTTTCGGGACCGACGAACAGAAGCAGAAGTACCTCCCGCTGATGGCGACCGGCGAGATGCGGGCCACGATGGCGCTGACCGAACCCGGTGGCGGTTCGGATCTGCAGGCGCTGAGCACCGTGGCCAGGACCGACGGCGACGACCTCGTCATCAACGGATCCAAGACCTGGATCAGCAACGCGAGGCGATCGGGCCTGATCGCGCTGCTCTGTAAAACCGATCCGGACGCCACGCCGCGTCACGCCGGCATCTCCATCGTTCTGGTCGAACACGGACCGGGACTGACGGTCTCGCGGGACCTGCCGAAACTCGGATACAAGGGCGTCGAGTCCTGCGAGCTCTCGTTCGACAACTACCGCATCCCGCAGTCGGCGATCCTCGGTGGTACGCCCGGCAAGGGGTTCCCCCAGATGATGAAGGGTCTCGAGACCGGGCGCATCCAGGTCGCCTCGCGGGCACTGGGTGTTGCCGCGGCCGCCCTCGAGGACGCGTTGGCCTACGCCCAGCAGCGGGAGAGCTTCGGCAAGCCGATCTGGAAGCACCAGTCGATCGGAAATTACTTGGCAGACATGGCAACCAAGCTGACCGCTG
Source organism: Williamsia sp. z71 (assembly GCF_059553375.1). Lineage (NCBI taxonomy): Bacteria > Bacillati > Actinomycetota > Actinomycetes > Mycobacteriales > Nocardiaceae > Williamsia > Williamsia sp. z71. The sequence continues at coordinate 16,426 of NZ_JCANWX010000016.1, forward strand.
CCCGCCAGCTCACCCGGTTTGCGGCCGAGAAGTTCGACTCGGGACAGCGCTGCGACATGGAGGCCGGTATGGCCAAACTCTTCGCCTCCGAAGCCGCAATGGAGATCGCCCTCAACGCGGTCCGGATCCACGGCGGTTACGGATACTCCACCGAATACGACGTCGAGCGCTACTTCCGGGACGCTCCGCTGATGATCGTCGGTGAGGGCACCAACGAGATCCAGCGCAATGTCATTGCCGGACAATTGGTGTCCCGCGGCGGCCTATAGGCCCGGCCCGCGTAGCATCGTGGCGATCATGCCAGGGAAAAGGAGCGAGGCCGCGCCCGCCTACCAACTGTTGGCGACCCAGCTGCGGCAGGACATCGCCGCGGGCCGCTACGACAACGGGGTGCGCCTGCCGACGGAATCCGAGCTGTCGGAGCGCTACGAGGTCAGCAGGCAGACCGTCCGCCGGGCATTCGTGGACCTGGTGGCGGACGGCATCGTCTATCGCGTCCCCGGCCGCGGCACGTTCGTCAACGAGTCCGGTGGACGGTACGTGCGGCAGCAGGGGTCGATCGAGGACCTGCTGAACCTGTCGCACGACACCACGATGGAAGTGGTCGATCCGCTTCGCCGGAGGATCGATGTCGAGGCCGCCAGCCGACTGCGACTGGACAGCGACGTCGTCTACACAGTGGTGTTCCGGCGGATCCACGAGGGGATCCCGTTCGTGCTGACGACGGTTCATCTACCCGAGGATGTCGCACGGCTGGTGATCGACGCACCCGAGCTGGCGCAGGGCGCGGTCAGTACCTACACGGTGATCGGGCTCCTGGAACGGCACCTCGCCGCGCCGATCGCCGAGGCTGCGCAATCCATCACGGTCGGCCGGGCCGACGACCTCGACGCCGTTCATCTCGACTGTGAAGCGGGAGAGCCCGTCCTGCGGATCGATCGGCTCTACACCGACAGCAACGGGGTGGTCAGCGAGCTGTCGGTCAGTCACTTCCTGCCCGAGCACTACACCTACCGCGTCACGCTGTACCGCGATCGCGGGTGAGCTGCGTCATGCCGGGGGCGTTAGCCTGAGTCGCATGAGTGAATTGCAGCATCCCGCATACCGTGAAGTTCGGCCGGTCACCGATTTCGCCTCGGTGCTGCTGTGTCGCAATCCCGGCGTGATGACCTTGGACGGTACGAACACCTGGATCCTGCGGGCTCCCGGACACCCGGATTGTGTTGTGGTGGACCCGGGGCCGAAGGGCAAGAAAAAGCATGTGAAAGCCGTTGCTGCGCAAGGCAACGTGGTGTTGGGCCTGATCACGCACCGGCATCACGACCACACCGGTGCGATCAAGGACTTCCGCAAACAGACGGGGGCGCCGGTCCGGGCCCGCAGTGCCGAATACACCCGCGGCGCCCCGACCCTGGCCGACCGGGAGGTGATCGAGGCCGCCGGCCTGAAGATCACCGTCCTCCACACCCCGGGCCACACCGGGGACTCGGTCAGCTTCCTGGTCGAGCATGATGGCAGGCGCGCGATGCTGACCGGCGACACCATCCTCGGCGGCGGCACCACGGTTCTCGATCCGTCGGACGGATCGCTGCGCGACTACATGAACTCACTCAACCGGCTGATCGTGGAGGGCGACGATTGCGCGATGCTGCCCGGACACGGTCCCGATCATGCCCAGCTGATCCCGGTGGCCCGCTACTACAAGGCACACCGCGAGCAGCGCATCGATCAGGTGCGGGCGGCACTGACCGAACTCGGGGTCAGCGCACAGGATGCCAAAGCCGGCAAGGTGGTGAAAAAGGTATACGCCGACGTCGACAAGAAACTCTGGCCCGCCGCCAAGATGTCGGTCAAAACACAGCTCGCCTATCTTGCGGAACGTTAAAATTCAATGACATGGATTCTCCCGGCGATATTCAAAAGAATTCGTTAGCATTGAAAAATACTGTCGGACAACAGGTTTCGCCGTAGCTCTAATTCCCTGATCGTGACGATCAAAACGATGGCTTTGAAGCCAGTTCGACCAACGAACCGTTCATTGCTAAGTGAGTCAAGGCGATCTCAAAACTTTCTTGACGCACCTTGTTGGTATAAGTTGCACCCACAGAAGATGCCCAAGCTTTCGTTTATGCCACATCAAGCAAAGGCGTCCTTTGCGGGGGAACATCCGTTGTCCCTGTCTCCAGCCCACCCGGGCGAATCGAAGCAGGATTCGAGTCGTGGTCGAAATCGGAACAGAGTCATCGAAGCGTAGAGGTGTGCCGCGGGTATGGGCCCTCTCCGGCTGGCCGGTCAGCGTCAAGGTCGCGGCCGTCGTCGCGCTCCCACTCGCGCTGGCCATCTTTTTCGGTGCGTTGCGCATCCAATCCGTGGTGGCCGACGCATCGGACCTGTCGGCGAACGTCGAGAAGTCGAGTGCTTCCTCGATGCTGTTCGTCATCGACAACCTGGTTGGCGACCTCGCCACCACCGGTGATCCGGGGCAGGAGGATCAGCTCGGCAAAGTGTTGTCGGGGCTCGCAGTCGGTGACCGACTGGAAGATTCGCCGCTGCAGGCCAGCGTCGCCGGCGAGTTCCAGGCGGCCTTGGCGGCTGCGAGTGAGCTGCGAACTCGCCTGCAGTCCGGGCCGGTACCGATCGCAGAGCGAATTGCCGTCGCGGAGGGCATGACAGCGGCGGCAACGGAACTCTGGCTCGCCTCTGTGACTAACCTCACAAACGGATTGGCCGACGACAAAACGGATTTGAGGACACTCGGCAACGGCATCATCGATGCGCTCTCCGGTAACCGGGCCGCACAAACCCAGCAGATCCTGCTGTCCGAGCCGAACAGGGCCATGTTCGGCCTGGCCAACCGGGCCGCGGGTCGCGAGAGCGCTTATCTCGCGGCGTTGGCCGTGCTGCTCGGTGATGACTCCCCGGAGATCCAGGAGCTTCGTTCTCAACTCGACACCCGCCTCGCCATCTACTCCACCGCATCGAATGCGAACCTGGCCGAAGCGGCTGCCTCGGCGGAGAGGTCGGGGCAGATGTACAGCACCGTCACCGAACGTCTGCTCGGGGAGTCGATCCAGTCACTGACCGCGCAGGCCGACGACCGACGCAGGGCCGCGTGGATCGAGTCGGCGATCGTCCTGGCCGCCGTGTTGATCGCGTCTCTGGTAGCCCTGTTGGTGGCCCGATCGCTGATCCGGCCGATCAGGCGACTACGGCAAGGCGCGCTCGATGTCGCGCACCGGGCCCTTCCCGCGGAGATCGAAGAAATCCGCCTCGGCGGCGACATGCCCGAGGTCGCACCCATCCCGGTGCACACCAAGGAGGAGATCGGTCAGCTTGCCCGGGCCGTCGATGACATCCACGAAGAAGCCCTGGCACTCGCCGGCGAGCAGGCGCGATTGCGACTCCAGGTCGGCAACATGTTCGAGACGCTCTCGCGGCGGAGTCAATCGCTGGTGGACCACCAACTCTCCCTCATCGAGGAACTCGAGCGCGACGAGGACGACCCGCGCAGGCTGGAGAGCCTGTTCCGCCTCGATCACCTCGCGACGAGGATGCGGCGGAACGGGGCCAACCTGATGGTGCTCGCCGGCACCGCGCCGCGTAGAAACCAGAACGACCAACCGGTGGCTGTGGACACCGTCCTGAGCGCCGCAGTGTCCGAGGTCGAGGACTATCGCCGCGTGTCGATGCAGGAGGTGCCCGATGCGATGGTGGTGCCGACGGCGGCATCCGACATCGTGCATCTCCTCGCCGAGTTGATCGACAACGCGCTGCGGTACTCACCTCCCGACACTCTCGTCTCCGTCGCGGCCGCGCGTGCCGTCGACGGCGGCATCCTCATGGAGGTCGCCGACCGTGGTCTCGGGATGTCCGCAACGGAGATCGACGAAGCGAATGTCCGGCTGTCCGTCGGAGGCGAGGTCACACCCGAGACGGCGCGCCGGATGGGCCTGTACGTGGTGGGGAGCCTTGCGCAACGCCACAATGTGACGGTTCGACTCCGTATGACGCAGGCGCAGGGGAGTACGTCGGGAGTCACCGCCAGCGTGCACATCCCCGTGAACCTGGTCGTCACCTCCTTCCCGTCGCAGGGTCGGAACGGGCGGTCGGCCAGGCGGGACTCGGCAGCATCGCCTCGTGCTGCGGCCAACCGTCTGTACGAAGGTGCCGATGCGGGCAGGGGCGCCCCGACCACGCATGCACCTACAGCGGTCGCCTCACCGGCAGCACCCGCAGCGAGGTCCGGTCGCTCGGCGGCGTATACAGAGCTCACCGCGGCGAAGTTGCCACGTCGTAGGCCAGGCGCGAGTGGAGTCGACAAGGCACCGGCACAGGTCTTCCCTCCCACCGACTCCGTCTCGTCGACTGTCGACTGGAATGTGAACGGTTCGCCCTCCGATACATCTGCGTTCTTCAGTGCCCGGCCCGCGGCTCGTGCCGACAGAGCGGCGGCCGACGACACCGTGAACGGTCCGACAACCAACGGCCGCAACCGTCCACAGCCGCAGGACCAGACCTCCGCCTATGAAGCCACCTCCGCCTATGAAGCCACCTCCGCCTATGAAGCCACGGAGCGGGCCGTTCCTCCACCGCCGGAACGCGAGGCTGTGTCGTCTGAACAAGGCCCGCCGGCGTCCATCTATGACCGCATGGTCTCGGAATGGTTGCTCGATCCCGCAGACGCTCAGCGTCCGAGCGGTTCGTGGTTCACCGCTGCCGACGCCGGATGGGCCGCGGCGGAGAGCGCAACCGAGTCTCCGGTCACCACCCGGACGGAGAGCGGTCTGCCCGCCCGCACGCCCGGCGCCCGCCTGATCCCAGGAACCGTCAACTCGCCGCAGGCGTCCCCCCAACGGCCCCGCCCCGATCCGGCGAGTGGACCGGCGAGAAATCCTGAGGCCGTGCGGCGAAAGTTCACGAACCATTTCGACGGCGTCCGCGCCGGCCGTTCCGAAGACGCCTCCCATCGACACAGAACGGATGAGAACGAATGAATTACTCCGTGGCTCCAACACCCGACCGGTCGCTCGATTGGCTCGTGTCGAACTTCGCGAGAGACATCGTCGGTGTCGTGCACGCCGTCCTGGTCTCGGCCGACGGCCTGCTCATGGCGACAAGCGAAGACCTGCCGCAGGAGCGGGGCGAGCAGTTGGCGGCCGTGACATCCGGTCTGGCGAGCTTGTCCACAGGTGCGGCGCGATTGTTCGACGGCGGCCCGGTATTGCAGTCGGTGGTCGAGATGGAGAACGGCTACCTCCTGCTGATGAGCGTCGGTGACGGATCGCACCTGGCGACACTGACCGCCGCATCGTGCGACATCGGCCAGGTCGGGTACGAGATGGCCGTGCTCGTCTCGCGCGTCGGCAGCATGGTGGAACCGTCGGCCCGAATGCGAGAACGGTGACGCGCTCATGCCCCCACCCGATTCGACGCAGGACGATTTCTCTGAGGATGGTGCACCGTCGCCCAATTTGGTGAGGCCGTACACGCTCACGGCGGGACGTACCAACACCGACATCTACCTCCCGCTCGAAGCTCCGGTACACACCACACCGGACACCATCCCGAACTTCTGGCCGGCCAGCGACGTACGTACGAAAATCATTGCGCTATGCAGTAATGGGCCGTCCGTGGCCGAGATATCGGCCCGTCTGAATCTGCCCCTCGGCGTTGCGCGTGTGCTGGTCGGGGATCTCGTCGAAACCGGAAGCCTGCGCCTTTCGGAGACTCTCAGCGACGACGCGACTGCGGCCGAGCGCCGCGAACTCATCGGAAGGACACTTCGTGGACTACAGGCACTCTGATACGAGAGGCCGAGCCGCATCGACAAAGATCGTGGTCGCGGGCGGATTCGGCGTGGGCAAAACCACGTTGGTCGGCACGATCTCGGAAATCGTGCCCCTTCGCACCGAGGCCCTGATCACCGACGAGTCCGAAGGCGTCGACGACCTCGACACGTCGGGCACGAAATCGACGACCACCGTCGCCATGGACTTCGGCCGGATCACGCTGTCCGACGATCTCGTCCTCTACCTCTTCGGTACACCGGGCCAACGTCGCTTCTGGTTCATGTGGGACGACCTGGTGCGCGGAGCGATCGGTGCCATCGTGCTCATCGACACCCGACGCCTCGACGATTCGTTCGCGGCAATCGACTACTTCGAGGCCTGTGGTCTTCCGTTCGTGGTTGCCATCAACCAGTTCGACGAAGCACCACGTTTCGCGATCAACGATATTCGGGAAGCGTTGGCGATCTCGGCTTCCGTGCCCATTCTCGAGGTCGACGCCCGGCGTGCGCAGTCGGTCCGCCACGCTTTGATCACGCTCACCGAGTACGCACTGACGAGCGTGAAGTCAGCCAGCTAGCTGTACCGATCAGTTTTTTGCGCTGGGACGGTCTACATCTCGGAAACCGACCGACGAAAGGTGTTGCGCAATGCGGAAACTGATCTACGGGATGAACCTGACACTGGATGGCTACGTCGCCGCGCCCGGCGACGACATCGGGTGGAGCGGGCCGAGCGACGAGCTGTTCGAGTTCTGGCTCCAAGAGGAACGGCCGATCGGCGTGCAGCTGTATGGGCGCAAGCTGTGGGAGACAATGAGTTCGTACTGGCCGACCGGCGACGAGCAGCCCGATGCCACCGCGGCGCAAATCGAGTTCGCGCGGAACTGGCGGGACACCCCGAAGGTGGTGTTCTCCTCGACGCTCGAGAAGGTGGACTGGAACTCCCGCCTGGTCTCCGGCGACGCGGTCGCGGAGATCGCCCGGCTCAAGGCCCAGGACGGCGAGCCGATGAGGGTTGGTGGTGCCACGCTCGCCGGGGCGGCCATGCGGGCCGGGCTGATCGACGAGTACACGATTGTGACCCATCCGGTCCTGGTGGGCGGCGGCACGCCGTTTTTCGCCGAGCTGGACAGTTGGGTGAACCTGGACCTGGTGGAGACGCGAACGTTTGCCGGCGGGGTGCTTATGACCAGGTATCAGACCAGGCGTTGAGCGCTTGTCCCGTGATGCGGCCTACGAAGTGACGAGGCCGTCATGGCCAAAACAAAACCGCCGGATCCGGCCACCACATGGGTGCGTCGGAACCGGCGGTTCGGGTTATGGAAATCAGCGGGCGCGGCGTGCCAGGCGCTCGGAGTCGGCGATCAGCACACTCTTGCCCTCGAGACGTAGCCAACCGCGCTGCGCGAAGTCGGCCAGGGCCTTGTTCACGGTTTCGCGGGAGGCGCCCACCAGCTGGGCGATCTCCTCCTGGGTGAGGTCGTGCGTCACCCGCAGAGCCCCGGCTTCCTGCGTTCCGAAGCGCTGGGCCAGCTGCAACAGCTGCTTGGCCACGCGTCCGGGGACGTCGGTGAAGATGAGGTCCGCGAGGTTGTTGTTGGTGCGTCGCAGGCGACGGGCCAGAACACGGAGCAGCTGCTCTGCGATCTCGGGCCGGTCGGCGATCCACGACCGCAGTGCCTCACGATCCATCGAGACCGCACGGACCTCGGTCACGGTGGTGGCCGACGACGTACGCGGACCCGGATCAAAGATGGACAGCTCACCGAACATGTCCGACGGTCCCATGATCGTCAGCAGATTTTCACGGCCGTCGACCGACTTGCGGCCGACCTTCACCTTGCCCGACAAAATGATGTACAGCCGGTCCCCGGGCTCACCTTCGTTGAAGATGACATGTCCACGGGGAAAATCAACAGGCTGGAGCTGTTTGGCCAGTGCTGCGACGGCGGTGGGCTCGACACCTTGAAATATGCCCGCCCGCGCCAGTACTTCCTCCACTTACGCCCCTTTCTAAGGGTCCAGCCAGACCACGTTCAAACCTGAGGATGTTCACACAAATCATGCTGTTGTGTTCGTCACCCGTTATGCAGTCTACGGGTAACCGGAAGAAAAGCTGGCCGTTACCCCCACTAAACCGATGGGCCTGTCGTGAGAGGTCCGCAATCGCTAACTGACACGGATCGAATCGTCCGATTCGGAGTTCGACGGCATCCGGCGATCGCGGAACTCGTCGAGTGCGGCGGGAAAACCGTGTGTGGCCAGCGTGTCGAGCTGCTCGGGTTTCGCCGACTCCAGGAACTCCTCGACGTGTTCGCCGCGGACGGTCAGCCGCTCGAGCCGGCTCTCGAGGCGCTCCATCGACAGGGCGAAGAGCATGAGGGCGGCCGGGAAGAGAAGTACTGCGAGTCCGTGCATGGGGAGTAGTAAACACAACCCAGGTCTCAGAAGTGAAACAATCGCCATGGGAACGGTCACGAAAGAGGCATTCGGCGGAGCCCGAACCGATCGTTGGTCGCGAAGCCCGACCCCCATCTGGAGCGCACTCCGCGCGGCGCCCCGTACTCTGAGTTGGTGAGTTCGAAGGCAGGGGTCAAGCGCGCCAAGACTGCGGCGCAGCGCGGAACCGAGACCCACACGGGTCTGGTGCGCCGCGCGCGGCGGATGGATCGCACCCTGCAGATCGCATTTCCGCACGTCTACTGCGAGCTGGACTTCACCAATCCGTTGGAACTGTCGGTGGCCACCATCCTGTCGGCGCAGTGCACTGACGTGCGGGTCAACCAGACGACGCCGGCCCTGTTCAAGCGTTACCGCACCGCCGAGGACTACGCGGGCGCCGATCGGACCGAACTCGAAGAGATGATCAGGTCGACCGGTTTCTACCGGAACAAGGCCAACTCGATCATCGGACTCGGCCAGGCACTCGTGGAACGTTTCGACGGTGAGGTCCCGTCGAATCTGAAGGACCTGGTGTCGCTGCCCGGGTTCGGGCGCAAGACCGCCAACGTCGTTCTGGGCAACGCCTTCGGTGTACCCGGAATCACAGTGGACACGCACTTCGGACGGCTGGTCCAGCGCTGGAAGTGGACCGCGGAAACCGACCCGGTGAAGATCGAGCACGCCGTCGGTGAGCTCATCGAGCGCAAGAACTGGACCGACCTGTCGCACCGCGTGATCTTCCACGGCCGCCGAGTGTGCCATTCCCGCAAGCCCGCCTGCGGTGTCTGCGTGCTTGCCGCCGACTGCCCGTCCTACGGTCTGGGGCCCACGGAGAAATCCGAGGCCGCGGCCTTGGTGAAGGGGCCCGAGACCGACCATCTACTTGCACTGGCAGGTCTCTAGTCAATGTCGGATTCACCTGATCCGGGCCAGGCCCGGTCCGCTGAGCGGTCGCGTTTTGTGTTCTCGACGTCGGCTCGCTGGACACTGGCTGTCCTGATTGTCGTGGTTGCGCTCATCGTCGCCATCTGGCCGCGGTCCTCGCCTGAGCCGGCACCTGCGCCGTCCGCGGCATCGACGGACGGGACCGGGAAGCTCCCCGGACTCCAGGCGGCCGTCTCGGACGACGACATGGTCAAGGCCCGGGAGAAGGCCGGGTTGCAGCCGTGCCCGGCCGGGTCCGGGCCGGCACCGGAGAACTCCGCGCTCAAGGGCGTCCTGGTGCCCTGTCTGGCGGACGGCTCGACGGTCGACCTCGGAGCCGCGACGGCAGGCACGCCGATGCTGGTGAACGTCTGGGCGCACTGGTGTGGTCCGTGCCGGGCCGAACTCCCGGTGATCGCCGACTACGCCGAGCAGGCGGGTGACAAGATCCAGGTGCTGACCGTGCAGGGCAAAGAAGGGTCGGAGAATGTCTTCCTGTCCCTGAACCTGTTGGCCGAGATCGGGGTGAACCTGCCGACCGTCGTCGATCCGGACGCGAAGATCGCCGCCGCCCTCGGCATTCCCCGGGTCTATCCGGCCACCGTCCTGGTGCGGGCCGACGGTACGGTGGCCGCCGTCCTGCCGACGGTCTTCGACACCGTCGAAGAGGTGTCGGCGGCCGTCGACAAACATCTGGGTGTCGCCGCGTGACCGAGATCCTGGTGCCGACGGCGTCGGTACCCCCGTGGATGCGTGGGCTCACCGCAAATCTCGCCGGCGTCACGCAATCGGTCGAGGACCGCGGCGGTATGACCGCCCGACGCCTCCGCTCACAGATGCCCGTCACCCGCCCCGCTGCGGTGCTGATCCTGATCGGCGGCGACTGGGACGGCGACCCGACCCATCACGGTGGTGTCCCCGCCGATGCGACGGTGCTCCTGACCCAACGCGCCAGCACGCTGCGTAACCACGGCGGACAGATCGCCTTCCCCGGTGGCGCTCGCGATCCCGGCGACGACTTCCCGCTCGGCACCGCGATGCGTGAGGCGGAGGAGGAGACCGGTCTCGACCCGTCCGGGGTCACCCCATTGGCGGTCCTCGACATGTTCCCGGTGCCGCCCTCGGGCTTCGAGGTGTCGCCGGTCCTGGCCCACTGGACCGAGCTGTCCGACGTCGGTGTCGTCGACGTCGGCGAGACCTCCCGGGTGGTCCGGGTTCCGCTGCGCGACCTGATCGATCCGCGCAACCGGATCCAGGTCGAACGGATGATCGCCGGTACCCGCGTCTACCAGGCTCCGGCGTTCCGCGTCGAGGGCATGTTGGTGTGGGGCTTCACCGGTGGACTGCTGGCCGCGGTCATCGAAGCCGCCGGCTGGGAGATCGGATGGGACAAGTCGGATATCCATGACCTCGACGAGGAGCTCGCCAAGGTGGGTCAGTGATGAGCGGATCCGCCTGGGTCGACGTGATCGTCATCGGTGTGGCATTGCTCGCCGCCGCGTCGGGATACCGGCAGGGCGCGATGTCGTCGGCGCTGGCGTTCATCGGGGTCCTCCTCGGTGCCGCGGCAGGCGTGCTGCTGGCGCCGCACCTGATCCGCAACATCGAAGATCAGCGGTGGCGGCTGATCGCGGGTGTTCTGCTGTTGGTCGCGTTGGTGATCATCGGCGAGATCTCGGGGATGGTGCTGGGCCGCGCGGCCCGCAGCGGTATCCGGACCCTGTCATTGCGGCGGGTCGATTCGGTGATCGGCTCGCTCCTGCAGGCGGTGGCGGTCCTGTTGGCCGCCTGGATCCTGGCGACGCCGATCAGCACGTCGGCGCAACCGCAGATCGCTGCGGCGGTCCGGGATTCGAAGGTGATCGAGGAGATCAACGAGATCGCGCCGACGTGGCTTCAACGGGCCCCGCGCGACTTCTGGGACATGTTCGACAACTCGGGGCTCAAGGAAGCCATCGGACCGTTCGGCCGGACCCCGATCACCAGCGTCGATCCTCCCGACCAGACGCTCCTCGAGCAGCCGATCGTCGAACAGGTCCGCGGCAGTGTCGTCAAGATCGAAGGCATCGCGCAGAGCTGTCGCCAGGCACTGGAGGGGAGTGGCTTCGTGGTCTCGCCCGAACGGGTGATGACCAACGCGCATGTGGTGGCCGGCACCAACCTGCTGCAGGTCGCGGCCTCCGACGACACCTTCGACGCGACCGTCGTCTATTTCGATCCGTTGACCGATGTCGCGGTCCTCGACGTCCCCGGCCTGCAGGCCCCGGCGATGCGGTTCGCGGACGAGCTCGCGAAAACGGGTACCGATGCGATCGCGCTCGGTTTCCCCGAAGGCGGTCCGTTCAACGCCAGCGCCGAGCGGATCCGCGAGGTCATCCAATTGCGGGGGCCGGGCATCTATCCCGATACGGCGGTCACCCGCGAGGTCTACACCGTGCGTGGCTCGATCCGGCAGGGCAATTCCGGCGGGCCGCTGATCAATTCGGACGGGGAGGTGCTCGGCGTGGTGTTCGGTGCCGCGGAGGACCCGTCCACGGAGACGGGTTTTGTGCTCACTGCGGCCCAGGTCCAACCGGGTCTGGCCGAATCCGAACGCCTGAGCGCTCCGGTCGACACCCAGTCGTGCGTCCACTCGTCCTAAAGGGCCGGTACGGCCGGGTGATCGGTCAGCGGCGGGTCAGCACTGCAGGAACTCGACCAGTCGGCGGTTGACGTCGTCTGGCTGTTCCTGATGTGAGTAGTGACCCGCGTCCGCGACCTCGGTCAGTTCCAGCTTCGACGACCAGTGCGCGCTCGCGGTGAGGGTCGATCGCTGGATGTAGTCGTCGACGGCACCGCGGATCGCCAGTACCGGGATGTGCAGTTGCTTGTCCATGAGCTCCAGGAAGCGGCTTCCGTCCGGACGGAATTGGGATCGGAAGGCCCATCGCTGATATTCCAGGCTGCAATGGGCCACGCCCGGGATCTGGATCGCGGATCGGTTCCGGCGGGCGGTGTCGGTGAAGTCCTCGGTGTCGATCCAGCTCGGACCGGAGTGCCTGCGCAGGAGCATCTCGGCCATCGCGCCGTCGTCTTCGGTCAGTGCGCGCTCGGCCGTCCGGGGGATCTGGGACTTGAGGAATCCGCGCAGGAACGCTTTGCGCTGGGTCGATTCGCGCAGCGTGGCGGTCTTGAGTGCCTGGGGGTGCGGGGAGGCGAGTACCGCCATCGAACGGACGGACCGGGGATGCAGGGTCGCGGTCGCCCAGCAGACCAGACCGCCGTCGGCATGGCCCACCAGGGTGGCGTCGGTATGCCCCAGCGCCCGGATCAGGCCGTCGGTGTCACCGGCCAGGGTCCAACCGTCGTAGCCGCGGGGAGGTTTGTCGCTGTCCCCGTAGCCGCGCAGGTCGACGGCGACGGCCCGGTAGCCGGCGTCGTCGAGTGCGGTGAGCTGGTGGCGCCAACTCCACCAGAACTCGCCGAAACCGTGCATGAGGAGGACCAGCGGACGATCGTTCCGCGGGGCCTGTGCCTCGACCGCATGGAGCCGGACACCGTTGGCGCGGACATCACTGTGGTGCCAACCCGTGAACCGGACGGTCGACGGATCCGGGGCAGGCAAATGTCAGCCCTGGGAAGGACGGCTGGGCTTGCGCAGGTCGGCACCGGGCCGAACCGGTGCGTCGCTGCCTGCATGGCCTGCGGGCAGCACATCCGAGAGGTGCTGGACGGATGCGATGGTCTTTTTGGGTCCGGTCATCCGTTTGAACACGATGTACCCGACGAGCCCGGTGATGATCGCTGCGACGAGCAGGATCAGGAACACGATGCCGAATGCAGCCCAACGCGGCAGCCACTCCGAGAGCAGTTCGCCGAGGAACCAGAAGAAGAACAGGCTGGCATAGAGCGCAACGGTGAGGGCCACGACGATCAGGCCCGTGCCGATTGCGGCCTTCTTCGCCTCACCGGCCAGTTCGGCCTTGGCCAGCGCCACTTCGGCTCGGAACAGGGTCGACAGGTGTGCGGTGGCTTCTTTCACCAGCGCGCCAACACTCGGGTCACCACCGGGGCGCGCGTTGGGATCGGACAACGGGATCGATGAGACGTTCGGAACATCTCCCGAGGTGCGGTCGTCCAGAGTCACTGCTACTCCTCCATCCTCGGACAAGCATCCGAGACCACCCGGACGCATGTCTTACTTCTCGCCGGGGTTTGTAGCCTCTTATGTTGCCATGCCAGGATTGATCGCAGGCTCATCGGACCGTTCTCGCGCGAGTGATCGAACCATGTGGTCCTCTCACACTCGCCGGGAGTGACGCCCCAGAAAGGCAATCATGCCCGCGTACCCCCTCGAACCGTTCGGACTCGACTTCTTCGAGACCGCCCCCGTGACCCACCGTTTCTCGGTCAACCTGCCGGTCAGCCCCGCGACCGCATGGGCCGAACTGACCCGACAGAACACGCTCGACTGGTGCCGGGTCATCAAATCGATCACCTTCACCTCGCCGCCGCCCTACGGGGTCGGCACCACGCGGTCGGCCGCGTTGGCCCCCGGATACGTGAAGCTGTCGGAGAAGTTCTTCTGCTGGGACGAGGACCCGGAGGCCGGGCGCTACCGCAACGCCTTCTACGTCGAGCAGGCCAACGTCCCGAGCCTGCGGGCGTTCGGTGAGCTCACCGAGATCGAACCCGCGGCGATCGGCTGCCGTTTCACATGGTCGTTCGCGATCGAGCTCGCCGGGGTGATGGCCAAGACCACGAAGTTCGCGACCCCGATCTCCGCGAAGACCTTCTCGACCATCGAAGCGGACACGGTCAAACACTTCGCGACGCTGTAGCGCCGCCCGGGGGTGATCAGCGGGCGCGGGGACTGACCACCCCGTGGTCGAACGCGTACACCACCGCTGCGGCCCGGTCGCGGACTCCGAGTTTGTGGAAGACGTTGCCGACATGGCTTTTGACGGTGACCACCGAGATCACCAGTTCGGCGGCGATCTCGTCGTTCGACAACCCGCGGCCGATCAGGCCCAGCACCGCCGATTCTCGGGATGTCAGGCGATCGAGTGAGGTGCCGGCGGCGGCCGGTCCCGGCGCCGCCCGATAGGTGTCGAGTACCCGTGCGGTGATCGCCGGGTCGAGGACTGCCTCACCATCGGCGACGATGCGCACCGCGCGGATCAGCTCTTCGGCCGGCGAATCCTTCAACACGAACCCGGCCGCACCGGCGCGCAGGGCCTCCGACAGCAATTCCTCGTCCCGGAACGTGGTGAGCACCAGGACCGGTGGGGGCTCGACCGTGGACGCCAGTATCCGGGTGGCGGCCATCCCGCTGACCCGCTTCATCCTCAGATCCATCACCACCACATCGGGCCGGTGGTCTGCCACGGCGGTGAGCACCTCGTCGCCGTCGGAACATTCGCCGACCACGTCGAAACCGTCTTTGCGGCGCAGGATTCGGCGCAGCCCGGATCGGACCAGGTCCTGATCGTCGACCAGGAGTACGCGGATTCGCGGCGCCTCAGCGGTCACCGGGTACCGCCGTGGTGGTCAGGTCGGTGCCGATCGGGTGACCGGTGGCGAACGGCAACACCGCGTCGACCTCCCACGCGTCCTCGATCGAGGCCGCCCGGAACCGGCCACCCAGATGTTCGATTCGTGAACGCATTCCACTCAGTCCGGAGCCACCCGGCCGGCGCCTGCTGCCCGGTGTGACCTTGTTGCGCACGCTGATGTGCAGACTCCCGGCCGCGTCGGGCCCCACCTTCAGATCGACGGTGGCGCCGGGGGCGTGCTTCGACGCGTTGGTCAGGGATTCCTGAACGATGCGGAACGTGGCGAGTTCGGTGGCACCGGTCGCGGGCGCGCCGAGATCGTCGTAGTCGAACCGGATGTCCGCTCCGGCGCGCCGGAACGACGAGACGAGTTCGTGGAGATCGCTCAGACCCGGTGTCGGGGAGTCGGGTTCGGCATCGGCACGGAGCAATTCGATGGTCTGACGGATGTCGGCCATCGCCGTGCGGCCCTGTTGTTCGGCGTCGACCAGGGCGGCAACGGCCTCGGCGGTGTCGTTGTCCTCCTGCAACGCGCGCCGGGCGCCGGTGACATTGAGCAGGACGATGCTGAGCGAGTGGGCGATCACATCGTGTACCTCGCCTGCCAGGGTGACGCGATCGAGCCGTAGCCGCGCTGCTCGGGCCTGACGTTCGCGCAACAGCAACGCCAGCTGCGCCTGCATCAGATGTCCCACTGCGACACCGAAACACAGCATCGCGGCGATGAGCCATCCCTGTTGAACTGCTCCGGTCGCAATGCCGATCGCCAGGGCGCCGGAGCTCAGCATCATGTTGAAGACCGACTGCTTCCACGTGCTGATCGCCCCGCCGGTGGTGACGCCGAGGACCAGCAGCAGTGGCGCGGCATCGGCGTACACCGGGATCATCCAGAAGAGGGCCACCGAGATGACCGTTCCCACAACAAGTAACGGGGTGAACACCATTCGCCTCTTGAGGAACAGGCAGGCGATGTGGGGAGCGAGCGCGAAGAGCACCGCCAGTGAGAGGTACAGCCATTCCCAGCCGCGCGGGTGGTCGGCGATCCGTTGCACGGTCGCGACACCGACCGCTGCCACCATCGCGATGTCGGCGATCAGCATGTAGTACCAGGGGTACTGGTACCCCATCAGCGCGAAGGTGCGCGCATACCGTGCAGTCAACCACCGCATCTCGCTGATCTTATCGGCAGGCGGCTGCGAAAACCTCCGTCCCGGGGAGGATTCTCCAAACCTGCGGTGGTAGGAGTGAAAGATCGTCCCCGAGGTGGCTGACCTGCGGATTCGTTCTCAATAGCGTTCTCGGTACCCGATTCGGTGTCGCCTTCGACACCGGCAGAACCAAGGAGAGCGACGATGTTCTGGATTCTGGTGTGTGTGGGTGTTGTGGTGGTCTCGGCGCGGCCGTTCGGTGGCGGGGACGGCCTGGACTATCGGGCGCGCGAGGTGCGGGCCGCGATGGAGCGGCGGGACGCCGCGGACAGTGCGCAGATGCGGCGGATCCGGCGGGCTCACCGTGGCCACGAGCTTCGTGAATCGCTGCGGTGGGCCCGGACGACACCTGAGGTCGTCCGGGCCTGACGCAACCGGTGGTGTCAGCTGTTGTTGCCGCGGCGGATGTTGTCGAAGACCGTCGGGTCCACCAGGGTGGAGGTGTCCCCGAGTTCACGGCCCTCGGCGACGTCCTTCAGCAGCCGGCGCATGATCTTGCCGGACCTCGTCTTCGGCAGTTCCGGCACGACATGGATCTCACGCGGCTTGGCGATGGGTGAGATGTCTTTGGAGACCTGATCTTTGAGCTCCTTGACGAGCTGATCGCCGGTGTCCTCCTGGCCCTGGCGCAGGATGACGAACGCGACGATGCCCTGTCCCGTGGTCGCATCGGCGGCACCGATCACCGCCGCCTCGGCGATGCTGTGATGGCCGACGAGCGCGGATTCGACTTCGGCCGTGGAGATCCGGTGCCCCGAGATGTTCATGACGTCATCGATGCGGCCCAGCACCCAGAGATCGTGATCGTCGTCGTAGCGGGCTCCGTCGCCGGCGAAATACCAGCCCTGGTCGGCGAATCGCGACCAGTAGGTATCCCGGAAACGCTGGTCGTCGCGCCAGATCCCGCGGAGCATCGACGGCCACGGCTTGTCGAGGACCAGGAAACCCTGTTCGCCGGCGCCCACCGAACTGCCTTCTTCATCAACGATGTTCGCGCTGATGCCGGGCAAGGGGGCCATCGCCGAACCGGGTTTGGTGGCGGTGATCCCGGGAAGCGGAGAGATCATGATGGCGCCGGTCTCGGTCTGCCACCACGTGTCGACGATCGGGCAGCGTTCGCCACCGATCACCTCGTGATACCAGCGCCAGGCCTCGGGATTGATCGGTTCACCGACGCTGCCGAGAAGCCGCAGCGAGGTCAGGTCGTGGGCGTCGGGGATCTCCCGTCCCCACTTCATGAAGGTCCGGATCAGGGTCGGCGCGATGTAGTAGATGCTGACCTTGTGCTTCTCGATGATCTCGAAATGACGATGTTCATCGGGGGAGTTGGGAGTTCCCTCGTAGACGACCTCGGTCGCGCCGTTCGACAGCGGGCCGTAGACGAGGTAACTGTGCCCGGTGACCCAGCCGATGTCGGCGCCACACCAGAACACGTCCTGGCCGGGCTTGTGGTCGAAGACGTTGTGAAAGGTGTAGCTGACCTGTGTCAGGTATCCGCCCGAGGTGTGCACGATGCCCTTGGGCTTGCCGGTGGTTCCCGAGGTGTAGAGCAGGAACAGGGGATGCTCGGCGTCGTGGGCTTCGGGGGTGTGTTCGGTGTCGGCCTTGGCGACCGTTTCGTGCCACCAGAGGTCGCGGCCGTCGGTCCAGTTGATGTCGGAGTCGGTGCGGTTCACCACGAGCACATGCTCGACCGACTTCGCGGCATCGTCGCCGCTGCCGAGGGCTTCGTCGACGGCGGCCTTGAGCGGTGCAGGCTTGCCGCGCCGGTACTGGCCGTCGGTGGTGACGACCAGTTTCGCCTCGGCGTCGTCGACGCGGGAACGTAGTGCAGCGGCAGAGAATCCGGCGAAGACCACGGAATGGGTCAGTCCCAGCCGGGCACAGGCCAGCATGGTGACGATCGCTTCGGGAACCATCGGCATGTAGATGGCCACGCGGTCGCCGGAGACCAGGCCGATCTCGGTGAAGTAGTTGGCGGCCTGCGAGACCTCGGCGAGCAGCTGATCGTAGGTGACGTCGCGGGAGTCTCCCGGTTCGCCGACCCAGTGGATCGCCACGCGACCGCCGTTGCCGGCTTCCACATGGCGGTCGACGCAGTTGTAGGCGACGTTGAGCTTGCCGCCGACAAACCATTTTGCGAAGGGGGCGTCGGACCAGTCGAGGACGTCGGTGAAGTCGGTGTCCCAGTGCAGACGGTGTGCCTGCTCGGCCCAGAAGGCCAGGCGATCGGCCTCGGCCGCCTGTTCGAGTTCGGGTCCGGCATTTGCCTGTGCGACAAACTCGGCCGATGGGGGATATACCGCTTGTACAGTGCCTTCGCTCATTGTTTCCCTTTCGCTCGCCGCTGATCCGCATGCCGCCATCGACTGTGATGCGGGCGGGTTCGGCTGCCGCTGTGTTGTGTACCACATCATGTCTGCGGCATCATCAACTGAAATAGCCCCGAAAGTGGATAGTGCATGAGCGGTGACAACACGGTCCTCCGTCCCAGCGATCGCGAGCTGGTGCGGGCCACCAGCGCGCGCTTTCGCCGGATGACGGGAACACCCGTGGTGTTCGCGGGACTGCGGGATCAGGACACCATCGCGGTCACCGCATCGGTCGGCCACAAGACCCCTGCACTGCGCACGATCCGGGTCACCCCACAGCGCGGGCTCGGTGGGCTCATCTGGCTCAACAAGCGGGCCATCCTTCTGCGTGACTACGGCTCGGCCGACGTGATCACCCACGATTTCGACGACCAGATCCTCGGGGAGGGCATCACCGATCTCGCTGCGGCGCCGATCGTCGTCGACGGTTCGGTGCGCGGCCTCCTGTACGCCGGCTGGCGAGGTCAGGGGCCCCTGGGCGACGACGTGATCAACGCGTTGACCATGGAAGCCGGCCGGGTCGCCACCGAGCTGAGCACCCGCGATGAGGTCGATCGCCGCGTTGCGGCCCTGGCGGCCCGCACCCAGGCGGAGCGGGCGCAGGCGTCCGCACTCGATTGGTGCAATGAGCTGCGCGATATCGCCACGGTGTCGACGGACGAGCAGACGCGTCGACGGCTCCTCGAGCTCGTCGACCAGATGAGCGACGGTGGCCGGTCGTCCGCGGAACCCTCGATACCGCTCACACCGCGACAGTTGGAGGTGTTGTCGCTGGTGGCGATGGGTTTCGGCAATCGGGTGGTGGCCGACCGGCTGGGGTTGACCGTGGAAACGGTGAAGACGTACCTGCGCGCCGCGATGGTCCGTCTGGGTGCGCACACTCGGCACGAGGCCGTGGTGAAGGCGCGCAGTGCGGGCCATGCTCTCGAGCTCTCCTGACCACCGGGAGATGCGCTGATCCTGGCACCGGCGTGGGCCGCGTACGCTGATCTGTCGTGACCGATCCGCTGGCTCCATTGTTCGAGATGCCGGGCGTCGCGACGGCTGCCGACCGTGCGCGTGATGCGCTGGCCGCAGCACACCGACACCCCGCCAACCTGCGAGGCTGGGACAAAACAGCCACCGAGGCGTCCTGGCGGGCCGGCCGGTCTTCGGCCGCAATCGACGGCGGCAGTGTCGAACTCGTCCGCGACGGCGATTTCGACGATCCGGTCCTCGCCGGCGCGATGCGGGTCGCCCAGGCGCTCGACGGTGACTCCCTGCCACAGTTGGTCGCGGTCTGGACGCGCGCGCCGTTGCAGACTCTCGCGAGGTTGCATGTGCTCGCGGCCGCCGACATCACCGACGAGCAGCACCTGCTGGGTCGTCCGCGCCCCGAAGCCGAACTCGGGGGCAGACTGGACCTGCTTGCCCAGCTGATCACCGGTGCGACCAAGGCTCCGGCGCCGGTGCTGGCGGCCGTGGTGCATGCCGAGTTGCTGGCACTGGAACCCTTCGAGCACGCCAACGGTGTGGTGGCCCGGGCTGCGTCCCGTCTGGTCTGTGCCAGTACCGGGCTCGATCCGCACAATCTCGGGGTCCCCGAGGTGACGTGGTTCAAGCGGGTTTCCGAATACCGCGACCTGTCGAAGGGGTTTGGTACGGGCGATCCCGAGGCGATCCGCGGGTGGTTGCTGCTGCACTGTGAAGCGCTGGAAGCCGGTGCTGCCGAAGCGATGTCGATCGCGGAAGCGGCGCGCCCGCGTAAGTAGAAAAGGTGCACAACGCGCTGCGGACGGCTCTCTGGCCCGACGTGTGAAGTCGTGGGGTCAGATCGCCGCCCGCTAGCACGGATCCGAGTTACACATGCGTGCGTATTGTGGTTGTGTGGGATGACCTCGGCAAGTCTTCCGGCACCTTACCCAAATGCGCTCCCACCCAAAGGAACTCACTTGAACTCGGCACGGATCTTGCAGGTCCACTACCTGTAGCCTCCCGCGGCGTGCTTCGCGTGGGTGCTCGCTATCCGTGCTGGGAGTGCGCGGTCAGGAGTCCGTACCTTCTCTTCCGGCCCGAACTTGGCGTTCCACGCTTTCCGTAACTACTTTGTACACCGTGACCACAGTCACATCAAGGGTTCGTTGGATTCTAATTCGCAGAATTGTTCATCCGTTGCGCCCGAACATGTTTGAAACTGCGGCCCAGGATTCAATGGCGCTTTCGCTGCAGGATGGTGTACGTCAGCGCCCCTGCCGCCAATGCGCTCAAACCGACTGCGGCAGAAGCGGTTACCTTCGGCGAAGGCGTTGACGGTAGGCGATCTCGGAGTGAGATCGGTTTGGTGAACGACAGCATCGGCCACCCCCGTTCGGCGGCCTCGCGCCGGAGGGCGCGGTCGGGATTGATGACGGTCGGATGACCGACAGCACTGAGCATCGGCAGGTCGGTGATCGAATCGGAGTACGCGAAACACTGGGAGAGGTCGTAGCCGACGGCCCGGGAGATCTCGTTCATCGCCACCGCCTTCTCCTCGCCGTAGCAGTAGAATTCCATCACCCCGGCGTACTTGCCGTCGACGACTTTCATGCGGCTGGCCAATGAGTAGTCGGCACCCAGCATCTCGCCGATGGGCTCGACGATCTCAGCTCCCGACGCCGACACGATCACCACATCGTGGCCCCGCGCCTTGTGTCCGGCGATGAGGTCGGCGGCCTCTGCGAACACGAGTGGATCGACGATGTCGTGCAGTGTCTCGCGGACGATGGAGGAGACCTGCTCGACATCCCATCCGGTACACATCTCGGTGACGTGTTTGCGCATCCGCTCGACCTGATCGTGGTCGGCTGCCGACAGCAGGAACATGAATTGGGCGTACGACGACTTGAGGACCGAACGCCGGTTGATCAGGCCCTGGTCGAAAAATGGTCGGGAGAACGCCAGCGAACTCGACTTGGCGATGATCGTCTTGTCGAGGTCGAAAAACGCGGCGATGGGAGTGCCGGCCCGGTGCTGTGCGCGGTCGTCGGCCGACCCGGATGCTGTCACCCGTCGAGGGTACGTCGGGGGCGCACGGGAGGCGAAGATTCAATTGTTCGGGTTACACCAATGGAAGTCTGCGATCGGCGGCTCTGGCCGAGTCGAGCCAATGGTTGAAGTTGCAATCAATCATGGATTCTTGTGTATAGTCGTACTTACCCGGACGAGATCCGGGGCTTTCAGCCCGACCCCCCGGGGCTGAACGCGACGACCCTGGCCTCCTCCCCCCCTGGCCGGGGTCGTCCCCATTTCCAAGGGTTTTCTGGTCGTCTGACCGACCATTCATCATGCGCCTACCAGCGGTTTTGCTTCCACCGAGCGACTGTTGTCCACAGTTCCCGGTTTCCTCCACACCTGACGTCCGACCCGGTGCTTTCCGGCGGGGGCACGGACGCGGAACCGCCACTGTGGGGCATGACCGAATCCCCCCGGGTATTGGCGATGGTGTCCCCCGAATTGACCGACGATATCGAGCGCGTCGCCGCCGCATCGGGTTATCACGTCATTCATGCACGTCCCGATCGTTGCCGCCGCGAATGGGCCGAGGCGACGGCCGTTCTCGTCGACGCCTCGACCGTCGAAGAGACGCTCGCGGCCGGTTTGCCCCGGCGCAACGGTCTGATGGTCGTCGGTGTCAGCGGGGACGGTCCGAACATGTGGCGGAGCGCGCTCGCGCTAGGAGCCGGACACGGGTTCGTACTCCCCGATGACGAACACGCGGTGGTGCAGGCGTTGTCGAGGGTCCGCAGGCCCACCGGCCCGCAGGGCGTCGCCATCGCGGTGATCGCCGGGCACGGCGGGGCCGGCGCGTCCACACTTGCCGCCGGGCTCGGACTGGTCGCGTGTGAACGCGGCCACGGCGCACTGCTGCTCGATCTCGACGAGCTCGGTGGGGGCCAGGATCTGCTGCTCGGCGTCGAGGATCGTCCCGGATTGCGTTGGCAGGAACTGACGTTGGAGAGCGGACAGGTCGTCGCCGAATCGCTGCACACCGCATTGCCGCATGCGCGGGGAGGCCTGGCTGTCCTGACCGGTCGCCGGGGCGCGCCTGCCCCGGTCCGTCCCGAGGCGGCGCTCGCCGCGATCGATGCTGCCCGCGCGAACGGTGATGTGGTGGTCGTGGACGTACCGCGGCGAGGTGACGACGTGGTCACCGCGGTGGTGGAGGCGGCCGATCTTGTGGTCCTGGTCTGTGGCGCCTCGATCCGGGCGTGTGCCGCCGGTCGTGAGATGGCGTCCAGACTTCGGGGGCGCGCCGGACGGGTCGAGGTGGTGGTGCGCGGGCCTTCGCCGGGTGGGTTACGTGCCGCGCAGGTGGCGCAGGTGCTGGGTTTGCCGCTGCTGACGGCCACCAGGCCGGATTCCCGGCTTGCCCGCGACCTGGAGTCCGGTGGGCTGCTCCTGTCGCGGCGGTCGCCGTTGCGGCGCTGTGCGACGTCGGTCCTCGACCACGCGGAAGCACTCCGAAAGGTTGTGCGATGAGTAAACCGCCCGCCGTGGCCGCGTCCAACCGCAGCCAACTCCTGACGCGGGTCCGCGAACGACTGGCCGCGACCGCCCAGGACCCGACGCCCGAGGTGATGGCCGCCGTGGTGCGCGCCGAGGCCGGTGGCGTGCTCGGCGACACCGATCTGCTCGACGCACTGCGCTTCCTGCAGACCGAACTGGTGGGCGCCGGCCGTCTCGAGGACCTCCTCGCCGGTCCTGGCGTCAACGACATCCTCGTCGTCGGACCCCGGGCTGTCTGGGTTGACCAAGGGAGAGGACTTCGCCTGTCGGACATCGAGTTCGAGGACGACGACGCGGTCCGGCGATTGGCCATGCGCCTCGCGCTGGCGGCCGGCAAACGACTCGATGATGCGCAGCCCTGGGTCGACGGTCAGTTGTCGGGACTGGGCCGCCGCGGGTACAGCGTTCGTCTGCACGCGGTGATCCCGCCGATCGCCGTCGACGGGACCTGCCTGTCGCTGCGCGTGCTGCGTCCGGCGACCCAGACCATGGACGCACTGGTGGCGTCCGGTGCCATCGCCGAAGAGGCCGCAACCCTGTTGGAGACGATCATCGACGCGCGGCTCGCGTTCCTGGTTGTCGGTGGGACCGGAGCCGGAAAGACCACCCTGCTGTCGGCATTGCTCGGTCGGGTCGATCCGGCCGAACGCATTCTCTGCGTCGAAGATGCCGTCGAGCTGGCACCGCAACATCCGCACGTGGTGCGGTTGGTCGCACGAACTCCCAACGTCGAAGGGGCAGGCGAGGTTCCGGTCCGGGCTCTCGTGCGGCAAGCGCTGCGGATGCGCCCGGATCGGATAGTGGTCGGTGAGGTGCGCGGCGCCGAGGTCGTTGATCTGTTGACCGCGATGAACACCGGCCACGACGGAGGCGCCGGAACGCTACATGCCAATTCGACTGCCGAGGTACCGGCCCGGATGGAAGCGCTCGCCGCGCTCGGCGGCATGGACCGGCCTGCGCTCCACAGCCAGCTCGCGGCAGCGATCTCGGTCGTGATCGGGGTGTTCCGCGACGGGAATGGTGACCGCGGGGTGGGGGAGATCGGGATGTTGCGTCGCGGTGCCGACGGCTTGGTCCATGTCGATGCGGTGTGGCGTCGCCGTGATGGCTTCACCACCGCGGCCGCCGACCTGGCCTCGCTCCTCGACAGCAGGGGTGTGCGGTGAGCCCGGTGCTCGCGGCGGGCGCACTGCTGTTGTTGCTCTGGCCGCGGACCAGGGCACAGGTCAGGACGCTGTCCTTGAGTGGCGCCCCTGGCGTTCGCCGCCGCCGATCCACCGAAGAGGTCGTTGCACTTGCCGCGACCGGGATTCCCGTCACGATCCTCCTGGTTGTCGGGGCTTCGGCCGGTATTGCCGCGTCCATGGCGTCGGGTATGGCCTACGTCTTGTTTCGGGCCAGGAGACGTGAGGCCGAGGTGGCCGCCGAGTTCGCTGCGCTGCTCGCGGCGCTCGAGGTGATGATCTCCGAACTCCGGGTGGGCGCTCATCCTGCCCATGCATGCCGTCAGGCGGCCCAGGACGCGCGGGGTGGATCGCGGTCGGCCGTTGCCGAAACGTTGTCGACGATGGCCGGACGTTCTGTCCTCGGTGGCGATGTCGCAGGTGGGATCGAGCAGGCTCAGGTCCGTGACCCGCAGGCCTGGTCTCGGGTGGCGGTGGCCTGGCGGACAGCCGAACAGTATGGGCTGCCGATTGCCGAGCTGTTGACCTCCGTGCGATCAGACCTGCTCGCGCGCAGCCGTTTTCGCGCGCGGACCAGGGCAGCGCTGGCCGGTGCCAAGGCGACGGCGATGGTGCTGGCGCTGTTGCCGGTCCTGGGAATCGGTCTCGGACAGGCGATCGGCGCCTCACCGTTGTCGGTTCTGCTCGGTGGTGGGCTCGGAGGCGTTCTCCTGGTACTCGGCGTCGGCCTGGTCTGTGCGGGCTTGTTGTGGTCCAGGCGGATAGTCGGAAAGGTCGCCGGGTCATGACGGGGTGGGTCGTGGCCGCACTGGCCTGCGCGACAGCGATTCTTGTATGGCCGGCGCCGGTATGGATCACCTACCGGGTGCTCGGCCCGCCGCTGCGACGTGAACGCAACCGGGAGCCGCGCTGGCTGGGGGCCAAAGCCCAAGCCGACGATCCCTTCGCCGCGGCTGCCGGATACGACCTGTTCGCGGTCTGCCTGCGCTCTGGGCTTCCGGTCGCCATGGCAGCCCGGGTGGTGTCGCAGTCGGCGCCTCCCGCGCTCGCACGCACGCTGATCCAGGCCGCCGACCTCCTTGCCCTGGGTGCTGACCCGATGCAGGCATGGGCGGTAACCGACAACGCAGATCCGGCGGCCGCGGCCCTGGCGTCAATGGCCCGCCGGTCCGCGCGGGCAGGTTCCTCACCGGTACGGGGACTGGGCGAGCTGGCCGAGAGCCAACGAGCAGACGCCCAGGACCGGGCGGCTGCTGCGGCCGAGCGTGCGGGCGTGGCGATCAGCGGACCACTGGGTTTGTGCTTTCTGCCGGCGTTTGTCTGTTTGGGCATCGTGCCGGTGGTCATCGGGCTCGCCGGACCGGTCTTCGGTAGCGGGCTGATGTGAGACCTGCCGCGGATATCCCGCGGCACGGATAGGGGGAGGAAATGACGATGATCAACAGAATGATCCGAGAGGCCCAGGTCAAGGCCGCACTGCTGATGACGGAGGACAGCGGGATGAGCACCGCCGAATATGCGATCGGGACGATAGCTGCGGCGGCTTTCGGCGCGATCCTCTACACGGTGGTCACCGGCGACAACATCGTGGCGGCGCTGACCGGAATCATCGACAAGGCTCTGCAGACCGCGGTCGGCTGACCGTCGTGCGACGGCGGGGATTGCCGGCCGACGACCGGGGGATGGTGACAATCGAAGCAGCGTTCGCGATCGCTTCGATCATCGCGGTGGTGGTGATCTCCGTGGTCGGGGTGGTGGCCATGGCAACCCACATTCGCTGTATCGATGCCGCGCGGGAGGTCGCACGTATCGCAGCGAGGGGAGATCCGGCCCAAGCTCGCGAAGTGGGTTCACAGGTGGGACCTCGGGGTGCCTCGGTGACCTTGCGGACAGTGGGGGAGGTGGTGGAAGCAAGGGTCAGCGTGTCGGTGCCGATGTTGCCGATGCTCGACGTGGCCGCCACCGCCGTCGCTGCACTGGAGCCGGAAGGGGCCGATCAGTGAACCTGATGCGCGATGAACAAGGCTCCGCGACCGTGGTCGGGGCGATGGCGATAGCCGCCCTGGCGGCTGTGGTGATGGTGATTGTGTATGTGGGAGCGGCAATTTCGGCTCGTCATCACTCGCAGTCGACCGCTGACCTCGCGGCACTGGCCGCAGCGCAGCAATTGGTGAGGGGCGAATCCGACCCGTGTGGGGCCGCCCGCGACATCGCCTCTCGCATGTCTGCATCAGTGAAGAAGTGCCGAGTGATGGGCGGTGACGTGGTGGTCACCGCCCAGGTCGTGGTCGAGATAGGGGCCTTGGGGATTCGCCATGCTCGGGCGAGCGCTCGTGCGGGACCGACAGAACCGGGATGAGGAGGGGCTTTGACTCGCAGGGGTGGCAGGGCCGCACCCAGTGGCCACGGTCACAGAAGGTGCGCAGCCCGCCGGTGTCGGCGGTCGCCGGTCTCTGATCTGCGGCGATTCGGCCAAACATCGCCCGGACCAGGCGATTTGACGGTAGGTGTCCGGTTCCCGTAACTTTCTTCAAGTCAGCGAGTGAGGCGCCGGAGAGCAAGAAGCCGGGAGCCGAGAACACCGACAGGGAAGTCTTTTCCTGAAGGAACAACGCAGACCGCCCA
This sequence comes from Williamsia sp. z71, assembly GCF_059553375.1. Lineage (NCBI taxonomy): Bacteria > Bacillati > Actinomycetota > Actinomycetes > Mycobacteriales > Nocardiaceae > Williamsia > Williamsia sp. z71. Next base: position 43,027 of record NZ_JCANWX010000016.1, read on the forward strand.
TAGTGTGAATGTGCTC
>NZ_JCANWX010000017.1:0-23994 GCF_059553375.1 Williamsia sp. z71
GGGAGCTTGAAATGAGTGTGGGTGTTGTGCGCGAAACGGCGGCGGGGGAACGCCGAGTCGCGCTGGTTCCGAAGGTCGCGGCCGCTTTGGTGAACAAGGGTGTGCCGGTGATCGTGGAGTCGGGCGCGGGTTTGGGTGCGTTGATTCCTGATGAGTTGTATGTCGAGGCCGGTGCGTCGATCGGCGATCCGTGGTCGGCTGAGGTGGTTGTGAAGGTTGCCCCGCCCACCGATGCCGAGATCGGGAAGTTGTCGTCGGGTTCGTCGTTGATCGGTTTTCTGAATCCGCGTGATGCGCAGAATCAGATCGGCGCTTTGAAGTCGGCGGGTGTGCAGGCCTTCGCTGTCGAGGCGATTCCACGTATCTCGCGGGCTCAGTCGATGGATGCGTTGTCCTCGCAGGCCAACGTCGCCGGCTATAAGGCGGTGATCTTGGCGGCTGAACGCTCGACCCGGTTTTTCCCGATGTTGACCACTGCTGCCGGGACGGTGAAGCCGGCCACGGTCTTGGTGCTCGGTGTGGGTGTGGCCGGGCTGCAGGCGCTGGCCACGGCCAAGCGTCTGGGTGCGCGGACCACCGGTTACGACGTGCGTCCGGAGGTGGCCGAGCAGGTCAAGTCCGTCGGCGGGCAGTGGCTCGATCTGGGGATCGACGCCGCCGGTGAGGGTGGATACGCCCGCGAGTTGACCGAAGACGAACGCGCACAACAACAGCAGGCTCTGGAAAACGCGATCAAGGGTTTTGACGTGGTCATCACGACCGCGTTGGTGCCGGGTCGCCCGGCGCCGCGTCTGGTGACCGCGGCGGCGGTGCAGGGCATGAAGCCCGGCAGTGTGGTGGTCGATCTGGCCGGTGAGACCGGTGGTAACTGTGAGTTGACCGAGCCGGGCCAGGAAGTCATCCGTCATGACGTGATGATCTGCTCGCCGTTGAATCTTCCGGCGGGTATGCCCGAGCATGCCTCGGAGCTGTATTCGAAGAACATTCTTGCGTTGATCGAGTTGATGCTCGATGAGGGCGGCAAGATCGTCCCGGATTTCGATGATGAAATCCTCGCCGCGGCCTGTGTCACCCGCGAACCAGTGACAACCAATTCGGCTGGAGCCGGGAAGGCAGGTGCCTGATATGTATTCGGGTCTTCTCGCGAATATCGCGATTCTTGTACTGGCCGGATTTGTTGGCTTCGCCGTCATCTCCAAGGTGCCCAACACCCTGCACACACCGTTGATGTCGGGTACCAACGCCATTCACGGTGTGGTGGTGCTCGGTGCGTTGGTCGTGTTGGGCCGTTTGCCCGATGATGCCCCGTGGGGTGTGCGGATCATCGCGTTCGTCGCGTTGATCTTCGGCACCCTCAACGTCGTTGGTGGGTTCTTGGTCACCGACCGGATGCTGGGAATGTTCAAGGGCAAAAAGGCGCCGGCCGCATCGCAGGGAGCTGACAAGTGAACAACCTGGTCAACATTCTTTATATCGTCGCGTTCTCGCTGTTCATTCTGGGTTTGTCGGGTCTGACCGGACCCAAGACCGCGGTGCGCGGCAACTGGATTGCTGCTGCCGGTATGGGTTTGGCGGTGATCGCCACGCTGATCGAGATCCGCGACACCTATGCGATCAACTGGATTTTGATCGTGGCCGGTCTGGCGATCGGTGTGATCTTGGGTGTGCCGCCGGCCAAGCGCACCAAGATGACCGCGATGCCGCAGCTGGTCGCGTTGTTCAACGGTGTCGGTGGCGGCACGGTCGCGTTGATCGCGTGGGCCGAGTTCATCGAGACCGCAGGGTTTTCCGAGTTCAAGCACGGTGAATCCCCGACCATCCACATCGTGATCGGGTCGCTGTTCGCGGCGATCATCGGTTCGGTCTCGTTCTGGGGTTCGCTGATCGCGTTCCTCAAGCTGCAAGAGCTGATGAACAAGAACGTCGAGAAGGCATTCGTCCGCAACGCCAAGGTGTTCCAGATCGCGAACATCGTGCTGCTGGCGGTGGCGATCGCGGCGTGTGTGTTCATCGGTGTCAACGCCAGCCCGGGTGAGGGTTCCTCGCAGTGGTGGATCGTGCTGGTGCTCGTCGCCGCCGGGATTATGGGCTTGTTTGTGGTGTTGCCGATCGGTGGCGCGGATATGCCGGTGGTCATCTCACTGCTCAACGCGTTGACCGGCCTGTCCGCTGCGGCAGCAGGTTTGGCGCTCAACAACACCGCGATGATCGTGGCCGGCATGATCGTCGGCGCCTCGGGTTCGATCCTGACCAACCTGATGGCCACCGCGATGAACCGGTCGATCCCGGCGATCGTGTTCGGATCGTTCGGTGGTGGCGGTGCGGCCGGGGCTGCCGGCCCGGCCGGTGAGCAGGGCACCGTCAAGGCCACCAGTGCCGCTGATGCCGCGATTCAGATGGCCTATGCCTCGCAGGTGATCGTGGTCCCCGGTTACGGGTTGGCGGTCGCGCAGGCGCAGCATGCGGTCAAGGACATGGCGAGCATCTTGGAGGAGAAGGGCGTCGAGGTGAAGTACGCCATTCACCCGGTCGCCGGCCGGATGCCCGGACACATGAATGTGCTGCTGGCCGAGGCTGATGTCGAGTACGACGCGATGAAGGAAATGGACGACATCAACGGCGAGTTCGCCCGTACCGATGTCACCCTGGTCATCGGCGCCAACGACGTCACCAACCCCGCCGCGCGTAACGATCCGTCGTCCCCGATCCACGGGATGCCGATCCTCAACGTCGATCAGTCCCGTTCGGTGATCGTCCTCAAACGCGGTATGGCCTCCGGGTATGCCGGTATCGACAACCCGTTGTTCACCGCACCGGGTACCTCGATGCTCTTCGGCGATGCCAAGAAGTCGGTCGGCCTGGTCATCGAGGAACTCAAGGCACTCTGAACCGCGGGACCCTGTGGTCCCACGCTCCACCCGAATTCGCACCGCCCACCTGAAATATCAGGTGGGCGGTGCAAATTCAGCCGGCGGAGTCACTCGTGGCGCACACCCTGGTGGGTGAAGTACCACGTCACCGCGGCGTTGACGGCCGTGGTGGCCGGGGTCGCAGCATCGACCACCACGTAGGTGATGGAGTTGATGGGCGCACCGTTCACGGCGCATTCGTACGCCATTCGGCGGCCGAGTTGCCTGGTCGCCCGAACCGCGGTTCGGGACGACGTCGGCCCCGAGGTGTCGCAGAGCAGGAGCACGCGAAAACCGGGCACATCGCCGGCCGCGTCGATCACCGTCTCGGTGAGGCGGTCTTCCCATGCCTGGCGGGCTGCGTGCTCGCGCCAGCCGCGGAGCCAGCGCCCTGATGGTGGTGGAGAGTCGATCGTGACCACGACGAGCGCATCGTCGTGCTCTGGGGTTCGCAGCTCACGAGGGTCCGAGGTGGAAGCCACGTCATGGCCGGACAACGCCGAACGCAGTGCGTCGCACAAGCGGCCGGGACGTCCCAACAGCAGAATCGGATCGTGCTTCCGCCGTTGTGCTCGGTTGATGTCGTGGTGGATCGGGGCCAAGGCCTGCATGGTGTGCCTCTTCGGGGTCGTGCTGATCTGGTCGGTTCAACCGGTGTACGGCGTGATCGCCAGAACTGTTGCGGTGCAGCGCTTGCCGTTGGGCAAGACATAGTGACAGTCGTCCTCGCGACGAGCGTTGTGGACGGCCCGTCCGAGCGGTGACTCGGGTGAACACACCTGCATCTTCCCGGTCTCGTGTTCTTCGGGCATCCCGAGGAGGAAGGTGTCGGTATCGGAGGAGTCGTGATCGAACATGACTGTGACGATGGATCCGGGTTGCGCAGTCCCGTCGTCGACGGTGATGGTGGTGGCGGTGGCCAGCACGGTGTGTGTCCGTTCGATTCGGGTGTTGACCTGATCGAGCGTCGCGACCGCGCGGTGATAGGCGTCATTGTTGTCCAGATCGCCAAGGCGGCGTTGCTCGATCATCTCGGCGGAAGCCGCATCGCGTTCTCGATACAATTGTGCCACTTCATTTTCCAGACGCTCCCGGGTGGCAGCGCTGATCCAGTTCGGATCGGTGATGGTCATGTTTGGTTCTTTCTCACTCGTATGTGTTGCCGCGGCCGGAGGCCGCGGTCACCGGATGCCGAGGCGCTGGGCGAGCAGTGCTCAGGGCGCTGTACTGCTCGGCGATCGCGGCGCATGAGGCCTGGTCGATCCCGACGTTCAGGGTCAGGATCCAGGGAACGGACTCCTCGGTGGAGTCTCCGGTCGGTATCAGATCGACCAGGACCGTGTTGGCCATGCTCTCCAGCTTGTGGGTGGTCAACCGGCCGGCCGGGTCCTGAAACCCGAACCCGATGTCCAATGTCTGCGGATCTTCGGGTGGTGATTCGCCGTTCGATAGCGCCCATTGGTGGCGTAAAAGAACGGAATCAGCCGGTTGAAGAATCCGGTCGCGTTCGACTCGTGCGGGTAGCGCGGCCGCAACGATGTGGGCAGCGTGGTCAGAAAAGCGCGAAGCCCGCCGGGGTGTGGCACACACCCGGAATCGAACCTCCATCACTACCGCTTTCACGGCGCATCCTCACTCCTTCTGGAGATCTCCCTCGGTCCAATGGACTCTAGCCCATAAAAAAATAAAAGCCAGTCCGCCGATCGTCGTGCGACCGAATCGCGAAATATGTTGCGTTGCAGTACCTGAAGTCTCTCGGACGAACTTGACCTTTCCGGGTTCTGGGCTATGGTCTCGATTGTGAGCGACCCCCTGTGGGTCGTTGATGTGTGCGATGGACAAAGGAGATGTCGATGGCAACGGAAAAGAAGACCACGGCCAAGAAGAAACGCCTTGCAATGAAGGCGCAGCGCGAAAACAAAAGGACGATGGAAAGTGGCTCGACCATCCGGAAGCGTAAAAATGCCTGATGCCCCCGACCGTGAAAGAACGCTCACCCAGATGCTGACCGGACTGCACGAACACTTCTCTGCCACTGCTTGTGGGCCAGGGGAGTCGGAGGAGTATCGCCGCGGGCATGCGGCCGGGATGGGGTTTGTCCGACTGTGTGTGCTCGATCAACTCGCGGGTGCGTCGATAACCTCAGGCGCAGAACAGAACTCGGCCCGGCGTCACCGGCGGGAACTGGCGGCGCTGCGGGCCATCCGGGACCGTCTGGGTGAGGAATGCGGCGGCGCTGCACCGGCAGGTGTCGATGCCCACAGCGCGGGATACCGGGCCGGGATATCAACCGCCCGGGCATACATCGACCTCGCGCTCGACGCGATCGAGCTTCGCCGAGAGGGTATCGCGGTGGGTTGAACGGCCCCGCGTCAGCCGGGTGCGACCCGGCACCCGGCGTTTCGGGATTCGCCCCGGGTCACCAGCAGGTCAGGGACGCATCCCCGGCGGTGTTATCGAGCTGAGACCGCTTGAATGTGGTGCCGAGGCAAAGACGGCCTATTGTGGCCAGTGTGACAAGTGGTGCGCGTGTGGCGCGAGTGAATAGAGCGCTGGTGGCTGCGGCCGCCGCGATCGGCGTGTCCACCGGAGCCGTCGCGCTGATCCCGACCGTCTTGAACCCACCGACCACGGTGTCACCGGTGATGGCCGGCATGGACACGGCGAATCTGTACAACACCGCCCAACTCCAATTTCGCCGCGGTGAGGTGCCGCTGGGACTCAACGCGCTCCGTCAGCTTCTGGTGGCCGCCCCGTCTGACACCGATGCGCTTGCGTTGCAGGCGATCTGGTCGGATTACAGCGGTGATGCCCAGGCGACCCAGTCGGCGCTGGCCGTCTTGGCGACCTACGATCGGGCGCTGCAGGCACGTGTTCGCGAAGTGCTCTCGGGCATCGGCCGCGGGGTGCTCGTGGCGCCGAACCCGGTGCCGGGCCTGCACACCAAGGCGACCGGGATCGTGGTTTTCGGTGCCGGCCTGAACGCCGACGGAACCCCCACCGCTGAGACATCCGCGCGGCTGTTCGCCGCGTGGACGCAGGCGATCGTGGCCTACGAATCGCCGGTCATCATCTCCGGGGGTGCCAATGCCCGCGGGCAACGCGAGGCCGACGCGATGCGCACCTGGCTCGTCGACCGCGGAATCCCGGCCGCCCGTATCCATGTCGATTCGGCCGCCCATTCGCCGGCGCAGAGCGCGGTGGCCGGTGCGGCGATCGCCCGGCAGCTGGGCCTGGTGAACGTGGTGGTGGTGACCTCGCCGGATCAGGTACGTCGGGCTGCGGCCGGCCTCGTCGTCGCCGGGGTGCCGGTGGTGGCGGCGACCACGTCGACCCGGCACCTGGTCGGCAGCCTGTCGGTGCCCTCCAAGGTCGATCAGCGGAACATCTACGTGGACGCCACCGACATCCTCGGCCTGCCGTCGGACCGCATCAAGGCTTGAGGCCACAGTGCCGCGCGATCGTCGCGGCCAGGGACTACACGGAACGGAAGTGGCTGATCACACGGCCGTCGGCGTACGTGTGGAAGGCCAGGCCTGCGGGCTGTGTCTCATTGACCACGTCCGACCCCTCGAAGGGCAGATTGAGGGTGGATGAGACTCCAGGGGCCACGCACAGCGGCCGTCCGGCAAAGGTGGTCACCGCGCCGGTGTGTGCGTGTCCGCACATGAACATGGTGATGTTCGGATGCCGTTCGACCAATGCGGCCAGCCGCTCTTCCCCGGTCTGCCGAATGGCGTCCATCATCGGCATCTGCAGGACTACCGGCGGATGGTGGAAGGCGACGAACACCGGAGTCCGTGGTCCGGCGGCGGATATCTGGTCGTCCATCCAGGCGAGGGTCTCGTCGGTCAGGTAGCCCCCGTTCTCGCCGGGGATGGAGCTGTCACAGACCAGGAACAACGTGTCGGCGATCGTCCTCGCGTAATTGAGCGGAGTGCCGGGGTCGGTACCGCGCAGGGCGGGTTCATCGATCAGGAAGGTCTGGTTGAAGTCGTCCCGGGAGTCGTGATTTCCCGGGCAGATCAGGGTCGGCAGGGGGCTGTGCAACGTCGCGCCTGCCTCTTTGTATTCGGAGGACAGGCCGTTGTCGGTGATGTCACCGGTGACCAGTAGTGCGTCGATGCCGCCGGCTCTGCAATTGATGTAATCGAGCACACCTTGGATCCGGTCGCGCTTTGCGGCGGTTCCGTTGAAGTGAAGATCGCTGATGTGCGCGACTACGAGCACGTGGACTCCTTTTGGTGCGGCCGTGGGTTCTCGCGGGGACGCAGGCGGCCATCCGAACCCGTAAATACCGTAGCTCGCTCGTCGATTACGGGCACGTGCAGCCGGGTCGACTTTCGTGCTCTCAGAGGTCCCCGGGTAGCTTGTCCCGGCGGATTCCACGCCAGGAGGGGTGACGTAGATGACCCGTGCTCGTCCAATCCATGAACCTCACATCGGCAACGAGTTTGGGCAGAACCCACACCGCGTCCCTCTCGACGGGTCGGTCGAGGTTGCCGATGAATGGTGAAGTCTTGCGGCGCAAGGGCTCCAGCTCGGCGAGGAGGGCGTCGAGCTGGGTATCGCTGAATCCGGTCCCGACCCGGCCGACATAACGCAGCCCGGTTTCCTCGGGCAGCCCCAACAGCAGGGAGCCGATCCGGTTGCTGCGGGCACCCTTGCCGGGCCGCCAGCCGCCGATCACGACCTCGATGTCGGTCCAGTTCTTCTGCTTGAGCCACGTTTTCGAACGACGGCCCTGCTGATAGGTGGAGTCCCGGCGTTTGGCGACAACACCTTCCCAGCCGCGATCCCGGCTCAGTTCGACGGCGTGCGAGCCCGGTCCGGGCAGCAGCGGGGGCAGTTGCACCGGTGCGCCGGACGAGAAGGCCTTCGCGATTTCTTCCAGGAGTTCGCGGCGATCCTCCCATTTGAGCTTCAGGAGCGAGGTGCCGTTGAGGTAGAGGATGTCGAACAGGAGGAGTCTGATGTCGAGGTCCTCGGAGTTCTTGCGGCCGGCGAGTTGGGTGAAGTTGGTGCGTCCCTGCTCGTCGAACACCACCACCTCACCGTCGAGCACCACATCGAGTAGCCCCAGATCGTCGGCGACCGTGTGGATCTGGGGGAAGTCGGCGGTCATGTCGATGCCCGAGCGCGACGTCAATTGGAGCTTTCCGTCGATGTAGCGCAGCAGTATTCGGTAGCCATCCCATTTTCCCTCGAAAGCCCACTTGTCGTCGGTGAGGTGTTCGATGGTCTCATCGGTGGCGAGCATCGGCCGCGGATCACGCAGGCTGTCGGGCAGGATGGGGCGGGGTTCGTCGGACATCAGGTGCGCCAACCAGTTCTTGTCACCGGTCTTGATCAGCGCGTACCGGCCCTGGATGCGATCACCGTGCAGGCGGACGATGATCTCCTTGTCCCGCCACTTCTCGGTCTCGTAGGTACCGCGATCCCAGATCTCGACGTGCCCGCCGCCGTACTCCCCGGACGGGATGTCGCCGGCGAAGTCGGCGTAGTCGATCGGGTGATCCTCGGTCTGGACCGCGAGCCGATTCTTGTCACCTTCCAGCGGAAGGTTTTTCGGCACCGCCCAGGACACCAGGACACCGTCACGCTCGAGGCGGAAGTCGTAGTGCAGGCGGCGGGCGTGGTGTTCCTGGATCACGAACATGGGTTCTGCTCTGCGATCGGTATCGGAACGACTGTCCCCGAACGGCTCCGGCGTCTTGCGCTCATCACGTTTGCGCCGGTACGCGCCGAGGTCCACCACCGGTGTGGCCGCCGGGGTCGGCGATGTCGGCAGCGGCTGTGCCGCCGACGTGTTCTCGAGTTCGGCCAGCAGGTCACCGTACTCATCGATGCGGTCGGCCATCTCGTCGAACAGGATGTGCCGGATGTCTTTGTCCTCCAGCTCTTCCCATAATCGCGGCGCAGCCACGCAGGGTTGATCGCGGCCGCGCATCGAGTACGGGGCCAGGGTCGTCTTCGAGGCGCTGTTCTGGCTCCAATCGACGAACACCCGGCCACCGCGTACCGATTTCGTCATCTGGGCGGTCACCCGATCGGGGCTCTCTGCCTGCAGTCCGGTGGCGATCTGTTTGGCGACCTTGCGGGCGGAATCGGAGGAGATCGCCGACTCCAGGGTGAAATACACATGGATCCCCTTGGATCCGCTGGTCACCGGGAAACACGGCAGGCCGATGGCATCGAGCATCTCCCTGACCCGCAACGCCACCTTGGAGCAGTCGAACAGCGACACATCGGGTCCGGGGTCGAGGTCCAGGACAACACGATTGGTCATCCGATTGGCCTTGTAGGACGCGTCGGCACTGTCCGGTGGCAGAGTCCACTGGGGCACGTGCAATTCGAGGGCGGCCTGCTGTGCCAGCCAGACCAATTCGGCCCGGGACGACAGCACCGGGTACACCACGTCCCGGTCACTGTGCCCGAGCCGGGCCCGGCCGATCCATTTCGGGGCATGATCGGGCAGGTTCTTTTCGAAGAACGGTGTCGATTCGACGCCGTCGGGCCACCGTTTCCGGGTCACCGGACGGTCGCGGATGTGCGGCAGCATCACGTCGGCGATCATGCTGTAATACTCGATGACCTGGGCTTTGATGGTGCCGGTCGCAGGATAGATGACCTTGTCGAGGTGCGTGACCGCAATGTTGTGTCCGTCGACCTCGAGTGTCTCGCGCCTGGGCATGCCACGACTTTTCATCCCCCGAGGGGGCTGCGTCAACTGGTCGATACCGGCACAATGGCGGTATGCGTTCGATTTGGAAGGGTGATCTCAGCTTTGGCCTGGTGAATGTGCCGGTCAAGGTGTACTCCGCGACGGAGAGTCACGACCGGAAGTCCCACCAGGTCGACTCGAAGGACGGCACCCGCATCCGGTATCGCAAGGTCCGGGAGGGCACCGATGACGAGGTGGAGTTCTCGCAGATAGCCAACGCGTACGAGAGCGATGCCGGCGCGACCGTGGTCCTGACGAAGGACGACCTGTCGGAACTGCCGGTGCAGCGAAGTCCGGAGATCGCGATCACCGACTTCGTCCCGATCGACCAGGTCGACCCGATCTATTTCGACAAGCCCTACTATCTGGAGCCGGCGAGCAAGTCGCCCAAGGCCTACGCACTCATGCGGGAGGCACTCAAGGACACCGACCGGCTCGCCATCGCCACGTTCACACTGCGCAATCGCACCCGGCTGGCCGCGCTTCGGGTCGTCGGAAACGTCTTGACCCTGCAAACGCTGCTGTGGCCGGATGAAGTACGCGAAGCATCATTTCCCTCGCTCGACGAATCGCCGGACCTCAAGCCGCAAGAGCTCAAGATGGCCGCCTCGCTCATCGAGTCGATGTCGGGTGATTTCGACCCCACCCAATACGAGGACACCTATCAAGACGAGCTGAGCAAGCTCATCGAGGCGAAGGCCGAAGGGACCGAGGCATTCGTCTCGACCGAGACCTCGGACGAGGAGGAGGGCGACGACTCGGAGGTCGCCGATCTGCTCGCCGCATTGCGGGCGTCGGTGAAGGACCGCGGTGGTTCCGACGACGACGAGGACGGCGACTCCGAGAAGAAGGCGCCCGCCAAGAAAACCGCGGCCAAGAAAGCTCCGGCGAAGAAGGCCCCCGCCAAGAAAACTGCGGCCAAGAAGGCGCCCGCGAAGAAGACCGCCGCCAAGCGTAAGGCCAGTTGAGCCGAACGTCACGCGCTGCTTTCGGCCGCATCTGGCAATCTGGACGGATCGACCAACATGAACCGATCCCCGAACGCGGCGCCACCGTGCGTGCGCGCAAGAACGCGCGAACCGGACGCCGGGTCACCGCGGTGGAAATCGCGGAGGCCGCCGCCCTGGCCGACGTCGCCGCAGCCATCTGTGTGCTGAGCCGCGTCGTGCCGATCGGCGGGGCCGCCGTCCTGGTCGCGTCGGTACCGTTTGCCATCCTCTCCGGTCGCCGCCGGCTGCGGGTGAGTCTGCTCGGCGCGATGACGGGCTGGATCGTCGCGTTCCTCTTCGGCGGGGTGGCCGCGGCGAACCTGGTCGGATCGGCGGCGGTCTTCGGCATTCTGTCCGGGACGGCGCTGCGCCGCGGATGGAATTCGCCTCAAGTCGCGCTGAACACCTTTGTCTTCATCGCGATTCCGTCCGCCGCGATCGCCACCGGGATCATCGCCGCACTCAGTGACTACCGCGAGTTCATGTTCACCCAGATCCGCAACGGCTGGCGCGGCGCCGAACGGGTCATGAACAACGCCGGACTCGACGGCCTGACCGACGTCATCGGCCCGGTGATCTACTGGTGCATCGACTACTGGTGGATCGCGATTCCGGCTGTCGGCATGGCCGGGGTGACGGTGTCCGGGCTGGCGGTCTACGTCGTTCACCGGCACCCGTTGCCGCCGATGATCGCCCGGCTCGGTGCCCCGCATGTCGAGGAGAAGCTCGACGAGTCCGGACCCGTCGCGCCGCTTCCGATGCGCCTGGACGGTGTGGGGGTCCAGTATCCGGGCGCACCGGTTCCGGCGATCTGGGACGTCTCGCTGCAGCTCGACGCCGGTGAGGTCGTGGCGGTCACCGGACCCAACGGCGTCGGCAAGTCGACGCTGGCGAAAGTGGTCGCCGGACGGGCACCCACCACCGGAACCGTCAGTCGCCCTGGTGCGGTCGGTCTGGGCAAGCCCGGTGGCACGGCTGTCATCAGCCAGCGGCCCGAGACCCAGGTGCTGGGCATGGTGGTCGCCGACGACCTGGCCTGGGGCAATCACGACCTCACCGAGGCGCAGATGAACAAGCTGCTCGACCGGGTGGGTCTGAGCGGGATGCTTTACCGCGAGACCAGCACCCTGTCGGGCGGACAGTTGCAACGCCTGGCGATCGCCGCCGCGTTGTCGCGGGAGCCGGCCGTTCTCATCAGCGACGAGTCGACCGCGATGATCGACCAGGAAGGCCGCACGTCGGTGATCGAGGTCTTCCGGGAACTGGCCGACGGCGGGGACACCGCCGTCCTGCAGATCACGCACGACGTCGACGAGGCCGCGCTGGCCGATCGTGAGATCGTGCTCGATTCGTCCCACCGCGAGGTATCCACCGAACTGCTCAACCCCAGCCGTCCGGTGGGTCACATCAACGGCGCCAACGTCGCGCTCTATGACGTCGGGTTCGCGCATGACGCGGGGACACCCTGGCACAACCAGATCTTCAGCGGCTTGAACCTGCAGATCGCCGCGGGTTCGGCGGTATTGATCACCGGACCCAACGGGGCCGGGAAGTCCACGCTGGCAAGGGTTCTCACCGGGCTGCAGAAGCCGACGTCGGGCCAGGTGATGCTCGACGGTGAGCCGGTCCGCAACGGCCGCGAACATGCGCTGCTCGGATTCCAGTACTCGAGACTGCAACTCGTGCGGTCGCGGGTGCGGGCGGACATCAAAGATGCCGCAGGTGTCGACGATCTGGCAGTGAACGTCGCACTGATCGAGCTGGGACTCAATCCCGCGGTACTCGGTGACGCACTCATCGATCAGCTTTCGGTGGGCCAGCAGCGCCGGGTCGCACTCGCCGGGTTGCTGGCCTGCAAGCCGCGGCTGCTGGTGCTCGACGAGCCGCTGGCCGGCCTCGATACACCGGCCCGCGCGGCGATGGTCCGGGCATTGCGCCGGGTGAAGGCCTCGGGCACCACGTTGGTCGTCATCTCGCACGACATCGGCGAACTCGCCGACCTCGTCGACCGCACCGTGGTTGTCGACGAAGGCACGGTCGACGGAGCGCCGGTCAAGCCGGCGCCCGCCCCGGCGGAGGTGAAATCAACCGCCAATCTTGCCAATGTTGTTCGCGCGCTGCCACATTCGTCGCCGGCGCGGAAACTGTGGGTTGGTACGAAGTTGCTGACGCTGGCGGCCGTCGCGGTGATGTTCATGCTCGAACCGACCTGGCTCAGTGTCGGGGTCGGGGCGGGCATCGCTCTCGGTTGGACGCTGCTCGGCAAGGTTCCGCGCGCCGCACTGCCACGGTTGCCGAAGTGGCTGATCGGCATCACCCTGTTCGGAGGATGGATCACGGCCCTGGGCGGCGACGAACCGTACGTCACGGTCGGCGGGGTCGAGTTCGGGCTCGGCGGCGCGATCTACTGGGGCATCCTCATTTGCATGACGGTGCTGTCGCTCTACTGCGCATTGCTGTTCTGCTGGACGACACCGATGGTCGAAATACCTTCGTTTGCGCAACGATTGGTCGGTTGGGCGGCGCGCATCGGTATCCCGGCCCAGTCCGCCGCCATGTCGGTGGCCCTCGCGCTGCGATTGTGTCCGTTCATGATCAGTGACTTCCGGACTCTGTTGCAGACGATGTCGCAACGCAAACCCGACCATCGCCAGAGCCTGGGAGAGCAGATCAACGGCTGGATCGCCTGCCTGACGGTGGTCTGTTCGCTGGCGGTGCAGAACGGCCGGGAACTCGCGGCGGCCGTCGAAGCCCGTGGTGGAATCGGATCGGTGGCCCGATCTGATCGGAGTCCGAGACTTATCGACCTTCTGGTGCTTATCGTGGTGTTCGGATCGGTAGGCATGGTCGTCGCACTGGGTTGACCCCTCGGGTGAGCGGTGACGAGGATCGATCCGAAGTCGACGACGACTGGGAGATTTCCGTATGACCGCACAGTCAGCATCGGGCGTGCCCGACGAGGATGCCTTGTTCACCGACGTTCTGATCATCGGCGCGGGTTTGTCGGGTATCGGAGCCGCGTACCGCATCAAGGAACGAAACCCGGGACTGAGCTACGCAATTCTGGAGCAACGCAGCCGCATCGGTGGCACCTGGGACCTGTTCCGGTACCCGGGCATCCGTTCGGACAGTGACATCTTCACCCTCAGTTACCCCTTCGAGCCCTGGACACGGCCGGAGGCCATCGCGGACGGTGAGCACATCCGCGACTACCTCACCGAGACCGCGCGGCGGCATCGGATCGACCAGCACATCACTTTCGACACCCGCGTCCGGTCGGCGGACTGGGACTCACAGACCGACACCTGGACCGTGCTCGCCGAACAGGACGGCGTCGACGTGACGTACAGCTGCCGCTTCCTGTTCTTCGGGACGGGCTACTACGACTACGACGAGGGGTACCGGCCGGTCTTTCCCGGTGAGGAGGAGTTCCGGGGCCGGATGATCCACCCGCAGTTCTGGCCGGACGACCTCGACCACGCGGGCAAGAAGGTGGTTGTCATCGGAAGTGGGGCCACGGCCATGACCCTGGTCCCGGCGCTGGCGGAAACGGCGGAGTCGGTGACGATGCTGCAACGTTCACCTACTTACGTCATCTCCGGACCAAGGGTGAACAGAGCTGCCAATGTCATTCGTAAAGTGCTGCCGCGCAAGGTGTCACATGCTCTCATCCGCTACTACTACGCCCTGTTCGCCTGGTTGCTCTTCCGGTTCTCGCGCCTCGCGCCGGGCACGATGGCAAAATTCCTGCGCAAGATGGCCGTCCGGAACCTGCCGGCCGGCTACGACGTCGACACCCATTTCAAGCCCAGCTACAACCCGTGGGATCAGCGGATGTGCTTGGTCCCTGAAGCCGATCTGTTCACGATGATCGCCGATGACCGGGCAAGAATGGTCACCGATCAGATCGCCTCGTTCGATGCCGACGGCATTGCACTTGTTTCGGGTGGACACCTCGACGCAGACATCATCGTGACGGCCACCGGACTTCAACTGCAAGCACTCGGGGGCGTCCGGATCGGCGTCGACGGCGCAGAGGTCAAACTCAACGACAGGTTCGTTTACAAGGGCCATCTCATCGAAGACGTACCCAATCTCGGCTGGAGTGTCGGTTACACCAACGCGTCGTGGACCCTGCGCTCCGACATGACCGCACAGTCGGTGGCCAAGTTGTTGGCGCACATGGGCGCGAACGGCTACACGCACGCCTATCCCCACCGTGGTGATGAAGCGCTCAGCGAGATCCCGGCGTTCAATCTGCAAGCCGGATATGTCCTGCGGGCACGCCATGTGCTGCCCAAATCAGGAACCAGCCGGCCCTGGCATGTCCGCCACAACTATGTCCTGGACGCGATCGATCACCGGTTCGACCGGATCGAAGAAGCGATGGTGTTCGGCAGGGTCGGCGCGGAAGAGGCGATCGAGGCCTGACGGGGACGGGTTACTGCGTTCCTGGTGGCGAACGTGAGGTGGTCAAACCTGCTGGCACGCCACGGCTAAGCTCCACCCATGGTGAAGTTCAATGTGCTCCTGGGGTTGGTGGCTGCGGCTGGTGTGCTCACGCTGGCGGCTGCGGTCAACCGGCACACCGTGTGGTGGTTTGCGGTTGCGATCGTGGTCATCGTTTTGCTGGTTGCCGTCTATGACGTTCTTCAGAAGCAGCATTCGATACTTCGCAATTATCCGGTGATCGGGCACATGCGATTCATGCTCGAATCGATCCGACCCGAGTTGCAGCAGTATTTCATCGAACGGAACTATGACGGCCGTCCATACGACCGCAATGTCAGGTCGTTGATCTACCAGCGTGCCAAGGGATTACACGCCGAGGCGGCATTCGGTACCGAACGCGAGATCACTGAACCGGGCTACGACTACTTGCTGCACTCGATGGCGCCGGTGCCGATGGCCCGGACCATCCCGACCGTGCGCCTCGGCGGACCGCAGTGCACGCAGCCTTATGACGCACCGCTTTTCAACATTTCGTCGATGAGTTTTGGCGCGCTGTCGGCCAATGCCGTTCGAGCGATGAACAAGGGCGCGGCGCTCGGTGGCTTCCTCCACGAGACCGGCGAGGGCGGATTGACGACGCACCATCTCGAATACGGTGCACCACTGGTCTGGGAGATCGGTTCGGGATACTTCGGTTGCCGCACCCCGGAAGGCAGGTTCGACCCAAAACGCTTTGCCGAGAAGGCATCTCTGCCCACCGTGAAGGCAATCCTGATCAAACTGAGTCAGGGTGCCAAGCCCGGACTCGGCGGGTTGTTGCCGGGCGCGAAGGTCACTGCGGCGATCGCCGAGGCGCGCGGTGTCCAGCCGGGTGTCACCGTGATCAGTCCGCCGGCACACAGCGAGTTCTCCAATCCGATCGAATTGATGCACTTCGTGGCGGAGCTTCGCCGGCTCTCCGGTGGAAAGCCGGTGGGGTTCAAGCTCTGCGTGGGCACCCGGACCGATGTGCTCGCGCTGTGCAAGGCGATGCTGCGCACCGGGATCCTGCCCGACTTCATCACAATCGACGGGGCCGAGGGCGGTACCGGTGCGGCGCCCCCGGAGTTCGCCGATCATGTCGGTACCCCGCTGAATCTGGGCCTGATGATGATGCACAACGCGTTGGTGGGCACCGGGTTGCGGGGGCAGGTCAAGATCGGCGCGGCAGGCAAGATCGCGGGCGGCACCGACATCGTGAAAGCTCTCGCTCTCGGCGCCGACTTCACCAACGCCGCACGCGCCATGATGATGGCGGTCGGTTGTATCCAGGCGCAGGCGTGTCACACCAACCAGTGCCCGGTGGGAGTGGCCACCCAGGACGCCCGCCGAGCGCGGGCGCTCGATGTCGAGGACAAGGGCGATCGGGTCTTCAATTACCAACGCGCAACGGTCGAGTCGGCGAAGCAGTTGCTGGCCGCGATGGGTTTGACCAGCTTCGATGATCTCGGGCCTGCCGTGGTGATGCGGCGGGTCGGTCACTCGACGGCGGAGTCGTTCGAGGATCTGTTCGAGTGGCTGGACGAAGGGGAGCTGATCCGCGGCACCGAGCGTGCCGAATGGGAACGCGACTGGCAGCGCGCCGACCCGGAATCCTTTGCGGTGCCGAAGATCAGGACGGCTTAGAGCCAGGCTCGATGCGGATTCGGTGGCAGCTAGGCGCTGATCTCGTCGATCAGGCCCCAGTCCAAAGCCGTTGTGGCACTGATCTGGTGGCCACTCAGCACCAGGTATGCGGTTCGCCGGCGGCCGATGCGTCGTGGGATGCTGACCGTACCGCCGGCGCCGGGTATCAGCCCGAGGGTGAGTTCCGGGAGTCCGAACACGGTGTCGGGATGCGCGGTCACGTGCCCACAGACCGCCGCCATCTCCAGTCCGCTGCCCATCGTGGCGCCGTGGGTGTAGGCGCGCAGGTTCACCCCGAGCCGATCGCGCAGCGTGTTGAGCAACAGCGCCGGACTGAAACGGGTGCGGGCCAGGTGGGCCGCCGCCGGGTCGGAGAAGGTGCCGAACTCCGTGAGATCTCCTCCGCTACAAAATGATTTACCGTTCCCGCGGAACTCGACCGCGGTGACCGTCGGATCGCTCAGGGCGACGGTGAGGCCGTCGATCAGGCCGGCGCGCAGGGTGTTGCTGAACGCGTTGTGCCGCTTGGGCTGATTGAGGGTGACGACGACGACGTCGCCGATCCGGTCGACGACGACGGGCTGCGGTGGATCGGCCAGACTGCGTGGTCCCTGCTCGGCCAGCCAACCGCCGAACTCACCTCCGGCCTGCAGCGTCGAGTAGGCCAGCGACTCGGTCATCAACCCGGCGAAGGTGCTGATGCCCGTCTCACCGGCCCGCAACACATCGTCACAGACCGCCGCCGAGACCGGCCGGTCGGTCAGTCGTTGTGTCAATGCGGCGATCGTCGCCGGTATCGAGTCGACCGTGACGAACCGGCGATCGCGGGCCGCCGCCTCGGTGAGGGTGAAGGTCGAGCGCCCGACCAGCCGTTCGGCCTCATCGGAGAGTGAGCCGCCGGTCGAATCGACGGCTATCAGGCATCCGGGGACTGGCTCCTCGGTCGATGTGCGCGGATCGGCCAGATCGACGAAGACCGGGCCCCAGTGTTCCGACGCTGCGGGCCCCGATACCTCGTGCAATTCGGACACGCAATCTCCTTGTCTGGCGGCCATCTGATCGGTCTCACCGTACTGCGAGGTCAGAAGCGGTATGTGATCTGGCTCTCGCATCGTTTATCCGACGGGGTTACGGGTACGCCTGTCCCGGACGCTCAATATCGATGACCATCCAATCAGAGGAGACGGATATGAGCCTTTCCACAAGCACTCTGCGCAACCAGCTGCGGACGTTGTTGACACTGACCAATACCGAGATCCAGGTGGCAGAAACCCGAATCGGGCAGGCTCGTACAGAAGCCGTGCGCCGGGAGCTGTCCCAGAACGCCGCGAATGCCCGAGTTCGCGCCGTCGCCATCGAGAAG
Source organism: Williamsia sp. z71 (assembly GCF_059553375.1). Classification (NCBI taxonomy): domain Bacteria; kingdom Bacillati; phylum Actinomycetota; class Actinomycetes; order Mycobacteriales; family Nocardiaceae; genus Williamsia; species Williamsia sp. z71. The sequence goes on from NZ_JCANWX010000017.1 coordinate 18,103, forward strand.
GCAATCCGCGAACTCGGCGGACTCCCCGACCTGCTGCGTCCGGTTCTGGGCCGGTTGACGGCCACTGCCAAGGCCGTTGCCGAACAGGTCCAGCCCCTTGATGAGGCATTGCTCGGCGACCTCGCCCTCGAGCATCAGCTGCTCGACCGGGCGAAGTATGTGAAGGCGCTGGCCACCTCGGAGAGTCAGCCCGAGATCGTTTCACTCGCCGAGCGGCTGATCGTCGCCCACCAGGCAACCGTCGACTGGATCACCACACTGCTTGCCGAAGAGGCCATCGGCGGTCCGGTGGCATTGCGCCGGGGCCCGTTGCAGGCCGCAAGTGGAACGGCGCTACGAGTCGCCGGTATCCCCGCCACACTCACCGCGCGTGGCGCCGAACGCGTTGTCGACGTGCTTCGCAGTGCGCCAACCCGATTCGGGGGATTTGTCGACAGGACTCAGGAGTCCGGTGAGGCCGTACTCAAGCTGGCCACGGAAGCCGGCCAGGGTGCCGTCGGCCGGCTGAGCTCCACCGGTGATGCGGCCGCCAAACAGGTGACCGAGGCCGCCGAGCGCGCCGCCGACATCGGAAAGACCGCCCGCAAGACCGCTCGGGCAAGCCGGGATGCGGCGCTCGATGCCGCCGAGGACACTGCCCGGGCACAGGGCGCCGTCAACGCAGCAGAGGCGGTGCATGCGGTCCGCGAGGCCGCCGGGGTGGTCGATCCGGCCGACCTGCCGATCGACGACTACGACTCACTGAACGTCAACGCTGTGATCGTCCAGCTCCGGGAACTCACCGAACCTGCTGACATCCGGACGGTCCTGGCCTATGAAGAAGCGCACAAGAACCGTCAGGGCGTCGTGTCCGCAGCCCAGACCCGCCTTGCTGCCATCGCGCAGGAAGTCATCGGTGTGAACTGACCTGATCGGTAGGGCACATCCGGCCACACCTCGCCGTCACCGTCATCCGGTGGCGGCGAGTTCGTGTGTCGGCCGCGAGGAAAACATTGGCGTACGACGTACCCGATCGGGCACAGTTGGTGCGGTGACCGCACCATCTGGCCTGCCTCGGGCGCTCAAGCCCTTCGCGCATCCGCAGTATCGTCTGCTGTGCGCGGGTCTGGTGCTGGCGATGTTCGCGGACGGGATCTGGACGGTCGGGGTCGTCTGGCAGGTCATCGGGATGGGCGGTGGCCCGGGTCAGTTGTCGCTTGTCACCGCGGTGGCCGCCGTCGGCATGGTCGCCTCGACACTGCTCGGTGGTGTGCTGGCCGACCGGATGTCCAAGCGCACCATCCTGGTCGCGCTGGAGGTGGTCAAACTCATCGCCATCGGCGGGGTGGGTGTACTCGCACTGACCGGCACGATCGCGCTGTGGCACCTGGTGCTGGTGTCGCTGATCGGCGGTATCACCACCGGAATCTATTACCCGACATACTCGGCAATGATCCCGTCGTTGGTTCCGCGAGAAGAGCTGATGGCGGCCAACGGCATCGAAGGCGTGTTGCGGCCCACCATCTTCCAGGCAGCCGGACCGGCCCTGGCCGGTGGACTCATCGCGGTGTCCTCGCCCGGGGCGGCCATAGTCGGCTCGGCGGTGGCATCGGCGCTGTCGGGCGGTTTCTACCTTCTGATGCGTCCCACACCGGCGACTCACGAACCTCGCGCGAAAGCCGACCTGGTGCGCGGGACCGTCACCGACATCGCCGAGGGCTTCGGCTACATGTGGCGCACACCCTGGCTGCTGGCGACACTGTTGTACTCGCTGGTCCTGGTGCTGATGGTGATGGGACCGATCGAGGTGCTCGTGCCGTTCGCCATCAAGGACCGCGCGGGTGGGGATGCCGGTGACCATGCGATAGTGTTGGCGGCCTTCGGATTCGGCGCCGGACTGGGTGCGATCATCCTGGCCTCCATGCCGATGCCCCGGCGGTATCTGTCGGTGATGTTCGTGATCTGGGGGCTGTGTTCGGTGCCGTTGGTCGCGATCGGGCTCGCCACCGAACTCTGGGTCTTCGTTGTCGCCGCCTTCGTTCTCGGCATGGCGTTCGATGGGCCGATGGTCTTGTGGGGCACGCTGTTACAGCGGCGGGTTCCCCCACACATGCTCGGCCGGATCTCCAGTCTGGACTTCTTCGTCTCGATTGCGCTGATGCCGGTGTCGATGGCCATTGCCGCGCCGGTCAGTGAGTGGATCGGACTGACGGCGACGTTTGTCATCGCCGGACTGGTGCCGGTCCCACTGGCCGCGATCGCGTTCTTCGCCTTCCGTCTGCGCGACGACGAGATCGCGAACCCGCTGCGTGACACCCCGAGCATCGAAGAGCTGGTGCCGGCGGGTGCCGGGCCCGGGACGCCCTCAGATCAGGAAACGGCGGGCGCTCGCCTGGATCAACCGGGTCAGATCGTTGATGATCGGTGATCCCAATTTCCAGTACTGCCAGAACAACTGGATGTCGACATGGTGATTGCCCAGTTTCTTGACGGTCCCGGCGGCGAGCGCGGGCTCGATCTGCGCGGCGGGCACCGCGCCCCAACCGGCCCCCAGCTCGACCGCGCGGTGGTATTCGACCGAGGCGGGCACGTAGGTCACCGGTGGGTCGACATGCTTGCGGGTGAGCCGATGGAGGAGATCGAGCTGGATGGTGTCCTTGCGGTCGAAGGAGACCATCGGTGCCCGGGCCAGGTCGGCGGCCCGCAGACCGTTCGGTAGCCAGGTGGCGATGAACTCGGTGGTGGCGACCGGCAGGTAACGCATGGTGCCCAGCGGCAGCACCGTGCACCCGCGGACGGGTCGAGGATCCGACGTGATCGCCCCGACCGCCTGACCGGCCCGCAGGAATCCGGTGGAGTGGCTCTCGTCGTCGCGCAGCACCTCGACGGCCACCGGATGTGTCTGCTGGATCTGCGCGACGACGGGCAGCAGCCAGACGGAGATCGAGTCGGCGTTGGCGGCGATGGGCAGATGTATCCGCGGTACATCGCGCCAGTCTTTGTGGCCTGCTTCTGGTTTTCCTTCGAGGCCGGCGGCCGCCTCTTGCCGGAGCAGTTCCCATTGCGCGGCCAGACGCAGCAGGATCTCGCCGTCCGGCGTGGCCCGGACCGGTTTGGTGCGCTGGACCAGGATGACTCCGGCGGCGTTCTCGAGTGCCTTCATCCGCTGGCTCACCGCGGAGGGCGTCAGATGTAAGGCCGCCGCCGCGGCGTCGAAGGTGCCCTCGCGAACCACCGTGGCCAGTGTCTGGAGGCCCTCACTGCTGATGTCCATCATCAGTCACTCTAATGGTTCTTGAAAAACATTCGCTGGATTCAATCAGGTCGGCGACCTAGCGTTGGTCGGGTGAGTGTTGTGGTGCCCGCGATGGCGGGCTTGTTGACCGGCGCCGGCCTGATCATCGCGATCGGTGCGCAGAACGTCTTTGTGCTGCGTCAGGGGATCAGACGGGAGCACGTGATGTCGGTGGTGGCGATCTGCACCGTGTCGGACGTGGTGCTGATCCTCGCGGGCGTGGCCGGACTCGGTGCCGTGGTCGCGGCGTATCCCCAGGTCGTCGACATTGCGACGGTGGCAGGCGGTGCCTACCTGCTGGCGTTGGCGGCGCTGGCTGCGCGCCGGGTGATGCGCCCCGGTGCGATGGAGGTTGCCGGTGGCACTGCGGCTGCGGGGCGGTGGGCGGCGGTGGGCACCGCGCTCGCATTGACCTGGCTCAATCCACACGTCTACCTCGACACCGTCATCACGTTGGGTGCCGTGGCCAACAGCCACGGTTCGCAGAGCAAATGGGTGTTCGCCGCAGGCGCCTGCGTGGCGTCGTTGCTCTGGTTCGCAGCGTTGGGATTCGGATCGTCGCGCCTGGCACCGCTGTTTGCCAGGCCCCGCGCGTGGCAACTGCTCGACGTGGTGGTCGCGGCGGTGATGGGAACGCTCGGGACGGTGCTGATACTCAGCGCGGCATTCTGAAATGGTCACGGATTGCGGCCACATTTCGTCGCCGACGAGTTTTCTGACTACTGTCGTTCTCAGAGTCCGCCGGATCCGGGATCGTCGACGTGTAGTGAGGTGCAGATGAACAACGACAAGGCTGTCGCCACGTTCTTTGAACTCAAGGAGAGCCAGGCGGTCAGTGATCCCGCGCTGCTAGACGACCTGTGGGCCGGTCTGGAACCGATCGGTCGGGATTTCATGCTCGGTGCCTGGTCGGGCGGCGAACTGCCCAGTGGCCACGCCATGGACGGCCAACTCGAACTGGTCAATTGGCATGGAAAGACCTTCGACAGCTACCACGACGTGAAGCCGTTGGTCTGCCGCGACGAGGACGGGAATCTGTACTCGAACAAAGAACTCGGAAAGGGCGAGGCCAGCCTGTGGGCGGTGGAATTCCGCGGTGAGACCACGGCGTCGATGGTCTACGACGGTCAACCCGTCATCGACCACTTCAAAAAGGTCGACGACACCCACGTCATGGGCATCATGAACGGCAAGACCAGCCTCGTGCGGGACAAGCACTTCTACTTCTACCTCGTCCGCGAGTGACGGCCACGCGGCGGACCGGGGCAGCACCCCCACCCCGATGATGTGCCCTCAGTGTGACTCTTGTGTTGCCGCCTGAGCGGTGGTTGGGTCCTGGTCACCTGGTGTTTGGCTCTTGATGTGCCTGCCGGCATCGCATTGATGCGCATGTCTGGTCTTGCAAAAGTTATGCCAACACCAGGTGGGAAGGACCGGCCGATGTGGCTTGATAGGAGCGTGGCAACGCCCCCAACTGAGGATTGCCCACCGACCGGCCCAACCGTCCCTGGTCCCTGTTTCTGAAATCAGGAGGCAACCACCATGGTTGTAGTTGGAGTCGATGTACACAAGAGCTCACACACATTTGTTGCCGTCGATCCCGTCGGCAAAAAGCTAGGCCAACTCACCGCCCCGGCCACCACCGCCGGCCATCATGCCGCGATGCGATGGGCCCACACCCAGTTCGGTACCGACCTGCTCTGGGGCATCGAAGACTGCCGACAGATGTCGACCCGCCTCGAACGCGACCTACTCACCGCCGGCCAGACCGCCGTGCGGGTACCCACCAAAATGATGGCCCACACCCGTGCCTCGGCACGTACCCGCGGCAAATCAGATCCCATCGACGCTCTGGCCGTCGCGCGGGCAGTGCTGCGCGAACCGAACCTGCCCGCCGCCGGCGCCGACCCCCGATCCCGCGAGATACGTCTACTAGTCGATCGACGCGAAGTGTTTGTCGCACAACGCACCTCAACAATCAACCGACTGCTGTGGCGAGTCCATGAAATCAACCCCGCCTACGCCCCCAAACCACGCTCGCTGAGCATGCACAAACACCAACAGATCCTCGCCGCACAGCTGGCCACCGAGACCGGACTGCTGGCCGACATCGCCCGCGAAGAACTCGACGAGATCATCTCCCTGACCACCCGGATCAACACCACGGCCACCGAGATCGGCAAACGAGTCCGCGAACTGGTTCCCTCGCTACTACAGCTACCCGGCTGCGGGGAACTCACCGCAGCCAAAATCGTCGGCGAAACCGCCGGCATCGCCCGCTTCCACTCGGCCGACGCCTACGCCAACTACGCCGGCACCGCCCCCATCCCGGTCTGGTCCGGCAACACCGCCGGCCGCGTCCGGCTACCGCGCTGCGGCAACCGACAACTCACCACCGCCCTGCACCGCATCGCCCTGACCCAAACCCGACTCGAAGACAGCGACGGCTACACCTACTACCGCAAACGCCGCGCCGCCGGCGACTCCACCACCGCAGCCCTCCGAGCACTCCGACGCCGCCTGGTCCGCACCGTCTATCAACGCCTGATCACCGACACTGCGCCCCAACCACGAGCCATTCAGACCGCCGCCGCTTGACATAGGAGCAACTTTTGGCG
>NZ_JCANWX010000018.1:0-4422 GCF_059553375.1 Williamsia sp. z71
AAGCCGGGAGCCGAGAACACCGACAGGGAAGTCTTTTCCTGAAGGAACAACGCAGACCGCCCATAGTGTGAATGTGCTCCGCCTTTCGGTGGAGGGTTCAAACGCGGGTGGTGACGGACTGCGAGAGCAGCGAGTTGCATACCGGATGCGAGTCCGGTAAGCTTGAAAAGTTGCCTCCGAGACGGAGACAACGAGGAAGTTACAATAAAATATCCCGCCGGGACGACACGCTTGTTGAAGGTGTGTGCAGATCGGATGTGGGTGTGTTCTTTGAGAACTCGATAGTGTGTCGATGGATTGTTAGTGCCAATTTAGGTGCTGTATGTCTGTCACGGTGACGAAATCCCAGTCTGGGGTTTGGTCGGGTTGACGGATGTGTGGTGCCGGCATTAGTTAGATAATTTTTTGATCCCATCGCAGGTTTTGAGTCCTGTGGTGGTGTCAGTTTTTGTTTGGTTGGGATTATGAAATCTCTTCAGGACATATTTTTTTGAAACTCGTTGGCTCTTCGGAGTCGGCGTTTTTTGGAAGGTTTTCATGGAGAGTTTGATCCTGGCTCAGGACGAACGCTGGCGGCGTGCTTAACACATGCAAGTCGAACGATGAAGCCAGCTTGCTGGTGGATTAGTGGCGAACGGGTGAGTAACACGTGGGTGATCTGCCCCAAACTTTGGGATAAGCCTGGGAAACTGGGTCTAATACCGAATATGACCACTGGATGCATGTCTGGTGGTGGAAAGCTCCGGCGGTTTGGGATGGGCCCGCGGCCTATCAGCTTGTTGGTGGGGTAATGGCCTACCAAGGCGACGACGGGTAGCCGGCCTGAGAGGGCGACCGGCCACACTGGGACTGAGACACGGCCCAGACTCCTACGGGAGGCAGCAGTGGGGAATATTGCACAATGGGCGCAAGCCTGATGCAGCGACGCCGCGTGAGGGATGACGGCCTTCGGGTTGTAAACCTCTTTCACCAGGGACGAAGCGAAAGTGACGGTACCTGGAGAAGAAGCACCGGCCAACTACGTGCCAGCAGCCGCGGTAATACGTAGGGTGCGAGCGTTGTCCGGAATTACTGGGCGTAAAGAGTTCGTAGGCGGTTTGTCGCGTCGTTCGTGAAAACTTGGGGCTTAACTCCAAGCGTGCGGGCGATACGGGCAGACTTGAGTACTACAGGGGAGACTGGAATTCCTGGTGTAGCGGTGAAATGCGCAGATATCAGGAGGAACACCGGTGGCGAAGGCGGGTCTCTGGGTAGTAACTGACGCTGAGGAACGAAAGCGTGGGTAGCGAACAGGATTAGATACCCTGGTAGTCCACGCCGTAAACGGTGGGTACTAGGTGTGGGTTCCTTTTCACGGGATCCGTGCCGTAGCTAACGCATTAAGTACCCCGCCTGGGGAGTACGGCCGCAAGGCTAAAACTCAAAGGAATTGACGGGGGCCCGCACAAGCGGCGGAGCATGTGGATTAATTCGATGCAACGCGAAGAACCTTACCTGGGTTTGACATACACCAGAAAGCCATAGAGATATGGCCCCCCTTGTGGTTGGTGTACAGGTGGTGCATGGCTGTCGTCAGCTCGTGTCGTGAGATGTTGGGTTAAGTCCCGCAACGAGCGCAACCCTTATCTTATGTTGCCAGCGCGTAATGGCGGGGACTCGTGAGAGACTGCCGGGGTCAACTCGGAGGAAGGTGGGGATGACGTCAAGTCATCATGCCCCTTATGTCCAGGGCTTCACACATGCTACAATGGCCGGTACAGAGGGCTGCGATACCGTGAGGTGGAGCGAATCCCTTAAAGCCGGTCTCAGTTCGGATCGGGGTCTGCAACTCGACCCCGTGAAGTCGGAGTCGCTAGTAATCGCAGATCAGCAACGCTGCGGTGAATACGTTCCCGGGCCTTGTACACACCGCCCGTCACGTCATGAAAGTTGGTAACACCCGAAGCCGGTGGCCCAACCCCTTGTGGGAGGGAGCCGTCGAAGGTGGGATTGGCGATTGGGACGAAGTCGTAACAAGGTAGCCGTACCGGAAGGTGCGGCTGGATCACCTCCTTTCTAAGGAGCAACATAAACCACGCTCTTGTGTGCTGCTTTGTACCAGCACCGGCGTTTCCTTGTGGAACGTTCGGATCGTGGTGGCCCCACGTCACTGGCGAATGTTCAGTGGTGGGAGCTCAAATGGGTGAAACACTAACAATGCCGGTCAGCTTTCGTGAGAAAGTGGCGCCGGCGTTTGTGTGGGTGACCACATAAAGCATCGATACACTATTGGGTCCTGAGGGAACACACCTCTGCGTGAGCAGAGAGGTGTTTGTCTCTAGGGTTAGACATAGATGCCGATTGCGGTCCGCCTGTTATCAACACACGCTGAAGAGTGTGGGTTGGGGTGTTGGATGTAGTTGGTGTGTGTTGTTTGAGAATTGCACAGTGGATGCGAGCATCTTTATTTTTGTTTTGATAAATGTTTGTAAGTGTTTAAGAGCGTACGGTGGATGCCTTGGCACCAGGAGCCGATGAAGGACGTAGGAGGCTGCGATAAGCCTCGGGGAGCTGTCAACCGAGCTGTGATCCGAGGGTGTCCGAATGGGGAAACCCAGCACGAGTGATGTCGTGTTACCCGCATCTGAATATATAGGGTGTGTGGAGGGAACGTGGGGAAGTGAAACATCTCAGTACCCACAGGAAGAGAAAACAACATGTGATTCCGTGAGTAGTGGCGAGCGAAAGCGGATGAGGCTAAACCATGCAGATGTGATACCCGGCAGGGGTTGTCTGTGTGGGGTTGTGGGATCTATTTTGTCGATTCTGCCGGATCGGCCGACAGTAAAAAATTGTTGTGTTAGTCGAAGTGGTCTGGAACGGCCTGCCGTTGAGGGTGAGAGTCCCGTAGACGAAAACATGACAACTGTTGTAGTAGACACCCAAGTAGCAGCGGGCCCGTGAAATCTGCTGTGAATCTGTCGGGACCACCCGATAAGCCTGAATACTCCCTGGTGACCGATAGCGGACTAGTACCGTGAGGGAAAGGTGAAAAGTACCCCGGGAGGGGAGTGAAATAGTACCTGAAACCGTGCGCTTACAATCCGTCAAAGCCGATGCATCGTTGAGTCGATGGTGGGTGATGGCGTGCCTTTTGAAGAATGAGCCTGCGAGTTAGTGCTCGGTGGCGAGGTTAACCCGTGAGGGGCAGCCGTAGCGAAAGCGAGTCCGAATAGGGCGTTTCCAGTCGCCGGGTCTAGACCCGAAGCGGAGTGATCTACCCATGGCCAGGTTGAAGCGACGGTAAGACGTCGTGGAGGACCGAACCCACTTCAGTTGAAAATGGAGGGGATGAGCTGTGGGTAGGGGTGAAAGGCCAATCAAACTCCGTGATAGCTGGTTCTCCCCGAAATGCATTTAGGTGCAGCGTCGCATGTTCCTCACTGGAGGTAGAGCTACTGGATGGCCGATGGGCCCTACAAGGTTACTGACGTCAGCCAAACTCCGAATGCCAGTGAGTCAGAGTGCGGCAGTGAGACTGCGGGCGATAAGGTTCGTAGTCGAGAGGGAAACAGCCCAGATCGCCGGCTAAGGCCCCTAAGCGTGTACTAAGTGGAAAAGGATGTGGGGTCGCGAAGACAACCAGGAGGTTGGCTTAGAAGCAGCCACCCTTGAAAGAGTGCGTAATAGCTCACTGGTCAAGTGATCCTGCGCCGACAATGTAGCGGGGCTCAAGTACACCGCCGAAGCCGCGGCACTCACACAATAGCCCGCCTTCTGTTTGCGAACAGTTGGCTAGGTGTGTGGGTGGGTAGGGGAGCGTCCTGCATCCATGGAAGCATCGGAGTGATCCAGGTGTGGAGGGTGTGGGAGTGAGAATGCAGGCATGAGTAGCGAAAGCGAAGTGAGAAACTTCGCCGCCGAATGACCAAGGGTTCCTGGGCCAGGCTAATCCGCCCAGGGTGAGTCGGGACCTAAGGCGAGGCCGACAGGCGTAGTCGATGGACAACGGGTTGATATTCCCGTACCCGTGTAGTCGCGCCCGTGATGAATCAGTTGTACTAACTGTCCAAAAAGTTCTTTTCCACCTTCGGGTGGTCTGGGACCGGCTGCACAGGACCTTAGCTGGTAGTAGTCAAGCGATGGGGTGACGCAGGAAGGTAGTGGGGCCAGTCAGTGGTTGTACTGGTGTAAGCCTGTAGGGCGTGTTCTAGGCAAATCCGGAACACATATAGCCTGAGAGGTGATGCGTAGCCGAATGAGGCGAATTCCATGATCCTATGCTGCCGAGAAAAGCCTCTAGCGAGTGGCGACACGGCCCGTACCCCAAACCAACACAGGTGGTCAGGTAGAGAATACTAAGGCGATCGAGAGAACTGTGGTTAAGGAACTCGGCAAAATGCCCCCGTAACTTCGGGAGAAGGGGGACCATGTCTGGTGATG